>JBEKAY010000023.1:0-57823 GCA_050015675.1 Bacteroidota bacterium | reverse complement strand
TAACGATATTCTTCTCTCAGGAAGATATCTAGACGCTCCTATCTCTCCTATGACTTTGCCAATGGACCAGGATACAAAAATAATTATAACAGACTCAACATACGAGGCGCTCAAGCTGACGGAATGAGCGTGGGTGCAATTTACATGGCTAATGGTGGGTTTAGGTTTTTATTAGTAGCTTTTCAGTCTCTCGTTGGTTGAGTGCAGATTAATTTGGTTATGAGCGTAAACTCGTTTCGTTTTGTGAATATTGAAAGTTATCAGCGCCGCAGTGGCGCTGTACGCCATGGCGCGGAACATATCAATGTGAGGCGCCACTTAGCGCCGGTCCGTTAGGTGGCGTGCAATTAATTAGAAGTTTGTACATATGCTGAACATATCTCAGCCATACACAGTTTGCACATATAAATATGGCTCATTAACCAGCCAAGAGGGTGATTTGTATTTACCTCAAGTATCGCGGCCACCTGTTCTGTGCCTCCTTCATGGTGGTTTTTGGAGAATGCCATACGGTCGAGATGAGCTTACCGCTATGGCAAAAGACCTAGCAGCCCGAGGATATGCGGTTTGGAATGTTGAATATCGAAGACTGGGCGCCCCAGGAGGCGGTTGGCCAGGAACTCTTCACGATGTTGTATCAGCGATAGATCACCTTGCGACGCTTGTGAATGATGGGATCGAACTTGATTTGAACCGTGTCATAGTTGCTGGTCATTCTGCAGGTGGTCATCTTGCATTATGGGTCGCAGCACGAAATAAGCCAGCAAATATTTCTTCACTGGTTCGCGTCCATCCTATTGCTGCTGCTGGTCTAGCGGCGATTACCGATCTTGCGCGCCTGTGTAAGCTCAACACAGGAAAAGGTGCAGTCAATGAATTTCTAGGTGGTCCGCCTAGTCAATATCCAGATCGCTATGCAGCCGCGTCACCAATTGAATTGTTGCCCCTCGGTGTAAGGCAGCTGATTATTCACGGTGCTAAAGACAAAGAGCTACCAATCAACCTTTCCCGGAGTTACGCTGCTGCTGCGCAAGCGTCCGGCGATTGTGTTGAGTTTGTTGAGTTGCCTGATGAAGGACACATGGATTTTTTAGATCCAGGTAGCAAGGTACATACAACTTTTTGCGAATGGCTTGCCACTCAAGCCATAACAGTATGAGTACGCCACCTAACCAGCAACTCAAGCTGACGGAATGAGCGTTGGTACGTTACGCATGGCAAATAGAGGTTCAGATATTTAATAATAAACTTTTCAGCATGAACTTGTTTCGTTTTCAGCAACTTGCGGGTTATCATTGCCGCAGCTTAGTGCCGGTCCGTTATACCGCTTGCGCTTTTATAGAAGTTATGCTTTATATTAACACAACACAAGGAAACTTAAAGACTATGTGGCAAAAACTGATGATTTATTTGGCAAGAAATGAGAAGATTAAATCATTTTTTCAATCAAGAAAAAAGCTTAGTCAACTTGCATCAAAATTTGTAGGTGGAAAGGATGAAACAGAAGCCTTAAACAAGGATAAGAGCTTAATAAGCGAAAATGTTTATACATCCTTATTTTATTTGGGAGAATATGTGAGTGATCTGAAAGTCGTTGACAAAACGATGGATTCATTATTAAAAATTTCGGAAATGTTATCGAGAAGTGGACTGGATATTCACATTTCAGTTGACCCGACACAAGTCGGACTTCAGATAGATAAAACCATTTGTTTCTTTAATCTTACGAAGCTTGCCGAAAAAATTAAGGAAAATACGACAGATAAACATAAAAAGTCGAATAAATGTTTTTTAATGATTGATATGGAAGATGGATCTGTTTGTGAAGACACTATTACTTTTTATAACCAGCTAATAAAAAAAGATTTACCAATCGGATTGACCCTACAAGCATATTTGCATCGAACAGAAAAAGACCTTCAAAAAACCATTAGTAATGGAGGGAGTGTAAGGCTTGTCAAGGGAGCATTTGCCGAAAATCGTAAGATTGCACTTACTTCGAAAAAAGAAATAAATCAAGCTTTTTATAATCAATCAAAAATGATGTTGTCCCCTGAAGCAAAGAAAAGTGGATTTTATCCGATATTTGCTACTCATGATGACCAAATGGTCGACAAGATTAATAGAATTGCATCAGAAAATAATTGGGCAAAATATGAATATGAGTTTGAGATGTTATATGGAGTAAGAATTGACTATCAAAAAAAACTTGTTAAAGAGGGATATAAACTAAGATTATATTTACCCTATGGAAAAGATTGGTGGGCCTATGCTATTAGGCGTGTTGGAGAAAATCCTAAAAATATTAAATACTTATTAAGAAATTAAAACAAGGCATAACAAGCCAAACAACGACGCTATAATTTGCAAGAGGAGAAAAGCCAGGCTCAACCACGCGCTGGTGTAAGTATAAATTAAGTCGTTTACCAAGTGATCATCGCGTGGTTGCGTTGTTTGGCCATACGTTAAGAATAAACCAAGGTGATCGTCAACTAATAATTAAAAAATAATAAATGCAAGCGGTATAACCAGGCGTTCAAGCTGACGGAATGAGCGTGGGTGCAATTTACATTGCGCGTATAGATCTGTACAAAATTGAAAGAATCAGCGTGAACTCGCTTCGTTGGTTGCAATACGAAAATTATCAGCGCCGCAGTGGCGCTGTACGCCATGGCGCGGAACATATCAATGTGAGGCGCCACTTAGCACCCATCCATTAGTTTGCCGAAAAAATATTGCTCAATATTTAAATAAGGAGGTATATCATGATCAAATTATACTTTTTTATGACACTCTTCATTACTGTGAGCTTTGGACAAAATTCAAACCTAATACGAACTATGACGACAGCAGATTCTCTTGCTGATGTGTTTCCTCTTGCCATAGGGAATCAGTGGACTTATAATTACTTTTGGGACTATGAGGATTATAATGGCTATTCGCCACAGTTTCGAGGATGCGATAGTGGTACTGTAACAGTACGAATTATCGACAAAACAAGTACACTTGATTCAACTCTTTGGAAGGTACAGGAGACAAAAAGTCTTTATTATATTTACAATTACAATACAAGCTCATCTCCTTCTATTTCAGTAGATACATTTAATTTAATAGAATTACATTCTGGCCGTCACCGCCTCTATCGTACTGATACTGTTACCGTTGTTAGATATTCTGTTTTTCCTTTAACTCAAACTTTCCCAGATACTGCTCTTGTTTATCGATATTGTAATGTTAATTTTGATAGTATTGCAACAATTGTGACGGCTGAGTGGCCGGGAACATATATCTTTACACTTAAACAGGGGATAGGGCAGATATCATTTGATGCTCATGATAATTGCACGTGTTTAGACTGGTATAGTATTCATCACGCACTACGAAGTAGTATTATTACTGGAGTAGAAAACCACATAGACTATGGTCGGTTGCAAGGTTTCCATTTAGATCAAAACTATCCAAATCCTTTCAATCCATCGACAACTATTTCTTTTACTCTACCATCGCGGTCATTCGTATCACTGAAAGTGTTTGATCTAATCGGAAGAGAGGTGGCAACACTTCTATCAGAAGAAATGCAAGTGGGAAATTACTCTCGCCAATGGAATGCAGCAAATATGCCCAGTGGTATTTATTTCTATCGTCTACAAGCTGGTTCATTTGCAGAAACTAAAAAACTCATATTACTCAAATAATGATCAACGGCAACCTAACCAGCAACTCAAGCTGACGGTTAGAGCATTGGTTCATTAAACATGGCGTTTGGGGGATTATTGATTGAAAGATTTTATAATAAACTTGGTTTGCATTCAGCAACTTGCGGTATATCAACGCCGCAGCTTAGTTGCCATCCGTTAGGTGGCAAAGTGAGAAAGGGATAGTTGAATGAAAGTCTGGGCATATGTTTTCATTACTACCAATCAACCACGAAAGGTAGTGCAAGCAATTCGGAAGATTAATGGTGTAATTCAAGCAGATGCGCTTCTCGGAACACCAGATGCAATTGCAATAGTTGAAGGAAATGATATAGGCTTGATGGATGCCGTTATTGATAAGATTGTGGAAATTCCTGGCGTTACTGGAACGGATTCAAAAGTTGCTCGATGGATTGAATAAGGGATATTTATACTTGCCGCCTAGCCAGGCGCTCAAGCTGACGGAATGAGCTGGGTGCAAAATTCATGGCGTGCAGATGTTTTATTTTAATTTGAAAGTATGTACAATGAACTTGTTTCGTCGGGTGCATGTTGCAAATTTGCAGTGCCGCAGTGGCGCTGTACGCCATGGCGCGGAACATATCAATGTGAGGCGCCACTTAGCCGCAGTCCGTTAGGGCGCATTTTGTGGGCAGAATATTATTGAATAGCTTATGAAAAATCCTAAAGAAGAATTAAGTGAGTATCTCAACATACTCATCGGACGTTTTTTCTATATCAAAAATCTGGATAATCAATTAAAAGTTCTCAAAGATTGGGAATCCCCAAAACGAGTTGAAGCGATAGAAGTTGGATCACATTTATTCGGACTTTTATCTTATAGTTTTCAAAGGACAATCCTAATCGAACTCTGCATTCTTCTCTCAAAACGTGAGGAAAAATCATTATTTGATTTTCTTTTAAAATCAGAAGAAAATGCAAATGCTATCATACCACAAATGGATATTCAACTTAGAGATAATCCCAATATTAGTGTAAATCAATATAAACCACTAATTCAAGAGCATAAAAAACAACTAGATGAGAAGAGCGATATTATCAAGCGGATTGAAGCTAGACGCGATAAAAACCTTGCCCATGCGGATGCGACGTTCTTTAATAATCCAAATGATATTTATCAAAGATATCCGATAGACATAAATGAAATCGATGAATTAATGGAAATAATTTCCAATATCCTAAAAGCTCATCACATCTATCTCTTTGGTGTGGATATGGATATGGAGTTTCGTACATCAAGTGGAACAGAAGCTATTCTAATATATATTCGTGCTTACAAAAGAATATGGGAAGATGATCGTTTGAAACACATAAACAGCTCTATCTACTCACAAGATGACTACAATACAACTGAGTCTATTTATTATTAAAATAAAATGCGCCCTAACCAGGCGCTCAAGCTGACGGTTGCCAGCTGAGTACGTTAAGTCCCGCTGTACGGGATGCCGTAAAGCGGCACATGGCGAGTATAGGTTTTGGTTCTTAATAATAAACTTTTCAGCATGAACTCACTTCGTTGGGTGCATGTTGAAAGTTATCAGCGCCGCAGTCCCGCTGTACGGGATCCTCGATTCGATCGAGGATCGAATCGGGACTTACTTGTCCGCCGTCTTTTGGCGGAGCGCCGGTCCGTTAGGCCCAATTGTATGAAAGACAAACAACTTATAAAATCGAAAGACAAAAGATATGAATTATAGAAGAAAAACGGCCATCATTTTAATTATCATTTCATTAATAATGTTCAGTCCAATAGTTCAGAATGTAATGATTGGATTTAAAAATCCCTTCTTTCAAAATTTAGGACTTACTCTGGATTCATTAGCTCCTTGGTATTCATGGATAGTTGCACTGTTAATTGTGATTGGATACATATTCTATACTTTTAAAGCTATACCGTTAGTCCATAAATTGCAAAGAGAAATATCCTTTTTTAAATTGATTGGATTATTTTCTGGATTGGTAGCAGGGATTATTGAGGAACTTATTTTTAGGCGATGGTTAATGGATTTCTCTATGAATCACGGAATAGGGATTGTTTTTCAAATATTAATATCAGGAGCCGCATTTGGATTTGCTCATACAGGCTGGAGTAGCTTTGGACGTAATAGAAAGATTGGATTAGGAGCAGCTTTAGCGACTATAGTATTAGGATTATCTCTGGCGATTGTTTATGTGATTGGACAAAGAAATATTGGACCATGTATAATTGCTCATTGTTTGATTTCAATGATCATTGAGCCATGGTTAATGTTAGCAGCGGTATCTGGACAGTGGAAATCAATTGAGATAAAAGAATAGATATGAACAATTGGGCCTAACCAGGCACTCCCCGCAATCCCGCTTGGAAAACAGCGAGATGCCCGCCTGCCAGAGTGTAACGGCGGGCAAGCAAACAACGCGCAAAGCAGCGGGATGGTGCCGAAGGCGCTCACTGGCCGAAAGAACGATAGGACTGTATCGCAGAAATTGCTCGATTGAAACGTGATATGGATTGCAGGCGAAGAAAAATTAATCTGATAGCCACCATACATCAGGGCTCTAGTAATGCAACAAACAGTTAAACACACTTTATCAAGGAGAGAACAATGAGTAAAAAAGTAAAACAAATTGTTAAAACTGGATTCAGCACAGAAAAAATTAAAAATGTCGAAGCGCCGACCAGTCCTTTACCTGTCATGGTCCACAATGGTGAATATGGTGCTGAGTTTAACAAATATAATGTGGTCTACAGCAACAACGTCACCGGAAATCTCTCGTCGCCATGGCGTGCCGGAATGACATGTATTGATTGTTACAAAGACGGTAAATTTGTCGGGGTTATTTGCTTTTATGAGACCAGAGAAAATATGCGCGGTGGATATATCGATGGCAACGGCGTAATTGTCATTGAATATCCGATAAGTGAATTTGAGAATATTATGTACATTCTGAAAACCTTCACTAATCTCAACCTTCTATTCGTCGATAGAGATTATAATGGCAACCTCCTTACACACCCAGTCGGAGCTGTTATGACGTTTCAAATGAAACCAATCGGTGTATAAAGCTTTTTGAATCGAATTATATGGAACTTGGTTAGTGTAGTACAATTTGAACCCTATCAATGCGGCAGTCCCGCTGTACGGGATCCTCGATTCGATCGAAGATCGAATCGGGACTTACTTGTCTACCGTCTTTTTGGCGGAGCGCCGATCCGTTAGGCGGCAAAATTTATTTCATAATCATTTAATAAAGGATAAAATTATGGAAAACCGATACAATCGTAATTCTTATCGCATTTATTTTTCTTGGACAGTAATATTTTGTATAGGCTTGACTATTTCTATACTAAATGGATGTAAAGGAGACGCTGGGCCCGTTGGTCCTGCTGGTCCAAGCAATGTAAATATGTATACTTTTTCATTTACTGCTTATGATCTAATAACAGATGGTGACGATACGACAATTTATTATAAATCGTTCTCTAATTCGACAATAGCAAATACAATAAGCAGTGGGGCCGCAGTACTACTCTATATGGAATCGAGCACATCTGCATTGTTTGCATTGCCATATACAGAGCCGCATAATCCAACGCTTTCTATCACATATTCTTTCAGAGATCATCAATGGTTAGATATTGATGTGAGAACAAATTTTGGTTTTGATGCTCGCCGCGAATTAATTCTATTCCTTAATGGTGACACTTCTTACATTATTAGATTAATTGTTATTCCTGCTAACAATGTTTATTTACCGAAGATTATTCAAGGTAATTCGTCTTATAGTGAGATAAAAAAAATGTTCAATCTTCAAGACTAAAATTGCGCCCTAACCAGGCGCTCCCCGCGAAGGAACGCGGGGTTTCGCAACAGAGGCTCAACAAGTTGACGGTTGCCAGTTGAGTACGTTAAGTCCCGCTGTACGGGATGCCGTAAAGCGGCACATGGCGTGCATAGGTTTTGTTTTAATTTGAAAGTTAGTACAATGAACTTGTTTCGCTGGGTGCAAATTGAAAGTTATCAACGCCGTAGCCCCAAACAAAATAATTTCGGGGTAAACTTAGCGCCAGTCCGTTAGGCGGTTGTCGCATACTAAAAGACAAGGAGTGAATTATGCGATCGTATAGTTTGATTCTTTTCTCAATACTTATTTCGATACTAATATCCGGTTGTGCGACAGTTTTTAGTGGTTATACCGCAGAGGTAGAGATTCATAATGCACCAAAGAATCTCAGTGTATATATAGCAGATGGCGTTGAATTGCCATCGCCTTATTATAAAACCAAAACAGTGAGCGTTCATGTTAAAAATCTTATATATGACGATATTGAAAAAGTAGATTCGACTTCATTATATGTTCAAGTGCGATCGAATCGTGATTATGTATTATTGTTAAAAGTTGATAGCACGGAATATCGCTATCCTGTATATGCGAAATTGAGTGGATGGTGGTTTGCGCTTGATTTAATTTGTGGTGGAGTACCAATGATTGTCGATGCGTTGACGGGAAATTGGAATTATTATGATGCAATCTATATAAAGAAATAAAACAACCGCCCAACCAGGCGCTCCCCGTAAGAAAGAAGCGGGGCGGGTGGAAGTGAATGAGTGATAGAAGTAGTAACACGCTGTCGCATGTCACATTATTAGGCCGCAGGCTGTTAGGCGGCGGAACATTCATAAATCATATCTATAAGGAATAATCTATGCGTAAATTTATTTCTATTCTCATGCTTGCCACACTTGCAGTCCTGCTTGTCACGTTTACTTCTGCGCAGGAGAAAAAACCAATCGAACCTCCCACGCCTGCGGGAAAATCTTATCAAGAAATGTTGTGGGCGTGGAATCTTTTCGAAGGAAGGGTAATTACGATGGCGGAGGATTTTCCCGAGGACAAATACAATTTCAAAGCCCAGAAAGATGAACGGACGTTTGGAGATAATCTCCTGCACATTGCAGAAGTGAACTATGAAATGATCAGTTCCATCAAAGGAACAGCGATGGGGCACACGGGGAGTCTTGATTCCCTACGTAAGATGTTTTCTACTAAGGCAGACATTGTAAAATTCTTGAAGCAGTCAGTCGCAGATGGCGGAGAGCTAATCAAGGTACAAGGTGACAGCGGATTGACGCGCGAGTTTAAACATCCATGGGCCAATCAGATGGTTCACGGCTCGCTCGGCTGGACCAACATTCTTGTGCATGCAAGCGATCATTACGGACAATTGGTAGTGTATTACCGTCTCAATGGAATGATACCGCCCGAATCACGGCCGAGAAAATAACAGAAGAATTTGTGCAACGAATGAAAGAGTTGATAAAAGTTGTGTCACCTAACCAAGCGCTGCCTGCCAAAAGATAAAGTCCCGCTGTACGGGATGCCGTAAAGCGGCACATGGCAGGCAAGCCTGCAATCCTGCTTGGAAAACAGCGGGACGCCCGCCTGCCAGAGTGTAACGGCGGGCAGGCAAACAACGCGCAAAGCAGTGGGATTTCGCACCCATCCGTTTTATACATTTAAAACTTTATACTTTAATGTAACTAGCCCGGATATCAATGCGTAATATATAAGAACAAAAAAAGGAATATGAAATGAATAACATTATAAAATTTGGAGAGGATGTTGAAGGATATAATATCCCTGTTTTAAATGAACGAGAAATAAGAGCATCTGCAGGAATACTATTTTTACTTATGTTCATCTCTTTAATGCTCATCCTCTTTAAACAGGATTTTTTACTGATAAAGTATGCAATCATTCTCTTCCTTACAGATTTTATCATACGTGTTTTTGTTAATCCTAAATATTCTCCTTCGTTAATAATCGGGCGATTGATTGTGAGAAATCAAATCCCCGAATATGTCGGGGCTCGGCAAAAAAAGTTTGCCTGGATCATTGGTATAGTGTTGGCAACGATCATGTTCATTTTCCTTGTGCTCGTAAATGCCTATAGCCCAATAACGGGTATTATTTGTCTCATCTGCCTGATATTCTTATTCTTTGAATCGGCGTTTGGTATTTGTTTAGGATGTAAATTTTATCCAATGTTTTTTAAAGATAAAGTTCAATATTGCGCCGGTGAAGTTTGTGATCCAAAATCTAAACATGATATTCAAAAAACATCCATGGTTCAGGTACTTATTGTTTTTGGATTTATTGCATATATGTTCCTCGCCACCTTTTTGTTTCATGATAATTTTAGTAAAAAACCATATGACTTGTTTGGAATCAACAGCTCTGCTCAATCTAAATAAAAGATGCATGTAAAGCGTTGCGGAGAAATAATATTCTACCACGTGTTGCCTCATCAAGCGCTCGGAGCTGTCATGGATTAATCTAAAGCAGCGGTGTAACCTGTCGGTACATTAATTCCTACCCGACTTCGTTGGATCTCGTTTTGACAGAGTCAAGGCCAACAAAACGATATGAATAGTTGCACATGGTGCACTGAGCGATGGGACTTTGAATTATTGACAATGATTTTAAGAAGCGCTACCGTATCGCGACGCAGTTCTTTTTAATTCTGTTGTTTGTTGTCGTCCTTTCTTGTAATTTTCATTAAGAGCATCCTGCTTGGGCTTAGTTATTTGAATTAAGGTACCATACGTTGCACCTGCACTGCCATCAGGCAGGGATGCGCTTCTTTAAATACACAACTTTTGAAGATAACTTACCATTTTCCAAAAAAATAAAAATAATATGAGGTTATGATGAAAAAGAGAACAGTTCTCTTTCTGTCGATACTATGGGTCGTATTGATTTCACACGCTCAAATAAAAGAGTGCAAGTTGGTTGTCGATGCGTCGGACTTGCGGATAAGAATCAATAAAAATATCTATGGCCATTTTTCCGAACATCTCGGACATTGCATCTATGAGGGATACTGGGTAGGAGAAGATTCCAAAATTCCAAACACAAACGGAATCAGAAAAGATGTCGTGGAAGCTCTTAGGAAAATACAAATTCCCGTTCTGCGCTGGCCCGGCGGATGTTTTGCAGATGAGTATCATTGGAAGGATGGAATCGGACCCCGCGATAAACGTCCGACGATGATCAATACGAACTGGGGCGGTGTAACAGAAGATAATAGTTTCGGCACTCGCGAGTTCATGGAATTATGCAGGCAGCTCGGATGCGAGCCGTATGTCAGCGGAAATATCGGCAGCGGAACAGTGCAGGAAATGTCGCAATGGGTAGAATATGTGAACTCCAATAATGTCAGCCCGATGACGGAACTCCGCAAAAAGAACGGGAGAGATGTTTCCTGGGGAGTAAAGTATTGGGCATTAGGTAATGAAACCTGGGGGTGCGGCGGCAATATGCGGCCGGAATTCTATGCCGATCAGTTAAGAAAATACGGGACATACTGTCGCGATTATGGAAATAATAAATTATTTAAAATCGGATGCGGCCCTTCGGACGGAGATTATAATTGGACCGAAGTGATGATGAAAACTGCCGGTGGGTATATGTCCGGATTGTCTTTGCACCATTATGCATTCAACAATAGAAAGATTGCAACAGATTTCGATGAGAGCGGGTGGTTCGATATCATGAAAAAATCCCTGGCGATAGATGAATATATCACCAAGCATAGTGCAATCATGGATAAATATGATCCCAAGAAAAAAGTTGCCCTGATTGTCGACGAGTGGGGCACGTGGTATGGAGTTGAACCCGGAACAAATCCCGGATTTCTTTATCAACAAAATACCATGCGAGATGCAGTTACTGCAGCGTGCAATCTGAATATTTTCAATAATCATTGTGACCGTGTCCGAATGGCCAATTTAGCACAGACCATAAATGTATTGCAGGCAGTGGCTCTTACAAAGGATGAGAAATTAGTCCTTACCCCGACATACCATGTGTTTGATTTATATAAAGTTCATCAGAACGCGCGTTGGGTGCAAACAAAAATTGAATCCCCGGATTATGTTTTTGGAGATCAAAAACTGCCGGCGGTAAATTGTTCCGCATCTCTTGATGATAACAATAGACTGCATATTTCCTTATGCAACATTGACCCGAAGTCCAAACAAAAAATCAATTGTGAGCTTATGAAATATTCTGCGACACACATATCGGGACGAATTCTGACCGCAAAGGAAATGAATGCGCATAATACATTCGATGAACCGAACGCTGTGGTGCCCCAAGAGTTTTCAGATTTTACACCCGGCAGGAAAGGACTCGAAGTCTCTCTTCCCCCCATGTCGGTTGTTGTGCTGGAACTGGAGGGAAAATATGAAATGGAACCTGCATTGGAAATCAAGAATCCAAAACCAGGAATCAAGTTCGATTATTACGAAGGCATATGGGAAAATCTCCCCGCTTTCAATTTGTTATCTCCAAAGCATTCTGGTATCATCGAACAGTTTGTACTTCCCAAAGAAACCACAGAAGAAAATTTTGCAGTCCAATACAGCGGTTACATCAAGGTTTCGGTAGAAGGTCTATATACATTTTATGTCAATTCTGATGACGGTGCCGACATCACCATCGATAAAACCATAGTCGTTGATAACGATGGCAGACACGCACCACAGGAATTATCAGGTGTATTAATGTTAAGACCCGGATTCCACGAGATAAAAGTCACATTTTTCCAGGCAGGCGGTGGAAAAATGTTGGATATAAGTCTCGAAGGGCCTGGGTTATCAAAACGGATTATTCCGGCAGATATGTTGTTCCATTAATAGGCTGCACAATGGATTTCGCAAACCCTAAGATAAATGGTGTCATCGGAAGATCACAGTTCAAGTCTGGCAATTTCCATCGTATCCATTTCCGGAGGTTAAATAAAGAGAGTGGTAAGCCATTCATAATCGATGATCGTTTTGGTTTTATTTCGTGCCCATCAATTGAGCGGATGAAACGGGAATCTTTATGAATAGAAAATATGCTCGTCTCTTACAAGCGAATCATTTTTGCATTGCGCTTGTTCTATTTGTTGGCTTCTCGAAGGGATTTAGAGATAAACAAAGAATAAATTTATGATGTGAGCGAGAAAAGAAAAGCATGATTTCAAGAAAAGCAAAACCTAAAACTGTTACCGAATATATTAACGCTGCTCCCAATGAAGCCCGGGGGAAGTTACGAGAAATGCATGCGTGTATTCGTTATGCTGCACCCGGAGCAAAGGAAAGCTTGAAGTGGGGAATGCCTGCTTTCTCTTCTCGAAGAATCCTCGTCGCATTTGCAGCGTTCAAACATCATATTGGTTTTTATCCCACGCCGTCAGCAGTGAAGACCTTTGCAAAACATCTTTCAACATTTAAGACGGCGAAAGGATCGATTCGATTTCCACTAGAAAAACCGCTGCCATTGCCTCTGATCCGCAAGATAACTGTGTTTCGTGTCCGAGAAAGTAACGAAGAAGATAGGAAGTGGAGATCATAAACAAAAAATTGTCGAGGAAATAAAAAAGCCCAACTGATTAATCAGTCGGGCTTCTGAATTACAACCCTTGCGAAGGTTTAAAACATTCGCAAGATTCGAGAGTGAATTACTTCACTTCTTCTTCAACGAGGTCGCCTGATTCTTTTTTGCTTTCATAAATTGCCCAGGCGATAGCGGCTGCAGCAACAACAGCAACAACGATACCGGTCAGGAGATCAGTCCCGGAAATATCCGGCTTCGTGATATTGAATTTCAACACTAATCCGAGTGTGAGCAAGCTGACCATATTCATAACTTTGATTAAGGGGTTGATCGCAGGTCCTGCGGTATCTTTCAATGGATCGCCGACGGTATCGCCGGTAATCGCAGCTTTGTGAGCTTCGGAACCTTTACCGCCATACAATCCGTCTTCAATCATTTTCTTAGCATTATCCCATGCGCCGCCGGCGTTTGCCATAAACACAGCAAGCAGTTGGCCGACAAGGATCGTACCGGCAAGAAATCCACCGAGTGCGTACGGTCCAAGGATGAATCCGACAAGAAGCGGAGTCATGATAGCGAGGAGACCCGGACCAATGAGTTCTTTCTGTGCAGTTTGTGTGCAGATGTTGACAACGCGGCCATAATCTGGTTTTTTTGTTCCTTTCCAGATTTCAGGATCGTGGAATTGAATACGGCATTCTTTGACAATCCAGAATGCGGCACGACCGACGGCACGAATAAGCATTCCGCTGAAGAGGAACGGCACTGCGCCACCAAGCATGAATCCGATAAACACAGTCGGATTTGCAACAGTAATCTTACCAGCTTCTTCGAAATACTGTGTAATCTGCATCAGGTTAATTTTCTCTTCACTGCCGACCGCAATGACGGCGATGAAGCTTGCAAACAACGAGACCGCCGCGATAACGGCAGAACCGATTGCGATACCTTTGGTTTCAGCTTTTGTCGTGTTACCGACGGCATCGAGATCGGCAAGAATTTGACGTGCGCGTTTGTAGCTGCCCGGTTTTTCTTTTTCCATCTCATCTTTTTCGTAACCCATTTCACCGATACCATTCGCATTGTCTGCTACTGGTCCAAACACGTCCATGGAAATGGTGTTGCCTGTTAATGTCAGCATACCGATACCGGTCATGGCAACGCCATAGGCGATGAAGAGAGGAGGAGTGCCAGCATAAACCAACACGGAGAGGAAAATTGCAACAGCGATAACAACGATTGCCGCAACGGTGCTTTCATAACCGAGTGCAATTCCTTGAATAATGTTTGTTGCATGTCCTGTGGTGCAAGCTTTTGCAAGACCTTTCACCGGTGCATGACTTGTATGTGTGTAATAACTGGTGACCTTATTCAATGCAACGGCAAGGAAAATACCGATCATGCAAGTAAGGGCAGGACGCAGATCAAGATAGGGAATCCCAAAATTTGCAATCCAGGGAAGTGATATTGCCGTTCCATCGGGATGAAAGAATCCTGCTCGGGCTGTTGGATTGCTTAAGATGTATGCGGGATCAAAATAAAGATAGCCAAATCCGAGTGCAACGAATCCAACAATACTAATAATAGAACCGATCCAGAACCCACGATGGACGCTTTTCAGAGCTGTATCTGAAGTATCATCGGCACCGGCTTTCACCGTGTATGTGCTGATGATGGAACCAAGAACGCCGATACCGCGAACGAGCAGCGGGAAAATAACGCCTTTGTGTCCGAAGCTTGCCATACCGAGAATCATAGCGGCAACGATGGTGACTTCATAACTTTCAAATATATCTGCCGCCATACCGGCGCAGTCGCCAACGTTATCGCCGACGTTATCGGCAATCGTGGCTGCGTTACGCGGATCATCTTCCGGAATATCTTTTTCAATTTTTCCGACAAGGTCGGCACCGACGTCTGCGGCTTTCGTGTAGATCCCGCCGCCAACGCGCATGAACAATGCGATCAGTGTTCCGCCGAATCCGAATCCCAACAGGGCTTCGTATGCATGTTCACCGAAGAGCATAAAGATCAAGGTTCCGCCAAGCAAACCCAAGCCATCGGTAAGCATACCTGTGATGGTTCCTGTGCGGTACCCGAGCTGAAGTGCTTCGCCATAACTGCGTTTTGCTGCAGCTGCAACACGAAGGTTTCCCTGTGTCGCAAGGCGCATACCGACAAATCCAACGAGGAAGCTAAAGATCGAACCTACAAGGAACGCGCCTGAACGCCCCCAACGGAAGGCGTCGATTGTTCCCGTGTATGTGAAATAAAGAAACAGAGTGATAATAATGATCAATGGACCGATCTTTTTAAACTGCGCTGCGAGGTAAGCATTAGCACCTTCACGGACAGCAGCAGCAATTTCCTGCATTTTCTTTGTGCCTTGGTCGGCTTTGCGCACTTGCTTTACGAGCATAAGCGCATAGAGCAAACCGGTAATGGCGATGCCGAGCACCGTCAGAAGTCCATAGATTTCGATGGGCTTAAAATTGCTCTCACTGCCGAAAATAGCGAATGGGTGAAATGACTCTTGAGCAACCGTAGGTTCGGTGCTTTGAGTGTGGCCGGTGTATGGCATGAAGACATACGCGGCAACAAAGAAGATCATCATCGCAATGAGATAATTGCGGCGAGTCGTCTTCGACGAATTGATGAATAGATTACGCAATGTGTTCATTGTACATCCTATAAAGTGATTAAAAAAAGTTGTCAATGATGCTAAGCTGTGAGGTGTAGAGCGGTTGTCAACAAAATATTTTTCCACACCTTACTTAACTAATATCCCCGAAAATTCCTAAAAAATCAATTCAATTCTTTTGAAGCACTGCTTTCGTGCACCAATGGGAAACGATGAATCCACATCCTTGAATACGCATGAGCAGTTTAGTGAAGGCAAGTTTATTTAAAATGTGTTCTTGACTTTTTTTGAAAGATTTCTTATTCTAATTCCAGAATGAGAAATGAAATGCAATATCGCAGTCAGCAGCAGGCTTGGTTGTGGCGCTGGATAAAGTCCGCGCTTCCTCTGGGGTAGCTCATTTACATCGATTACCCAGCAAAAGTGGAAACGCGGACTAGGGCGTTCCCACTTTTTTCGTTTCTTGCCGAATCGATCTGTCGTGGGAACCTCTGTTCACTTTTTTAATTCACAAAAACAACATCAACGAACAATAACACGGAGGTCATAATGCCACGTAAATTTATGCTCGAAGAGAGCGAAATTCCAACGCACTATTATAATATTGCAGCCGATTTACCTACTCCCTTGGATCCACCTTTGCATCCAGGCACAAAGCAGCCGATCGGCCCGCAAGACCTTGCGCCATTATTTCCTATGGAATTAATCAAGCAGGAGGTCAGTGCAGAACGCTTTATTGAAATCCCGGATGAAGTTCGGAGTGCTTATGCAACATTCCGTCCATCGCCTCTTATTCGTGCACTCGATCTGGAAAAAGCAATTGGGACACCCGCTCAGATTTATTACAAGTACGAAGGTGTCAGTCCTGCGGGAAGTCATAAGCTGAACACGGCACTTGCACAGGCGTACTTTAATAAGAAAGAGGGAGTAAAGCGCATTGCTACAGAAACAGGAGCCGGACAATGGGGAAGCGCTCTTTCGCTTGCATGCAAAATGTTCGGCTTACAGTGTAAAGTATATATGGTAAAAGTAAGTTATGAACAAAAACCATATCGTCGCTCAATGATTCATACATGGGGAGCTGAAGTAGTTGCAAGCCCAAGCACCGATACAAAATCTGGCAGAGATGCGTTAGCAAAGGATCCGAAATGCACTGGCAGTCTTGGTTTAGCAATCAGTGAAGCAGTCGAAGATGCAGCCGGGCGTGATGATACAAAATACTCACTTGGCAGCGTGTTGAACCATGTGCTATTGCATCAAACAATAATCGGACTGGAAGCTCAGAAGCAAATGGAAAAAGCTGGAGTGTATCCAGATATCGTTATAGGATGTGTGGGCGGCGGATCCAATTTTGGCGGCATTGTACTGCCTTTCATCAAAGATAAACTTAAAGGAAAAAAGATTCGAGGGATTGCTGTCGAACCAACTTCTTGCCCATCATTAACAAAGGGTGAATATCGTTACGATTTAGGCGATGTTGCCGGTATGGCACCCATGATTATGATGTATACGCTGGGTCATGACTTCATACCCCCTTCTATTCATGCTGGCGGATTACGGTACCATGGAATGTCTCCTATCATCAGTAAGCTGTATCATGAAAAACTTATTGAGGCACAGGCGTATAATCAGATAGAAGTATTTGAAGCAGGCGTGATGTTTGCGCAAACAGAAGGTATCATTCCTGCACCTGAATCGGCGCATGCTATCAAAAGTGCAATCGAAGAGGCAAAGAAAGCAAAGGTTGAAGGAACGAAAAAAATTATTCTCTTCAATCTCAGCGGTCATGGACATTTTGATATGAGCGCTTACGATGCGTACTTTGCCGGTAAGCTTGGCAATGGAAATGGAAACGGGAAGTAAATTTTGAATAACCTTGCGAAGGACTGCTATTAGTAAAACTAACAGAACCTTCGCAAGGTTTCTTATGTACACTTCATTCTTTATTTCTATTCTCAAATCGCTCATTTGTCCCCTCGCATCTGCGTAAGATTCGTTGTCTCCATTTTCTGACGTTATAGAAGATGCAGGAACTGCTCCGCTTTAGATTGCGTTTATCGTTTTAAGAATTATTCATATCTCAATATTCATAGAATTTTATTCTGGTATTTCATGTCGACGGCAGAAGACGCAATACATCTTATGAATCTCTATGGAAAGCAAGTGCAGCCTTTCCTATTTATCATCGACTTCGATTGCCAGAAACCGGTCATCCTTCGTTTAGAAGAAACATTGAAGAATCGTGTTCTTTATGATATTCAGGGATTCACAAATGTTCATGTTCCACGGACAGTGGATAAAATACTTGAATTTCAGAAGTACCCTATCGCGTTTGAAACATACAAGAGGGCTTTTGAGCATGTCCACCACCACATTTTTTATGGTAATACATATTTACTGAACCTGACTGCTCCAACGCGCATCGAGACAAACTATACTCTATCCGATTTGTTCTTTCGAAGTACAGCGAAATTCAAACTTATTTTTAAGGATTTGTTTATTGTCTTCTCTCCCGAAATATTTCTTCGGATAGAAGATCGTACAATCTCATCATTTCCAATGAAAGGGACGATCAATGCCGCATTGCCTCACGCTGAGAACAAAATTATATCAGATGAAAAGGAACGGGCCGAGCATGCAACCATCGTCGATTTAATTCGCAACGACCTGAGCATGGTTGCCGCAAATGTAAAAGTAGAAAAGTATCGTTACATCGACCAGATTCACGCTCATGATAAAGAGTTGCTGCAGGTGAGCTCCAAAATTACCGGTCAGATGGAAGAAAATTATCGTGAACGAATAGGAGATATAATATTTCAGCTTCTTCCTGCCGGATCTGTTTCCGGTGCGCCAAAAAAGAAAACAATAGAAATTATCAAAGAAGCAGAGCAGTATGAGAGAGGGTATTACACGGGTGTATTCGGGTACTTCGATGGATCACGGCTGGAAAGCGGAGTGATGATTCGATTCGTTGAAAATGTAGATGGAACTCTTTATTATAAGAGCGGCGGTGGTATCACAGCGTATAGTAATGCCGAATCTGAATACAAGGAAATGATAGACAAAGTGTATGTGCCTCTTGCTTGAATCAGTTAGAATTCGCAACCGAATGCCGGAGAATATTGAGCGGCATAACGTGCGCATGAATTCATCCCGCCGGCAACTGTTCGGTTATACAAACGTTATAGATTTGCGTGATGTTCTCAAAATTCCTTCTGACCTCACCGAGGCTGTATATAAATGCAGAATCATTTATCAAGAGGCAATTCAACGCGTCGAATTCCTACCATATATACCAAGATCCGTATTAACATTACGACTTGTCCAGGACGATGATATAGAATATGAACATAAGTATCTTGATAAAAGCCGGATTGAAGGTCTTCGAGAAGGGAGTGGCACAGACGACATCTTGATTGTGAAACAGAGCCGAATCACGGACGCATCATTTGCAAACATCGTTTTCTTTGACGGAACTTCGTGGATAACACCGGCTCAACCTCTGCTGCGAGGAACAAAGCGGCAGCTTCTTTTGGATACAAGAAAAATTCACGAGGAAAATATTACTGTGCATGATCTAAAGCACCTTCAGAAAGCGGCACTCATTAACGCAATGTTAGATTTAGACGAACGAGTCTTCATTGATATGAAAAATATTTTTACTTTAGACAAAGCAGTACTATGAATAGTGAAAGCACTATTCCGAAAGATGTTTTTTATCTGTATCTTGCTCTCAACAATTCTTTTCACATAACAGGATTCTTTATGAAAACATCAATACGATGGCTAAAGCGGGCTACGATCCAAATTACCATCACTTTGACAGTACTGACGGCATTGTTTTGCCAGCCGAGGACAATCACCATTTTGCATACGAACGATATGCATGCAAGCTTCATTCCGCATGAGGCATTTTGGGTGAAGGAAAACCCTAAACCACTTGTCGGCGGATTTAATGAGCTCTCATTCGTCGTTGACAGCTTGCGCCGTGTTAAACCTGTAACTTTGTTGCTTGATGCCGGCGATGTAATGACTGGAAATCCGATCACAGAATATACGTATGGCGGTGCCGAGGGTGGAGCGTTATTTGAGATGATGAATCGCATCGGCTATGAACTGTGGACGCCGGGCAATCATGATTTTGATGTTTCATCTGCCAATCTTCGCAAGCTGACAAATGTTGCTAAGTTTCCGACAATTTCTGCAAATATTCTCGATACGTTAAACCAGTTTCCTGTCAACAATAAGGAATACATCGTCATCGAGAAAAACGGATTGAAGATCGGCATTATCGGTATTATGTCCGACGACTTCTACGATCTCGTGAACCAAAATAGCAGTGCAGGAATCAAAATCCTTCCATCGATTGAGACTGTGAAGCGACTTGCCGCATTGCTCAATCCGCAAACAGATTTACTCATTGCGCTCACGCATCAAGGTGTGGATGAGGATTCAATTCTGGCAATGAATGTGCAAGGTTTGGATTTAATTGTCGGCGGGCATTCACATACACGTCTGAGACATCCGAAAAGAGTCAATGGGGTGCTCATCGTACAAACAGGATCGAATTGTGAAAATCTTGGCGTTCTTGATTTGAAAGTAGAAAAACATCATGTGATTTCGTACGATGGAACCCTGATCCAACTATGGTACAATTCTGATAGACCGAAGACTAATCTTTCTGCTTTTATTGATTCCATGAAACTGGTTATAGATCAAGATTATTCAAAGGTTATTGCTATACTGAAGACGGATTGGAAGAGAGGACATGGCGAAAGCAATATCGGCAACTTTATTGCCGATGCACAACGTGAAGCAGTTAATGCAGATGTATCGTTTATGAATTCCTCCGGCATTCGGAAAGACCTTACAGCGGGGCAGATCACAAAGAAGGATATTTTTGAGATCATGCCTTTCAACAATTTGCTTACAATATTCCCAGTGACCGGAAGTCAGCTTCGCTCTATGATTGAGACAATTATCAAAGACCGTGGCAATGTACAAACATCGGGGATTCGTTGTGAGTGGCAGAAAAATCAAATTGGCGGGATTGAATTTCTGAAAATTCTTGTGAATGGTCGACCATTGGAAGATTTAAAAACCTACACCGGCGTTGCAAGTGATTATGTGATGGGTGAGGCAGAAAAATACTTCGGTATTAAATTTGGTAGAACAACAATTTTGAACCAAACAGAATATTCTGCTATTGAGAACAAAGTACGGGCGATGAAAGAAATCTCTTCCGAGATTGAACACCGCATCAAAGAAGTGAAATAAAAACGTTGAAAGGAAAAACTATGAATCAACATTTTCCTATCCTGATTATTACCGGGCGACCGGCTGCAGGTAAATCCGAAGTTATAGACTTCTTGAAAAAATGCGATCCGACTATACGTCTGGAAAAATTTCACATTGCCAACTTTGAGGAGCTTGATGATTTCGTTTATGTATGGGAGACGTTTGAATTAGATGATTTGATGACACGGTTCGGCAAACCACGTATCTGGAGCGATGAAAAGTATTGGTTCAAGGATCAGTATATCTGGGATTTGTATATGGACCGTATGGCGCTGGACTACAAGAAGAAACTGTTAAAAGATCCAGTATATCACGACAAAATGACGACGCTTGTGGAATTTGCACGAGGCGGAGAGAATGCTATTCATCAAGCGTTGACGTTTCTTTCGGATGAGATGCTCAGTAAAGCCTCGCTGATGTATATCAACGTACCATATGAAGAATCTGTCCGCAAGAATCGCAGACGTGCGCGGCCCGGTCAGGAAGATTCGATTCTCTATCATTCTTTACCAGACGAGAAAATGGAATTCTATTATAAGACAAACGATTGGGAACAATTGACAGCAAAGGATCCAAACTTCATCGAAGTGAAAGGGCGCAAAATTCCGTATTGTGCATTTGAGAACATGCCGGAGAAGACAATGGATCCGGCGCTCATTGCTCCCGAGCTCGAGCGTGTCACGAAGAAACTATGGAGTCTGCAGAAGTAGAAGAGGAAACCTTGTCAAGGTTTTGCAGACTTGACAAGGTTCCTTGAAACATAATTAATGTGTCGACCTTCCTTTTGGCATCACATTCCAAAGACGGGACATCACATAAGCGCCGATGAGTGCAAATGGAATTGGTGCCCAATGCCACGCTTCCCAGCCCCAATTTGTAGTGATGTAACCGACACCCACTCCGACAAATGCGCCGGCGAGGTACTGCATCCCGTCGAATAATCCTGCGGCTGTTGCCACCGCTTTTTTTCCACCGAAGTCCATCGATGCTGCACCGCCGATCATTCCATGCGCTCCGTTCACGCAGAAAGAAAGAAGGACGAGGCAGCATGCAGCCAACACAGGGCCGAAGTTGAGTAGATCTGATATGCCGAAGAAAGCGAGAACTATTGCCATCCCGATGAATCCGAATGTGATCACCGGTGCACGCCGTCCGCCGAATGTGTGGTCGGAAGCGATACCAAACACAAAGCCGCCTGCGATGCCGGCGAGCGCGATTCCCCACGTTGCAATTATATAAGGAAGATACGTTGCGAAGTGTGCTTTGTCTGCGCCATAGAAATCCACAAAATATTTTGGCCACCAAGCATCCACTACACTGCGGCGTACGAAACCAATCATCATTGAACCGAGTGCGATCATCCACATAACGCGTGATGCAAAAACTTTACGGAGAACATACTTGATAGACGACGGTTTGCCATCGCTATCCTCTGGATCATCGCCGGTTTCGAAGTCACCCAATCCTGCGTCTTTAGGTGAATTGTGCATGAAATAATAGTTGATGACAAAGAGCACTAAAACGCATGCACCCGGAATCCAAAACGCATACTGCCATGGAAGAAAGAGTAAAATAAGCGGCACACCCTGAAATGCTAACAACAATCCCAAGCGAATCAGCACACCGAAAATTCCAGCGAAGGTACCTCGCTCGCGGATGTGGAACCATTGCGCATTCACTTTCACAATCGAAAGCGCGCCAAACGATTGGAAGAATCCATTCAATCCCCAAACGATTGCCATCAGCGTAAGAATCATCTCGCCTGATAGGCCGAATTTAAGAGATGCAGGAATGACGACATGACGCGCTATACCGATTCCTTCCCAGACTGCAGGAGATAGAACGGCGAGACCAGCAAGGCCGAACAGAAAATTCATAATCGCAACACCGATTGCTCCGAAGAGAAATGCTTTTTTCCCGCCGATGCGATCAGCGAAAGGGCCATTCAAAACAACGGAAAGCCCATACACAAGCGGCATGATTGTTTCGAATACACCAAGATCTGTATTCTTCCAGCCAAGTAAATCCGCCAGAGCGGGGGCGACCGCGGTGTAATTGTAACGCGTCATATAGAAGAACGCGTACAGAACTCCGAGCGACATCCAGTTGATAGTGCGAAGTCGGCGGAATTCTGGAGTATGAACAGGAATATCAGATGATATCATAAGATGCTATAATTGTAGTTATCTGTCGATTGTCGTTGTCTAAGACAATTGAAAATGATAATTGACAGCAAATCTCATTATAAAACCGGATAGGTCTAATGAATAATTGGGCCATGTTTGTCCATCCACGGTTACCTTATTGACTTTTCCAAAAAGATATCCTCCGCCAGCCATGATAGACCAATTATCTATTAAAAAATATTGGGTGCCGAGCATTACCCGATATCCTGTAGTTGATCCGGCTCTGTTAAAATCTGATCCACCATAGTTTTCCAAAACCTCAGTCGCCGTAATCGAACCAATATCAAGGTCGACGAATAAAGAAAGATCGGGGACGGATTCAAGCGGCATCTCAGCCTTGATGGATCCATAGAAGAATGTGCTATTGATTTGATCACCAGTTGCTTCCTGAGTTGAGACTTTTGTCGTGAAGAAAAATTCGTACCCAATCGCCGCTTGAACATACCTGTTGATAACCCAACCAGCCTCTGCCCCAAAGACTATATTTGTTCCAGAGGGATGTGTTCCATCGGACAAGTGGAGTTGATTTTTCCAATCTGTCAGTGAAGGATAAAGTCCGCTTGTATTAAATTGAAGATACAGACTGCTCTTTGAGCTTTCGATTTGTTCATTCTCCGAAAGAGGAACAACAGAATGATTATTGATTTGGCTAGAATGTGCCGGACCAACAGAAGTCTCTTTAGGATCCCTGCCATCGGCGAATGCAATTCCAATAATAAAAAATGGAAGAAGATAAAAGAGAAATCGGTTCATCGAAAGAGTCCAAATGTTAATCAAGATGAACAAACAGTTCAATCTGAAATATAATGTTGCAAGATACAGAAGGCTTGGTAAAGATGAAAGCACAACAGTTGAACAATAAAGATGGTGGAAGATTAGAAGATACAGGGACATTGAGGATCTAACAATGTCCCTGTAGAGAGAAAGTTGAAATACTGTATGTAAAAAGTCATCCTTTTTTAGATTTGGATTATCTTTGATGAGTGCAACATATTATTTCTTACTCACTTTGATAAAATGATCTTCAACGAAATTGTTGATCGCTCGTGAAAGAGGATCTATAACACTGCTGGCAGAGGTGTATGCGCCCGTGATGTCGGCAGTTGATTTCGCTTTTAAAATCTCTCGATTTGATTGTTTATTGATGATGCTGAGCTCTAAAGTTACCTTGCCTGAACCTGCGAACATCCCAAATAAGAAACGCAAAAAGCCATTTCCCTCGTCATATTCTACAATAGTTGTTTTCAAAATCGCGATGGAAAGCGAATCTTTTGCTGCAGATGATCGGATGATGCGGGACTCAATTTTAGGATTGAGGTTGATACTATCTGAGACGATAACGTGAGAAAAATGTTTTAAGTCCAGAATTCTTTCGGTAGCATCATTCATAATGCTGTTAACAATTGTGGAGTTGATTTTACCCACGACATCGTTTTTAGGTGCGGCGATTTCAAGTTGCTGAAACTGTCCCATTGGTTCCTGTGCCGGTGTCATTATTTGTATAGGTGCCGCACACCCCGAGAGTACCAATGCTGCAATAGCAAAAACGATCATGATTTGAAACAAGGTCTTCATTGTTCTGTTCTCCTGAATGATGTTATTAGTTTAGTGGAATGTGATAACTGAATGCAATAACCAAACTGAGACCGCTGAAGTCAAGATCAAAATTGGAAATATGCTGGCCTACCACAGACACATCTTGCACTTTAGCGGATAGATACCCAAGTTCTGCTGTAGTGGACCAATTACCGTTGAAATAGTACTCGGCACCACCTTTCACACGAAACGCAATAGCTGTGCCAGTACCTTCGGGACTTAATCCGTTTGAATAATTTTCTGCATCAATGCCCTTTAGCGATCCGAGATCGACAGCACCATAGAGATATAATTCCGGTGTAGACCCGAGGAAATCGCCCGCTCGGACAGTAGCATAGAGATATGAGTACGATGCCTTAGTCTCAAAGGTTGGACTAGTGTTCGTAATACTTATTTTCCGAGTATTGAAGCCTTCATAACCAGCACCAATTTGAATAATTTTACTAAAAGCATATCCAATTTCGCCGCCATACATAATGCCGCTTGAGGGCGAACCTTCGCCGTCAGTGATAACAAATTGACTTTTCCATTTATCCAATGATGCATAGTGGGCGGCTAATTGAACACGCAAGAAAATGTTTGCTTTTTGTTCGCCTGTCCAGACTGATTGAGTTGGATGGTTGATGAATTGTATTCCAGTCTCTGGTAACTCTGACACAGTTAATTCCGCTCCGATGTTCCGCTGCAACTTGTCAATTTTACTGTTAGAAATTTTTCGAATGCCGTCTTTTGTTACAATAATAACGTCATCGCCAATCTTATTTACTATCTTGCAGACAATTTTATTGTCGCCAACCACGAAGAGGTGATCGGCGTTTGTGAATACAATCGAAAGGATGTCGGACTTGGCAATCATTTTTGACCCGGTGTCTGTTTGTACATTGATAGAATCTTTTAGCGAAGAGATAATAGTGCATTTGAGCAACATTCCATTTTTCATCACCATATCGTCTGCAAAAGTGGATTCAATAAAAATGAGATATAGAAAAACGAATAAGATGTACCGATGCATGGATAGGCCCCTTTCTTGTAAATGGTCAAACATTATTTTATGTCTAGTGTAGTTGTTGCTAGGAATATTTGAAATTCAAATCTTATACTTTTCTATACTAGAATGATCATAAAACATTAAATCAATTGCAATAAGATATCCAAGTAAATTACTCTTTAAAGAAAATTCTGTTATAAATGAATGATTGTTTGTATATTAAATACATTGTCCCGATGTCATTTTTCGATGCAATGGGGACACCCCTCCTTGTCAAGGAGGGGAAAGTTACATGAATAAACTTCCTTGCCCGGTTTCTTTCAATTGCCAGCGGTCTTCACCAACTCGTTCTGCGATGTTTTCCAACACATTCAGAATAGTTTGTTTTTCCGGTGTTATACCGTTTCGCAGCAATGGCATAATATGAAAGACAATTTCCTCCAATGTCGGTTGCTTCTTTTCCAACTTCTGACGACGGAGGAAAGAAATAAGATAATAGCGGACGCGTAAGTTCAAGTCAACATGAGTTTTGAACTTCTCATTATTCTTGATGGAAAAAAGATGTGTTACTTCGTCAAAGTCGAAGGATTCCAGCAACAGCGGCGTCAAATCTGAGTATTCTTTTTTCAGTAAGTCGAGGAACCCAAGTTCCAACCCTTTGATAATAATCTCGTCATTGATCTGTTCGAGTGTAGCACCGTGATGCTTCGCAATGATGCCTTCCATTGTTTGCAAAATAATGTCCCCAATTTTCATTCCAAGATTGGCTTTTAAAATTGACTTGGGTTTGCGGACTTTCTTAAAATTGATTATAAGCTGACCTGATAGAACGGTAAAAGGATTCTGCCGTTTCTTAAAACTTGTTTGACCGTTTGCCTGCTTCACAGCTCCGGCATATTCAAAACCGGCTCTCTCGGCGGTATCAACAATGAGATGCCAGAACTCCGGGTCTTTATGTGCAAACACAAAGCTCATCCAGCGGTCAAACTTGAGTACACGGTACATTTCTTCGATGGACTTGCTGATAAGATTGCTGTATTCTTCCTTGCTCTTGTTATGCTCGCCGCCTTCTATGGCTTCTTCTTGATAATCTTTTTCAGTTACTTCCAGATCGAGCCACGCATTCCACATTACCGATAGATCAAGGTATGGAATCTTCTTTCCGTACGGCGGATCAGTATAGATGTAGTCAATACTTTCGGATTTGATTCCTTTAAGATTAGTTGCAGTTCCTTTAAGAACTTTGGCATTACCGATAGTGGAAATATTTATTTTGGATTCAATATCTCTCTTAGCCGAAGCAATCCTTTTAAACTTTGTCTCAAATATTTCGATGAGTTCTAGTGCGCCTGGCTCTGGGGCCATCCGATAACGATAGTATCTGAAAGGGCCGCTATCACCGCCGCCCTCGCTCTTTGTATAATGAAATGTCAAATTGAATTTGTTGACACTGCTTGAGAATGCAAGAAGCAATGATTTTCGGATATTAATTTCTTTTTCTTTAAGGATTAACAGTTTCAAGAGTCCAAGATGTGCTAATTGCTTCTCGCTGAACAAATCCTCTACCGTCTCAACGTCTGAACCTTTCGGAAGAGCGAATCCTTTTGGATATGGATATTTCTTGAGTGCTTCTTTGATTTCTTTTTTTGTAGTCGGTTTCTTCTCAATAAATGTTTTCTTCACACGATCAAATGCGGCAGTTAGTTCTGAAATCTTTACCGGAGCAATCAATGCATCCACAATAAAAACCGACATCGGATTGAGATCGATATTGATAGCCCGCCGGTCGGTCATCAATGCTTCAATCAATGTCACACCGCTTCCGCCAAATGGATCAAGAACCAAATCACCAGCTTGCGTAAAATTACGGATGTATTCCTGTACAACATTCCACGATTGCTTTGTAAAGTAGCCATGCACACCAAAGTGTCGTTTGGCTTCCTGTTTTCTTACTGGAAATTCTTCAGGAAGAGGTCGGCTGAGGTAATCGAATTCTTGGACGGATCTTTTCTCTGCGCTGGGAAGTGGATAGACAATGCTTCTTCCAATCTGAAATGAATCTGGTGAGAGCATCGTTTCTAATCGTTCCCAATACCGATCTATATCGCGCAGTTGAAAGTGGAGGATAGGCTTTTGTGTGTCTTGTCGGAAAAGTGCGAACTCCTTACCATTGCAGAGTGCAAAGAACTTTGTGCGTATCTCCGGATGCATTGAATAGCTAAAAACTTGATCTACATTTTCACCATGGAGAATATTTTCTGTCGGCGCTTTTGCATCTAAGACCCATGCATAAGTGTCTTGGATCTTTAAGAGGTAATCCGGCACAATGTTGATCTGTCGTTTCTTTGAACCAATTTTGACAAACGGGTGAGAAAGCGATTTACTGCGGACGATCTGCTGACCGGAATAACCAAGTTCTTTGAGGATAGGGAGCACTAATTCTTCCCGAACACTATCCTCTTTGAAGTCGGAAGAATTGAGCCGGCGAAAATCAAAATCAGGAAATATTTTGTTTTCGTTTTTACTCATATCAGAAAAAGCGAATCGTGTGAAAATATTTTGTCCCCCTTAACAAGGGGGACTTATAGGGGGTCGCTTGTTTTTGATCACCCCGTCCCGATTTCATCTCCGATGTAATCGGGACACCCCTCCTTGGCAAGGAGGGGAAAGTATTACTTTGATTTTATCAAATTAACCGTATCCCAAATCTGTGTTAGTACGCCGTAAAGGTTTTCTCTCACATCAGAGTTAGTAAATCGAAGGAATTTGATGCCATATTGTTTGATAAAAGTTTCACGTTCTGCATCACGCCATTCAGCACCTGGTTTGAAATGACTGTCACCATCAACTTCGATAGCAAGTTTTAATTCAGTGCAATAGAAATCAACAACGAATCTACCCACGCTATACTGTCGTCGAAATTTCAGGCCATCCACTTGGCGACGTTGAAGCTTTGACCAAAGAATAACTTCTGCTTCCGGCATTGAATGTCGTAATGACTTTCTTCTCGGCGTCTCAGAAACTCTATTAAAGACACGTGTCATACCATGATCTTTGTCCCCACTTTGCAAAGGGGAACATACACGGGTTCGAAACAAAGCTACAAAATTTCTTTCGCTGCTTTCACTACATTCTCTACTGTGAAACCGAAGTGTTTGAATACCGCGTCTACCGGCGCAGAGGCACCAAAGGAATGCATACCAACGAATCGTCCAGCATCACCGATATATTTTTCCCAGCCCATTGAAACTGCTGCTTCAACCGCAATACGTTTCTTGATGTTTGGCGGAAGAACGGAATCGCGGTACTCTTTCGTTTGCCGTTCGAACAATTCCCATGACGGCATGCTTACCATCCGTGCCTTAACGCCTTCTTTCACTAATTGCTCATAAGCTCCGAGCGCGAGTTGGACCTCGGAACCGGTGCCGATGAGAATGAGATCCGGTGTGGAGGAATTCTCGACAAGAACGTATGCTCCTTTAACAAGGTTATCTGCGGATGGATATTTTGTTCTGTCGATAGTCGGCAGTTTCTGCCGCGTGAGCAATAACGCAACGGGATTCTCTTTATGTTCGATAGCAAATTTCCATGCGGCAACGGTTTCATTTGCATCAGCCGGACGAAGGGAAATCATATTGGGAATGCAGCGCAATGCTGCGAGTTGCTCAACAGGTTCGTGTGTCGGACCGTCTTCGCCGACACCGATACTATCGTGCGTGAAAACGTAAATCGGCCGAATGCCCATAATGCACGCGAGCCTGATCGATCCGCGCATATAATCCGAAAAAACAAAAAATGTTCCGCCGTATGGAATAATGCCATCCGTTAAAGCCATGCCGTTCATTATCGCACCCATTGCATGTTCGCGCACACCATACCGGATATAGCGTCCGCCGCGGCTCTTTGACTGGAATTCACCCATATTTTTCACAAAAGTATTATTCGATGGCGTGAGATCAGCAGAGCCACCGATCATCGACGGAAGAAATGGGAAGATGGCATTCAGTGTCTTGCCTGATGCTTCGCGCGTTGCCATCGCATCGGTGAACGTTGGCAATGCTTTCTTCCATGCTTCGCCAAAATTTCCCTGGCGAATATTTTCCAATTCAGCAGCTAACTCGGGAAATTTATGTTTGTACTCTGAAATTTTTTCATTCCATTTAAGTTCTTTCTTTTTTCCGATTTCAATTGCTTTACGGAACTGTGCTAATGCTTTTTCTGGAATGTAAAATTGTTTTTCCGGATCCCAGCCATAAAATTCTTTTGTCAACTTGATTTCTTCTTCGCCGAGAGGTGAGCCGTGTGCTTCGGCAGTATCGTGTTTATTCGGACTTCCGAATGCAATATGAGTCCTCACCATAATAATAGAGGGACGACCTTTTTCTTTCTTGGCTCGTTGAATAGCTTTGTCTATTGCGATCAGATCGTTACCATCTTTTACCTTTTGCACGAACCATTCGTACGCCTCAAACCGCTTTGCCCGATCTTCTGTGAATGCCAATTCGGTAGAACCATCTATACTGATGTGGTTGTCGTCATAGAAATATATCAGGTTGTCGAGTTTCAAATGTCCCGCAAGCGATGCAGCTTCAGCAGTGATTCCTTCCATCAAATCACCGTCTCCAAGCGTTGCGTAGATATGATAATCGACGACTTTAAATTCAGGTTTATTGTAGCGGGCAGCGAGATATTTCTGGGCAATTGCCATTCCTACGCCATTTGTAAATCCCTGACCAAGTGGTCCCGTTGTTACTTCGACGCCGTCAGTGTGGCCGTATTCAGGATGGCCTGGAGTTTTGCTTCCAAGCTGGCGGAAACTTTTCAAATCATCGAGTGTAACTTTGTAGCCGGTAAGATGAAGCAAACTATACAGCAGCATTGACCCATGTCCGCCGGAAAGAATAAAGCGGTCGCGATTCTGCCAGTGCATATTTGCCGGATTATGATTGAGATGTTTTGTCCATAGCACATACGCAACGGGCGCCATGCCCATGGGCATACCGGGATGCCCGGATTTTGCTTTTTGAACGCCGTCCATTGCAAGTGTTCGAATCGTATTGATACAGAGTTGATCTAATGGTTTTGAAATCATTGTGTTTTTCTCCGAAAGTTCTCAGTTGTGTCATGAAAAAAGCAATAATAAGATAGTGAAGCTTTGCAGAAATTCAAAGTCGAGAGATATTTACTTGCAAAAGTTTTTACAGAGATGTATCTTCTGTTATGAATAATCGGCTGATAACATGAAAAGTGGATCTACGATACTCGTAGTAGAAGACGAAGATATCCATCGCCTGATTCTTAAACGGGTATTGGAAAATAATGGATATGTGGTATTAGACGCAGCCAATGGCGCCGAAGGTTTAGAAGTAATGCGCACTTTGAAAGTTGATCTGGCAATTGTTGATTTGGAAATGCCGATAATGGATGGAATGGAATTCACAAAATGGGTAAAAGAAATAAATCCGAATTTTCCTGTGATCATTATAACCGCGCATGCGGCAAGTTATTCTTCGCAAGATATTCTTGCTGCAAATGTCGAAGCTTTTATACAGAAACCGATAGAGGCGGATGAATTGTTAAGGATTATTGAAAACATCTCATAGTGGTCAAAATAAAATTAAAATGAAAAGGCTCTGGACTACCCAGAGCCTTCTTTATTTATGCACCTATATTTTTATTGATGATCTTCGGTTATGCAAGAAGTTTTGCTGAAGGTTCAATCCGGTATGAATGTGTCAGTTTTGCGCTTGCTGAAAGTATCGCTGAGACTGAGCAGTACTTTGTTACCGAAAGGTCGATTGCACGTTCCACATCTTCCGGTTTGATGCCGTCGCCGTAGAAAACATATTCGATGTGAATCTCCGTGAAGATTTTTGGATGTTCGTCTCGCTCGATTCCCTTCACATTGCATTCATAACCTATTACTGGTGACTTTTTCTTTTTGAGGATAGGAATGACGTCCATCGAAGTACAACCGGCAAGCGCCATGAGCACAAATTCTTTCGGCGTTGATGCGCCGTCGTCGCCGTCGACTTCCGCTTTCGAATCCATCATCACCCAATGATTGGACCCGGCTTTGGCGGCAAATGTGTTGCCTTTAAGTTGTTTGAGGAAGATTTCTTTTGTCATTGAGTAACTTCTTAAATAGTAATTAGTCGATTATGCGTGTCTATAAAAATTGATACGTTCGTCACTCTTCTCCAAATAAGATGCAGGTAAAAGAAAAAGGATTCGGATAAATATAAGGATTGAAAATTCGTACCTTCTGGTCGAATCATTGTCTCGACTACTGCCTGTAAGCTGAATTAAAATTATCTACGACGCTGCGCAGTAAAGCCGATTTACGGAGTCAATGGTTAAAAGGTGGCAGTTGCTCATTCAATTGTATCTGGACTGTCTTCTATATGTATTTCTGCATCTATTTCTTCTAAAGGAGTAATCGGCGTTCCATCAGGAGAAATCAATGGCGTCTCGTCCAGCTTTCCTTGTTTCTTTTCCAACTGACGCTTCCGTTTCTCTTCCTGTTTCTTTTGGCGTGCGATTTCTTTCTTTCGTTTCTCAAATTTATATGAAGCAGGATTTTTTTCCACAACTGGTCTCCTCTTGATGTGCAAAATCTTTTTGCCGGCGAAAATTCCGTGCAGATATTTTCTACAACGTAGCTATCTTTTTCTTGAAGTCAAAATAAAAAAACCTTCCGAAGGTCATTTGCACTTACGCTAAATGACCCTGCGGAAAGTCAAAGAGGTCGTTACGTTCCAGCCGAATAATCGTCGTTGTATTTCACTTGTTCTTTCGTGAGCTTGTCAATCCTGTAGCCCATTGTTGCAAGTTTGACACCGGCAATTTCCTGATCCTGTGCTGCTGGAATATCATACACCTTGTTATCTAATCGCTTGCCCTTTTTGTGGGTTTCCACGAGCCGGAGCTGCGACATAAACTGATTCGCGAATGACATATCCATGACTTCTGAAGGATGTCCTTCGGCGGCGGCAAGATTGACAAGACGTCCTTTCGCAAGCAAGAAGACACGTTTGCCATTTTTTAACGTGTACTCTTCGTTGTCTTTCCGGACTTCGCGCTTTCCCTTGGAGACTTTTTCTAGATCAGGAATGTTAATTTCGCAATCATAATGCCCTGTGTTGCAAATGATCGCTCCATCCTTCATTGTTTTAAAATGCCGCTCAATGATAATATCTTTCACACCGGTGGCAGTGACAAAGATGTCGCCAACTTTTGCAGCATCATCCATCTTCATCACACGAAAACCTTCCAACGTTGCTTTCAATGCGGCGGTTGGTTTCACTTCTGTAATGATGACATTTGCTCCAAGCCCCTTTGCGCGTAATGCGACGCCTTTACCGCAATGCCCGAAACCGGCAACGACGAAATTTTTCCCTGCCAACAATACGCTTGTTGCGCGGAGAATGCCATCGAGTGTCGATTGGCCTGTGCCGTACACGTTGTCGAAGTCCCATTTTGTCTCGGCGTCGTTCACAGCGATGACCGGATATTGAAGCGCACCGTCATTCGCCATTGCACGGAGGCGATGCACGCCTGTGGTAGTTTCTTCCGTTCCACCAATGATGGTTGGGATTAATTCCTGATGTTTGTTGTGCACGGTGAAAATGAGGTCCGCGCCGTCATCGAGTGTGAGCTGTGGTTTGAACTTCAGTGTCTCTTCAATACACCAGTAAAATTCTTTCACGTTCATTCCGTGCCAGGCAAAGATGCTAATGCCTTCGGCGGCAAGCGCTGCGGCCACGTCATCCTGTGTAGAAAGCGGATTGCATCCACTCCAACTGACTTGAGCTCCAGCCGCAGCAAATGTTTTTATAAGCACAGCGGTTTCTTTTGTCACGTGCAGACACCCAGCAATTTTGTAGCCCTTGAATGGTTTCGTTGTGCTGTATTTTTCCAACAATGCCATCAGTACCGGCATGCGGGATTCCGCCCACTCGATGCGGAGTTTACCGGCTTTCGCCAGGGAAAGATCTTTTACTTTAAACTTATTTTTTTTCTCGTTCATAGTTATTTTTCAAAAAGTTAAATTGCTAATTCGTTAAATAATTAATTGGTTAATTTATCAATCACCATTCGCCACTTTTACTTTACTGCTTTCTGTAAGGTCTTTACTAAATCCAATTTTTCCCAAGTGAATTCCTTTTCATCGCGGCCGAAGTGTCCATATGCCGCCGTTTTACGATAAATCGGTCGGCGTAAATTAAGCCGTTTGATGATACCGCGAGGTGTTAGATCGATTTCTTTCATCACGAAATCCGAGAGTTGCGCATCAGGCATGATCCCAGTACCGAAGGTTTTGATCTGGATAGATACCGGTTCCGAGACGCCGATAGCATAAGCAACCTGGATTTGACATTCCGAGGCAAGTTTTGCTGCGACAATATTCTTTGCGATATGCCGTGCTGCATATGCTGCACTTCGGTCAACTTTCGTTGGATCTTTGCCGGAGAATGCACCGCCGCCATGCGGTGCGCGTCCACCGTACGTATCGACTACAATTTTGCGTCCGGTTAAACCGCTGTCGCCGTGTGGTCCGCCGACTTCAAATCTGCCGGTAGGGTTAACAAAATAACGTGTTTTGTTGTCAAGCATTCCAGATGGAATAACGTTGCGTACGATGAGTTCAATAACATCTTCTTTGATTTTCTTCTGTGTTACTTCCGGATCGTGCTGTGTAGAGACGACAATAGTATCTACACGGATCGGTTTTCCGTTATTATCATATTCAACCGTCACCTGAGATTTTGCATCAGGACGGAGATATGGCATGAGCGTTGGTTGTTTCTTCCGAACATTTGCCAAACGAAGTACTAGCTTGTGCGCGTACATAATCGGTGCCGGCATCAACTCTGGTGTTTCAGAAGAGGCGTATCCAAACATCATTCCTTGGTCGCCTGCGCCACCTGTGTCAACGCCCTGTGCAATATCCGGAGATTGGGAATGAATGGAAGAGAGAACTGAACACGAATCCGCATCGAATCCGACGCCTGCTTTCGTGTAACCAATGTCACGGATGACATTGCGTACAATTTCTTGAACTTCAATATACCCTTTCGTGGTAATCTCGCCGCCGACGAGAACCATGCCGGTCGTAACAAATGTTTCGCACGCGACTCGCGATGTTTTATCCTGTTCAAGCAGCGCATCAAGCACTGCATCTGAAATCTGATCGCAGACTTTATCGGGGTGCCCTTCAGACACAGATTCCGATGTAAATAGATTTCTCATTCTTTCTCCGTACATAATTTATTGTTTAGTAAAATATTTTTAAGACGAATCGATGAATCAATTCAGGATTGCCGCAAACAGCAAGGTAATCAATAAAATTCTAACTCAGATGAATCGCCGATGTTAATTCGTTTGTAATTACCACGTACAACAGCATTGGTGCCGATTAAAGATTCTTCAAGCAGAGAGCTCACAACGGTCGCTCCCTCGCCGATTATAGAATTGCGGATGATGGAGTTTTCTATTACCGCATCATCGGCGATCGTTGCGTTCGGCCCAATAATTGCGTTTCTGACTTTTGCTTTCTTTGAAATAAAAACAGGCGGTTGAATCACGACACCTTTGATAGGCGCCGGTACCGGCTGAAATCCGAGAAGATGCTGGTTTGTTGAAAGCAGAGTTTCCGGTTTGCCGCAATCAAACCATCCTTCCACGAGAAAGGTCTTCATCTGTTCGCCGCGCTCAATCATCATCTGAAGTGCATCAGTCAATTGAAACTCATCCTTCGTGCGTGTGTTACTCTTGATCATTTCTTCTAAACATTTCACTAAGAGCTGGGACTGAACTATATAATAGAGACCAACGATGGCAAGATTGCTTTTTGGTTTCTCAGGTTTTTCTACCAAATGTGCAATGTGCCCGTCTATAGTTTCAGCTACTCCAAATCTTCTCGGGTCGTCAACATATTTAACACCGATTTGTGTCTGTTGGTTCGCGATCATCGATTTAAGATCGACTTCGAAAATCGAGTCGCCAAGGATTATCAGAATCGGACTATTGGAAAACGTGTGCCGAGAGAGGTAGATGGCATGCCCTAAGCCAAGGCGTTCCTCTTGTTCTACAAAATCAAATTTAATTTTGTAATTTTCCAAAACATATTCTTTTATCATCTCACCAAGATACCCAACAATGATAGTGGCTTCATCAAAGCCAGCTTCGATGATTTTATCAAGAATGTGCCCGATGATCGGTTTCCCGGCGACGTTGAGCAGCACTTTAGGCACGGAGTACGTGTGCGGACGCAGTCGGCTGCCAACACCTGCAACGGGGATGATCGCTCTCATAATCTGATTTCGTTTTAGTTGAAAAATTTCATTTAAAAATACAGAAGAATTCTCTCACAAACAAACGCAATGCTCCCGTCGGTTGCATCAACACATTGAACGTCGCATTAAAAGGTGACGCTCAGTTTCTCTCGGGAAAACAAAAAACCGAAAAGGATGTGTATAACAATTTGATGCAAACAAGATTTTATTAAAATAAATTAAGCCGCCTATTGACTGTTTTCAAAAACTTGCTTACAATTATTATAGTAAAGTAAAGTATTACGCTTTGCTTTTTACACTTGAGTTTCTCTTCGATCACTCGGCAAAATATAACAGGAGGATACTTATATTATGAGTATCAGTAAACTTGCAGGATCTATCAATGAATCGCCGACGCTTAAGTTAAATGAAGCAGCGGCTAAGCTTCGAGAAAAAGGTGAAGCTGTTATTCATCTTGGAGGCGGTGAGCCGAAGAATAAAGCGCCTATTAGCGCAATTCTTAGTGCTGCTGCCAGACTTAACACAGGCGATATCAAGTACACACCAACTGACGGTATTAGTTCGTTGAAGAAAGCTGTCGTTCGGTACACGGAAGAGAATTATGACAGAATGGTTAGTACCGATAATATCATTATTTCACAAGGAGCAAAGCAGGCATTATTCGCCCTATTGTATACTCTCATTAATCCGCAAGATGAGGTAATTATCTTGGCGCCATACTGGGTGAGCTATCCAGACATGGTTAGGATGGTTTACGGAATTCCTGTTATCGTTAAGCCGGATGATGGACGATTCGTTCCAGCGATGAAGGATGTCATGGAAGCTGTCAGTTCGTACACAAAAATGATTATTGTGAACAGTCCGAATAATCCTTCTGGTGTTATTTATCCGGAATCCTTCATTGCGGAGTTGGTAGAGTTCTGCGAGAAGAAGGGAATTTATCTCGTCATGGATGACATCTACCAGAAACTTGTTTTCGAAGGGAAAAAATCGCCTATCGCATACAAGTACACAAAAAAAGATATTGAATCGACAAAAGTTATTACCATAAACGGTATTTCGAAGTTGTACGGGATGACCGGCTTCCGTGTTGGCTGGGTAGTCGCCAGCAAAGAGATAGTTAAAGTGATGACAATTGTGCAAAGCCAAATTTCTTCTTGTACTTCAGTCTTATTACAAGCCGGCGCCGAAGGTGCGTTGAACGGATTGCAGAGTGCAGTGGAAAGTTTGCGGTTGACGCTTGAAAATAACCGCAATGTAATGATTCAAGAATTAAATTCATTCAATGGTATCAAACTCATTCCGCCAGATGGCACATATTATTGCTTACCAGATTTCCGTGCGTACAGCAATGATTCAGTTGCGTTAGCAGACTTCCTGCTGAAAAAAGCTTTAGTGGTTACTGTGCCAGGAAGAGAATTTGGCATGGAGGGTCACTTAAGGATTAGTTATTCTACAACAGTGAAAGACGTGAAAGTTGGAATCGAGCGTATTAAGTGGGCGTTGGATCCTAATTCACCAAACGAAATCTATATTGGCGAACGAAAACTAGTGCGAGATTGGCTATGAACAATATCTTGAATATAAAAACCCCGGCTGAAGGCGAAGCATCTGCACTCAAAAGTGATTACGGATTAGATAACCACGGCATAAGCAATCTTCGGAAGGCATATTGGAATTTAACAACTGAAGCGCTTTACGAAGAAATTGTTTTCCGCCAGGAAGCGAAGATATCCCATCTTGGTCCTATCGTCGCGAATACAGGTAAGCACACAGCGCGTTCGGCAAATGACAAGTATGTGGTAAGAGAAGCAAGCACAGAGCAAAATATCTGGTGGGGCGAGCACAATCGCCCTTTCAGCACGGATAAATTCAATGGCCTTGTAAATAGAATGCAGGGATTTTTACAGGGACGCGATGTATTTGTGCAAGATTGTTATGCGTGTGCTGATCCAAATTATAAAATGCCAATCCGCATTGTTACTGAGTTAGCTTGGCACTCGATGTTCGCTCGCAATATGTTCATTCTGCCGCAGACAGCGGAAGAGTACAAACGCCACGTACCGGAATTCACTGTTTTGGCTCTGCCGGGCTTCAAGGGAATACAAACAATCGACGGCACGGCAACCGAAACATTAATCGTGTTGAACTTCGAGCAGAAGCTTTGCATTATCGGAAACACCGCATATGCTGGAGAGATTAAGAAATCAATTTTTACAATTCTTAATTACTTGCTTCCGCTGCAGGGTGTTATGCCGATGCATTCCTCAGCAAATGTCGGATCAAAAAACGACTCGGCAATTTTCTTCGGACTCTCCGGAACCGGTAAGACAACGCTTTCGGCTGATCCGAAACGCGGTCTCATCGGCGATGACGAACACGGATGGAGCGATGAAGGAGTCTTCAATATTGAAGGCGGATGTTACGCAAAAGTAATTCGTTTATCACCCTCAGCAGAGCCGCAAATTTATGCGACTACGCGGCGGTTCGGCACGATTCTGGAAAATGTTCCCTTCGATCCAATTACACGCAGCATTGATCTTGATGATGAATCGATCACTGAAAACACGCGTGCATCGTACCCGTTGGATTATATTGAGAATGCAATTCCGGAAAAGATGGCAGGTCATCCGAAGAATATTGTTTTCTTGACGTGCGACGCTTCAGGCGTCATGCCGCCGATTGCAAAATTAACACCTGAGCAATCGATGTATCAATTTATTTCCGGCTATACTTCAAAAATTGCGGGAACAGAAGTTGGACTCGGCAAAGAACCGGAGATGACATTCAGCACCTGCTTCGGCGCGCCGTTTATGGTACATCAACCGTCGTTTTATGCCGATCTGTTGAAGAGAAAAATTTTAAAGTATGGCGTTCATTGCTGGCTGTTGAATACCGGCTGGATTGGCGGACCTTTTGGCATTGGCAAACGAATCAGCATCAAGTATACGCGTGCATTGCTCAATGCGGCGCTCGATGGCTCGTTGGTGAATGTAAAGTACCGCAAGGATTCTGTATTCGGTTTTGATGTGCCGCTCTCGTGCCCGGACGTTCCGGAAGGCATCTTAAATCCGGCAGATTCCTGGTCAAGCAAGAAGGCGCATGAAGAAAAATATAAAAGTCTTGCAACGCGGTTCATAGAGAACTTCAAGAAGTTTGAAGCCACCTGTCCACCGGAAGTGATTAAGGCGGGACCGAAAATATAAAGCGACCGCGTTACCAACAAGGCAACCTTCGAAAGGTCGCTGAGCTTAGCAGAGAGCACCTTCAGAAGGTAACCAAAAAGCCGCTCCGTTTTTGACGAAGCGGCTTTTTATTTTTTTAAATTAATCGCTCATGTTACGCACGACAGAAACAACACCAAAAAATATAAGGTTGTCATGCCTGTCCCGATTGATTATATCAATCGGGATAGTCGGGCATCTATTTTCCTATATTCCCTCTAAAAACGTGAGGGAATGACAGGCTGTTCTTTTCCTTTTTGCAAAACATCAGTTAATCATTATTTCCGCGCGCCCAGTTGGCGATCAGACATCATCAAACTTACAGGTGAGTCACCGATCATCTCCAGCATATTAATAATGTCGATTGCGTTTTTTTCTTCTTCCACCTGCTCGTTGATGAACCATTGTAGAAAGCTCTGCGCAGCGTAATCTTTTTCCTTTACTGCCAATTCGTATAGTTTGTTAATGAGCGATGTTACTTTTTGTTCGTGCTCAAGAACTTGTTTAAATATTTCAACCGGTGTTTTAAACTTTGTCGCCGGCTGTGCAATAGCTTTCAATGTTACCACGCCGTTGCGATCAAACACGTACTTGTAAAACTTCATGGCGTGCCCGGTTTCTTCTTGGTATTGTACACGCGTCCAGTTCGCGAAGCCGGAGAGATTCTGTGTTTCGAAATGTGCAGACATTGAAAGATACAGGTACGCGGAAAAAAGTTCAAAGTTAATTTGCTCGTTAAGAGCGCTTTGTAAAGGTTTGCTGATCATGATGTCTCCTTTTTAATTGGTTGTGATAATCTCTAAACGATGATGGAATACGTTAGGTTCCATATCTTATTTAGCTCATCGGGAGAATCCAATTGAAATCTTGGTAAATCGGAGGTATATTTCATCAAGTTAAAAATTAAGGTCAAGAGTAAAAGGTAAGAATGCCAACATACGAGTATCGTTGTAAATCCTGTGGCCACGAATTTGAAGAATTTCAGACGATGTCATCAGATCCGTTGATTATGTGTCCGAAATGCGCCAAACCCACGCTCAAACGATTAATGTCAAGCGGCGTTGGGCTCATATTTAAAGGAAGCGGGTTTTATTTGACGGATTATAAGAAATCTAATACATCTTCGAGTTCCAGCACGAAATCGGAATCGAAGCCCGACTCCAAATCTGAATCCAAGCCGGACTCTAAGAAAGAATCTAAACCCGATTCCAAACAGGAATCGAAACCATCTACTGACACGACGTCCAGTGCGGATAAAAAGTAAAAGCTGCTTTGGGGCTATAAGAGGTAGTTATACTTCTTAACGTTTCCCGCTTACATTAAAACCAGCTCGTTGAAGTATGCGCGCAACTTCGTTAGAGACATTGTGATTTTCGAACGAGAGACGAAATGTCCCGCCGCGTCCCTCCCGCACTTTGAGTAGTTCCATATCTTTAATATTAATTTTCTTTTTCGCCAGCGATGAAGTCAAGCGTGCAAGCTCGCCGGGTTTGTCTTCGACGAAGACAGACAAGTCAACAAGCGGCGACATAAATCCTTTCATCGATTGAGGAATACGCAGCCGCAGGTTACGTGATGCCTTAAACTCCGTCGAAAGGCGTGAAGGATTTGAATTCACAACTGCCGCCATCTTTTCTAATTGATTGATGAAAAGCCGGAGCGCTTTACCGATTTCTTTCTGGTTGGCGGAAAGAATATCCTTCCACATTTCAAATTTGCTTGATGCGATACGCGTCATATCACGGAAACCACCGGCGGCAAGCGAGAGATGATCAGGTGAGTTTGGATGTCGTTTGCCGACAGTGTTCATTAATGCGACTGCGGCAAGCTGCGGAAGATGACTTACGGCGGCGACAACGCTGTCATGTGCAGCAGGATCAATGGTGAAGATGCGTGCATCAAGTGAAGTGAAAAGTTTTGCAATAGCTCGGAGTGCTTTTTTGTTTGTTGTCCGCATTGGCGTCAGGATGTAAATCGCATTCTGAAACAATAAAGGATGTGCCGCATCGATGCCGGAGAATTCTGAACCTGCCATTGGGTGTCCGCCGACGAAGTTGCCATCGGGAAAAAGTTTTTGAGCCCGCTTCACTATTGCTTGCTTCACACTGCCGGTATCGGTCACGATGGCGTGAGGCGCCCTATTCTTTGCAATGATAGGCAGAAGTTTTGCGATTGCAAAAACAGGCGCAGCGATGATAACGAGATCAGCAGAGTGTACAGCTCGTTTCACTGAACGTTCAGCAACGTCGATGACATTCCGTTTCAATGCACGTTTGAGAATTTGCGGTTTGTCGACACCGATAATATGAATAGCAGGGAAGCGATGCTTTATGGCAAGCGCCAGCGATCCGCCGATGAGTCCGACGCCGATAATTGTTACATGCTTAAATGGAAGTGATTGCTGTGTTTTCATTTTATAAAATTATGATGTAACTGCTCAGCATTTCTTAATAATATTTTTTTATATGATTATCCACCTCCCTATCCCGACCCGATTTTGCATCGTCTCGGGATTTCCCCTCCTCAAACGAGGAGGGGAGAAAGGGGTGGTGTACTTTGTTCTATTACATTCCATGTTTATCAGCATAAAAGATGGTTTTGCGTAACATCAGTTAATAATTAAAGTATGATACACAAAACTGAGAATTCATATTGATTTTTTGTTACTCCTTCGGGGCGGCATATTCTTTGAAAAGTACTCATGCGATAGTGCGATTTATGGCTTGAGCAATCATACGGACTTCTTTCATCATCTGCGTAAACTGATCCGGATAGAGCGACTGCGCCCCATCCGATAATGCGTGGTCAGGATCGTGATGCACTTCGACCATAATGCCATCCGCACCGGCGGCAACAGACGCGCGAGCCATCGGAATCACCTTATCGCGAATGCCAACGCCATGCGATGGATCGGCAACGATGGGCAAATGGCTTTTCTTTTTTATGACCGGAATTGCGCTTATGTCCATAGTGTTGCGTGTAGCGGTTTCGAATGTTCGGATGCCGCGTTCGCAGAGAATAACGTTCTCGTTGCCGCCTGCAAGAATATATTCCGCGGACATCAGCCATTCTTCAATCGTTGCGGCAAGGCCGCGCTTGAGCATAACCGGCTTCGATGCTTTGCCTAGATCTTTCAGAAACATGTAATTTTGCATGTTCCGCGCGCCGATCTGTAAAATGTCCGCGTACTTTTCCACAAGATCGATCTGGCTCTTGTCCATCACTTCCGTGATGACTTTCAGCTTGTACTCATCTGCCGCTGAGCGCAGGAGTTTTAAACCATCTTCACCAAGTCCCTGGAAGGTATAAGGTGACGTGCGCGGTTTGAACGCGCCCCCGCGCAATATTTTCGCGCCGGAATCCTTAACATATTTTGCAATCTTGAAAACTTGTTCCTCGGTCTCGACCGAGCATGGTCCTGCCATGACAATAACTTCTGGTCCGCCAATTTTCACCCCGCCAATATCGAACACGGATCCTTCGCGCTTAAATGCTCGGCTGGCGAGTTTGAACGGTTCAGTAACGCGCACAACCTCTGCAACGCCATCCAGCAGTTCAATCTGTCTGTGGTCGAACTCCGGATGAACGCCGATGGCGCCCAGGACTGTATGCTGCACGCCGGTGGAGCGATGCACATCGAATCCGTGGTCGTGCAGAACGCGGATGATTTCTTCAATTTGTTTTTCTGCGGTACCTGTTTCTAAAACGACAATCATAATGTTTGGTGATTAGTTGTTTTGGATTTTGTGATTTTCAATTTTATGATCGAGTGATTAGTCAATTGTCATTGTTCTTTGCTCACTGCTCATTACTCTTTGCTTGCTGCTATTCGTATCTATCTAATTTAAAGTTTTCTCCAAGATACAATTTCTTTGCTTCAGGATCGTTGGCAAGATATTCCGCCGTGCCGGATTTTAAAATTCTTCCTTCAAACAGTAAATAGGAACGATTCGTTATAGAAAGCGTTTCATGCACATTGTGATCAGTAATGAGTACACCGATATTCTTGTTTTTCAATTTGATGACAATCTGCATAATGTCTTCCACGGCAATAGGATCGATGCCGGCAAATGGTTCATCCAATAAAATAAATTTTGGATCAAGCGCCAGCGCGCGGGCAATCTCCGTCCTGCGGCGTTCACCGCCGGAAAGCACATACCCTTTGCTTGTCGCGATATACGTCAGTCCGAATTCATCCATCAACCGATTGCATTTCTCTTCTTGTTCTTTCCGATTCAGCGATGTCGTTTGTAGAATAGCCATAAGATTATCCCGCACCGACAATCGTCGAAACACGGATGGCTCTTGCGGTAAATAACTGATGCCGTTTCTCGCTCGCTTGTACATCGGCATCTTGGTAATCTCGATGTCATCCATAAATACTTTGCCGTCGTTCGGCCTAATCATTCCGACAATCATATAGAATGTCGTTGTCTTACCGGCGCCGTTTGGTCCAAGCAAACCGACAATTTCCCCTTGCTTCACTTGTATGGTGACTTCATCCACTACCGCGCGTTTTTTGTAACGTTTCACCAATCCGCTTGAGCGAAGAATGATCTGAGGAATCGCTGGTGCAGTCACGACAGGCATTACCGGTTGTGGAACTGCGATGACTGAAACTTTGCGCGCCCGCTTTACAATTTGTTTTGTTCCCCGTGGCTTCGGTGATTGCGATTTGCGGCGCACAACGGTTTTATTTTTTTTCGATGCGGCAAGCCGCTTCGTTTGTAAAATAGATTTATTGATTTGTTTTGCCATACTACTCGCTAATAATGTGTACGCCCTGTCGAATTGGACGATTCTCGTACCACCGAAAACCGTCAAGATTGTAATCCTGTTCGTGTTTAATAATCATTTTCTCAGGAAGATATTGTCCCTGCACGCCGCCTACAATTTTGATACGATCCACTTCGCCCGTGACGAAATCGATGAAGATACGGTCTCCGCTTGACTTGTTGGCGCCGTTCGGTTCCTTATTGTCAAATAAATAATAGAGACTCGTTGCGTTCTTCTGCACATCCACCTGTTCTAATTTATTTGCACGGAAGTACATTGTCAACTCTCTGCCTGTTAATTGGTTGAAACGGTTGGGCAGGGCTGTGTCAACGCGGGAAATCGTCATCGCCCGGTCTTTAACCCACATGCTTCTGACTCGTTTGTCTTCCATCCGGACATGAATAGAGTCGCCGGTGATTTGATTCTCGTCGCTCCAAATTATGGGATGTGTTTGAAGCGTGATGAAGTCGTTTTTCACGAAGTATGTTGCTTTGCCGCATCGTGCAGACATACTGCCTTTCACCAAGCGCACACTGTCGATTGCCACAAAGCGTTCTGTAGTGTCTTGAATGGATTGCATCTCGTGGCTGACGACCACCATGGTGTCGATGATGCCGCTGGCGGATGTGTCTATTTTCACCAATCGTGGCTGCTTTAATACGAGCGTGAATTTTTTCTGCTCGATGTGAATAAGCGAGTCGCCATAGATATTGACACCATTCGTATTCTCGAAAACGTGCACATTGCCAATAGCGACAGATCGAGTCTCTGCCTCGTAATAATTCATTTCATTGCATGTGATTGTTGTGGAAGTATCTATGAGCAAAACATCACCGACAAAGTGAGAACGCTTTTCATCCACAAAATATTCTCCGTTCTGTGCAGTTAAAGATGTCTTGCCGCGTTCCAGCTGTACGCCGTTTTTTCCTTCCATCATCCTGCGTTCGGCATAGTACACGCCTTCTTTCGAACGGATTGTGACACTATCTCGGACAACTTTCACATTTCCGTACAATTCAATTTTATTCTGTGTCATAAAGCGAAACGCTGTGTCGCACCAGACTTTTACCAATCCGCCGGAAGTTGGAATTTGAACAAAATAGACTTTGCCGATGAGTTCTTGGACTTCTTCTCCGTACAGAATCTTTCCTTTCAGCGTGTCCGCATGTCGCAGATCGATAACTTTGCTCTGTTGAGCGAACATCGAACTCGCAATACAAAATATTGCGGCGACAGAAATATATGAACAACGAAACCGCATTAATATTATTCCGTCTGTGTTTGCCCGGTGACACGGAAGACGCGGTAATTTTTTAAACTTTGGTCCGATTCAAATCCGTGTCCCTGCATTTTTTCTTTCACAGTCTTGATTTGCACATATTCCGGCGTATAGATGAGCTGGCGCTGATTATCCCAAAATAATTGTTCAGTTTTCATTTGCGATGCATCGCTGGAAATGACAACGACGTTTTTTCGCGCCTCCAAATTGTTGGTTACTTCGTCCACACTTCCTTCGTCACTTGTAAGTAGAGAGGTTTGTTTTCCTTCGCGGCTGAAGAATCGCACTTTTACACCTTGGCTCATTTGTGTTTGTCGGCTCAGATCATCCACGCGAATATATCCCGCAACAATGATGGCGCTGATGCGGCCCGAATCCGATATAACGATAGTGCTGTTCCAGCTTTCTTGTTGCGGGAGGGTTCGGCTATCAATTGTCGAAATAACGGAAGGCAGAGTTTTCTCTTCACAACCAAAGAATGAAAGTGCGACTGCACAGAACATCCAGATGCAGAACGATTTCATGTTCCGGAATCTCCGCCTAATCCTGCTTCAACCAAATCATGAAGATGCAATACACCGATAGGATGCTGGTCGTTGTCCACCACGACCAACTGCGTGATCTTGAACGTTTCCATTACTTTAAGCGCTTGAACAGCAAGAATATTCTGGCGGATGGTTTTAGGATTCTGCGTCATCACTTGGCGAGCAGTGAGACTTGTGATGTTCGTGGTTCTTTGAAGCAGACGGCGAAGATCGCCATCAGTGAGGATGCCGCAGAGAACGCCTGCGTTGTCAACGACACACGTAGCGCCCAATCGTTTGGAACTGATTTCAATAATAGCATCGGAAAGCGAAACGCTTTCTTTAACGACCGGCACATTTGCGCCGGTGATCATCATCATCTCTACTTTTAGTAACAGCCGTTTACCAAGATTGCCGCCCGGATGGAACAATGCAAAATCTTCTTGTGTGAAGTTACGTTTTTGCAGAAGCGTGATCGCAAGCGCATCGCCCATGACTAATGCAGCGGTGGTTGAGGATGTCGGTGCAAGATCATACGGGCACGCTTCCTCTTTAACGCTCGCGTCGAGAACAATGTCGCATTGTTTGCTGAGGGCCGAGTTGACGTTGCCTGTGAGCGCAATAATTTTCACACCAAGTTGATGAAAGCTCAGGAGAAGCTGCCACAGGTCTCCTGTATCGCCACTTTTTGAAATGAAGATCACCACATCGTCCGGTGTGACCATTCCCAAATCGCCGTGCACAGCATCGGAAGGATGCATAAAGGCGGAAGGTGTGCCGGTCGAGCTCATCGTCGCGGCAATTTTTCTGGCGATGATGCCGGATTTTCCCATGCCGGTAATCACCACGCGTCCCTTTGCGTTGAAGATAAGATCGACCGCCGCTGCAAAATTCCCATTGATGCGCGATTCAAGCGCTGCAACCGCTTCCGCTTCTATGCGGATGATTTCTTTTCCTTTTTCGATAGAAGATTTCATTATTTCCCTCTACGCCAAGAACATGACAGACAAGTGTGTTCCCTGTAATTACTTTTTCTTTTGATTTTTTAAAATAAGCTCTATTACTTCACGAACTGCACCATGGCCGCCGCCGCGTGTGCAGACATAATGCACTTGCTTCATTACAGTCGGCATAGCATCTGCCGGTGCAGCAGAGAATCCGACGCGCTTCAGCACCGCAAGATCAAATTCATCATCCCCGATATACGAGATGTTTGCATCGGTAAGATCAAATTTCTTTTTTATGGATTCGTATGCATCTAATTTATTATCGAGATTTTGGTGGACTTCTGTAATCCCTAAATCAAGTGCGCGTTTCTCGACAATCTTTGACATTCGCCCTGTGATAATGCCAACCTGTATTCCAGCCTGATGCAGTTTCCTAATTCCATATCCATCTTGAATATTGAATTCTTTAAACTCATCTCCGGAATTGGAATAATAAATTCCGCCGTCCGTCATCACACCATCCACGTCAAGGAGAAGAAGCTTAATATTCTTGAGATTTGTTGAGTTTACTTTTTTTACCATAGTTTCTATTCAATTGCTGTTTGTCCAAAAAGACGTTGTTGTGCGCGAGTTTGGTTAGTTATTGTTATGTCGTTCTTTTGTTGAGAACTGTTTCCCCAAATATTGTCTAAATCCTTTGTGCAAATGTAATCTTTATAGAATTTTGTAATACTGTCGGATTCACGCTCTTCATCTATTCTGCGTTGTATGATTTTAACATTCTTCTTGTCGATTTCCAATCCAACGGATAAACGATTTAATCCCTGTGCCGCAACAAGCGTTGTTCCAGTGCCAGTAAATGGATCAAGAATAGAATCGTTTGGTTTTGTTGAAGATAGAATAATTCTCACAAGGGGTTGTAAAGGCGTCTGTTGTTTGTGGAGTCGATTGCCCTCGGTATCTCTTAATGCTTCGTCGTTGGCAAAATACCCCGATGTTAATTCGCGTATATCATCCCATACATCAGTTACGTACAAACCATTTTCTCTTTCTATCTTATATCCTTGCGGCAAGGGTGGATCAATTCTTAGTCGGTTAAAAACCCGAGGTCGATCTCCTTTCGTTGCAAACGCGATAATCTGATAATGTTTGCCGTATCGGTTTATTCCGGGAACTGCTGATGTCTTCTTTTTCCAGATAATTAAATTTTGAAATGTCCATCCGGTTTTACGCAGACACTGCAAAACAGATTCTGTTTTCTTTTCGCGTTGCATAAAGTAAATTGCACCGCCGTCACTCGTCAGCGCAAAAATTTTTGCGCATATGTCTGTCATCCAACGCCAGTACTCTTCCTCTGGGATGTCGTCATCCCACTCGTTGTATTCTTTGTCTTGATTGAATGGTGGATCAAGGAAGGTTAAATGGATTTCGGACTTTTTTGAGAGCGAAAAGAATTTAGCTCGCTCTAAAAGTGTTGAACAATCTCCTTGAAACAGAATTGGACTTCTCATTCAAAACTCCTTCACCAAATCATCAATCGCTTTCACTTGTTTTACCAATTCTTCCAGCAAATCTAATTTCAATTGGCTGGCGGCGTCGCTCAGTGCTTCTGCCGGATTCGGATGTGTCTCGATGAAAAGCGCATCGCAACCGGTAGCAACACCTGCGCGCGCGATGGGGAAAATAAATTCGGGCTGACCGCCGCTCTGATTCTTTGCACCTCCCGGCAACTGCACAGAGTGCGTGGCATCTAACACCACAGGGTATCCGGATTTTTGCATTATCGGCAAAGATCGCATATCCACTACAAGATTATGGTAACCAAAAGTTGTTCCGCGTTCCGTAAGCAGAATTTTGTTGTTGCCCGTCGCGGCAACTTTTTCCGCGGCAAGGTGCATATCATCCGGCGCAACGAATTGCCCTTTCTTGATATTCACAACCTTACCGGTTCTTCCAGCAGCTTCAAGTAATTCTGTTTGTCGGCACAGAAATGCTGGAATCTGCAATACATCTGCAACTTCAGCCGCTCTGGTTGCTTCGGCGGGGGAATGAATGTCGGTGAGAATTGGCACACCGAACTCGCGTTTCACTTCCGCAAGAATTTGCAGAGCTTTCTCATCGCCAATCGATGCAAAGGAATTGCCGCTTGTGCGGTTTGCTTTCCGGTAGGAAGACTTGAAGATGAACGGTATCTGATGCCGTTCTGCAATGGATTGAATACTCTTTGCCGTTTGAAGAATTATCTCGCGGTTTTCGATGACACAAGGTCCCGCGATCAGCACTAACGGATGATTGCCGCCGATGTGAATCGTTCCGATGGATATTGCTTTCGTCTTAGGTGTATTCATACTGTTCAAGCTTATTTGTTAAAAAACATACGAAAAAATGGCGGAACAATCAAAGAAGCCCAAACTGTCCAATACCTTGCATCTACCGCGTAATTCCATTATTTTCCTTTGTGCTTACTTTAATTACTCGATCGTCTACTGTAGTCCTGCCGGAATGCAGTCGTAGGCGAAGATTTTGCGGATTATTTTCTTCGCATTGCTGACATTTAATGAGATAAAATGAAACTCCGCGCATACGCAAAAATTAATATCGGGCTTAATATTATCGGGAAAAGATCGGATGGTTATCACGATCTGGAAACAGTTTTCCATGAGATCGATTGCTTTGATGAAATTGAATTGGAGCGGCACGACAAAGTGACAATGACTGCGGATTCCATCCTTGTTCCCATCGACGGATCCAACCTTTGTCTGAGTGCCGCAAACCTCCTTCAAAAAGAAAAACATATTCGACAGGGAGTGATGATTCATTTGAAAAAGAGTATTCCTGTTGGCGCTGGACTCGGCGGCGGCAGCAGCGACGCGGCGGCAGTGCTTTGCGGCTTAAACAATTTTTGGGAATTAAAATTATCGAACAATCAATTGCGCGCGCTTGCAGCACAGATCGGCTCGGATGTTCCATTTTTCATTGAAGGTGGAACTGCGTACGCTACGGGACGCGGAGAAATTTTAGAATCTTTTCCTTTGACGCTGCCATTTTGGATTGCGGTTGTTACGCCTTTAATTCGTATTTCTACGGCGTGGGCGTACGATCACATTGTATTAAAGCGTAATGGAAAAGCAATCGGACTGCGAACAAAGCTTGTGAAGCAGATATCCAATCCTCAAAAATTAGCATCAATTGTCCAAAATGATTTCGAGCAGTCGGCTTTTCAAACTTATCCCGAACTCAGCCGAATCAAAGAGAAGTTGAACGAGATGGGCGCAGTGTTCTCATTGATGAGCGGTAGCGGTTCATCGATGTATGGTCTTTTTGAAAATGATCAGAAAGCGCTTGCTGCACTTTCATCGTTCCCGAAAAATTATCAAACTTCGATTACGGCGCCTTCGTTCAAACCGCTCCACCAACCCGAAACCAACTAAATCTTGAAATTCATCATCCGCATTTATGCACTTGTTGTTCTTTTGCTCTTTGTTGCAGCACTCGTATATGCACAGCCTACAGAAAGAAAAACACCACTTATTTTTCGCCAGACATATAAAGTGGATTCAACAAATCATGGTGTCATCTCAGAGCCGCAGAAACCTCCATCCTTCGTTGATACGCAAAAAAAAAGGATCGATACAGCATCGCTCGCGCATGCTGACTCTACTATAATAGATTCTATTCGGATCCGCTTTATTCCTGGAATGGGACAGATCATTAGTGAGGTTGATACAACAAATGTACTGCATCAAAAACAATTCTTATGGAGTGATGCGAAGAATATTAGCGACTTGCTTTGGAAACTGCCCGGATTTTTCTATCGCGATTTGGGTGAAGCGGGCAAGTGGGGTGAACTCAATGCCTTTGGTGTTGACGGGCGCGGCATTGGAATTTTGTTAGATGGGCGTCCAATGAACGATCCAGTGACTGGCACTTATAATCTCTCAGACTTGCCGCTGGAATTTATCGACCATACCGAGATTCTGTCCGGCTCAACTTCGATCTTGGCATCTGGGGATGACGGCACGGCGTTGAATTTCGTTTCGCGTTCCTACAATAGTTACCGCCCGCTGACGAAACTACGATTTGTTCAGGAACCAAATGGGACCATTCTAACCGATGGTCTTTTCACACAGAATGTTGCACGCGGTTTGAATTTGATGATTGGTTTTCAACGCACCACTACGGTTGGGCGATATGCAAACGCGGCTTTAGATGCATGGAATGTCCGCACAAGATTGCGCTATAATTTTTCCGATCGTTTGAATATTGCACTTACTGATTTCTACACGAAAGCCGGCAACGGGCTTAATGGTGGAGTAGATCCATCACAATCGGCATCATTCTTCGATGAGACAAGTGCAATAGTATTCAATCAATATGCACACGATGAACGTTCACGCCGCGATGTTACGCTTTCAGCAATCGCGCGCATATTTTCAGATTCTTCTTCAACCACGCAAGCGAGTTTCTATTACAGCACTCTTGAAAGAGAATATTGGAATCCACCTGATTATCAAAATGGACATTATCAAAATATAGATGATTCGACCAAAGCGTCGTTTTGGGGAGTTCGTCTCCAGCAGCAACTTTCATTTAGGCCTGTGCATCTGACAGTCGGAGGAAATTGGGAACGGCGGCAGAGTGATTCCACGCGAACACTTCCATCGCATATCGAATCTAAAAATTCTCTGTTTGCACAGGCGGAATTACGTTTGATAAATATTTTTGTACCATCAGTTTCTTTATGCTCAACTTCATTAGATGGCGAAAGTAATGTCAGCTCTAGTGTCGGAGCGAAATCTGTGCTTGCTGATTGGCTTACGCTATTTATTGATGCATCGAGGTATGACAGATTCCCGACTATACAGGAGCGATACTGGAGAGATTCAACGGTTGTTCGTACAAATGAAATCGCTAAAGAACAAAATACTTTTCTTCAAGGCGGTGTCAACATCAATGCCGGCTCAGATCTTCAATTGAGTCTTACCGGTTTCCAACGAACGGTGAAGAACGCGATTGTTTTTCAGCCGGCAGTAACGTTGTACGGTTCACCTGCCATCGGCATTTCGAATATTAATGAAGTCAAATCATTGGGACTCAACGGCAGGGTCGTTTTTTACTGGCATCAATTTGAAGTGTTCGGTGTGATGACGTTGACGCGCTATACGCAAGCGGAGACGTTGAAGACACTGACACCGGACGTTATTCTTGCCGGTGAAGTGAGTTATCGTGATAAATTCTTCAAAGAAAAACTTGATGCTAAATTTGGCATACGCTCGCGTTTCTATAATCGTGAACAAGAAGGTATGCAGTTTGATCCGCAAATGCTTTCGTATGTTCAATATGAAAACAATTTGATAGGTCGTTCAACGACAATCGATCTGTTCATGATTTTAAAGATCGGCGATGCACATATTTCTCTTTCGTGGAATAATATTCTGAATGCCGGATATTTTCTTTCGCCAATATATCCGGTGCCGGGAAGTAATATTCGGCTGGGAGTAAATTGGGTGTTTTTGGATTAAGGAAAGAAGAAAATCGCTCATTAATTGAGTAGATGAACGATAAATGGCATCTTTATCAACCGTACAATTCGAAATCTCCACTGTTCATCGACTCAATAATTCCTCTTCTTCACTTACCTTGCTTTCCCTTTCACTTTTCCGTATTTTTCTTCAGGAAACGATTTTATCAGCCACAAATATAGTATCCTTATTCCTTGACGTTACTCATTAGCATTTTTGGAGGATATCTTTTTGGTTCCATCCCAACGGCGTACTTCATAGTTCGTAGAAGGGTTGGCATTGATATCCGCAAAAATGGCAGTAGAAATGTTGGCGCATTCAATTCATACGATGTAACGCAATCGAAAAAAATCGGCATCACCGTCGGTGTGCTAGATGGAATAAAAGGATTCATCGTGGCAGTGGCAGCATGGCAGCTTCTAGGCGGTTCATTTTGGAATCAGTCTGCGGCATTGTGCAGCGCGCTCATCGGTCATAACTATCCGGTGTGGCTTCGATTCCGAGGAGGAAGAGGTTTAGCGCCGGCGGCAGGCGGAATGTTTGCTATTGGTATCAGCTATACAATTGTTTGGTGCGCAATGTGGTTTGTTACATTTGAAAGCGTAAAGAATATCTTAAAAGCGAATATCGTTGCTATTATTCTTGCGCCAATTATTGTGCTGATAATTCCATCAGCTTGGATTGAGGCGGTGATGGTACGCAATATTTCTGCAACTGATTACAGAATATTTTCGTTTATCATGAGTGGCATCCATTTGCTTAGTCATTGGCAACCGTTAAAAGAAATAATTCTACACAAATATTCTGTTACCTGATTTTTATTTTCTCATTTTTGAGGTTCATCTATGAATAACCCCTACTTACGTTTCTTCATCATCTTGACCGTGGCGCTTCTGCTCGGTTTTAGCCTTGGGTATATCATAAAACCTTCCGGCGTCAAACCGGCGCAGGCTGCCGATACAACTTTTGATCAGACGTTTTCTCAGGCAGCACGAACGGAGGATAAAGCAGGACAGGGTGGCGATCCACTCCACACGTCACGACAAAATGCAATCACGCGCGCAGTGGCGAAAATCAGTCCGGCGGTTGTCGGTATTAATGTCATTGCTGTACAGCAAGTGACTGTTCGTGATCCATTTGCAGGATTTTTTAATGATCCATTTTTCAAACCATTCTTTGGAGATCGTACCTATAAGCAAGAAGTAAAAGAACTCGGCTCTGGATTTATCATTTCACCGGATGGTTACATCGTCACAAACGATCACGTTGCAGGAAACGCTACAGATGTCACGATCACCATCTCCGGCGGCAAACAGATGAAAGCTAAAGTTGTCGGCACTGATGCTGCGACAGATATCTGTCTACTGAAAGTCGACGGTAAAGATCTTCCGTACGTGACCATCGGCAATTCAGACGAGGTAATGATTGGTGAGTGGACGATTGCGTTTGGTAATCCATTTGGATTGTTTGAGATCAATGACAAGCCGACAGTAACTGTTGGCGTTATCAGCGCAACAGGCATGAAGTTAGGACAACTGGAAAATCGGTACTATCGCGATATGATTGAAACGGATGCGGCGATTAACGGCGGTAACAGCGGCGGACCGCTCGTTAATAGCAATGGAGAAGTCATTGGGATGAATACGCTCATCTTTACTGCAGGACAAACTAGTACATACATTGGGTACGGTTTTGCAATTCCCATAAACAAAGTTAAAAAAGTCGTGACTGATTTGAAAAAGAAAGGAAAAATTTCGCGCGACATCACCGCCGGATTTGATGTTCAGCCGGTGGATGCACGCATTGCCCAATATCTTGGGATGAAACAGCCGCAGGGCGTTATTGTAAGCGACATCCAAGCTGGCGGACCGGCAGTAGCTGCCGGTTTAAAAATCGGCGACGTCGTTCTTGAAGTTAATGGCGAGAAAGTACATTCCGATAACGACATCCTTGCTGTGATGGTCGAATCAAGTCCCGGTGATTATTTAAAATTTAAAGTGTTCCGTGATCATAAAATAATCGACATATCTCTGAAATTAGAAGCTACACAGAAGGAACGAAAATGATAGAACGATATACGCGCCCAGCAATGGGAAAAATTTGGGAAGATGAAAACAAATTTCGTATTTGGCTGGAAATAGAGATGCTCGCATGCGAAGCGCAAGCTGAACTCGGAGTTGTTCCCAAAGAAGCGGTGAACGTAATTCGGGAAAAGGGAAACTTCAATGTTGCTCGTATTCTCGAGATCGAGCATGAAGTGAAGCATGATGTCATCGCGTTCCTGACCAACGTTGGAGAATATGTCGGCCCGGAGTCGCGCTTCATTCATCTCGGTATGACATCGTCGGACGTGTTAGATACTGCGCTCGCAGTGCAGATGAAGCAATCCGCTGAATTACTTCTCAAAGATATGGAGGGATTGAAAGAAATTCTTGAACGGCGGGCAAAGGAATTCAAGCACACGGTCATGATTGGTAGAACACATGGCATCCACGCCGAACCGATTACTTTCGGATTAAAACTTGCGATTTGGTATGCAGAAACGCAACGTAATATTGAACGGCTAAATGCATCATTAAAAACGATCTCCGTAGGAAAAATATCTGGTGCTGTCGGTACATATCAGCATCTTGATCCTTTTGTTGAGCGATATGTTTGTGAAAAGCTTGGATTGCAACCAGCGCCGATTTCGACACAAATACTTCAGCGTGACCGTCACGCAGAGTTTATGAATGTACTCGCCATCTGCGGTTGTTCGTTAGAAAAGTTTGCCACAGAAATTCGGCATCTTCAAAAAACTGAAGTGCTTGAAGCGGAGGAATATTTTTCAAAAGGACAAAAAGGTTCTTCAGCAATGCCGCATAAACGGAATCCGATAGTATGTGAACGCGTCGCGGGACTGGCACGTTTGCTTCGTTCCAATGCGCTCGCGGCAATGGAAAATGTTGCGTTATGGCATGAGCGCGATATTTCGCACTCCTCGGTCGAACGCGTCATCGTTCCCGATAGCTGTATCCTTTTGGATTTCATCCTTGGCGATATGACGAAGATTATCGATCGCTTGCTTGTTTATCCGGAACATATGACAAGTAATCTCAACGCGACGCGCGGCTTGATCTTTTCACAAGAAGTTTTGCTTGCGTTAACCAAGAAAGGCATGAAACGCGAAGATGCCTATCGTGTAGTACAGGAACAGGCAATGAAAGTGTGGAAAGAAGAAAAAGAGTTCAAAGCTCTTCTTCTCGGAAGCGAAGAGGTGATGAAATTTATATCAAAGAAAGAACTCGATGAGCTTTTTGATCCGAAAAGAAGTTTAAAACATGTCGATTATATTTTTGAACACGCAGGAATTCATTAAGGTACATCATGCCCGGGCAGGCAAATAAAAAACCAACGACGAAGAACTCCGTGAACATTCAGCCATCTGAAGTGCATGCCGTGCTGAATCGGCACATGCTGGCGGATGGATTCAATTTCGTCATTGATCTTCAGAAAAGTCATGGTTCGTATATCTACGATTCGCGAACAGGTAAAACACTGCTCGATTTTTTTACATTTTTTGCTTCCGGCGCGATCGGCATGAATCATCCAAAGATGACGACACCGGAGTTTCTGGCAAAACTTGGACGAACAGCAGTGCATAAGCCGTCGAACTCCGATGCGTACACAGTTGAGATGGCAGAATTTGTGGAAACCTTTGCGCGAATTGCTCAGCCTGCGTATTTGCCGCATGGATTTTTTATCGAGGGCGGTGCTTTGGGAAACGAGAATGCACTTAAAGCGGCATTCGATTGGAAAGTGCGAAAGAACTTCGCCAAAGGGTACACACGCGAACTCGGCACGCAAGTTATTCACTTCAAGAATGCATTCCACGGGCGTTCCGGTTATACACTTTCGCTGACGAACTCAGAACCGATGAAGATTAAATACTTTCCGAAATTCTCGTGGCCGCGCATTCATAATCCGGCGTTAACATTTACGCTCACAGAAGCGAGATTAGAACAAGTAAAGAAAGAAGAAGCGATTGCGATTGAACAAATTAAAAAAGCAATCGCAGAAAATAAGGATGACATAGCGGCGCTTATTATCGAACCGATTCAAGCGGAAGGCGGCGATAAACATTTCCGAAAAGAATTTTTTATTGAACTGCGCACTCTCTGCGATGAAAATGAAATCATGTATATTTTCGACGAAGTGCAGGTCGGAGTCGGAATCACCGGTAAAATGTGGGCTCATGAATATTATGTGAAACCGGATATGATGACATTCGGGAAGAAATTGCACGTCTGTGGATTTGTCTCGAGCACACGCATCGATGAAGTGACTGAAAATGTTTTTCATATACCAAGTCGACTCAATTCTACTTTTGGCGGCAACTTAATCGATATGGTGCGTGCAACGAAGATGCTGGAGATCATTGAAGAGGAGCAGTTGGTAGAAAATGCATGCGTGGTTGGAGAGTATCTGCACAAGAACCTTAATGGGCTGGAGAGTGAATTTCCGGAACTTATTAGTAATACACGCGGACTCGGATTGCTGTGCGCAATGGATCTCGACTCAAAGCAGAACCGCGATTTGATAAAAGAAAAAGCGATAGAGAAAGGATTGATACTTATCGGGTGCAGCGAGCGCACAATTCGCTTCCGCCCGCCATTGAATCTATCGAAACTGGAAGTAGATGAAGGAATTGATATTATCCGTCGCTGTTTACAAGAAATGAAGCCAGCATAGAGGTTGAATATGGAAACATCGCAAAGTGCTAATCGGGCAGATCTTAAACTCAACACAAAAATTGTGCGCGAATTGCTTGTTAGATTCATTAAAGACCAGACGACGAATGCCGGATTCACGAAAGCAGTTATTGGCATTTCCGGCGGAGTTGACTCGGCTGTGTCAGCGGTACTTGCGGCAGAAGCGCTCAGCAAAGAAAATGTTCTCGGCGTCATGATACCTTACCGCACAAGCAATCCGAAAAGCGTGGACGATGCAAGGTTAGTAATTCAGGCAACTGGTATTCAATCAGAATTAGTTGATATCAGCAAGATGGTGGATGGATATTGTGAGGATAACAAAATCACAGATTCGCTTCGCCGCGGCAACGTCATGGCGCGTATGCGGATGATTGTGCTTTACGATCTTTCTGCACGGGAGAAAGCGCTCGTTATCGGTACAAGCAACAAAACAGAAATTTTGGTTGGATATGGAACACAGCACGGCGATCTTGCAAGCGCTATCAATCCGCTGGGCGATCTGTATAAATCGCAGATCTGGCAGCTTGCGGAAGCAATTGGAGTTCCAAACCCGGTGATCAAGAAGGCTCCTTCGGCAGATTTATGGGAAGGGCAGACCGATGAAAAAGAAATGGGTGTCACCTACGCCAAACTCGATGCATTGTTATACGAAATGATTGACGAGCGCCATTCCGATGAAGAATTGGTGAAAATGAAATTTGATGCATCACT
>JBEKAY010000022.1:0-60443 GCA_050015675.1 Bacteroidota bacterium | reverse complement strand
GCTATTCTCGCAAAGACGAGTATAGACACTGTATTAATCTATGGTGCACTTACTGAAGATGGTTACGGAGCAACCGTCACTGAGCGATATACATATCCTAAAGGATTGCCGCTGATTACGATCCGTAAATCCTATGGAAAAGAAAACGGCCATGTCGTCACCGAGACTAAGAGATATATCTCTCATTCGGATTTTCTTAATGATAATCCACAGCAAAGCAACATCACAGAATTATTCGGTCTTAGCTCCGACACAATCGTGACGCATGTTCTTCGGAACGGAACGCTGGAAACATATACGTTCCGCTTACCGGTGGTAACACGGACGATTAATCCGCAAGACGGATCAGTCAAAGTGTCATCCCGCTTTGCCCTAGACAGTATTGTCGTCACAGAAGTGAGAGATGGCAATGGAGTTTTCTCGCAGCTTCGAAAGACTTATGGTCTGTCAGATGGCAGCCTTGTTACTCGCACCGAATATGCGGACAACAGTTGGAGACAAACGCGCACTCTCGGACAATCAGATGGTTCTATTCTTCGTGAAATAACATCGAGCAAGTGACGAAGTCATTGCGAGGAGCGGAGCGATGTGGCAATCTGCTCCTCATTTGAATCAGAGGGCATAGAAATGAATCAGAGCATCCACAATATAGGTTCCATCGTAATGAGCATGATTCTGTTGTCATCGCTCGCGTGGATTGCTTTGTATGGGCAACCCGTTCCCGTCTTTCCCCCCGAGGTGGGGACGGTTCCCATTCATCGAATAATTGACAGCCTCCAATTGCACCAGATTGAAATCGATATACAAAAAGCCGAGGAGCAAGTATCACAAACAAATTTCTTTCATCGCTTGACACCCAATATGAGCATCTCTGCAAGCTATGGCATCGGCAATCTCTTATTTACCGATCCGTCTTCCAATGCAACATATGTAATGCCCAAGGATGCATACCGACTTTCTTTGAACCTTTCATTAAGCGAGTTATTCTTCACTTCAAAACACTCAGACGCAATACTACAATTGTCAAGACTTCAAACGGAGTATCAACATATGAAATATCTACAGGAAGCTACTCAGATAACCCTTCGATTAGAATTGCAGGACATCGGTGAAAAGCTCAAATCGCTTGAAAAACAATTATCGATGATAGAGGATTTAATCCATTTCAACGAACTGCGATTTGAACAAGGGAAAATCGAATATGATGCGTTGCTTCGAACAAAAATCGAATTGCTATCACTGCAAACAAGTATCAACGATTTAAAACACCAACAAGCCCAACTACTACTCAAACTATCGGAGAGACAATGAGTATATATAAAATTATTTGCTTCTTTGTTCTATCATTCTTCCTTGCGTCTTGCATTTATCTTGCAGCCGAAGACACTCCAGTTCAAAAGAAATCCACTGTTCTCAGATTTACTATTCAACCTGGTGATTCGGCTTGGGTGACAGTGTATAATCTGATTGGTAATGTTGTTGTGCAAAAATCATTTTACGAATCCGGACTACATCGAATAAGCATAGAGGTATTTAACCTCCCTGCTGGCATATATCTTGTGCGAATAAAAACATCGCACAGCACCATAATGAAAAAAGCGTATGTCATTCCATAAGGCAGGGAAGGAATAATGATCAATGGCGCTATCGAAATCATTGCCGGTGTTCCGGGGAAGCATCTTGACCCGCTTTTGCTTGCTCAATCGCAAACTACCGATTCAATCAATCTTATGGTAATTGCATATGAGATACCTAATCCGATTGTGAAAGAGAAGTTCTTCGATCTTCTCTTTCTGAGAGGTTCTAACATCTTCGATTGTGCCCGTATGAATCAAGATTTACGTTTTCGCATACAGGTAGAAAAAGTCATTGCAACCTTTAAGACACGGTCCAGTGATGAAGGAACAATGATTCATTTCTATAAAGCATCACAGGAATTGATGGAGCAATTTCGTTCCACGTTCTATTATGAACCTTGCTTAAAGATTCAGCTTGATTCATTAACCAAGAAGAGTGTTCAAAAGCTTTTATCTAATTCTACTTGTCGACACGGTATAATAGAGTGTAACGATTTCTCGCAATCCATCCCTAAAATCGATTTACAGGAAATCCGCTCTTCACAGGAATTAATCAGCTATATCCCCACATCTATGAAAGGTCGTTTGCTTCTCTATGATATAGATAAGAATAACGAGCTTATCCAGGAACGATATGATTCCAACACGAATGAGCTGCCACTTCAAATATCGAAAGCACCACCGCAGCAACAAACACTTATCCTAAAAAAAGAGGGAGCCGATAGAATTCAAAGTCAACAATCAGAAATGATCAATGAAGCCAATGAGTTTGCAGAACTTGTCAAGCAGATGCTCAACACACCGGAACAAAAACAAGATACTCCTAGTACGCTTGAATTAGAATTTCCAGAAACGGTCATCAAGACTTCAGACCAAAATCGAATTGATGCTGAGGCAAGCGTCCCACCACAGGAACAGCTTCAGTTCAAACGTCATTCACGAAGGACCATAAAGAAGCAGTCAGATGAGCCAAAAGAGAAAAAGGTTGAAGAAAAGAAAGAACAACAATCTGAAATTATTACACTCTTTGAACGCATCTTCCGTTCATTTCGCAGGGTTGTCTATGAATGTTTGGGAGAGAAGAGTGAAACAATCATTGCACAAGCAGAGAGTCAAGCCCGTTTATTGCATCCTGATTTTAGTCTCTCCGCATTAACAGAAATTAATGCAATTGTGATTCTCGATGTCATTGAAAGTGTTATCAAAAATGTGCCTTTGCTGAAGCGTTCGCGCGTACGCAATGCAGTCGTGATTCTTATTGCAGACGCTTACAACAAACAATACGATTTGCTTGAACGTACGAAGGCACTCGACCGGTTCGAGCAGTTCTATTATGAGTTGAAGAGGTGATGAATGAAGTGGTTTCATCACGAATGTGCAGCACGTTATAATTCCAAGTTACAAACACTTGGTTCTCTATTTGGTGCCGAAGGCATAGGTATCTATTGGGGACTCCTGGAAGAAATCGGCCAGCATTCGGACACTTTTTATCTAAAAGTCACAGGTATTGATAAAGAAATTGATCAAAATTTTTCAAAAATCATGCAAATATCTAAAAATTCTCAGGAAAAATATTTCGAGTTCTCATCAGACCCTACACGCATCCCATTACTACCTCTAAAAATTATTTCTAAAAATCTCTTTGCTCCTCCAAAACATGTCGCTCTTGTAATCAAGGCCGCTGCAGAGATTGGACTCTTCGACCTTCAAAAATGGATAGAATTCAATGTTTTATACAGCCAATCCTTCGAACAACGTGCAGACGACTATACTAGAAGACTTCAACGGACTACGAACAAAATACGGACAGACTCCGAACCTTCTACGGACAATGTTCGGACACAATCCGAAGAAACTCCGAACACTCTCCGAAGTTTGTCCGGAAATGTTCACACAGAAACAGAAGCAGAAACAGAATCAAAAAAAGAAAAAGAAACAGACATGCATGCAAGGGATAAATCTGATTCAAAGAAAAACGAATTCACTTATGAACAACTCAAGAACGAGCCATATCTCGTCGAGTTAGATGAAAACGGCTTTCAGGAGTATTGCCAAACGTTCCGCACAAAGATCGTGAAATGGAACGAAGAGCATAGGAATAAATTCAATTGGAACCCTGCAAACGATGAACTTAGGAAAATATTTCTTGGCGGAACGCATGAACGCAAAGTGTCGATGTGCTATGATGCCTACAAGATTCTACACGAAAAGATTCATTACCCAGAACTTGTAATTCGTGCTTTGCAGCTCATGCTGAAGGCAAGCGAGAAGACCCGCATAGCCAATCCTTTCGGTTGGTTGTGGACATGCCTGAATGGAAATGGAGATAGTACAACTCCCTGGGTTCAACTTCTGACAGCAGCTGAAGAATCAAATGTCGGATCAATTCTGCGAAAACGCACTACCACCAGCCATCCACCATAATTATTTCAATCCAATGCCAATTCACGATTTAATTATCTCTCCCCCTTTTTTAGGGGGAGATTAAGAGGGGGTTATCAGAAAGGAAATCCTATGTTCCCGGACTCATTTGCGCGAGACATCGCAGAAACATTCGTCAACGACATCAAAGACACCTGCGAGCAGATCGAAATAGTCGGTTCACTTCGAAGACAAAAATATGCAGTAAACGACATCGATATTATAGCTATTCCCAAGTTCATTCAGGAGGATGATGAAACTCTCTTTGGTGAACCAGTTCAAACCAATCTTCTTGAAAGGCGTCTCTCTCAATTCTGTTTCAAAGGAACGCTTTCAATTGAGACAAATGGGCCAAAGTCAAAACGATTCATTAAATCTATTCCTGGCCGCCATCTTTGTGGTGATGATGGAGAAGATGTACCAATTGACATTTTCGTAGCGAGTCCGCAAACATGGTGGACACTCATGCTAATAAAAACCGGAAGCAAAAACCACAACATCATGCTTGCTCGTAGAGCAATTGAACTGCATATGCAGCTCAAAGCAGATGGAACCGGATTGCTCTCTCCAGGAGGATCTATCATTCCTATCGATAGCGAAGAACAAATATTCCAGCTTTTGAATTTACCATATCGAATTCCGGAGGATAGAGATTGATCGCTTCAATCAAGAACGTCACACAGAGTCATGCTGAGCGAAGTCGAAGCATGAAGTGCGCTCCAAGTGAGGAATTATGATTGCTTCCACTCATATCACATTTGCAGAGTTTATATATCTCCTTATTCTCACAACTATCGGAGTTGTCCTGAATGCCACAAACGCAATTATCATTGCTTTTGCGGCTGTCCTGCCGGATATCGATACAGCTGCAAGTATTATCGGTAAAATATGCCCCTTCATTTCAAAACCCTTAGAAAGACGGTTCGGCCATCGCACACTGACTCATTCTTTAATGATGATATCCATTATCGCTTTAGTTGGAATTCCGATTCTTATCCTTAAACAAGACATCTACATTTGTGCCGTCATCGGGTATGCTTCACATCCTCTACTGGATACAGCGACAGTGAATCGAGTAAAACTCTTTTATCCATTCTCAAAAGTGAAATGTGTTTTTCCGATGGAAATGAATCATCCGCATTCCTATCGGCTGCAAACCGGAAGCAAAACAGATTTAATGCTATCTATCATATTCTTTCTTGCTTGTATTCCATTGCTTTTCATTGCGTCACAGGGATATGAACGCTTTATGCGTTCTACTCAACAGAACATTGAAGCAGCGGTTCGTGACTACAACGAATACTCCAAAGACTATCTCGTTTTTGCTGAAGTCCAGGCTTACGATATGTTCACAAAACGTCCGTTAACCGGCTCATTTGAGATTGTTGGAGCGCTTAATCCTCAGACGCTCATATTCAAAGGACAAGACGGTTACCTTCATACAATTGGCAAGAACTTCCATGCAGATTATGTTGCTGAAAAAGTTTTATGCCAAAAAGGGACACCTGTCTTTGCATCTCTCCGCAATCTCGATGTGAGTAATCAAATCCTTGCTCAAATGTTTTCACTTATAGACACCTCAGCTGAGAACTATTTCTTTGGTGATTTATCAGCAGCAGATAAGGTCGCAGTGCCGGAAAACATCAAACTATTTTCTCCAGTGACCGGTAGCAGTAATACGATCAAGCTCAATTATGCAACTGTTGAGGATATCCTTACATACAATTTAGAATCCGTTTATATCTCGAAAGGTATTCTGACAATCAAAACCATAATTAAACGGGACACACTTGCATCGATAATGTCATCAGTACCACCTTATCCCAAGATGGAGAACTATGTGCAGCTTTCCATCTTATTGGATCCCAAGGAAACAATCACTTTCCTGAAACAGAAAGGCGATACGTTGAAGGAGAAGGAAATCATAGCGCAGAAGAACTCGGCACAGTTCTTCTTAGATCAGGTGAATCTTAATAATGAAAAGATGCTTTCTGTTCAGCAACAAACCGACGGTTCAATAAATGCGATGGACCAGAAGATTGCCAATGCAGAAGAATCCTTCAGAATTGACTCGCTGAGTTACAAACACGATTCACAATTATCGTCAAATGGATATGTTTCCTCTAATTATCTTGAATCTGCAAAGTTGAAGCTTCAAAAAGACCGGCTTCTGCTATCCCAGCTTGTTTCCTCACGGATAAATGAATCTTCGAAATCTCGACTTGAAATTCAAAGACTCCGATTATCAAATATTCAACTGAAAGCACGAGCGAAGGCAGCAGAGCTTCAATTAGAAGTGCGATCTACAACACGAGGTATCTTAATCGATATTCGACAGATACTCCGAAACAACAAGGCTCAGGTAACATTTATCGTAAAGAGATTGAACTAATGCAATACGAATGCAAACATTGTCATCATGTTTTTAACACATTTCATCTTTCATGTCCGGATTGCGGCAGGTGGAATTCTGTCTCAAGTCAGACTAAGCATTTAAATGAAACTGATGCGAGGCCTGTTTCTCTGCCAAAGGCTCGTTCTTCAAATGTAAAACGCACAAAAACAACAGTGAAGGAAATTGATAAAGTATTAGGCGGAGGATTTGTGCCTGGAAGCTCAGTGCTTTTAGCGGGACCGCCAGGTGTCGGTAAATCAACATTCGTTATACAGATTCTTAATAAAATGAATGTTCCTTCTCTTTATGTAACAGGTGAAGAATCAATAGATCAGTTGAAGCTGAGGGCAAATCGGTTACATATACATTCGGCGGACATATACCTGCTCTTTGAAACAAACATTAATAAAATCATTTCTTACATCGAAGATATTCAAACGCAGGTATTGGTAGTCGATTCTATCCAGACTGCTTACACTGATGCATCCGATACACTTCCAGGGAGTACCACTCAGATTCGTAAATGCACGTACGTTTTGCGTCGTTCAGCTCAAAAGAAAAATTACATTCTCCTTATTATCGGACAAGTGACAAAAGATAAAGCAGCTGCAGGACCGAAACTCTTGGAACATGCAGTTGATTGTGTACTACATCTTGAAGTGCAGGAAGAGACACAAAATCGCATCCTCTTCGCATCAAAGAATCGTTTCGGATCGACTATTCCAAAGTGTATTCTTTCGATGGGCAGTAAAGAGCTTGAATTTCACAAAGCAAAATGAATGAACAATTAACAGATCTTCGTCAGGATATGAGCTTCTTCGGAAGAACCGAAGAGCTCTATCAGCTTGTGAAAAACCTCCAAAGAGGGCGGCACACGCTTCTCGTTGGAGATAAAGGAATCGGAAAGAGCCGATTGATGCTTGAAGCAAAATGGATTCTTACCGGAAGGACAAAAAGGATTGATTTCAGTGCGAACTTTATGACTCAGATTAGAGGACAACTTGGAGTTCGCATCAATCCCAATCAATACAAGATTCTCTTCATTGAGCATTCAAATCCACTCGGAGACTGCCTAAAGGAGATGGCAGAAAAGCTCTATGACAATAGTGATCTTCATATCGAGGTGGATTCAGAACGATCTGATTGGTTGATGGTAAAAAAACAATTAACAGGACTTGGCAGTGTTCGCCTGCAGGCAACCATCTTTGAGGGAATATCAAAGTCACCTGAGACATATCTGATTTTCTTTGATAACCTTGATCGGATTTCCCCAAGCCAGCAGGCATTCATTGAAACCTTGCTCAATATTGCTGTCATCTGTGCAGCGGTCGTCGAGATGAAGGAAGATACTGTTTACAAACGCATCTGGGCTTCGTTTTCAAAGATAGATCTTGAACCATTGCCGGATACTGTCTGCATGGAGATGATCAATTATTTTCTCGATACCTACAATCTTCGAATCATTGATCGTGAGCTATATAGAAGAGAAATACTAAAGTCATCAAATGGCAATCCGTTCCATATCAAGAATATGCTCTGGCATGGTTCACGTGAGAAATATATCGATAACGAAGAAATCCGAAAACTCCGTCAGGTCGATGAAGGGCATTACTTTAATATGGGACCAATCTACATCTTTAGCGTTGCCTTATTTACGATCTTTAAAATCTTCTCTATCGGAACCGACAATAGGGAGTTCTATATATATTTTTCAGCACTAGGATTCATAGCGTATCTCGTATTCCGAGTATTCAGGACATTCTTTTTATTCAGGCCGCAGAAATACAGATAACAATGTCTGACTGTGTGAACATACCGGTTGCATTATTGAGGGATGGAAGGCTTTCGTTGAGTGATGTACAAGTATATGCAGCGCTTGTACTTTTATCTGGAGAAAATAAAAAATGTACATCTACAAGAGATGAGATTCAAAAAGTTTCTGGTGTTCAAAGGGTTTCCAGAAATACGCGAAACCTTTCCGAGTGTGGACATATATGCATTGAGAAAGCCGGTGATGGAAATCGAAATACTTTTGCATTAATTACCGGAGATGAAATGAATAAACCGAAACAAATTACTCTCGAAGAATTCAAGAAAGAGTTTCTTGAATATTCTTCTGGGGTACATTCAAGAAAAACATTTAGGACTCATAGAACAGCTTTCAGAGAATTAATTCGAGTAGAAGGGAATAGACCATTGCAATCTATCGGAATTCGTGAGATAGAACATTTCCTCAGCAAGAAAAAGGAGGAAGCATCTGAATGGTCAGCACGGAAATATTACGGTTCGCTTGCTGCTGCATTCGAAAAAGCTATTCATTGGGAGCTTATCAAAGTGAATCCATTCCGGAAGATAAAAAAACCGAAACCACCGGAAGTTATGCCTTTATTCTTTTCAGAAGACGAATTTAATACCTTACTTTCAAGTGTGCACAGTAAGGATTTTCGGGAATTGTGCATCACTGCGCTTCTTTCTGGTCTCCGGCTTGGAGAATTGCTTGCTCTCAGATGGAACGATATCGATTTTTATTCAAAGGTTATTCAGGTGAAGAATAGCGAAACCTTTACAACCAAGACACGAAAGAATCGGATCGTTCCAATGAGTGAAGAGCTATTCCGATTGCTGAGGGATCGGAAAGAGAATATTAAAAATGAAAGTATGTTTGTGTTCCATAACGAAAAAGGAAAGCCTCTAAAGGAACAAACCATTTCACAGCAATTCAAAAAACATGTCATTAATGCCGGAATCAATAATAAGCTGCACTTTCACTCTCTCCGCCATTCATTCGCAACTCACTTGGTAAAGAAAGGCGTTCCTTTATTTGCAATACAAAAGCTTCTTGGACATTCAACAAGTAAAACAACGGAGATATATTCACACTTGCTACCGCAGCAATTGCACAGGGAAGTGAACATTTTGGCAGGGTTGTTTAATCTTGAGAGTAACAATACAAATTGATGAGAAACTAAATTCCAAATGTTGAGAAGCTAGCTTAAATCACAGAGGGGAAAATATCAGAATTTCTCTGTTTGAATCAAATTTGCATCGTTACACGTTGTTTTGTATCTTACCATTGCAATTGATTCATTTGAAATCTTCCGATAACAAAAACAAAGTTTGATACAATTGCCCTTTTGTGAATTGCACGGCATCGGAAGTGCCGAAATGATGCTGAGGGCATTTGTATGCTAAGAAGTGAGAAAAAAGAATCACAGTGCCAAGTTGAGTGCCGAGTGATTTTTAAAAGCACGTAATTGGAGAGGTTTTTTGAAAACTGGAGCGGTTTCCTAAACCGTTGGTCGGAGGTTCGACTCCTCTCGGGGGTACAGAATTCGTTGCCAATTGCCGATTGCTCATTTACTTCGGGATTGGCTTTTTACTTATTGAGAATAAAATCTAACAAAAAACATTTAGAATGATCTTATGAAACTGAGCAAAGCATTTATTCCGACTTTAAAAGAAGTTCCTGCGGATGCCAATATTCCAAGTCATCAATTAATGTTGCGTGCAGGATTTATGCGCCAATTAACGGCAGGTGTTTATTCCTACTTGCCGCTTGGCTTACGAGCAATTACTCATGCAATGAATATCGTGCGGGAAGAAATGAATGCCATAGGTGGACAGGAATTACTGCTGCCTGCATTAAACCCAGAATCACTTTGGATTCAATCTGGAAGACGCAATGTACCGAACTTTATCCTCAGCATTAAAGAACGAGACTTAGTGCTTGCGCCGACGCATGAAGAAGTCATCGGCTATATTGCGAGCATGCACATTCAATCTTACAAAGATTTACCGCAGATATGGTACCAGATACAAACAAAATTCAGAAACGAACCACGCCCTCGTTCCGGTGTTCTTCGGGGACGCCAATTTATCATGAAGGATGCGTATTCGCTGGATCGTTCGTGGGAAGATTTGGATAAAAGTTACGATGCGCATGCCGAGGCGTATAAAAAGATATTTACCCGATGTGGCATCAAGTACTTTGTTGTCGGAGCGTCCAGCGGCGCCATGGGCGGAACGGGTTCGCAGGAATTCATGATCGAATCCGAGTTTGGTGAAGATACAACGGCTTTGTGTCCAATGTGCGGGTATGCAGCAAACTTGGAAATTGCGACTTCTGGTCTGCCAAAAATTGACCGGGTTGAGAACAACGAGTCGTTGAAAGAACTTCATACACCGAATATTAAAACAATTGATCAACTTGTGGAGTTCTTGAAGATCGATCAGTCCCGCTTCGCAAAATCGCTAGTGTACAGATACAACAGCAAACCGCTTCTTATTCTTATGATGGGGAATGATCAGCTTAACGAATCGAAACTTACTACAGCGCTTGGCGGCGGCGATGTATCACCCATGGGTGCAGAAGAATTGTTGGCGATTACAGGCGCAGACGCAGGTTCTATCGGACCTATTGATTTGAAAGGTTTTAGAATTATAGCCGACAAACGATTAGAAGGCGTGAATGGTCTCATCAGCGGAGCAAACCGAAATGACTATCATATCGCGAATATAGATTTAGCGCGCGATGCTAAAATTGAAGGCTACTATGACTTGCGATCAATCGAGGAAGGTGAACCATGCCCAAAATGCTCGGCACCGTTGAAAATATCCAATGCTATTGAGCTTGGACATATCTTCAAGCTTGGCACAAAATACTCTGATACCCTCAACATCACATATCTTGATGAAAGCGGTAAAGCCCAGCCGGTGATTATGGGCAGCTATGGAATCGGTATGGAACGTATCGTTGCTTGTTACATTGAACAGAATCATGACAAGGACGGTATCATCTGGAATAAAGCGCTTGCACCATATCAAGTCCATCTCATCGCCCTAAATATGAATAGCAAAGATGTTGAAACTGCCTCAAACCAGATTTATGATCGTATGATCGATGCCCAAATTGAAGTGCTCTTTGATGATCGTACAAATATGTCACCAGGGTTCAAATTTAAAGATGCAGATTTACTCGGTATGCCGTTCCAGGTAATTGTAGGCGATAAAGGATTGAAAAATGGGCAGGTTGAAATCAAGAGAAGAAGAACAGGTGAACGGATCCTTGTGAAACTTGAAGATGCCGTTACAGAAATACAAAAGGTATTAGCAGAATAAAAAATAAAAATACTCGAACCTTAAAAAACAAATTACAAACAGATCACAAATAAAGAATTCTCCTTATTGACCTTAATATTTGTATTGCGTTTATAATTGTAGATTAGAATTTGGGATTTCCTCTTGGCGATTAAAAGCTCCATGCAGTTTGTTCATCTCCATAATCACACTCACTACAGTCTTCTTGACGGAGCGTCAACCGTTCAGAGTCTTGTAAATGCAGCCGTTGCTCATAACATGCCAGCAGTTGCTTTAACTGATCATGGTGTGCTTTTTGGCGCGATTGAATTTTACAAACGTGCAACGAAAGCAGGCATAAAACCTATTATTGGCTGCGAAGCGTATATCGTAACTAAGGGAAGCCGATTCGAAAAAAAAGTAGATACAACTCGGATGAGCAAGGGTGAAGGACGGGGTATTTACAACCATATTGTTCTGCTGGCAAAAAATGCAGTAGGATATAAAAATTTGAGCCGTCTATGCACTATCGGACACACAGAAGGATTTTACTTCAAACCTCGCATTGACGTTGAAGTTTTAGCGCGATATCAAGAAGGAATTATTGCCACATCGGCATGCCAAGCCGGAATTGTCAATGAGCAACTTGTGAACGGCAACTATACTGAAGCGCTGGAATATGCATCGATCTATCGAGATATTTTTGGCGAGGATTTCTATATTGAAATTCAAAACCACGGCTTGCAGAACGAACAAACTATTCTTGAAGGTGCACCAAAAATAGCTCGTGAGCTTGGTATCAAGCTTGTCGCAACCAATGATTGCCATTACATCAAGCAAGAGCATGCTATTCCACATAATATTATGCTTTATATCCCGGAGGCAAGCAGCACTAATATTCCGGATTATCAAAAACTACGTTATCAGACTGACCAACTCTACTTCAAATCGTCTGCCGAGATGATTGCGTTATTCAAAGATTATCCTGAAGCAATTCAATCTACAGTAGAAATTACTGACAAATGCAATTTGCAAATAGAATTAAAGAAGAATTACATGCCGGCTTTTCCTATTCCGCCAGATGCAGGCGTTGTTGATCCGAATGAATACTTTGAACGGCTCGTGCGTGAAAAGATCATAAAAAGATATGAGACGATCACTCCAGAGATCGAAGAGCGCGTTGTCCATGAAATGAATGTTATTAAGAAGATGGGATATGCGGGATACTTTCTCATCGTCCAAGACTTTATTAATGCAGCACGCGAAATGGACGTGCGTGTTGGACCCGGCAGGGGTAGCGCTGCCGGCAGCATTGTCTCTTATGCGCTCGGCATCACGGACATTGATCCCCTTAAATACGATCTGCTGTTTGAACGATTTCTTAATCCAGATCGTGTTTCTATGCCTGACATTGACATCGACTTTGCAGATAATAAACGTGAACGTGTAATCGAATATGTTAAAAATAAATACGGAGAGAAATCCGTTGCTCAAATTGTTACATTCGGCACGATGTCCGCTCGCGCTGCACTCAAAGACGTCGGACGTGTGCTTGGCATACAATTATCCGTCATTGATTCTATTACCAAACAAATTCCGGTCGTGCAGGGAAAAGTAACACCCATAGAAGAGGCACTTAAAACCATCGCGGATCTTCAATGGGTTAATCAAAGTGCAGATGAAAAAATAAAACTTTTGATTGATACGGCAAAAGTTCTTGAGGGAATGAACCGTAATCTTTCAACTCATGCGGCCGGTGTTGTGATTGCACCGGGAGATATCAGCGATTATGTGCCGATGTATAAGACGCCACAGACGGATTTTATGACGCAGTATAATATGAAAGACCTCGAAGATGCCGGCCTGCTGAAGATGGATTTTCTTGGTCTCCGCACATTAACTGTTATTGATGATGCGCTGCACATAATCGAGCGCGTACATAATGTAAAGCTGGATTTAGATAAAATTTCGGACGCTGATGAAAAAACCTTAGAACTTTTTGCTCGCGGACAGACTGTGGCATTATTTCAGTTTGAAAGCTCGGGCATGCAAGATTATTTACGGAAGCTAAAGCCGACATCTATCCATGATCTTGTAGCAATGAATGCGCTGTATCGCCCCGGACCGATGGGCAATATTCCAGATTTCATTGACAGAAAAAACGGTAAGCAGAAAATCACTTATCTCCACCCGAAGCTTGAACCAATTCTTCGCGAGACCTATGGCATTATCGTCTATCAAGAGCAGGTTATAAAAATTGCGAGTGAAATTGGCGGGCTAAGTCTTGCGCAGGCTGATTTGCTTCGCCGCGCAATGGGCAAAAAAGACAAAGAGTTGATGGCGAAGCAGAAGAAAGAGTTTGTCGAGAGCGCAGTTGTGAAGCAAGTTGAGCGCAAGATTGCTGCAGAAATTTATGATTTGATTGAAAAGTTTGCTTCCTATGGATTTAATAAATCGCATAGTGTTGCATATTCTGTGCTTGCATATCAGACGGCGTATCTGAAAGCGCATTATCCTGCAGAGTATATGGCAGCGACGCTTTCTAGTGAAATGAACAACACCGACAAGATTGTCGTGCTCATTGATGAATGCCGCAAGCTTGGAATCGACGTTATGCCTCCCGATGTCAATGAAAGTGATGTTAGTTTTGTTGTGGGGCAAAAAGGGATTCGGTTCGGATTAAGCGCTATTAAAAACGTCGGCACGGGCGCTGTAGAACAAATTGTGAAAGCACGGAGTGAGAAAGGGCGATTTAAAGATATTTTTGATTTCTGCGTGCGTGTCGATCTGCGTTTGGCAAATAAAAAAACTATTGAAGGACTTATTCAATCGGGAGCATTCGATTCTCTTCACAACAATCGTGCACAAATATTTAATAATGTCGAAGCGGCAATAGCCTATGGACAGGATCTGCAGGAACAAATTGAAAAAGGGCAATCAAATTTGTTCGACCTTAGCGGCGCGAAGATCACCAATCGTCCGATGTTTCGCAACGTCGCAGAGTGGCTCGAAACAGAAAAACTTTCTCGAGAGAAAGCAGTGTTAGGATTTTATGTGTCCGGTCATCCATTATTAAAATATCGCGATGAAATTGATGGACTGTCAACAGCGAAATTGGGTGAAGCAGATTCTGTGAAACCAAATTCTACGATTCGTGTATGCGGCATTATTTCGGACATTAAAAAGAAAATAGATAAGCGCAACAGAACCATGGCATTTGTTACAATCGAGGATTTTACGGGTAAAGCAGATTGCATTGTGTTTGCTGACGCATTTCATAAGTATGCCGAACTTCTTCAACTAGGTTCCATTGTCATGATGATAGGAAAGAATGATGGTAATGGAGAAGCCATAAAAGTTATTGTTAACGAAATCCTCGGTATAGATGAAGTACGGAAAAAATATGCAAAAGGTGTCGTTATTAATTTAAATCTCGATAGCACAAAGGAAAAGGATGTATTTGAATTGGTGAAGCTTATTGAACACAATCAAGGTAAGTGCCAGTGTCTCCTGAATCTCTCTGGTAGCGGATTAGCCAACAATTCGATATATTTAACGCGTAAGTATACTGTTGATCCAAATCGGCAATTTATGGACGCAGTCAAAAAGCTTTTCGGACAGGAAACAGTGCGTTTAAGAGGATAACAAAAAGGAACAACATTCATGAAAGCAGTAGAATTGAACGAAACTAATTTTGAACAAGAAGTGCTGAAAGCAAACTTGCCTGTGCTTGTTGATTTTTGGGCAGTGTGGTGCGGCCCCTGCAAAATGATTGCGCCCATTGTTGACGAACTTGCAGTTGAATATGAAGGCAAATTGACGATCGGCAAAGTGGACGTTGACAATCACCAGCAGATCGCTATGCAATACGGCATACGCAGCATTCCAACTCTTCTCGTTTTCAAAGGTGGTAAAGTAGTAGAGCAGATTGTGGGTGCAGCGCCAAAGAAATTACTGATTGAAAAATTATCAAAACATCTGAATTGAATTGAGTGAAAGAAGAGAAGCGGGAATAAAGCGACGTATCGGCAATTCTCGCTTTTTTGTTTTTCAGAAAACGACTGAAAGTAGAGGATAGTATTGAGCACATACAAAAAAAGAACTGTAACGGGCGGCGAATTAAGAAAAAGCCATGTCGGGAAAACTGTAACGCTTACTGGATGGGTAGATAAGCGGCGCGATCTTGGCGGATTAATTTTTATCGATCTGCGGGATCGATACGGCAAAACACAAATTGTGTTTTCGCCGGAGAGGCACGCGGGTGCGCATGAAATTGCAAAATCTTTGCGCTCGGAATATGTTATTTCGGCAACTGGCATAGTAAATATTCGGCCAAAGGAAACAGAGAATGCAGAGATAGCTACCGGAGAAATTGAAGTCGATATCACTGAACTGACAATTCTCAACAAAGCAGAGACGCCGCCATTTGCCCTTGACGATTATGTAGAAATAAACGAAGACCTGCGATTAAAGTACAGATATCTCGATTTACGTCGTCCTTCGGTACAAAGCAATTTAATTATGCGGCACAATACTTATCAGGTCGTAAGAAAGTTTTTTGATAGAAATGGTTTTATGGAAATCGAAACTCCTATTTTAATGAAAAGCACCCCAGAAGGAGCACGCGATTTCCTTGTCCCGAGCCGCTTACACCAAGGAAAGTTCTACGCGTTACCGCAATCTCCTCAAACCTATAAGCAAATCTTGATGGTGTCTGGATTCGATCGATATTTTCAAATTGTGAAATGTTTCCGGGATGAAGATCTTCGCGCTGACCGCCAACCGGAGTTCACACAAATAGATGTTGAGATGTCGTTTGTTGATGAAGAAGATATTCAGAAGATCACCGAAGGTGCTATTGCTGATATTTTTAAGACGATTCTGCATTATGAAGTGCCAGTTGCATTTCCGATAATGACGTATAAAACAGCGATGGAACGATTTGGAAGTGATAAGCCCGATACGCGGTTCGGCTTGGAAATCCAAGATTGTTCAGATATTGCCAAAGCATCAGGATTCAGGGTTTTCAGTGACGCAGTAAAGAAGGGTGGAGTTGTTGCAGGGATTAATGTGCCGAATCTTGCTTCGTATACAAGAAGTCAATTGGATATTTTAACGGATTACGTCAAGTCGCTTGGGGCAGGCGGTCTGGTGTATTTGAGAATAACTGAAGATAAAGTAGAATGTTCTGCAGGCAAATTTATAACACAGGAGGAGTCGGACGCTATCGCGAAAAAGTTTGAAGCAAAACCGGGAGATCTCATTTTATTAATTTCTGGTTCATGGCAAAAAGCTTTAACGATTCTCGGAACACTTCGTCTTGAGATGGCACAACGATTGAATCTGATTCCAGAAGGGAAATGGAATTTTCTTTGGGTAACAGATTTTCCATTGCTGGAGTATAGTGAAGAAGAAAAACGATTTGTTGCAGTCCATCATCCGTTTACCGCACCGAAACCGGAAGATGTACCATTACTGGAAAACGATCCAGGCAAAGCGAGAGCACGAGCGTATGATTTAGTTCTGAACGGGAATGAAATTGCCGGTGGCAGTATCCGTATTCACACACAGGAAGTACAGAGTAAGATGTTCAGCCTTATGGGTATTGCCTCGGAAGAGGCAAAGTTAAAATTTGGATTCTTGTTGGATGCATTCAGATATGGCGCGCCGCCGCATGGTGGAATTGCATTTGGACTTGATCGTATGATCATGCTCATGACCGGAAGTAAATCTATCCGTGATGTGATAGCCTTTCCGAAAACATCAAGCGGCATGTCGTTGATGGACGAAGCACCGTCGATTGTCGATCAGAAACAATTGGATGAGCTGCATATTCGCATAAAATAGAATTGCATGAACTGCTGCCGGAGCGCTTTGGTGCACACGGCATGACATTGATTGAGGAGAATAATACTTGAGCTTTCTTGATTTAAGAACACAGTTGGAAGAACAACGAAAACGTATTGACGCACTTCGGGGGTATCTTTGACCTCGATAAAAAGGAACAAGAAGTAAAAGAATATCAGGCCCAGACAACCACGGACGGATTTTGGAATGACAATGTAGCGGCACAAAAAATTATTCAGCAGATTAATAAAAGAAAAGAATGGCTTGATGCTTGGAATTCGCTTGATACACTGTGCCGGGATACGAATTCGTTGATTGAATTGGCAGAGGAAGCGCAAGAAACAAGTTTTGAAAAAGAAATCAGTCAAGATATAGAAAAACTTCGCACGGGAGTAGAAAACCTCGAGCTCAAGAATATGTTGAGCGGTCCGGATGATGAGAAAAACGCATTTCTCACAATTCACTCAGGGGCAGGCGGTACAGAAGCGCAAGATTGGGCAGAAATGCTGTTGAGAATGTATTCCAGGTGGTGCGAACGTCACGGTTTAAAAATATTTCTTGCCGATATGCTTGAAGGGGAAGGTGCCGGAATTAAAAGTGCAACGATTGAGGTAATCGGTAAGTATGCGTATGGATATTTGAAGGCAGAAATCGGCGTGCATCGACTTGTGCGTATTTCACCATTCGATGCAAATGCCCGCAGGCATACGTCATTTTCCTCGGTGTTTGTTTATCCTGAAATTGAAGACGACGTCGAAATCGAAATTAATCCGTCAGATTTGAAAATTGATACATACCGTTCTGGCGGTAAGGGCGGTCAGAATGTCAATAAAGTTGAAACTGCGGTACGCATCACACACATTCCTTCAGGTGTTATTGTTGCGTGTCAGGAAGAGCGCTCGCAATTTCAGAATCGCGAACGGGCGATGAAAATGTTGAAATCTCGCCTCTACCAAATTCGCCGCGAAGAAGAAGAAGCACGGCTCAGTGCAATTGAAAGCACCAAGAAAAGAATTGAATGGGGAAGCCAGATCCGATCTTACACATTTCAACCATATCAACTTGTGAAAGACCACCGAACAGGAACAGAAAAAGGAGACGTGCAGGCTGTCATGGATGGTGCAATTGATGAATTTATTAAAAGCTATCTGCTCGAATCTTCAATGAAACAATAATTGTCTAATCATCCGTGCGCTTACGACTCAAAAAAATAGATGTAACAGATTTCATTGCAATTCGACATTTGACTTCGAGACATAATAGAGGATTTGTTTCCTTTATTACATTCATCGCAATCATTGGCGTCACTCTTGGCGTTGCGAGTTTAGACATCACGCTCGCCATTCTCGGCGGATTTGAGAAGACCATCAAAGAAAATGTCGTAAGCTTTACGGCTCATATGCAATTGTTTGCTTTCGAAAACGATCTCCTGCCTGACCCATCATTGACCATTCAAAAAGTTATTGCGAGATTCCCGGAAGTACTTGAAATGGCGCCGTATCTTTCCCGCGAAGGAATGATTCGATCAAAGTCAGATATAGACGGCGTTCTCATCAAAGGCGTTGATCCAACAAATGATATTTCTGCCGCAAAACGAAGACTTGTAGAAGGCATTTACGATCTCGAGGAGCGAGAAACCGGTGTGCAAAGGGTCATTCTTGGAAGGCGTTTAGCAGAAAAATTAAATGTACGGCTGAACGATCATGTTCTGATGTATGCGCTTGGCGGGACATCACTCTCTCTTGCACATACTCGGATAATGCAATTTGAAATCAGTGGTATTTACGAAACGGGAATGGCGGATTATGATGGAAGTGTTATCTATGTCAATTTGAGAAATGCGCAGCGTCTCTGCCAAGTTGGAAAGACTGTTTCGGGATTTGACATCTTAGTTTCTAACACAGATAGTCTTGCATCTCTTGCTCAACAAATTCCTGAATACCTCGGTTATCCCTATTATGCCCGAACAATGTTTCAGCAGTACAGAAATTTATTTGCTTGGGTCGATCTTCAGCGAATTCCAGTATTGATTATTCTGGCGCTTATTATTATTGTCGCCACAGTAAATATTATTGGAACGTTATTGATGATGATACTTGGAAAATCACGTGAAATCGGAACATTGATGACTATTGGTATGCAGCGCAAGAACATTGTTCGGGTATTTCTGAAACAGGGATTGCTTATCGGGATCGTTGGAACAATTCTTGGCAATCTTATTGCGTTGGTACTCTGTTGGTTAGAACTTCGTTATCGGTTCTTTCCGCTCCCATCGGGAATTTATTTTATGACTCATGTACCGATAGTGCTTTCTATTTTTGACTTTATTGCCGTAAGTGCAGCCTCACTCTGCATGAGCTTTCTTGCATCGTGGCTTCCATCACGGCTTGCAGCAAAAATGGATCCTATCAAACTTATTCGTTTTTCATAATGAGATACGAAAATCTTATAGCGTTTCGATATTTATTGAGTAAAAAGAATCTGAAATTTGTCTCAATCATTTCAGCAATCTCTGTCACAGGCGTTACGATTGGCGTAGCGGCACTCGTTGTTGTGCTATCGGTGTTTAATGGATTTGGAAGTTTGGTATCTTCAATTCTTATCAATTTTGATCCGCATCTTCGAATCGAAAGTACTATTCCAATAGATTCAGATTCCGCTGGGCCGATACTGGAATACATTTCTCATCAGCCGCATGTGAAAGCATGTTCACCTTTTGTAGGTGGAAAAGCACTTATAGTTTCAAGAAATGTAAATCGCGTGGTCAATATCAGAGGACTCGAAACAAGTAAAATCCCACTTGTCTCCGGACTTTCAGATAAACTTGTTCTTGGATCAATTGATTTAGATGAAAAGCAGAAAGGTGGAATTGTATTAGGTCTTGTTCTTGCAGATAGATTAGGTGTTGTCATTGGTGATACAATTTCTATAGTAAGTCCCTCAGGAGCTGAATTGGCGACGATGCAACTTGCATTACCGGTCATTCGCCGTTTTCAAGTGGTTGGAATTTACGAATCAAATAATAAAGATTATGACGGTTACTATGCTTTCACGAACTTGACCGGTGCTCAATCTCTCTTCGGTCGTGCAGGACGAATTGATGGCATAGATATTCGCTTTGATCATATCGATAATGCTGATCGCATGAGAAATGAATTACAAAAGAAGTACGGGAACACATTTCGTTATCTAACGTGGTATGATCTGCATAGTGAACTATTTACTGTAATGCAAATTGAACGGTGGTGCGCATATATCGTGCTCTGTCTCATCATTGCAGTTGCTTCATTCAATCTCCTTGGCTCATTGATGATGACCGTAATTGAAAAGAGGCGCGATATTGGAATTCTAAAATCGATGGGTGCGTCAAACGAAAGTCTTAAGAAAATATTTGGCCTCCAAGGTCTATTTGTTGGAATTGTTGGTACCATAGCAGGATCTGTAATTGGATTACTTATTGTGTATCTTCAACAACGATATCATTTAGTTGCGCTCGATACCACTATATATATAATACCGGCAATGCCTGTCGAAGTGCATATCTCAGACATCGTGGTTATCGCAGTCGCTGCAATTGGTTTATGTTCGCTTGCTTCACGCCTCCCGGCTAAACGGGCGTCAGGCCTTGATCCAGTGAAAGCCATACGATGGGAATGACACGCCGATCTACTCTTCTGACCGGAGAGAATATTTGGAAAGAATACAAGATGGGAAAGAACCTAACTCTTCCGGTTCTCAAAGGTGTTGATATTGAAATTCGGCATGGGGAATTCGTTGTGATTGTTGGCCCGTCGGGTTCAGGTAAGAGTACCTTGCTTCACATTTTAGGCGGACTTGATCGTCCAACAGATGGAATGGTGAAACTTGGTGAGCAGAACGTGTTTGCGCTTACGGAAGAACAGCTGGCAAAATTTAGAAATCGTTCGCTTGGTTTCATTTTTCAATTCCATCATCTTCTTCCAGAATTTTCCGCGTTAGAAAATGTCTGTATGCCAGCATTGATAGCCGGAAAAACAATTAAGGCGGCGACCCCCCGCGCTCAAATACTTTTGGAACAAGTAGGACTTTCGGACCGTGCTCGTCATAAACCAAATGAACTTTCGGGCGGAGAACAGCAGCGCGTTGCTGTCGCGCGTGCACTTATGAACAATCCAAAGCTTGTTCTTGCAGACGAACCATCGGGTAATCTTGATGAAGAGAATGGGCTGAGTTTGCATCGTTTGCTGGTACATCTATCAGAAGAATTTGGAATGACTTTTGTCGTTGCAACGCACAACTTTGATCTTACGAGGCGCGCTCATCGGGTTCTCCGGCTCTCAGAAGGAAAATTGAACGTAGCAAGGCATCAATAAATTTATTTTCGGATCTTGACATTGAAAAGAAATGCTTTAAATTACTTTTTAGATCACGGCAATGGTAAATTCCCTGACCATTGCTTATGTTATAGTCAGGCCCGGCGTTTTCCTCAACGTCGGGTTTTTTCATGATTTATCTTGGAGCATACAATGGCTAAAATAGAAAAACGTGTAACTGCGAAACAGAAAGCATTCAATGTAGTGCTTCCATTTACAAAAATAAATTATCAAATTCTTAGTGCAGGAATACTATGCATAATTCTTGGCTATGTGGCTCTTGCACAAGATCCATGGAATGGAACAATGCCTCTCGTTGTTGCACCGATCTTGTTGGTGCTCGGTTATTGTGTGGTCATACCAATTGGTATTCTCTTTCGTAGAAATATGAAGGCTGAAGTTACGACACAACCGACAGAGATAAGTTCAGAAAATTCACATTGAATTTCGACGCTCTGTTTCTTATATTGTAATTGTTCGATGAAGTACAGCATGCTCGCGATGTGCGAGTAAGATTTGAAATGTGCGAGCGTGTAGCTCAGGGGTAGAGCATTTGCCTTTTAAGCAAAGGGTCGGTGGTTCGAGCCCACCCACGCTCACATTTCTTTGCCCGGATGGTGGAACTGGCAGACACACCATCTTGAGGGGGTGGCGCCCGAAAGGGCATGCGAGTTCAAGTCTCGCTCCGGGCACTTACAAAAGGGACAGCAATGAGCTGTCCCTTTTCCTTTTCCTTGATTTTATTGCATGTCAAACGCATTCATCGTAATTTGGCAGCGACCATGGAAATTCGAGCACACGTAATAGTAAGTGGATTAGTTCAAGGTGTTGGATATCGTTATTTTGTTTTCAATCGGGCAATAAGCCTCGGGCTCGTTGGGTATGTACGAAATATTTTTTCAGGCGAAGTAGAAATCGAGATTGAAGGAGATCGCTCGATGATTGAACAATTTATTAAGGAGATGAAAGTTGGCCCGCGTGTTGCCCAAGTAAAAGACTTGAAAATAGAATGGCTCGAGTGTACGAAATCTTATAGAAGTTTTAAAATACAGTAAATGAACTAATACTATATCCTATAAATGACAAAGCAAAAAAGAGAAGTGATTCGATTTGGATTGGGATACGATGTTCACCGTCTAGTAGAAGGGCGCAAGCTTATCTTGGGCGGAGTTCGTATACCTTCGGAGATTGGACTGCTTGGACATTCTGATGCCGATGTGCTTCTCCATGCAATCTGCGATGCACTTCTTGGTGCAGCGGCATTGGGCGATATTGGAAAACATTTTCCAGATACCAATAAAAAATATCTTAATATTTCGAGTATCATACTTCTTAAACAAGTCGGAACAATGATTCGGGAAAGTGGATGCGATATTAACAACATCGATTCAACTGTGCTTCTCGAAAAACCAAGAATTGCAAAGTACGTTGATGAGATGCGTCAACACATTGGAAAAGCACTCAATATCTCTACTCAATTAATTTCCATTAAAGCTACTACACATGAGGGGCTCGGAGCCTTTGGCAGGGGAGAAGGTTGTGCTGCATTTGCCATTGTTTCCATTTTGCAAAAAGAAAAGAAATAAACTATGGAACAATTTGTCAATTACCTTGCAGCACTTAATCCTATATGGATCTATTGTGTTGCTGGAGCAATTGCCTATATAGAGAATATATTTCCACCTTTACCAAGCGATGTTATTCTGGTGGCTGCTGGATCACTTGCGGGGCTTGGGAGAGTAGATTTTACTCTCTTGCTTGTTTTTTCAACCATAGGAAGCACAGCAGGGTTCCTCACAATGTACAAAGTGGGTGATTGGTTTGGTGTACGTATTTTGGAAACGGGGAAATTCAAATACATTCCGCTTGAGAAAGTTCACAAAGTTGAAGCATGGTTTAAGAAGTATGGGTACTGGATTGTCATTGCAAATCGTTTTTTGGCTGGAACAAGGGCTGTTATTTCTTTTTTTACTGGAATGTCTGAATTATCATTATGGTGGACGGCTACCCTGTCATTTCTTAGTTCATTGCTTTGGAATTTTATTCTCTTGTTTGCCGGGAAAGAAATGGGAATGAACTGGAGAGAAATATTATTCTATCTTGAAACTTACGGCAGAATTGTAACGATTATTTTGATTCTTCTTGTTTTAATACTTATCGGCTGGAACTATTTCACAAATCGAAATCAGAAGAAATCTTCCAGCAATTCAACCTGTATAAAACCTTTGGACCATTAATTAGAGAGAAGCTCGTGCTCGATTTTCTCAATACTATTGATATCGCATTGTTCCACTTTATTAATGGTTCATTGTGCAATTCAGCATTCGATTTTCTTATGCCGTTCATCACTGACCTGAACAAGCAGCGCATCGTATTGGTCTTCGTTGCAGTAATTCTTCTTTGGATGCTTATTCGTGGAAGACGCCATATGCGGCTTGCGGCTATTCTTCTCATTATTACTATCATTATAAGTGATCAAATAAACAGTTCTGTGATCAAGTATTGGCTCGAACGCCCAAGACCATGTCATGCCCTGCAAAATGTCCATCTCCTTGTTAGCTGTGGAAGCGGATTTTCTTTTCCCTCTTCGCATGCTGTCAATAACTTTGCTGCCGCTCTTATATTGACTTTCTTTTTTCCGCGCGCTCAATGGTGGTTCTTTGGATTTGCAACAATTGTAGCATTTTCACGTGTCTATGTTGGTGTTCATTATCCATCCGATGTAATCGGTGGTGCAGTCATCGGATTATTTTGTGCAGGGTGTGTGCTTTTCGTTTTTACAGCGTTAGAAAATCTTTGGTACAACTTTCGGCAAAGCAAGGTACAAAAAGAAAGTCTTTAATGATTGAGTCCGAGTTACATCATACTCAAGACCGATGGGTGCTACGGGTAAGTCTTGCAGTTGCCTCTGGAATTCTTCTCGGTTTTTCTTTTCCCCCATCTCCATTTTATTCTCTGGCGTATATTGCATTCATCCCAATGTTCTTTCTTTTCGCCAGGCTAGAATCTTTCTACCAAACCGTAAAGTATTCATATTTATTCCTATTAATATTTCATCTCATAACAGTGTATTGGACTGGAGGATTTGTTGTCGGAAAAGATATTTGGATGATGACGGCGGGGACTGCAGTCGTTTTTATTCATCCGATATTATTTTTGCCGATAGTCCTGCTTGCATTATTTGTGAAGAAAAGACTAGGACTTGTTCAGGGATTAATTGCGTTTGCATTGTTCTGGACTTCGTTTGAATATCTTCATTCGCTGGGGGAATATTCGTTTCCATGGCTCGCAATTGGAAATAGCCAGGCGTATGATCTCAATCGAATCCAGATTGTTGAGTATTCCTCTGTCTATGGGCTAACACTTCTGATTTTTGCATTCAACATTATAGCCTTCCTGATAATATTGAATCACGCTAGTGGCAAATGGAGAATTCAATCGATAAAGGTACTGTCTCTGCTAGCAGTATTGTGCGTTCTGTATTTTGGATCTGCTCTTTACGGTAAATATGTTATTACAAAGGAATCGGTAGATTTAAAAAACAAAATATCTGTTGGTATCATTCAACCAAACTATGATCCATGGGATAAATGGGGTGGAAGTTATACCGCTAAATGGGAATCTTACACTCAGCAACTCAATTATTATTTTAATGAGACCCGACAACTTTCCAAATTCGAACCAGATATTATTATCTGGCCGGAGACAGCTATTCCCTTTCACATTCTCTTACCACGATATTCTCTCTATCTTTCAGAACTTCTTGGGCTTTCTGATACACTGAACCTTCCAATATTTACCGGATTTCCAACCGCAGAATATTTCGATTCGCTGCATGCACCTGCGACTGCTGAAAGAATTGGAACATCAAATTTATATGTGGAATCGTACAATTCCGCTGTTTTGATTTTACCTAACTACGTCGTTGGACAAATTCATAAGAAATCCATCTTGGTTCCGTTTGCAGAACGCATTCCATATGCCGAAACATTTCGCTGGCTCATCGAACCATTAAAATGGAACGTAGGAATTTCAAGCTGGGGAAAAGGTGAGGATACCGTTGTATATTCGCTATCCTTGAAAGATAGTAGCCAAACAAAATTCTCCGGAATGATTTGTTATGAATCTGTCTATCCAAATTATGTGAGAGAATTTGTGAAACGAGGAGCCGAATTTCTCGTCATCATCACAAATGACAGCTGGTGGGGTAATACATCCGGTGCATATCAACATGCGTCGTTTGCATCCTTGAGGGCGGTTGAAACGCGTCGCTGGGTAGTTCAGTGTGCAAATGGCGGCATTTCTATGGTTGTTGATCCAACAGGTAAAAGACAAGTAACAACAAATTTATATACACGGACTAAATTTATTACCGATATCGGTTTACTGTCAGACAAGACATTCTATGTGGAGCACGGAGATATCGTGGCTCAACTATGTCTTGTGATGTCAATCATGATGTTTATTTCAGCAATCTTGAAAAAAAATAAATCAAAAGGGAACTGAAGTGGAAATAATCGATCTGCGAAGTGATACGGTAACAAAACCTTCTCGTGAAATGCGGGAAGCGATGCTTACTGCAGAAGTTGGCGATGACGTGTACGGAGAAGATCCGACAGTAAATCGTTTGCAGGAAAGAGTGGCTGAAATCCTCGGCAAAGAAGCAGCATTGTTTGTGCCATCTGGGGTAATGGCAAATCAACTTGCGCTCAAAGTGCACACTCAGCCGGGTGATGAAGCTATTGTAGAAAGTGAATCGCATATTTTCAACTATGAAACGGCTGGAGCTGCATTCCTTTCCAATGTGCAATTGTGCACCGTCAAAGGAAACAAGGGAATCTTAAAAGCAGAACAGATAGCTCAAGCAATCCGTTCAGCGGTCTATTACAATCCGAAGACTTCATTAATCTGTCTTGAAAATACGCACAATAAGGCAGGGGGAACAATTTATCCGCTTGAGGAAATTCAGAAAATACATAACTTGGCACGAACCAGGAATCTTGCACTTCATCTCGATGGCGCTCGTCTCTGGAATGCCTCTATTGCAACAGGTATTGCTCCCAAAGAATATGCTCGATATTTTGATACAGTCTCTGTTTGTTTTTCAAAAGGCTTGGGCGCTCCGGTCGGTTCTGCACTAACTGGAACGCGCGAAAAAATAGAATCAGCGCGTAAATATCGAAAAATATTTGGTGGGGGAATGCGTCAAGTGGGAATCCTTGCAGCTGGAGTGTTATTTGCCCTTGACCATAACATCGAACGTTTGAAGGAAGATCACGACAAGGCAAAATGGTTAGCAAAAGAATTGAGCAATCTCCCCGGTATTACTCTTGATTTAGATTCTGTGCAAACAAATATTCTTATCTTCAATGTTCGTGGCAGATCGGAGAGCACTGAAGAGCTTATTACCAAATTGAAGACCAAGGGTGTTCTTATTTCGGAAATGGGTATTTCTACTCTACGTGCGGTTACGCATCTCGATGTGAGTATGGAACAAATAGAAAGAGCGTCGGAAACTATAAAATCACTTCTCGGCAAGTAAAAGGAGAACGTATGGAGAATAATATGAACCATCAATCTCGGACAGAGTACGATTCGCAACAAGATCAACAACTCAGGGGGCTTCTCTCAGCGCAGGAGGATGTATGGCGTATCTTTCGTGTTATGGCAGAATTTGTTGAGGGATTCACCATGATGGCGAAGCAGAAAAATCTTGTGTCTGTATTTGGTTCAGCTCGTCTAAAGCCGGATTCGCGCTATTACCAACTTGCTGTACAAGTAGCCAAAGAGCTCGTCAAACATGGATTCAATGTGCTGACAGGAGGCGGTCCCGGTATTATGGAAGCAGCAAATCGAGGAGCACAAGAGCAAAAAGGAGATTCTGTCGGTGCCGCCATTGAGCTGCCGCATGAAGAAGGCGTGAATAAATATATTGATAACGGTAGGTTACGAATGTTCAGGCATTTCTTTGTGCGGAAAGTGATGTTCGTTAAATATGCCCATGGATTTATTGTCATGCCTGGGGGATTTGGTACGTTTGACGAATTCTTTGAAGCACTGACACTTGTGCAGACGAATAAAACTAAAACATTTCCGATTGTTCTTATGGGCTCTGATTACTGGAAAGGCCTTGTTGACTGGATCAAAACAACGGTCGTTCAGGAGAAAATGATTTCTCCCGAAGATATGGACTTGTTTCATGTGACAGATGATCCTGTCGAGGCGGCTACAATTATTGAAGATTTCTATAAGAAAAATGTAATGATTACGAATTTTTAAATAACATGAAAGGCAAAATTTGCGATAGCAAATTTTCTTGCTTCTTCAAAAGCCATTGTGTATATTATATACAGTAGATGTAGATAGCCCGAGGTAGACGGGCTATTTTTTTTTGGAATCCTGAGTTGATGGATCTGCAACAAAAGATTGAAGAAATAGCGACTCCTTTCCTCAAGACAATCGATGCATTCATCGTCGATATTCATATTGTACACGATGGGTCTCGAAAAGTAGTGCAAATTTTTGTAGATACCGATTCGGGGATTACGATTGGTCAGTGCACTGAGTTGAATCGAAATATAGGAGAAGTACTTGAACTTCAAAACATTATTCCAAATTCGTATATATTGGAAATGTCTTCTCCCGATTTAACGAAGCCGCTTAAACTGTTAAGACAATATCGTAAAAATATAGGAAGACAATTTCGCGTGCGTTATCGAAAAGACGATGGAGTTGTCAAGATCAGTGCCAAACTTGATGGAATAGAAGGTGATAGTTTGAATTTTATCACGAAAAGTGAAGGAACCTGCAAAGTTTCTTTTAATGAAATTATTGAATCAATTGAAGAGCTTCCCTGGTAGTCAGCAGAACGAATGCTCTGTAGTATGGAGGTAAGATGAATCACGAAATTGTTGAATCATTTGCACAGATGGCTCGCGAAAAAGGTATCGATAAAGATATCCTTATCGGGATAGTGGAAGATATATTTGGGATGATGGTAAAGAAGAAGTACGGTCCCAATGTAAAATATGACGTTGTCGTTAATATGGATAAAGGTGACATCGAAATCTATCTCGAAAAAGAAGTCGTTGAAGTGGTAGAAGACCCATCCACACAGATTTCCGTTGTCGATGCACAAAAAAAATCTGGAGATAATTTAGTCGCTGGGGAAGAGTTTGTTGAAATCGTTCCATTGGTAGACTTTGGTCGCCGTCTTGTCATTAGTGCAAAACAAAACTTGAATCAGCGTATCAAAGAAATCGAACGTGAGGCGATATTTAACGAATACACTAATTCAATAGGAGAAATTGTTGTAGGTGAGATTTATCAGATTCGCAAAGGCAAGGGTGAAATTCTTGTCATACATAACAAGAACGAATTGCTTTTGCCAAGGAACGAACAAATTTACAAGGAACGATATAAAAAAGGCGATACCATCCGCGCTATTGTAAAAGAAGTTCGCAAAGGAGCAGGTAATCCAACAGTCGTTATCTCTCGGACAGATCCTGCGTTTCTTATGCGTTTGTTTGAAATTGAAATTCCAGAAGTGTATGACGGTATCATTGAAATTAAAAGGATTGCACGTGAACCGGGTGATCGAGCCAAAGTGGCAGTAGTTTCACATGATGAACGTATTGATGCTGTTGGAGCATGTGTTGGAATGAAGGGCGTGCGTATTCATGCAATCGTTCGAGAATTGAACAACGAAAATATCGACGTCATTAATTATTCTGAAGATCCCTTGGTTTTTATCCAACGGGCACTTGCACCTGCGAAACTTAAAGAAATTCAGATGGATAAGGAGAACAAGAAAGCAATCATCAACGTTGCCAACGATCAGGTCTCTCTTGCCATTGGCAAAGGCGGGCAGAATGTTCGCTTAGCCTCCAAGTTGACAGGATTTGAACTGAATGTGCAAAAAGAAGGCGGCGAGGAAGAAGAAGACTATGACATGGATCTTTCGGAATTCCGTGAAGAACTTGGGGACGTGCTCTTTCATAAATTCTTTGATGAAAACTATAAATCGGTGCGTGATATTATCCAAACGCCAAAAGAAGATTTAGTCAATACGCTCGGCATCGAGCCGGAAAAGGTAGATGAGATTCTTGCAATGTTAAAGAAGGGTTTTGAAGAAGCAGAAATTGAGGTGGATGAAGAAACGGATGCTTTACTTGCAGAGATCGATGGATCAGAAAAAGAAGAGAAGATCGAAAAGGAAGAAATCTCTTTGGACGTAAAAGCGCATGAAGAAGCAACAGTACAAAAGACAGAAGACACTAAGCCGGAAGGTGAGTAAAAGCACTAATTTCGTGTGTAACGAAAGAAGATCAGAATGTCTGAACAAGGTTTAAAAAAAATGAAGATCTTCAACCTCGCAAAAGAACTAAATCTTTCAAGCGAAACGATTATTGATTTCTTAAAAAAGAAGGGCTTCGACGTGAAATCCCACATGTCCTCTGTGACCGAGGATATGATGCCTGTTATTATGGGCCATTTTAAGAAGGACAAGGAAGTTGCTGAGAGGCATCAACGGAAGATTCAAGAATTCCGTTCTACACGGAAGAAGGAGACTTCGGAAAAAACAGAGACAGTTGAAAAGGCAGAAAAGAAAACTGCAGGAAAAGAAGAAATTCCCCTGCAAAAGGAGGAACAACAACCAACAATAGAGGAGCCGGTGATTCAAGCGGTAGAAGAAATTTCATTACCGTCTATAACAGAATCAGTAATAATTCCTGCTAAGGAAATCCCGCAACCTGAGGTAGAAAAAGTTATAATTCTTGAAAAACCAATTGAACCTCCGTTGCCAGTTGTTGAACTAAAATCAAAAGCCGAGAAAACAAGGGGAGAAACTCCGAGCAAAGAAAAACCAGCAGGACGGGCAAAAAGGCAATTGCAGAGTCCATTAGAGGCTGTTGTTGCACGTTCGCAGCGTGGATTGACCATTAAGGGAAAGATTGATTTAACACCTGCCCGAAGCGCCCCAAAGCCGGGTATCGAAGAAAAAAGAAAAAAGAAAAAGAAAAAAGTTCGCGATGAGATTAAAAAGGCTAAATCGGCACCGGGCAAATCGGAGGATGAAGAAGAATCAAAGTCAAGAAAACGCAAGCGAGTTCGCCGTGCTGAGGTCAATGAAGACGAAGTAGCAAAAGCAATCCGTGAAACACTTGCCGATTCAGGTGACGAGTTAGCAATTGCACGCGCTGCTATACGCCGAAAGAAAAAAGAAAAGCGCGAAGAGGAAGAACAAAAAAAACTCGATCAAATTGAACATAATAAGATGCGCATCAAAGTAACTGAGTATGTTACTGTTGGTGAACTTGCTAATCTTATGCAGGTTACTGTAGCTGAAGTTATACAAAAAGTAATGGGTCTTGGTATTATGGTGTCTATCAATCAGCGCTTAGATAAAGACACGATTACACTTGTTTCTGATGAGTTTGGATTTCAGGTAGATTTCGAAGAAGAGTTTTCGTCAGAAGCGCTTTCGGACATTGAAGATGATGAGGGGACACTTCTTCCGCGAGCGCCCGTTGTCACGATAATGGGACACGTTGATCACGGTAAAACATCATTGCTCGATCAGATTCGAAATACAAATGTTGTCGCCGGTGAAGCAGGAGGAATAACGCAACATATCGGTGCATACGAAGTCTCTGTTGACGATAATAAGCAGATCACATTTCTCGATACACCTGGCCATGAAGCATTCACTGCAATGAGAGCCAGAGGCGCACAAGTGACGGATATCGTTGTACTGGTGGTTGCAGCCGACGATAGTGTCATGCCGCAGACCGTGGAAGCTATTAGTCATGCACAAGCGGCAAACGTCCCGATAATTGTTGCGATTAATAAAATCGATAAATCTGAATCTAATCCTGAACGGATCAAACAACAATTGGCGGAACGCGGACTTCTGGTGGAAGAATATGGCGGAAAGCATCAAGTAGTAGAACTTTCAGCGAAGAAAGGAACCAACGTCAATTTGCTTCTCGAAAAAATCTTGTTGGAAGCCGAGATGCTGAATCTTCGAGCAAATCCAAATAGAGAAGCGCGCGGAACTCTTGTAGAAGCCGAGTTAGATAAAGGCAAAGGAATCATAGCAACAATTTTAGTGCAGAAAGGTACTCTGCGTATTGGTGATTCATTCGTCTGCGGTGTTTGGAGTGGACGCGTACGGGCTATGTTTAACGAGCGAGGTCAACGAGTTGAAGCAGCTAAACCATCGCAGCCCGTTCAAGTTGTTGGTTTCGACGGCATTCCACAAGCGGGTGACGATCTGATTGGCATTGAAGACGATCACCAAGCGCGTGAAATTAGTCTAACGCGTCAGCAGTTAAAACGGGAACAAGATTTCCGGCAAAACAGACGTGTAACATTGGATGACATTTCGCAACAGATCAAAGAAGGACAAGTGCGCGATCTGCCGGTCATTGTCAAAGCAGATGTGGATGGTTCAGCAGAGGCTCTTTCGGATTCTTTGATGAAACTCTCGACAGATGAAGTCAAAGTGCAAGTCATTTATAAAGGCGTCGGTGGTATTTCTGAATCAGATGTATTGCTCGCTATGGCATCCCGGGCTGTGATTATTGGATTCCATGTCCGGCCAAATCTCAAAGCGCGCCAGCTGGCACAGCACGAAGATGTTGATATCAGAATCTATAATATAATTTATGATGCGATTAATGATGTGAGGAAAGCGCTGGAAGGTTTGTTAGCGCCAACTGTAACAGAGGAAATTACTGCAACAGTAGATGTTCGTGATGTCTTCAAAATATCTAAAATCGGAACGATTGCCGGTTGTTTTGTTAGAGATGGCAAAATCGTGCGGAACAATCATGTACGTCTCGTGCGTGACGGCATCGAAGTGTTTGATGGAACTATTGCATCGCTGAAACGATTCAAAGACGACGTGAAAGAGGTCGAACAGGGATTTGAATGTGGTGTGAGCCTTGAAAACTTCAATGACATCAAGAATGGCGACATTATAGAAGCATATAAGACAGTCGAAACCAAACGTAAATTGGAATAAAGGATAGAACGTGTCTGTTAGATCTGAAAAAGTTGGTTCGCTCATTCGAGAGGAATTGGGTTCGTTGTTTCAACGTAACTTTAGCATGGCCGATTACGGAATCTTAACTGTGACAGAAGTGCTGATGAGTCCTGATCTCAAAATTGCAAAAGTTTATGTGAGTATTTTTGGAGACGAAGAGCGGAAGAAAAAAAGCTTTGCAAAACTAGAAACACAAAAGGCATCGATTCGTTCAATGCTTGGACATGCAGTGCGACTTCGTTTTACACCCGAAATTATCTTTTATTTGGATGAAACTTTGGATAGGGCAATGAAACTCGAGAATATTTTTCATAAAATTCATGAGAATGATTCAAAGAAAGAAGAAGAGAGAAGCTCGACTGACACATGAATGAAGAGAATATTTTGCATCGCGATTTTTCAATTGAAGGTGAAGTTCTTTTTCTTGACAAGCCCTTGAATTGGACATCGTTTGATGTTGTAAAGAAAGTGAGGGTGCTTTTCGATGTACGGAAAGTGGGGCACGCTGGAACTTTGGATCCAAACGCAACTGGTTTACTGATTGTCTGCACTGGCAAGAAAACGAAAAGTATTGAACAGTTTGTTGGGTTAGAGAAAGAATATACCGGTACTTGTAAACTTGGAGTACGAACCCCAAGTTTTGATACAGAAACAGCGGCTCATGAATGGAGAGATTCTTCTGCGATCACTGAGCAAAAAATAAAAGAGGTAACTCAAAGTTATGTCGGCAAGCAGCTCCAATTGCCGCCAATGTACTCGGCAGTGAAATATGGCGGGAAACCGTTATACAAGTACGCGCGTGTCGGAAGAACAGTGGAACGTGTCGAGCGAGAAATAAATATTTTATGTTTTGATATTGTTGATATTCACGATCTGGATATTGATTTTTGCATCGTCTGCTCAAAAGGTACCTATATTCGTTCTTTGATTGATGAATTTGGTCTTCGGCTTGGATGCGGAGCAACATTGACTGCACTAAGACGAACGCGAATTGGTAATCATTGTGTTGCTGATGCTATGACAATTGAACAATTGATCAATTTTCGGAATTCAATCTTTATAAATAATCAGAGCTATCATGAAATTGGCTCAACAAATTAAAGAGATTCCGTTTAATAAAAATTCAGTTATAACAGTTGGTACTTTTGATGGTGTCCATCTCGCCCATCAAAAGATTATAAAAGAAGTTGTTGTTCTTGCAAGAAAAAGAAACGGCAGAAGTGTCGTTGTTACATTTGAACCGCATCCACGAGAAGTTGTAGGAAATGCGGATACCAAAATACAACTTCTCACGACCCTGCGAGAGCGCCAGGAATTGTGCGAGCAGTTTGGAGTCGATTGGCTTGTTGTAATTAACTTTGATAAAGCATTTTCGAACATGAGTTTTCGTGATTTCTATGTGACATACCTTATTGGCGGTATTGGAATGAACTTGGTTGTAGAAGGGTATGATCATCATTGGGGAAGAAATCGCGAGGGAACGATTGAGTCTTTGTTGCAGTTGGGAAAAGAATTTGAATTTGATGTTGTGAACATTGAACAATTCATTCATAACGGTAGTCCAGTAAATAGTTCTATAATACGGAATGAGTTAAACCATGGAATGGTAGAAGATGCCGCGGAATTGTTAGGCAGACCGTATGCTTTACGTGGGAAAGTTGTCGCAGGTGACGGGAGAGGACGCCTTCTCGGTTATCCGACGGCAAATATAGAACTTGATTCACAAAAAAAACTTATCCCTGATAACGGTATCTATTTTGTGAAGGTTGATGTTGGAATAGACAAGTATTTTGGTATGGCGAGTATTGGAGTGCGTCCGACATTTCACTCGACGGGCAAACGTACTATTGAAGTAAATATTCTCGATTTTAATGAGGATGTTTATGGATCTGATATTCAAATTGGTTTCTTGCGGAGAATGCGCAATGAATTCAAATATGATTCCGCTGAACAACTTATTCAGCAGATGCACAAAGACAAGGAATTGAGCAGAGTGTTACAGCATGAATATAAAAATATAGAATAGAACGATTGTCTTACAATAATATTACAAGGAGCAAAAATGCCAATTACAACAGAACAGAAAAAAGAGTTAATAAAAAAATACGGCAAGAATTCTTCAGATACAGGCACTCCTGAAGTTCAGATTGCCATTATAACAGCAAACCTTAACAGTTTGTCTCCGCATCTTGAGACATTTAAAAAAGATCATCACGCTAGGTTGGGTTTGCTGAAATTGGTCGGTAAGCGGCGCCGGCTTCTAGATTATTTAATGAAGAAAGATATTGCACGTTATCGGAGTATTATTCAAGAACTTGATATCCGTAAGTAAATACCTACGGTATAAATTATGTCATTTTTTAGTACGAGGTTCTTTAGAAGAAAGAAGCAGGTAACCATGAAGGTCACAAAGGAAATACAACTTAACGGAAAAACATTCACACTGGAAACTGGCAGATTTGCCAAACAGGCACATGGCGCTGTGATGGTGAGGTATGGTGACACGATGGTGCTGGCGACAGTGGTGAGCGCTTATGAAGCCAAAGAAGGACAAGATTTTTTCCCTTTACAAGTTGAATATCGTGAAAAAACGGCCGCCGCAGGAAAAATTCCTGGTGGCTTTTTTAAGCGTGAAGGACGTCCGACTGAAAAAGAAATATTATCATCACGCTTGATTGATCGCCCTATTCGGCCGATGTTTCCTAAGACATACAAAAACGAAACACAAGTTCTCGTTACTGTTTATTCTTCTGATATGGAACATGACGGCGATGTCCTTGGCGCATGCGCGGCATCAGCAGCTTTGATGGTTTCTGATATTCCATTTGATGGCCCAATCGCAGAAGTACGTGTAGGTCGTGTAGGTGGAAAATATATTGTGAATCCGACATTCAAGGAACTGGAATCGAGCGATTTAGATATTACTGTAGCAGGAACAACTGATTCCATTGTCATGGTTGAAGGTGAATCTGCCGAAACTTCTGAAAACGATTTAATTGAAGCACTGCGATTTGGACATGAAGCAATTAAGAGCATCTGTTCTGTTCAGGTTGAGCTTGCTCAAGAAATCAATAAGCCCAAACGAGATATTATTGTGCCGGAAATATTATCCGGAATGAAAGATGAAGTTAATATTCTTGCAGAAGCTAAGATGAAACAATTGAGTCGCACGGTGATGACGAAAGAAGAAAGGTCTGAAGCTACAAGTAAAGTGCGAGATGAGGTCAAGACTTCTTTGGCGGAAAAATATCCCGAGAAAGAACTTCTTATAGACGAATTGCTCTACGATATCGAACGTGATGCAATGCGGTCAACCATTCTCAACGATGGCAAACGACTTGATGGGCGCGGCTTAACGGACATTCGACCAATTACATGCGAAGTTGGACTTCTGCCTCGTACACACGGTTCCGCACTTTTTACGCGTGGTGAAACACAAAGTCTTACGAGCGCGACACTTGGTACAAAAATGGATGAACAAGTTCTCGAAGGTCTTTTGCCTGAAACAACAAAACGTTTTATGCTCCACTACAATTTTCCACCATTTTCCGTTGGTGAAGTCGGAAAACTTGGTTCGACTGGAAGGCGTGAAATTGGCCACGGAAATCTTGCTGAGCGTTCACTGAAGAGATTAATTCCGGTTGAAAAAGATTTTCCGTACACCATTCGAGTAGTTTCTGATATTCTCGAATCAAACGGTTCATCCTCGATGGCAACAGTTTGTGCTGGTACACTTGCCCTTTTCGATGCCGGTGTTCCGATGAACCGTGCGGTTGCCGGTATTGCCATGGGTTTAGTAAAGGAATCTAATCAAGTTGCCATTCTGAGCGACATTCTTGGAAACGAAGACCATCTTGGCGATATGGATTTCAAGGTCGCTGGAACGACTGCTGGCATTACTGCATTCCAAATGGATATCAAGATCAAAGGTATTTCCTTTGAGATTCTTGAGAAAGCGCTTGCTCAAGCGAAAGCAGGACGAATGCACATTCTTGATATTATGGCTCAGAGTCTTCCTGGAGCTCGAACGGAAATCTCTCAGTATGCACCACGTTTGCAAACTATAAAGATTCCAGTGGATATGATTGGAGCATTAATTGGACCTGGAGGGAAGAATATTCGTCAACTCGTTAAGGATAGTGGTGCAGAGATCAACGTAGAAGACGATGGTACTGTGACAGTTGCAGCAGTAGAGAAAGAATCGGCAGATAAAGCATTGCTCTATATTCGCGGTCTTGCCGAGGTACCGGAAATAGATAAAGTGTATAAAGCAACGGTGAAGAAAATTACGGACTTCGGTGCGTTCGTTGAAATTCTTCCGGGAAAAGAAGGACTCGTGCATGTCTCTCAGCTAAATGTGCAGCGTGTCGAAAAAGTGGATGATTTTGTGAAAGTGGGCGACACACTTGATGTTAAATTAATGCACATTGACTCAGATGGAAAAATGAGCCTCAGTCATAAGGCATTACTTCCCGGTGGTGAAAATGCGAGTGAGGAAATGAAGCGTTCCCGCGAGCGTAAAAAAACAGATCATCGTGGAGGCAGAGACGACCGGCATTCGCGTCGTTAATCATTTCAAACTGCAAGGAGCACATATCCTCACATCACAAACAGTTTATACATGATGTGAGGATTTCTTTTATGAATCTTACTATTCCACAAATAAATGGATTCCGAGGAAATCTGCAAGTTCCTGGTGATAAATCCATTTCGCATCGAGCTCTCTTGATAGGCGCTATTGCAGATGGTCTATCGGAAATAAGTTCTTGTTCGCACGCGGCAGACCCTCTCAGCACGCTTTCCTGCGTTAAGCAACTTGGAATTCAAGTTGAAGAATATGGCGATCATATTCTCTTACATGGAGAAGGACTTCGTGGATTGCAGGAACCATCCGCACCTTTAGATGCCGGCAATTCCGGTACAACGATGCGCTTGCTTTCAGGTATTCTTGCTGGACAAAACTTTCGTTCAGTACTTATTGGTGATTCTTCGCTTTGTCAACGACCAATGAAGCGTATCATTGATCCTCTTCGTCAAATGGGTGCAAATATCCATGGCACTGAAAATAATACTGCACCTCTATTTGTCGAACCAGTCGAACGACTTCATTCAATTCAATATACCTTGCCTGTACCAAGTGCGCAGGTTAAGTCTGCTCTGCTATTTGCAGGTCTTTTTGCCGATGGTTTAACAACGATCATTGAAAAATCAAAGACACGTGATCATACTGAACGAATGCTTGGCTTGAGATCAACAACAAATAATGAATGCAATGTCGTTGAAATCCATTCTGATATGAAGATCGAAGGGAAAAAGCTTTTTGTTCCTGGAGATATGTCGGCTGCAGCTTTTTTCCTTTCCGCTGGATTGATTGTGCCGGGATCAAATCTCACAATAAAAAATGTCGGACTGAATCCGACACGAAGACGTATTTTGGATATATTCAAGGCAATGGGAGGTTATATCCAGATAGAAAATGAACAAATCATCGAAGGTGAGCCCATTGGAGATCTCGTTGTTAAATACTCAAAGTTGAAAAGTAATCTTGACCTGCGCGGTGCAGAAGTGGTTGATATTATAGATGAGATTCCAATTCTCTCAGTAACAGCGTTGTTTGCGGAAGGCACCTTTAGTATTCACGATGCGCAAGAACTGAGAGCAAAAGAAACTGATCGAATTTCTGCCATGGTGAACAATCTGCGTTTGTTGGGATGTGAAGTAGAGGAATATGAAGACGGATTTGCTTTTGAAGGGAAGAAAAAGTATTCGGGTGCCACAATTCCAAGTTATGGTGACCATCGTATTGCAATGTCCTTCGGAATAGCAGGTCTTAAAATTCCAAATATCACAATAGAGAATACCGATTGCGTCGATATTTCATTTCCAGGATTTTGGCAGAAACTGGTTTCGTCTAAAAATAATTAAATATTGTTAGTACAAAGAGCGAATAGTATGATTCGCTATTTTTTATTCAAAGTTAATAATCTGATGCATAAACTTATCGAGCACAAGTTCACTCCGAAGCCAACGTAAAAGTTCCAATCCATATTTATTCAAAAAATAAATAATATTCATTTCTCGTTCTTGTAAGTTAGAATTTGGAAATAGACTGATTGCCACTTTGTCCAATTGGCGAAGTGATATTTCATGCTGACGTACTTGGGCGGCAAGTGCCTTTTCCTTTAAACCGTTTAATGCCCCTTGCATTTTTATAAGGGTGTTTTCCATTGCCGGAACAAGTGTTGGATCAATTGATTCTAAGCCATCCTTCAGACTGGTTAAACTTTCGGATACAGTGCCAAATGTATTTGAGAATAATTCTTCAACCTTGAAATCCGAGATGGATGCGGTTATTCGTCCTTTTAGAGCATCAATATCAGTAAAGAAATCCTTCGATTGAAGGCCATACTTATTGATAATTTTTTGAATCCTTTCTTCTACAATTGTTGCACTACATCGAGGGTATATGATGGGCTCAGGAATAGCAAAATATTCATAGAGTAACTTAAATTGTGCGAAATAGGCAACTTCAGATGGCCCTGCAATATATGCAAGAGTTGGGAAGAGGTAATCCTGACAAATTGGACGAAGAATAACATTTGGACTAAATAGATTCGGATTAGTGCTCAAAAATCCAAACATTTCTTCTTTACTAAAAGTCTTGTGTGTTCCCTTCAAAGAAAATCCATGCTCGTGAGGTTCTATAGCATATCGACCGCCATTATGAAATAAAAAAAGATTTACTGCTCTTGGCTTTACTTGTGCGTGATACTGCTTTTCTAGAAGCTCGCTTTGCGTAATAACAAGTTGGCATGTGTTTGAGATATTGTTTAATTCTTGTCCAAAGATTGGTGTAAGGATTTTCTTTGTGTCAGGATTATGAGGGTCGAAGAATATCAGGCCAGAGTCTTCAAGTAAAACATTAACAAGATGGATAAATGCTCGGCTGAAGGTCATTCCTTTTTGGTAGGCTGTTTCGAATAACTCAAAAACTTGTGATGAATATTCTGTCGGTAACAATGCTTGATGAAGACTGCTGAAGAGCATTCCTATTGATTCATCTAAATTAACACTGCCAACTGCACCTACATTATTCACGCCAGTTTTATCTTCAGAGGGATAACGAAGCTGCTGAAGTTCATTTGATGCATTGAGAAATGAGAAAGAACTCACTTCTTCGATATCGTGATCTTCCCCCTCGAGCCAAAATATTGGGACAAAGTTGTATTCAGGATATTGCTGAGAGAGCTGTTCGGTAAGTTTTAGAGTGGTTAATATTTTATAAAGTGTATAAAGTGGTCCTGTGAAAAGACCAACTTGCTGACCCGTAACAATCGCAACTGTATTTTCACTAAGAAGAAGATCGATGTTTGCTAATGTCTTGATGCCGCAATGATAATCACGATTCTGATTTAAAAGAATTTGAGCAAGTGAAGATCGATCAATCTCTCGATGCGAAACCGCGCTCAGTTGTGAATGCCAAAGTTTCTTATCACGGAAATCGCCGATGAAAAAATCTTTAACGCGTGAATAATTATCAATATAGTCAACAAAAAGACGCGAGAATCCTGATTCATCAGATTGGAGTTCGTTATATGATATACAATTCATAGGCATTCAAAGAAAAGAAATATGTCAAAAATGATTTATCAGTTGATGGAAAGAATAAAATTCTCCATGAGTTCAGAGAACCGCTCCTTCACATTGTTTGCTGTTTCTGTGACTTCTGCATGTGAAAGTTTATTCTGAGAAATACCGGCAGCCAAGTTTGAGATGAGTGAAATTCCAACAGTTTTCATTCCTAAACTGTAAGAAGTATAAATTTCCGGAACAGTTGACATACCAACAGCATCGACACCGAGGCGTTTAAGCATCTGAATTTCCGCAGGCGTTTCATACGATGGACCTTTCAACCAACAATAAGTACCTTGTTGCATTGGTATTTTAAGTTGTATTGCACACTGAAGAAGCATTTGCTGCATCGTAGGATCAAAATATTCTATAGGAGTATATGTCGAAAGACCTTTTTGGTTGTTCCCTGAATGATGTTGCAAGAAAGTGAGATTAAGAATATCTTTGATAAGCATAAAATCACTTGCAGAAAAACAACTATTCAAACCACCAGCTGAATTTGTAATGATTAATCTCCTAATACCTATATGATGCGCAATGATTACTGGAAATACTACTTGGTCAAGAGATCCAAATTCATAGAAATGTACGCGCCCTTGAAAAATGAGCAGTGGCGTCGATTGAACAGAATCCTTTTGCAAGTATCCGAAAATAAGCTTTCCTGCATGGCCCTGTACAGATGAAACGGGATAATTTGGTATTTCAGATGTCAGAACTGTGAAGACTACTTTAATGTTTTTAGAAAACTCACCTAGTCCAGATCCAAGAATCAGTGCAAGTCGAGGTTTGAAGTCTGTTACTGAGCGAATAAAACTTAATGCTTCTTGAATTTTCTTTTTCTTAATCAATTTCTTAACGATCAATAAGCTGTAATAGATCGTGCTCCGGATTTACTCTTTCAGTGGTTTATGACAATATCGGCATCGTGCCTCATAAATATCTTTAGCGCCAACGACAACGCGTTCATGCTGTTCACTTTTGCGTTGAGTTCTATCAGCAGGATTCCCACATACTACACAAATTGCCAGCGTTTTGGTGATATATTCTGCTATAGCAAGGAGTTGAGGCATTGGTTCGAAAGGATTTCCTTTGTAATCTTGATCGAGTCCAGCAACGATGACTCGCTTCCCCTGATCTGCTAGTTGATTACATACTTCGACTATATTTGTTTTAAAAAATTGTCCTTCATCAATGCCAACTACTTGAGCATCACCAGCCAAGTTCAAAATTTCGTTAGCATCTTCAATCACTTTTGCGTTTAAAAATTGTTCACTGTGTGAGACGATATGCTCCGGACTATATCGAGTGTCAATTTTTGGTTTAAAGACAACGATCTTTTGTTTTGCGATTTGCGCACGACGGAGACGACGAATAAGTTCTTCAGTCTTACCACTAAACATACAGCCGCAAACAACTTCAATCCAACCGGTGTTGCGTGGAACATTATGTAATGCAGATGTATCCATTCTAATTCTTCAGTTTGGCTGATCGTTTAAAGGTCTTTCCAGTAAATGCAAATGGGAGAAGAGAGGAAAGTTTCAATATTTTAAATCGTTTTTTAGAATCCATCATGACAAAATCAATATCACCAGCCAAATCGGATAGAACTTGCCGACACGCACCACAGGGAGAAGTAAAACCAAGATCGTCTGAGACAACAGCAACAGCTGCAAACTCAGATGCTCCTGATGAAATAGCATTAAAGATTGCAACTCGTTCTGCGCAAATTGTTAGTCCATACGAACTGTTTTCGATATTGCATCCTGTAAAAATTGCGCCATCCTTAGTCAGAAGCGCTGCACCAACTCTGAAATTTGAAAAAGGAGAATATGCATTGAGCCTTGCTTTTTGAGCGGCTTTTGCGAGATCCCTATATTCTCTTTTCATAGATTATGAAATGATTGATTGTTAAATATTATTGTGAAAAATATATAGAAGATTAGACTGAGAAGCAATTTATGAAGATCTTGGGTGAACGAACCCTTATTTATATGAATCGAATTATACAGCACTTCGAACTTAGCAACACCGACAATTCCTGCATTATTTCCAGGTTTTGTCTAACTAAACACCTTTAACTTTTGTAAAGAAATAGCATAATTACATTTTTTTAATTCTTTTCGGTCTGGCTCAGGAATTAAATTACCTGCATTGTCGATCCAATCGCCCAAAGCGGATGCACATTGTAATTCAATCCATTAATAATTATATTCGAATGTTGATAGTAGAGATTTATTTATGAAAACAGATAGACTTAAAAAATTAGTAAAACCGTGTGGCATTGTTGTATTCATTGGACTTATTTTTTTCTTCCTTTTCGACAGTATTCTAATGCCTTTGTATGTGCAGAAAGGGAAGACAACGAAGGTTCCTGATGTAATTGGGTTGTCTCTCGAAGATGCAAAACAGAAAATCAAAGAAGCTGGATTAGATCCTAAAGAAGCGGAATACAAAAATGATAAACGCTATAAGATCGGTACAGTTGTGTTACAAAACCCAGTTGCTGAATCAGAAGTAAAACGAAATAGAGGTGTGTATTTAACTATCAGCGGCGGAGAAGAACTTGTTGATGTTCCAAATTTGAAAGGTAAATCTGTACGAGAGGCAGCGTTCAATCTTGAAAATTATAATCTCAAGCTTGGGACAATTTCCTATGAACCATCAGAAGAAATATTTGCAAACACGATTATTCGGCAAGAAATTCAGCCGGGCGCGAAAATAAGAAGTGGCAATATCATCAATGTTACAGTGAGTCAAGGACGCTCTACCGACAAACATCCGGTGCCGGATGTTTCGTTAAAGACCCTCAATGAAGCCGAAAAAATACTCACGGACAATGGATTCTATATTGGCAAAACAACCTATCAGACGAATATAGATATTCTTCCAAACACGATTCTTGAACAGTCCCCGCGGGCTGGCGAACTTTTGCAATTGGGACAACCCATAGACCTCATTATTGCACAAAAGACAGATACCAAAAATAAAGTCGAGAATTAATCAGATGATAAAAATTGCGCCTTCATTGCTTGCCGCAGATTTTAGCACTCTTGAAAAACAGATTGTTGAAGCTGAACATGGTGGAGCTGATTGGATACATCTTGATGTAATGGACGGACATTTTGTTCCTAATATTACATTTGGTCCGCCTCTTGTGAGTACCGTTCGGAAGTGTACAAAACTTCCCTTAGATGTGCATTTAATGATTGAACAACCGGAAAAACTCCTTGCCTCGTTTCGTTCTGCAGGAGCAGATATTATCACTGTGCATCAGGAAACATGTCCCCATCTGTATAGAACGATTCAAACAATAAAAGAAAGCGGCTGCAAAGCGGGAGTCGCGCTGAATCCATCAACTCCTGTTGCCTTGATTCAAGAAGTTATCGATGAAATCGATCTGGTCCTTATTATGACAGTTGAGCCGGGGTTTGGCGGTCAACACTTCATTAAAAATTCTCTTAGAAAAATTCAAGAAACGAGAGAAATGATTAACCGTTCAAAAAGAGATATTTTATTGGAAGTTGATGGCGGAATAGATCGAAACACAGCGTGCTCTGTTATTGAAGCAGGTGCTAATGTTCTTGTTGCTGGAACATCAGTGTTCAAAACAGAATCTATACAAAAAGCGATAACGGCATTACGAACTGCAGTCAAGGAATAATCGCGGCACAAGAACATTGTATCGCTTCAAATATTTCCTTCAATTTCATTCAACGATTCAGATTTAATCCGAGGTAGGCTATAACAACAATAAATGGGTACTATTTTCTGTAGTATCACTTGCATCTTATTCATAGAAATCTTAACATTGCTAAGCGGATGCGATGGAATGGTTAATATAATCGTGGTGAACGAACAAACCGTTAGCAAAAGGGGATAGAGATTATGATGCTCGATAAAATAGATTGTGAATTACTTGAAGTTCTACAAGTGGAAGGAAGAATTAAACGTAACGAATTGGCAGAGAAAGTAGGACTATCACTTCCGGCCATAAGCGAGCGGATGCATAAACTTGAAGAAGAAGGAATTATTCAAGGATATTACACAAAATTAAATCACAAACGTCTTGGAATAGACATTACTGCATTTGTCGTTATTACTATCGATTCATCGAAACACTATCAAACTGTTCTTGAACATGTTATGAAAACAGACGACATCCAAGAGTGCCATGCAATAACAGGGGACGGCACGCATCTATTGAAAGTACGGACAGAAAACACTGATGGTTTAGAAAAGTTATTATCGAAAATCCAATCATGGCAAGGAGTTTCTAAAACAACGACAAGTCTTGTTCTCTCGAGCCCAAAAGAAACAACAAAGATAAAAATTATTACTCAAAAATAATTATGTCCACATCATCATTCCAATAAAGTCACGAGATTATTTTTCTATCTCAACCTGAAACATTGCTTTTCATTTCCCTTCTTACTACTTTCACAACGCATATGAGGTGACATGTGGAATACTATCGTATTACATATAAAATCGAAAAACGAATTGGGATTATCTCGCTAAACTGGCCGGAAAAACAAAATGCTCTTGACGATCAGATGGTCTCTGATCTGACGCAAGCGTTTGTGCAAACGCAAAGAGACGCCGACATCAAAGCTGTGATATTGCGCGCAGAAGGAGATTCATTTTGTTCTGGCATGGAACTTTCTTACCTCCAACGTATTTCTAAATATGACTTCAATCAGAATCTACAAGACTCGACAGATCTCATGAAGCTCTTTCAACAGATATATACATTGCGAAAACCAGTTATTGCTCTCGTTCAAGGAGAGGCAATTGCAGGTGGATGCGGATTGGCAACTATATGTGATTTCGTTATCGCTGCGCGTGAGACTGCGAAGTTTGGATACACTGAAACGAAAATAGGTTTTATTCCGGCAATCGTCCTAATTTTTTTAGTAAGGCGCATTGGCGAAGGACGTGCCCGTGAGCTTGTACTAAAAGGTGACATCATAGATGCAGAAGAATCTTTTAAGCTTGGACTTATTAGCAGAGTTGTACCGTCGATCGATTTAGAAAAGACAGGCGTGCAGTTTGCAAATGAATTAATCACAAACAACAGCGGAACTTCTATGGGCTTGATCAAAGAACTTCTCGCGCGTGTGTATGGAATGGAAACGAGCGATGCACTGGATTATGCATCTCATCTCAACGCATTAACGCGCATGACAGACGATTGCAAGCGGGGAGTTGACGCCTTTCTCAATTCAAAACCATTAAAGTGGTGATTTATATTATAGGTGGACAATGAAACAACTCTCTGACACCATCCGCAGCATTCCTGATTTTCCGAAGAAGGGAATAGTTTTTCGCGATATCACAACGCTTCTAAAAGATGCAGACGCATTGCAGAATGCCGTGAATCTTTTGAACAAACAATATCAGAATTCCAAGATTGATAAGGTTGTCTGTATTGAATCTCGCGGATTTATCCTTGGGTCGGCGTTAGCAGTGAGTTTGGGTGCAGGCTTTGTTCCTATTCGGAAAAAGGGAAAACTTCCTGCTGAAGTCATCAGAGAGCAGTACGCCTTGGAATACGGTACCGATGTTATCGAAATGCACGTGGACGCTCTCCAACCCGGAGAGCGTATTTTATTGCACGATGATTTGCTGGCAACAGGTGGAACCATGTGCGCTGCCACGAAGCTTGTTGAAAAACTTCATGCAACTATTATCGGCATATCTTTTCTTATCGAGCTTTCCTTTCTTCAAGGACGAAAAAACCTTAAAGACTACGATGTTTATTCGCTTGTCCAATATGACAAAGAATAATTCGTCATCATTCATTTTATAGATCGCCTGCAAAATTATAGATTAGATCAAATGGCCGTATTTTAAACTGAGATTTAACGCTCCTCACTTCGACGCTTTACAGCAAAATTTGAAACTTTAACTTGATTGAATTTCTTCCCTTCATGCACAAAAAAGCGTTGCTTCCGTTGCACAATCTTCCTAACTTCGTTTAGCTTCATAACTCAATAAATATAGAATTCTATGATCAACTGCTCAGTTTGTCAAACAGATAATGACCAATATGCGACGATATGCAAGAAATGCGGTGGTTTTTTGCAGAATCGAGTTCCTAATTTGGATTTGTTTGACGTATTATGGAAGATCATCGAAAATCCTCGAAATGCTTTTCGATTGATCATACGAGCCGAACATAAAAATTATGCTTTGTTACTCTATACATTGTCGGGAATTGCTCTCACGTTCACAGGATTCTGGTATTTCAAGCTTGGAGATCGATTCGAGAATATTCTTGTGCTTATTTTTCTATCAACACTAATCGGCATATCGCTTGGCATTGCACTCTGTCCCCTTGCCTCCTCCATTCATTGGGGTTTATCGGTCATACTGGGCAGCAAAACTTCGTTCCGCAATTCGTTAGGCGTTACGAGTTATTCACTGACACCAATCGTTCTCTCGTTACTTTTTGTATTGCCAATCGAATTATTGACGTTTGGAATGTACTTCTTCACATTCAATCCGCCACCAATAACAATCAAACCGATTCTCTATATACTGCTTATTGGACTTGATAGTGCTTTGGCAGGATGGGCATTGATACTCTTGATCATTGGAACGAATGTGGGTAATCAAACTTCTCTATGGAAATCAATAGTTATTAGTTCGGCTGTGTATGGACTTATTGTGATTGGATTACTGGCAGGCGGCGGATTTGCGCTGAAAATGTTTTAGAGTAATGACTCTGCACGACGAAATGACACGAGAAAAATTTGAGGATGTGGCTGAAGAGGTATTTGAAGGTTTGCCAAAAATATTTGGTGACAAGATTGATAATGTTCACATCGTTGTGGAAGATTATCCATCTGAAGATGTCATGCACAAGGTGCATACCAGCAAGACATCTCTCTTGGGTTTATATCAAGGAATACCTTTAACGCATCGGGGAACATGGTACGGTACGAATCCGACAACACCCGATAAAATTTCTTTATATCAAGTGAACATTGAAGCTGTTTGCCGGAACGATGAGGAAGTGTCCGAGCGTATTAAAGAAGTATTGCTTCATGAATTGGGACATTATTTCGGGATGAGCGAGTTCGAAATACAAAATGCAATGAAAAATTTTAAATAATTCAATTAATTATTTCAGAGAGAGCACTATGCCTAAAGTTATTTTACAAATTTCATACGAAATAAAACCTGAAAAACGTGAGGACTATCTTGCCCTTGCAACAGAACTGAAACGCCACTTTGCCGGCGAACAAAAGAAGAATTACACAATCTTCGAACAAAAAGGGAAGAAGAACTTTTTTATAGAAGAATTCGTTTGCAATTCGGTGGAAGAATATGAAGCGCTCGAAGATGGAATGACGGAGAGCGGCGAAGAGTTGGTGAATCGTCTTGAAACTTATTTGAAGGACGGTAAAGCTCGATACGCTACGCTTTTAGAAATCGGTTGATGAACAATGCCGTTGCATTCCCTGCAGCATCGGTGAAGAAGAAAGCGCAAGTGGCAGCATAGTTGTTTATCTTTTCTAAACCCCTCCCTTTTCCCTCCCCTATAGGGGAGGGAAAAGGGAGGGGTTTTTAGTTCGGAGCTATGGTTAAATTTACACCAGTAACGTAAACCAGATAATATCATAGGGGCATAACACATTGTGCCCTTTTTTATTTGGATAGGTGTGACTGCCACCGATCACTCTTTGAGCGTTTCATTTTAAGCCTCATCAAGGGAACAATAAACCAAATATTTTCGTTAATATGATATCAGGTTTATCTTATGATGATAGTTCCAACAAGAAGCAAAATATTCGCGCTTTTTCTTATTCTAAGCCATTTGCTTGGATTCGGGCTTCATTCCGTATTTCACAATGATATATTTGTTTACTCAAGCTCACAGCAACAACAGGTATTTCCTCACGAAGACGCTGATCACTGTAAACATATTCCGTTATCGGAACATGTCGAATGTAGTATTTGCCTATCAGCGCAGAGCAGAATTGTTCCTGATCAAATCTCGCTGAATCTCGGCAACGTTCAGGTTGTCGGTACATCGATAACCATTTCATCTCCACTTCTTACTCACGACCATCTCTTTGGATCGTTCTCTCGCCGCGGTCCCCCTTTTCTTCTCGGTTAATCTATATTCGTATTGAAAAATGTTGTAATGCATGGAATTATTCTCATGCGTTTTTCAACATTGGCTCATTATAAACTCATTGAGGAGAAAAAGGATGCGTTCTATTATTGTTCTGCTATTATTCTTTATAGTTTTCATTCCATCCATGGCTCAACAGAGCATAGAAAATAATGTACAACAGGATCAACATATCTCGAGTGTGATGCCAAACGATTTACCCGAAGTGGTTTCTAGCGGGACAGATCGCGGTGTGCATTTGCGAGTGGGAGTATATGATGCGGACGGGAAAGTGCCGATAGAACTCGCACGTATAGTTCTTACAAGAAATGGAAAATTTGTCGGAGAAGCAGCAACGAATCCCGCAGGACAAGCTCGGTTCATAGACATTGAACCTGGAACCTATGTGCTGCAGGCATGGTTTGTTGGATACCGGACATTCTCTGATTCCGTGCTCATCGACAACAATCATGCAACGATGGAGGTTTTACTTCATGCTACAGGAAATACGCAATCGGAAGTCGAAGTAACCGGGCAGAGAGAACTCGCTGTAACGAGTATCAATCTTCTTACAGGCAATCAATCATTTGAATCGGAGACGTACCATCCAGCCCCCGTCGCGCAAATGACAAACCTGATTCAGGAAAACGTAATGGGCGCAGCACGTGCCCCGACAGGGGAAGTGCACATCCGCGGACATCACGGGGAGTTTACATATTACGTCGATGGCATTCCGGTTCCTCTCGGAGTATTCGGCGGTCTGAATGAAGTGGTCGATCCGAAAGCCATCGACCGGGCGACATTTATCACTGGAGGCTTTGCCGCTGAGTACGGTGGACAAAACTCCGCTATCATCGAACTCAATAATCGAGTTCCTACCGGTTCGTTCCATCTAGATGCATCGATATTCGGCGGAAGTTATCTTGTCTTCAATGGCACAAAGCCGTTATCTCCCGGTTCATCGGGTACATCGAATGGCGATACGCTTGGTCCCCGTGTGGGACCTTTCCGTGCTCTCAATTCCAATGGACAATCTTTATCATTGAGCGATCATATCGGCAATCTTGGTTTTTATATTTCTGGATCACGCCAGGAAACTGATCGCCGCATCGATCAACCGGTGGATAATCTTTTTCACGATCACGGGCAGGATTATTTCCTCTATGCTAAGTTCGATTATATTCTGAGCGACATCGATTATCTAACCGCGAATCTTAACTTCGGAAGAACCAACACTGAGGTACCGTACGATTCTACCGAACAAATTGCCTCCGATATGCAAACGACAACGAATGCATTCCAGACTATTTCATATTTTCGCGCCATCAATTCAGAACCGAATGAAGAATCGAATCTATTTATCGGGGCATATGCACGTGAAGGAGGATTAATTCATACTCCGGGCTCCATCGATCCTCCATACTTCCAATTTATTGGCGACACAATAAATAGTTATACAATTGCTGAAGACCGGAGCTTCACGACTCTAGGTTTACGGTCTACATTCGACAAAAGACTATCACACCAATTTTCCTATAAGGTCGGCCTTAACCTAAGCAGCACTTCTGGAACAGAGGATTTTACATCACGCGATTCGGCAGGTAATCCAGGTCCTTCTATTAACACCAACATTCAAGGGTCTGATTTTGGAATCTTTGCTCAAACAGAGTGGCATCCGATGGAATGGACATCATTTGAACTAGGCATTCGTTACGATCAGCACATTGCACCCGATGTTCCATTACAAAATCAGATCAGTCCCCGTGTTCGATGGAATTTCTTGATAGACGAAGACAACACAGCATATCTCTATTATGGAAGGATGTTTGTTCCGACAAACGTCGAAGGACTGAGGTCGATTGCCATCAATGTGAGCACAACGTTGACGCCCACACTTCCGGAGAGAGATGATTTTTATGAAGCAGTTTACACTCATCTGTTCACATTTGGATTACGTAGCAAATTGGCAGCGTACTACGAATATTCCGCTCCAGGTGTTGATGATCAAACAGTCGGATCGTCTGCTATTAAGACCCCGGTCAATATTGAACAGGTCAGGACAACCGGTATTGAGATTGGACTTTCCTACAGCGATCCGGTCATTCCGTTCTCCGGATATATAAACACTTCGCTCATTCACGCTTATGGAACAGGAACAGTTAGCGGCGGATTTCTTGATTATAGTGATGATGGACCTGCAACAGACCTTGATCACGATCAACGACTTTCCATCGTGGCAGGATTCAATTATCAACCTCAGAATTGGTTCGCCAACCTTGTTGCGATTTATGGTTCAGGGCTTACTAATGGCAATCCGAATGGCGAGCCGTATCAAACTGGATTGTTTGATTTTAATACAGCACAGCATACAACGCCTTCGTGGATTCTTAATGTTGGCGGAGGATATACATTCCATTTACAGGGAGGCGCTTCGCTTCAACCATCCATCTATATCACGAATCTATTGGATCATGATCATTTGATCAAAGGAGCTTACTTCAGCGCTGCCAGTTATGAGGAACGTCGGAACGTGGTATTGAAGGTCGCTGTCCATATCTAGGAAACATTACTTTCGATGTATCTTGGGGAGTGAGCACATAATCTCACTCTCCTTGATATATAATTTGATTCTCTTATATGAGAGCAGGAAAAGTACATAGGTACATAGCAGCAATTGTAATTTTGCTAGTGTATTGGTTTAACGGTAATGCACAAGAAAGTGCACATCGAAAGAAATCCATCCAAACTGTTCTATCGATTCTAAACCCGACAAATCAAATCGCAACCTCTGAAATCAGGTCGATTAAAAGTGCAACACCCCTCGTTGCACTCTCACATTTACACTGGAACCAGCTTTCTGTACAATCCAAAGCATTGATTGCTCAATCGTTGCAGGCAACCGAGACTCAAAAAAGCCGCCTCAGTCCTTCCGGTAGATTTAGAATTCATTACGACACAACAGGGAGCGACACTCCTGCATTGTTGATTGCCGACCAAACCCAGGCATTGCCCAACACATACGAAGAATACATTGATTCAGTGGGAGCGGTATTTGATTATTGCTGGACGTTTCAAATTGATTCTCTCGGGTACAATCCTCCTGCTCCGCACCTTGGACCAAGCGGGAATCCAGAATATGACATCTATATTGAAAACATCGGGCCGGATACATTCGGTTACACAAACTGGGATGATTCTACGCAAGTTGCCTCGCCGCCCAATAGTGCACCACGCTACTGGACATACACAGTCGTTGATAATGATTTTCTTGAATTTCGCACCAAAGGAATAGATGCCCTCCGTGCGACTGCAGCACATGAATTTCAACATGCCATTCATCTGGGCGGCTATGGCTTATGGGATGTAAGAGATGAATTCTTTTTTGAACTGAGCGCAGGTTGGATGGAAGGCGTTACGTTTCCTTCTGTTCATGACTACTTCTACGATGTGGCTGATTACTTTACTAGCTTTCGAGATGCAAATGGATCGCTTCCTTTTTTTAATAATTCCGAGTATGGATCGGAAAGGGGCATATGGGGGCAATTTATTGCGAAGCGGTTTGGCCGCGATATAATGAGAAAAATCTGGGAGTTTATGATCACAGAAGAGGCAATGCCTGCTATCAACGACGCCATCAAGGCGCAAGGATCGGATATGAGAACTGAATTTTCTCTTTTTTCTTATTGGAATTATTTCACTGCGGATCGAGCAAATGCCTTCCTGTATTATCCGGAAGGAAAAAACTATCCACGATTTGCACCAAACTCTGCAACAACGTATATGGGAGCCACAACGTCGATATCCGACCAAGCCCACACGCTATCAACGAGTTTCTATGAATTCTGTTTGAGCACAGATACGATTACAGCAATTGTTACGAATGCAGATATCGCGACAGCATTACAATATGACGATAATCTCTATTCATTGCAGCTGGATCTGGGAACATCAATCAACGGTATGTCGATTCAAAATTTGTCGAATGGGTTGGAAGTGGGGTTTGGTGTTTCAGATCTAAGCAAATGGGCAGAACGATACTTACTAGCATCCACAAAAACGGATATTCCAAAATCCATTGCCGATGCTTCACCCAATCCATTTTTACTCTCCAATGCCGCTCGACTTGCATTGCCAGTGAAAGACCCTTCAACCTCTCTAGCACATATCTTTATATTTGGAAGTTCATTATCCCTGGCATTTTCAGGTGACTATTCCGTATCCGAATATTCTGGAAGCAAGTTTATTATGGTTCCTTCTGCAGATTTACGGTCATGTCTTTCATCGGGAATCTATTTCATCATAGCCCGTACAAATAATTCTGAATATCGATGGAAAGTAGCAATCATTCGATAACTATTCCCATTACCCTGCGATTTGTATCACAGTATAGAGTAGTGCCATTCCAAGAAGTGTCATAAAAGTTGTGAGGGTTTTCGGATGAGCATGATGACTTTCGGGGAGGAGGTCACTCGCGCCGATATAAATAAAACATCCACAGAAAACACTAAGGACGATACCTAATGCTTCTTTTGGGATTGAATAGAAGAATGTGCTGCACACCCCGAGAACTGGAGCAAGAGCATCTGCAATAAGCCACCGCAATGCTTGTCTGCGTTCTCCACCACTTCGTATGATCATTGTTACCGTATTGATGCCATCGGAAAAATCGTGTGTAAGGACTGCAACTGTTACAATCGTTCCGACTGAATTTGATACTTGAAATGCGAGGCCAATAATCACACCATCCAGGAAGCTGTGCAATGAGAGACTTCCCGCTCCAAGAATACCACGATGCCGTGTATTTTCGCAGCCACTCTCCTGGTGGGAGTGTAGAACTATCATCCTTTCCAGAATCATATACACAATAAATCCGATACCGATCATGAGCGATACCTGCGAAATGCCTTGGCTTTCATTTTTTAGTTCGACAGCTTCCGGAAGGAGATCGAAAAATGCGACACCAATGATTGCTCCCGCACTGAATCCTGTAATAAGGTGCAGCTTGTCTTTAAATCTGAGTGCAAATAGCCCTCCAAGAAAAGTTGTGATAAATGCAACCGTTCCAATGCCTAGCACAATCATATTTGATCTCCTTTATTTCTCAGCATAGTTGTAAACAACGGTAAGCTTTTTTCTGTATCTGTCCAAATGGGTGCAATTATAATAGATTTCACATTATTAAGATTACACTTTAATAGTGGAATTGAACAAAAAAAAATCTGCTGCATTACTTCTTCATACAATATTTCTCTTTTCGTACATACTTCAGCGCCGCAAGTTATGAAGAACGCCGGAACGTTGTATTGAGGGTTGCTGTTCATATTTAAGATGCTTTTGATAATCAACGCAATATTTCTTATAATAAAAATAGTGTGAAGTCTTTCTCGATGCAATATCGCCGTAGATTACGTGGTGTTATGCTAGCGTTGATGTTGGTACTGCTTCTGACAAGCATCACCGTCAGTGCATTCCATAATCATCGTGATTGTGAGAATCCAAACAACTGCGCAATTTGTACCTTCCATGTTTCAAGCTCTGCATTGGCGCTCGATACGGCGCAGGGTTCCGATCCGTATGATGAACCTATTCTTCTTTCTGCGATCACGCTTCCAGAAAGAGTCTCAGAGCCTTTCCATATAAGTGTTTTTCCTTCTCACGCTCCTCCTCAATTTATTTAATCCCTTACAAATAATTACTTGCATCCTTTGGTGCACTAAAATGCCGCGGATGCCGGTTTCTTTGCTGTTGCACTCTAACCAACAATGCATTTATTGTTGCCAGCAGTGTCTTAAAATGAGGAGTTCTTATGAAGTTAAAAAGTACAAGCATTTCATTTGTGTTCTTGTTATTGCTTTTAGCGGCTGGATTAATCCATGCACAGTCGAAAGAAGGATCTGCCTTCGATCAGTCCAAATTTGTCCCGGATATCGCATTTATTCTCGACGTCTCCGGCGTTGCGCGGAATATTGCTGATCAACAATATTATTCTCTAACAATTCCCGGTTTCAGCTATCCCTTCCTTAATCAACCGAGTTCTTCCGGCTTAAATGCGCACCGCGGCATGAATTTCAATTACGGCGAGATGTCGTTGTATTCTGTTGTCGATCCGTATTTCGATCTCTTTGCAGTCATTGGCCTTTCGCCTGACGGTGCCGGACTTGAAGAAACGTATTTTACAACACGGAAACTTCCTTACGGTTTTCAATTAAAGGCAGGAAAATTTCTCGCGAGCTTCGGCAGGGTCAACGAGCAGCATGAGCATTACTGGGACTTTGCTAATCGGCCACTTATTGCAACCGCACTCTTTGGTGAAGATGGGTTGAATGAAATTGGCGCACAAGCAACCTGGGTCGCACCGACTTTATTTTATCTTGTGCTTGGTGCGGAGGTATTGAACGGGGCGAACGAACAAAGTTTCGGTACTGCAGGTTTCAGCGATCCAAAAGGCAGCGTTGCCATCGATGCCGTGCAAGGTCCAAATCTTTTTATTGGATATATCCGCTCGTCATTCGATATCGAGGATGCCTCGATCTTATTCGGCATCTCAAATGCTACGGGGACAACAAGAACCGACCATGACTTTTCTTCTTCAGGGTGTACAGGAGAAGCTCTCAATGCAAATACAGATATTATTGGTGGCGACCTGACCATTAAATATTCTCTTGACGCAATCCGTTATCTTTCTTTTCAGAGTGAATATATGTATCGGGTGATGAATGGAACGGAATATCAGCGCGATTCATCGAATGCCGTTTCGTCATCAAGCTTGGACAAACATCATTCCGGTTTTTATGCACAGGTTGTGGCAAAGCTTGATCAGTTATGGAGAGTTGGTGTGCGGTATGATCTGTTGATGCAGAACGATGTTTCACTCGCTGGAACAGACCAACATATGCCATCGAATCTTACTCGTTATTCTGCCATGATCGAATATAGCCCCACCGAATTCTCGCGGCTCCGTCTTCAAATCGACAGAGACTTAAGCCGTTACGTGCAGGCTTCTGGAGTATGGTCGCAACAGCCGTACACACAAATTATTTTGCAAGCGAATTTAACCATCGGCGCTCACGGCGCCCATGCATTTTAAAGAAAATAAATTCACATCTCATAATGGAGTCTTATATGAAACTATCGAAAATTATTCCGCTGTTAATGCTCTGTGTGCAAACAGCATTCACAGGACAACTGCAGATCGTAACGACTTACGGTTACATAGGCGACATAGTTCAACGTATCGGCAAGGATCGTGTTGAAGTGATCGCTCTTGCGCGAGGAGATTATAATCCGCATGTGATCATTCCAAAGCCGTCGTACATTGCCAAGTTGCGAAGAGCCGATCTTCTTGTTATTAACGGAGGACAACTGGAGATTGGATGGTTGCCGCAAATTATAAAACAAGCGAACAATGGCGCCGTACAGCCAGGTGAACGGGGATTTCTCGATCTTTCCATGTATATACATCTGATCGACGTGCCAACGAGCGTTTCCCGTGAACTCGGCGATGTGCATCCGGAAGGCAACCCCCACTTTTTTATGGATCCCGATAATATCCCGATCATAGCAAAAGCCATCACCGAACGACTGAGCGAACTCGACCCCAATAATCAAACTTTCTATGAAGCGAACAATAAAGAATTGTACACTCTCTGGCAGCAGCACATGAAAGTGTGGGGGGAAAAATTGAAACCATTCAAGGGTGAAAAGGTTATCGAGTATCATAAGATCTTCGATTACTTCTTAAACCGATTCGGATTTGTCATCGCCGGCACCATTGAACCGCTTCCCGGAATTCCGCCGACAACAAAACATATTGACAACATCGAAAAATTGATCCAGAGGGAACAAGTGAAATTTATATTACAGGATGTGTACAATCCACAGGATGCATCATCGTATTTATCGAAACGACTCAATATAAAGCTCATCATTATGCCGCATGATGTCGGAGCGGTGAAAGAAGCCGACAATGTTTTCAGCGTGTTTGATGAAATAGTAAGGAGACTGACCAATGGCTGATATTCTTCTTTCCGCATTCGTACTTTCCGTCGTTCTGCTCGGTATTCATTCCTTCTTCGGACTGGAAATCATCAGGAGAGGAATTATTTTTACGGACCTAGCAATAGGTCAGATGTCGGCATTTGGAGCGGCGCTTTCCATTCTTTTCTTCGACGGCCTCTTTATCTATCCACTTTCACTTGCGTTTGCTTTACTTGCGGGACTTGCCATTGCAATCGCATCCAAGCGGACTATATCGCACGAAGCATTCATCGGACTTCTGTACGCTTTTGGAATTTCAGGCGTGTTTATTATTCTTTCCAAGTCGGCGCACGGAATGGAGATGTTCGATAAGCTCATGGCATCCGATATTCTCTTTACACCATGGTCGGACATCATCGAAACGGGAATTGTTTATTCCCTGCTCGGACTGATTCTCATTTTTGTATATCCCCGCATGAAAGGATTCTGGAAAGACACACTCTTCTTTGTTTCGTTTGCGGCTACTGTAACCAGTTCCGTGCGATTGGCTGGAGTGCTCATCGTTTTCGCGCTCCTCGTCGCGCCTGCATATGTTTCATTGAGAATCAATAAAGGAAATATGCTTTTGACTGCATGGATCATCGGAACGGGTGTAAATTTGGTTTCGATACTCGTATCTTACAATTTAGATTTGCCTACAGGATACACGCTTGTGTTTTTTCATGCATTGCTGGCATTGAGCGTGTCGATTTTATTCCCGGTGAGGAAAAAGAAGGAAGAAGAATCAGTACCGGCAAAGTAAACAGAGTAATATCGTAGGGGCACATCACGATGTGCCCTTTTTTGGATATGTTGCCGTCATTAATCAAACAAGCAATATCGTAGGGGCGCATCGCTATGCGCCCTTTACTTTTTTTGTTAAATGAGTGTAACCGTCACCGGCAAAAGCACCGACAAATTAAATCGACCACTCTTACGAACCCTTGTTCCGATTGAACTTCATCGGAATTTCCATCCTTCAATTGAAGGGGAGCGTATAATGGCGATCCCGCTTTGCGGGATCACAAAAGCGACAGAGAGTTTATCCGTCTTGTCTTTTATTTCAAACTTGATTTTGTATGAAGAAAGAAAGATATTTGAAGTGAGCAAGGTGCCGAGGAAAGGTTGTACCTTGTGTTCTCACATTACCAGCGACTGGCGTTTCAGGAATTTGGAAGACCTGGTAAGCCTTTGCACCCTCACCGAATGTAAAAATATACCTAACCATTCCTATGGCTAATATTCATACCTGGAATAACCCAGGCGTCACACAATTCTCCACTTCTTAACCAACTATTCGGAGGGTACAATGAGAACACTTATATCATTGATATTGGTTGTGATGCTTGCCATTGGAATCACCGGCTGTACAAAGAAGGCTGATGAGGGAAAGATTCCAATAACAACAACCTCAAATGAAGCGAAAAAGGAATTCATGGATGGACGCGACCTTGCAGAGAAATTCCTGCTCACAACATCAATCCAGCATTTTGATAAAGCTATTGCACTCGATTCGGGGTTTGCTTTGGCATATCTGGAACGTGCAAATGCCTCGTTAACAAACAAGGATTTCTTTTTTTATTTAAAGAAAGCAGTTGCATTGAAAGACCAATGCACGGAAGGAGAACGCCTCCTGATTCTTTCTACTGAAGCAGGTACGAATGCAAATAGGGTAAAACAGAAAGAGTACTTGGATAAACTCATCACGCTGTATCCAAACGACGAACGTGTCCATTTAAATCTCGGTATGTACTACCAGGGCCAGCAAGAGCTCACATCGGCAATCGAGCAGTTCAGAAAAGCGGTTGAAATTGCTCCGGGATATTCACCTGCATATAATACTCTCGGGTATGCATACCGACAAATCGAAAACTATCCGGAGGCCGAGAATGCTTTTAAAAAGTATATCGAACTCGTTCCCAACGAACCGAATCCTTACGATTCGTACGCTGAGCTGTTACTGAAGATAGGACGATTTGATGAATCCATTGTAAATTATCAAAAAGCACTGAAGGTAGATCAAACTTTTTTTGGTTCGCATATCGGTATTGCAGCGAATTATATGTATAAAGGGGAACTAGATAGCGGGTCTATGGAATTGAAGAAGCTTTCTGATATGGCACGAAACGACGGCGAACGGCGACAAGCGAATTACACACAAATGGTCTTATATGTCGATGCAGGCAAGATGGATTTAGCGTTGCAGGAATTGGAAAAACGGTATATGCTGGATGAAAAGTCAAACGATGTCGTCTCTATGGCTGGTGATTGGGGTATTAAAGGTGATATTCTTCTGGATATGGATAAATTTAACGATGCACTTACTGCATACGAAAAATCAGAACAGTTGATTGCGTCATCCGACCTTTCACAGGAACTTAAAGATAATGCCGAGCTTAATCTTCATTTCTATCGTGCAGCAGTAGCGCTGGAAAAAAAAGACCTGAAGAAAGCAAAAGCAGAGACAGAGGAATTTCGTAAAACTGCTGAACCGAAAAAAAATTTAACTCGAATACAGATGGGACATCAACTTGCCGGAAGAATTGCATTCGCTGAGAAGAAGAACGACACTGCAGTTGCGGAATTCTTGCAGACAAACCTGCAGAATCCTTATAATTTCTATCGGCTTGCACTAGCCTATCAATCGATGGGGGATAAAGGGAAGGCGAAAGAATTCTGCAAGAAAGCAGCAAAGTTCAATGGCATGCCTGTGCTGACCTATGCCCTTATTCGAATGAAAGCAGAAAAACTATTATCGACTTTATAATCCTATAGGGAAACGAACTATTTTTCTGGGCGACGGAGAATCTTGTCCGCCGCCTAATTTTATAACGAGTATTTTGCTTTGCGAGTAGTGAAGGACACCGGAATTCGGTATAAGCCGGAACCAGCACCGGCGGCAACACCCGCCAAATAGAATGTCGGGCAAGCCGGCAAAATAAACCGGATACTATCGTACGGGCACATCACACGATGTGCCCTTTTTAATTAAACGGGTATAACCATCAGCAATCATATTCGCCCCTGGTGATAAGAGAACTTTAGCAGGGAAAATGCTGTTATAGGGAATAATTAAATTTATCTCTCACAGCAACTAGGAGGAAGTCGGTATGAACAACGGATTAGCATTACACAAGGAATTCCTGAACGAATTAGAGGCGGAAGCAAAGGCATCCCGGAAATGCATGGAACGGATTCCGGAAAAATTATTTGATTGGAAACCGCACGAGAAATCGATGCCCATGCGTTCACTGACCTATGTTGTCGCAGACATCCCTCGTTGGATCAAGCAAATCATAGAATCACCGGAAATCGATTTCGCAACATATAAGAACTATCAACCGAAAACTACATCCGACCTGGTAAACCACTTTGAAGCGAATCTCAAAGAAGCGAAAAAAGCATTAGAGCATACGACGGACGAATCTCTTTCCGAAACCTTTTCACTGAAAAACAACGGCGAAGTTCTGATGAGCAGTTCGAAGAAGGAAACTATCGCATCTTCAATCAATCACCTCGTGCATCATCGCGGACAATTGACCGTCTATATGCGATTGAACAATATTCCAGTCCCATCGATTTACGGACCATCTGCGGACGAGGTAAGGTGGTAATAAAATGGCTGCAAGGCACGTGACTTAGGATATCCAGACAAAAATTAGCAGTTTGCCTCGTTCCCAACATTTTGTTGGGAACGGAAGGTATCGAAGCTCAGCTTCGAGTAATACTGTAGGGGCACATCATGATGTGCCCCTTTTTTATTTAAACGTTTGCGACCACCCCTGCGCTGCGCTTGTCCCCTCCTTAGCAAGGAGGGGATATAGGGGTGGTGGTGGAGTGCACCCTTAAACTGAGACAAACTTTTGCATAGATAAGGTGGAACAGTTCATATATGGAGCTTCAAACTCGACGGGGGTTTGATACCCGAGAGCCGAGTGAAGCCGTTCGTTATTAT
>JBEKAY010000021.1:0-84854 GCA_050015675.1 Bacteroidota bacterium | reverse complement strand
TATCGACTTGCATCGAAGGTTTTCTGATAGTATCCCGGTTCCTGCTGTTCATTCACAAGATTTACTACTTCTCTCCCTATGATGTCATAAATTTTTAGATTTACATTACTGATAGCTGACAATTGATAACTAATAACTGTCGTTGGATTGAACGGATTAGGATAATTCTGGTACAACGTGTATGTCTCTGGCGCTGCAACTTTGATCGCAATATTTTTCGTCCATGTTTGACCGTTAGCAGTAATCGAAAATGTGAGTGTCTGTCCTTTTCCTACCGGCGCAGATTTGTCAACAGCAAAGGAAAATGTCGCCGTTTGTTCTGTGCTTGCGGTGAGATTCTTGATTGTTTGTTGAGTGGAATCGAACTTCACCCATTTTGGCGTATTGCTCACGCTCACACTTACACCCTGCGCTGCAATCTTGGATGTATTTGCAACCGTCAGATCTATAGTATTACCCTTTGACGCAAACGGGATCGTGTATGTGCTGTCTGTTTGAGCTGCGGCAATGCTTGTGAAAATAAGTAAAGCAATAATTGTTTTCATAAATGACTTTCCATTTATCCACTATTATCAGTTAGGTTTTAGATATTAGATGTCTAACTTCCTTTTTTTCCTGCTTTCTAACTTTTTCCTTTTGCATTTTTCCTTATTTACTCATCTACTCACAGACTCAACTACTCATCGACTCATAGTCTCATTGTATTCCAAACTCCACTACATTATTTGTAGATAAATTCTGTTGCTTGTCCTGTTGTTGTGTTCCGTATTTTACACGGAATGATAAATTCACAGGCAATAGTTCCTTCGTAATTACTCCATTGACTGTGTTGCCTATCTGTCTCCACGCTCCGGAATAATAGCTCGCTAATGCATTATCGACAAGTTGGTTCTGTGAGTTCTTTACTCGTATAGTGCATAAGACTGTCGAGAAGCTGACGGTGTTGTTTGAAGATATATCCTGTGTTTTATCAAGAGAGACATACTCATACATCATTCTAAACGAATAATTGTTCGGCAGGAGTTCTTTGTTCGCTACACCGCTCGTTGTAGTTCCCAAATCTCTCCAAGCACCTGAGTAATACTGGACTGTTCCCTGATCTATGAGACTTCCTTGACTGTTCTGCAATTGTACGATGGCGTTGACTGTCTGGAAGATTACAGTAGCATTTGTACTTATATCTTGCTGTTTGTCTTTGCTCGCAAAGGCGTACGTCATTCTGAATGAGTAATTGTTCGGCAGGAGTTCTTTGTTCGCTACACCGCTCGTTGTAGTTCCCAAATCTCTCCAAGCACCTGAGTAATACTGCACAGTTCCCTGATCTATCAGATTACCTTGACTATTCTTTAATTGTACGACAGCATTAACGGTTTGGAAAACGACAATAGCATTTGTACTGATGTCTTGCTGTTTGTCTTTACTCGCAAAAGCATATGTCATTCTGAAAGAGTAATTATTCGGCAAGAGTTCTTTGTTTGCTGTGCCATTTGTTGTTGTTCCCAAATCTCTCCAGGCGCCGGAGTAATACTGAACTGTACCTTCATCCATTAGAGTGCCTTGACCGTTTTGTAACTGCACATTAGCATTAACGGTCTGGAAAACAACAGTAGCATTTGTTCCTATGTCTTGTTGCTTGTCTTTACTTGCATAAGCATAACTCATTCTGAATGAGTAACTATTCGGCAAGAGTTCTTTGTTTGTTACACCATTCATAGTAATTCCAAAATCTCTCCAGGCACCGGAGTAATATTGAACTGTACCTTGATCTATTAATGTGCCTTGACTGTTTTGCAATTGTATTTGCGCGTTGACCGTTTGAAACACGATAGTATCATTGCTTATAGATACATTGGATTTTGTTTGTGTGCCGTACTCGTATGTCATTCGCAAACTGATTGTTTTCAAGTTTGTTGTGACAGAGAATGTCCCGTCGTTGTTATTGACGGCGTCTTTCCATACACCTTCATAATATTGTAATGCGCCACCGGTGAGTTTTGCACCTGCGCTGTTGACGAGCTTGACGTTGAAACCAGGCGGAGGCGCGGTGGGCAATTGAGCGAGAAGCTGTCGTGTATCTGCGCTCAGTAGTTTGCAGGCATCGCCTGATATTGCAGATGCACTATCGGATTGCAATTTATTGAGAATTGTATTTAGCGTGGCACGAGCTCCAGAGATATTGTTGGTTGATATCTGCGAGCCAACGGTGTTATACAACTGTATATAATCTTGTGACGTCGATTGACTCTGTATCCAGCCAAGTTTGGACATTGCTGAAACATCTTGGATGAGAGAACGAGAAGAGACAACTTTTTCAAGACTTACTTTGCCTCCAGGTGTACTGTGATAGGTAAATAAATATATAACTACGCTATCTCTATCTATAGGAATCTTTTTAAGATTATAATGCACTACTTGTACCTGTTGATCTTTTTTCCAAGGAAAAAGGCTGATAGATAACCATGCAGTCCGCAAGTTATCTCGCATGAATGCACCACGCATAAAATTAGTGCTATCATAGTCTCCTATCAATTCAATTTTATATATACCATCGCAATCTGGTGTTTGAGAGAATGCATCAAAATGTATATAATCTGGATTACCATCACCTATTCCATTCAAATCAATTGTGGCATTTGGTATCTCTCCGAGCCATTTCCATTGTGCATATGGGAGTGAATACCTCGAATCAACCCCTGTCTTTCTTCCAAAGGGATCTGTGATAATACAATTTTCATTTGTTCTAATTCCCATAACCATTTTATTTTGAGAAAAGACGCTAAAATAAACGCCAAAGCAACTTATAATGAATGCTAACGAAGTGCGCATTTATTTTCTCCTTAGTAAAAAGTTTTCTAACATTTTTCTTATTTCGGAATTACTTCATAATATTTTGTTACTAAAGCTGGATCAAGCACGACATTAGTAATCTTGTTAGGATCTAAGATTGTATATTGACCACTTTTTGTTTTTCCTGTAACTAAAACCCAATGCTGACCTGGATGCATGATCCGAACAAACGAGGGATATCCTAAACTCAAATTATAATTTAATGGATCAAGATTTAACGGTTGTTTATACTGTGGTAATGATGTCCCTACCGGACTTGCTGGATAATTAAAAATAGTTTCCAAGAAATTCACATCACCAGTATTTTCCTCATTGAACCCATTATTATCTTTCATCCATTCATTTAACTTACCCGGGTCAACATCACATCCAAAGGCTTTAAGCACCATTGCCATACAAGTCATAGCACATCCTTTACCACCTATTCCACCAATTTTGCAGTATATCGTAGAGTCTTTTTCTGTCGTTGCATCTGCGTTTATTTCTGTGTCGTAATCATTATCTTTCCAATTAGGATTATGCTGACTAAAATATTCTCCGATTGTATTTGGACCTTTAACAATAACTGCATTTGCAGCAGCGAGTTCTGTTTTCTCAGCCAAGTTAACACCAAATCTCACACCTTGCGGAAAACGACCCTGAATGTGTGAACAATCAGGAACAAATCTTACTTTACCAGTTCTAATATTACTATAACGCACCGTCATCGCTTTTGCACTCTGACCGGTTGAGTCATTAACAATATTACCAAACTCAGCATCATCGCCGTGGGTATATACATTGACCATTGCATCGTCAGGGATTGTTCCGCCACCTTGAGCTTTAATCTCAATGGGCAGAGACTGCTGACAACTAATAGAATTTGGACTTGTCGTGAGTACGAGTCCTGTAACATTTTGAAGTGATAAGGTCTTTTTAGGAGGCTCGCACGAACTGTTTGCGGTAAGCGGGCGTGTAGATATTTTCGTCTTGGCTGAGAGACTCTGCTGTTCACTCTTAGCACCACTCTTCATCAATGGAGCAGCACCTCCGCCATCTGAAGGCCATGCTTGAATCACCACATCAGAGGAATTTACATTAATTGTTTCGTTAGTGATGAACAAGAACGGTCCTTTATCGTTGGATAATGAAGTTCCGGTGTGTCCAGTCGAAAGAGATTTGAGAATTCCATACTCAGCTCCTTCAGGGATACTCACGTCAAACGTTTGATCCGCCGGATATGATACCTCATTATTATTTTGATCCTTACCTACTATACTAACAAATACCGTATCACCGGGATAAATATTCTTTTTGGATAATTGCACAACGGGACACAACGGTTCTTTCTTTATCGTTATCGTATCAACTGCTGGGCCACACGTTCCCCAATCATCATTATAGTTGTAAAACCTTGCCCTAATTATCGCGCTTACAGAATCTGCATCGGTTGTACTGTTGGCAATGAATAGAATTGGCGGAATCTGGCCAGTTAATACTGAGTCTTGTACTGGTACATCCAACCAACTAAGCATCCCATATTGTGTGCCGCTTATGATATTGAAATCAAAAGCCTGATCCTGTGTCATTGGAGGACGTGTTGGATACGGTATTAGATTACCCAGCGTATCCCTTCCCATCACACTCACGGTCACTGTATCACCGGGTTTAATTACTTTCTTTGACAATACTACTACTGGACAAAGCGATGCCCACGCGTTTTCTGCTGTTACTACAACATTACCGTTAGTAATATTATTAGAGAAATTAAAATACGCTTCATCACAAGTTGCATTTACGCTGACGCCGACTGGATCGTCATATAACGTTCCATCCTTTGTAATTCCAAAACTAATAAAAGATGTACCAGGTCCATAATAATACCCCGTTAATGCTGAACCCTGAAGAGACGTTGCTTGACCAGAGGTAATTGATACACAATCTAACTTTGGCCCATTTGGATATTGCTGAAGGCAAATATTATAATTGTGTGGAGGGTCTTCATGGCCATAAGTAACGTTAAGTGAATATTGAAACTTCAATTTATAGCCCACTATAGGGAAATTTGCCTGAACGGAAAGTACACTAGGCCAAAAATTATACAAAATAAATCGTGGATGCGATACCGTCTGTTCAGTAAAATCAGAAATCTGATTATAGAAATTGATATTCGGTTTTATTTCCAAACGTTCCTTAATGACCACTTTATTTTGTGCAGTAAGCACTGCAATGGAAAGAAGGAAAAGAATTACAAAAATTGAAAATCGGCGTTTTGCTAATAGTGTAGTTGTATTCATAGTGCCTCACATCAAGATAGTTTGTAGATCAATAAAACTCCGCCAAAAAACTGGCGGACAAGTGTGCCGCGTGAAGAAAAGTAAGTTAGAAGTGAGCGGCAGTTAAGTATAAAGTATGGTCTATAGTACAGCTAACCTAATAAAATGTCAAGCAGAAAAAGTGAAATCTACTTCAACTCTTTTTTCATTGAATAGGAAGAGAGTTCTATCTATATTTATCAAACTTAAAAAAGGAGAATCTACAAGGAATTGCCCAAACGGACTGATATTCATTCCATCCTTATTATTGGTTCCGGACCTATTGTCATCGGACAGGCATGCGAGTTCGATTATTCCGGAACCCAAGCATGTCGTGTTCTCCGCCAGGAAGGTTATCGCATTATTCTCGTCAACAGTAATCCTGCAACGATTATGACTGATCCTGAATTTGCCGATGCCACTTATATAGAACCCATCACTCCTGAATTTGTCGAAAAAATTATTGAACGTGAGCGGCCGGATGTTATACTTCCGACGATGGGCGGCCAGACAGCTCTCAATGTAGCGGTTGAGTTGGCAGAAAGCGGTGTGCTGAAGAAATACAACGTCGAATTGATTGGTGCGAAGCTTGAAGCCATTAAAATGGCAGAAGATCGAGAATTATTTCGTGCTGCAATGGATCGAGCTGGCTTGCAAAGTGCACGCGGCGGATTTGTACATTCATTAGATGAAGCACTGAAGATCGCAGACCAAATTGGTTTTCCACTTATCATACGTCCATCATTCACGCTGGGTGGAACAGGCGGTGGCACAGCTTACAATATTGAAGAATTCCAAACCAAAGTAGTTCACGGGCTCACCAGCAGTCCTATCCATCAGGTTCTCGTTGAAGAATCGGTGATCGGGTGGAAGGAATACGAATTAGAAGTGATGCGCGACCTGAAGGATAATGTTGTTGTTATTTGTTCGATTGAGAACTTTGATCCCATGGGTGTGCATACCGGCGATTCGATCACTGTGGCACCTGCACAGACTCTTACCGATAAAGAATATCAACAGTTGCGGGATGCTGCGCTCAAAATTATTCGTACGATTGGTGTTGAAACAGGCGGCTCGAATATCCAGTTTGCTGTCAATCCAAAGAATGGACAAGTGTTGGTGATTGAAATGAATCCGCGTGTGTCGCGTTCATCTGCGCTCGCTTCAAAAGCCACCGGTTTTCCGATTGCAAAAATTGCAGCGCTGCTCGCCGTCGGTTACACGCTCGATGAAATTCCAAACGATATTACCAAGCTGACGCCGGCTTCATTTGAACCGACGATTGATTATTGCGTCGTGAAAATTCCACGATGGGATTTTGAAAAATTCAAAGGTGTGGATGATACGCTTGGTGTGCAGATGAAATCTGTCGGCGAGGCAATGTCTATTGGCCGTACTTTCAAAGAAGCGCTGCAAAAAGCGCTCCGTTCGCTGGAACAGGGGCGTTCCGGTCTCGGTGCAGATGGAAAAGATATTGTAAACATTCGCGAGTTATCGGATCCTGAAAAGATCGAATGGAAGCGAAAAGTTTTAGATCGGATCAAAACTCCGCGCCCGCATAATATTTTCTTTCTCCGCTATGGTTTCCAACTCGGATTGACGATTGAAGAACTCTTCCAGGCATCATGCATTGATCCGTGGTTTCTCTACAACATTAAACAGATTGTGGAAATGGAAGAAGAACTGTATTCATATAAAGCATAAGTGTGCCTTCTTAAAAAGGATTTTTATATGAGATTACTAAAGATCAGTTATCTGATTTTATTATTTTCTCTTGCTATGGCTGTAGTGGTAAACGCTCAAGTCACCATTCTACCGGATAAAGATCAATTGTTAAATGGCGCGGCAACAGGACAAACATTGGTGGCAGAGAAAAATGGTTATCCTGCTCCACAGAAAATCATTTCGTTCAAAGATCAGCTTGGATTAACAAGAGACCAGCTGAAGAAAATCAACGAAATAGTAACAAACCTGCCAATCTCAGCTATTGTAAAAGGACAGGAAATTGTTGAGGCAGAAGAAGAATTGAACAAGCTTTTTGAATCAGGTATCATCAACGAGAAAACACTGCGGGCTAAACTCGAACGAATTGGTAAAATGCGTGCTGATTTGCGATTTGTGCATTTGCAAGTATATTTGAAGGAAAAACAAATCTTGTCCGTCAATCAATGGGAACGACTAAAGGAATTACAGGCAAGTGAAGTCAAATAAAGCAAAAAATGAAATGCCGGTGAAGGTCACTCCGGAAATTATGCGAAAAGCAAAAGAGTACGGTTTCTCCGATCGACAGTTATCAGAAATCTGGGGAATGAATGAAGCAGCCGTACGAATGATACGGAAGAAGATGGGTGTAATACCGGTCTATAAGACGGTTGATACTTGCGCAGCTGAATTTGCAGCATCAACACCGTATCACTATTCAACGTATGAACGGGAAAATGAATCTATAAGAAGCATGAAGAAAAAAGTAATCATTCTCGGCGGCGGGCCGAACCGCATCGGACAAGGAATTGAATTTGATTATTGTTGCGTTCATGGCGTCATGGCTCTTCGCGAAGAAGGGTTCGAAACTATTATGATTAATTGTAATCCGGAGACCGTTTCAACTGATTACGACACAACCGATAAATTATATTTTGAACCGCTGACGCTTGAAGATGTGCTCAACATTTGCGACCAAGAACAACCGGACGGCGTCATCGTTGCATTCGGCGGACAGACACCGTTGAAGATAGCGAAGGCATTAGATGAGAACGGTGTAAAAATTCTCGGCACATCACCCGAAGGAATTGATCTTGCGGAAGACCGCGAGAGATTCGGCGCACTTCTTCGGCGAAATAATATTCAACATCCCAAGTATGGCACGGCGTATACTGTGAACAACGCAGTACTCGTTGCCGAACAAATTTGTTTTCCGGTGCTTGTGCGCCCCTCATACGTGCTTGGAGGCCGCGCAATGGAAGTCTGCTATACAAAGGATTCATTGCGTGAATATATGAGGAAAGCGGTAGATGTTTCCCCCGACCATCCCGTGCTCATCGACCGCTTTCTTGAAGATGCATTTGAATATGATGTCGATTGCGTATGCGACGGCAAAGACGTGATGATTGGAGGCGTGATGGAACACATTGAAGAAGCGGGTATTCATTCCGGCGACAGCAGTTGTGTGCTTCCACCGTATATGATCTCTGAAAAAAATCTTAACGAAATGATCAACATTACGGTGAAATTAGCAAAGGCGCTGAAGGTTGTGGGATTGATGAATGTTCAGTATGCTATGAAGGATGACGTTGTGTATGTACTGGAAGTAAATCCACGAGCATCGCGGACGGTACCATTTGTGAGCAAAGCGACAGGATTACCGCTTGCAAAGATTGCTGCAAAAGTTATGGTGGGAAGAACATTGGAAGAACTTGGCTGCAAAGATTTCGATTTCCGGAAAGTAAAACATATCTCTGTGAAGGAAGCCGTATTTCCGTTTGCAAAATTTCCGAAGACGCGAGTGTTCCTTGGTCCAGAGATGCGCTCCACGGGCGAGGTTATGGGAATTTCCGATAGCTTCGGCGCATCGATTGCTAAATCGCAGATTGCAGCAAGTAATGCTTTGCCGACAGAGGGATCAGTATTTTTTAGTGTGAACAATAACGATAAGACTGAAATGACATTGAATATCGCGCGCGAATTACGAGCGCTGGGATTTTCTTTCATCGCGACAGAAGGAACGGCGACTTTTTTTACCTCAAATGGAATTCCGTGTGAACAGGTTTTCAAAGTGAACGAACGCCGGCCAAATTCTGTGGATCTCATTAAAAACGGAAAGATACAGCTTGTTATCAACACACCACTTGGCGAAACTTCACGTTATGACGAATATGCCATCGGCTGGGCGGCATTGGAAAACAAAGTTGCTTTCATTACCACACTTTCTGCCGCCGCTACAGCAGTGAAGGCAATCCAGAAAGAAAAGGAAGGCGGGCTAACCGTAAAGAGCATTCAGGAGTATCTCAAAGAGAGCGCGTATCAGTAATTTATTCGTTGAATAGTAAAACGTTTAATAATTGTTGTTACACGAAATGAAACCATTGATCGGGAAAATCTCAAAAAAACAAACAACAATCTCTAAACAAAAAATAAATCACAAATTATAGATTTGAAATAAGAAGAATTTGAATATATAAATTTGGAATTTGTTTGTGATTTTCCCAGAGGAATGCCTTTGGCAGAATTTTGATAATTTGTTTGTTCAAATCTCGATTCTTAAGTGAAACAAATACTCTTATTGCATTGTGAAGTATGTTATGAATCGCATAAAAAATCGCCTCAGTATTTCAACTGTAATCCTCATCTTGTTTATTATTTCATTTCCTATCTGCTCTTCAGGACAACCCGTTGGTAGTCACCGTAAAGTGGATAAATCAACCATTCTTTTTCTGTTTCAGCACCAATTATTCAAATCATTAAATTCTAAGCTGGATGAATATCAATCGGCGTACGATCAAGATTATCAGGAAGAAGATAATGTGTACGATGCGTTCGATGTATTTTCCAGAGTTGACACTGAGTTCGAATCACTGTTTGTCAAATGGGAAAAAGAATCTTCTGAATTCCCTGCGTCGTATATAGCGCGTGCAAAGTACTATTGTGCGTGCGCGCGGGAGGCACGGGGGCGCAAATGGCTCATTGATAAAGATCAAAAAGAGTATAAAGAAATGGAGCGTTATTATGCGCTTGCCCTCCTCGATATTAATATTGCTTTGAAGAAAAATGTACGGTTAGATGTTTGCTATGCAATGATGGTGGAGATCGGGGCTGCGACCGCCAATGAAGAAATGAAAGGTAAAGCGCTCTCTGATGCTTTAAAAAATCATCCATACGCGTATAGAATTAGATTAAAATACGTGCAAACATTGACTCCGCGTTTTGGCGGTTCGTACGATATGATGAAAACGTTTATTGACAGTTGCTCGAAGTATGTTGCATTCAATCCAAAAATTAAAGCACTTTCTGCTTCTATTCCTGCCGACAGGGGAAGTATTTTTTCTTACCTGGGGAAATATGGAGAGGCAGTGAAGATGTACACCGAGGCACTGAATTATTCGAATTACCATTCCTATTATGCTTGCCGCGGAGATGCTTACATTCAGTTGAAAGATTATGTGCATGCATTGAACGACTATGATCATGCATTAGAGCTTAGTCCAAATGATCCAGAATATTTAAGTCGTAAGGCAAAAGCGATTGCCAGCCAGACCAGCATCTCCAATACGGGAAAAGCAAATCGACCTCTTCAACGATTTGATTCCAGTAATGAGAAAACTGAAGATCGGTCTCTCATAAGCGAGAGAACACAAGTCAATAACCTTTTAGAAAAAGGAAGTAATCTTGCAAATGCCGGGAAATATGAGGAAGCAGTTTCAGAATTCAGTGAAGTTATACGCATTGTTCCATATGAATATGTTGCTTACGTTAACCGGGCAATATGTTATTCCCAGCTTCACAATGACGATGCAGCGCTGCAAGATTTCCTTCGAGTTGTTGAATTAAAACCTGACTACCTTAATACATATATAAGACTTATACCAATCTATGCAAATCGTGGGATGTACGATGATGCGATTAATAGTGCTAATAAATGGATATCATTGGACCCTAACTGCGGCGAAGCATTATATAATCGCGCTAAAATTTATGAAAGAAAAGGGTCTACTACTGAAGCATTGAATGATATGAGGCAAGCCTGTGATCTTGGATATCAACTGGCATGTAGGTATTATAATCAAGTGAAATGATTATTGAAGTATTATAGATTATCGGTTGATGTGGAATAGATAGATAAGAGTTTTAAGGAAAGGATAATATGGGAACGCATGTATGTCCATGGTACATTGGATATTTTTTGGCAAGCCCAATACGGCGTTTGTTTCAGAATCCAGAAAAGATTCTCAGTCCCTATCTAAAACCGGGAATGAAGATTTTAGAAGTCGGCCCTGGGATGGGATTCTTTAGCATACCGATGGCGAGACTTGTTGGAGAGACGGGACGGATTTATTGTGTTGATCTCCAAGAAAAAATGCTGAAGAGCCTTCGACGCCGTGCATTGAAAACACATCTTCTTGATAGAATTGAAATGCGTCTATGCAGTGAATCTTCGCTTCAGATTGATGATCTTGCGGGCGTTGTGGATTTTGCGCTGGCATTCGCAATGGTGCATGAAGTGCCGGATCAAAAACAGCTGTTCACGGAAATTATTCAATCGCTCAAAAAAGACGGACTTCTATTAATTTCTGAACCGCTGGGACATGTTACGAAAGAAGAATTTGAGAAGACGCTTTTTATTGCGCAAAGCAAAGGGGTAAAACTTATAGATTCACCGAATATCAAAAGAAGTCATTCAGCAGTGCTGATAAAAATCTGAATATTGCAAAATGGGGCTTAGATTTATTCTCAGGTACTGATTGAAGACATCCCCTACTTCGACGAATTTGCCATTAGTTGGGCAGTATTGGAAAACAAAGTTACCTTTATTACTGCACTCTCTGCCTCCAGCTAAAGCAGTATAGGCGATAAAGAAAGAAAGGGAAAGTAAGCTAACCATAAGTAGCGTACAGGAGTGTAATAAAGGGAGCGCTTATCATTAATGTATATTGAGGAAATAATTTGATGAAGGATGGTCATTCTATAATTTTTATTTAGATTTGAATAAAGATTTAGTATTGTGTCTACCAGATTATTAGGCGAATTAAATATTATTACTGCGTTGTGGAGTATGATATGAATCGCACAAAGAATCGGTTCAATGTTTTAGTTGTTATCTTAATCATTTTTATTATTTCATTGCCTATCCTAGCTTCGGAACAACCCGCTGGGTATCACCGTAAAGTGGATAAGTCAACCATTCTTTTTCTATTCCAGCATAAATTATTCAAATCGTTGAACTCTAAGCTGGAAGAATATCAATCATGTTACGATCAAGATTATCAGGAAGAAGATAATGCTTTCGATGCGTTCGATGTGTTTGCTAAGGCTTATCCATTGTACGAGCCAATGCTCAATTTATGGGTGCAGCAATTTCCATCTTCATATGCACCCTATGTCGCACGAGCAAAATATTATTCTGCTTGTGGATGGAAAGCACGAGGCGGGGCGTGGGCAAGTGAAACAACAGAAAAACAGTTTGAAGAAATGCAGCGTTACTTTGTCTTAGCAATGCAAGATATTGCAGATGGAATAAAACTCAATCCCAATTTGGATGTTTGTTACGAGATGATGATTATGATTGGGAGTGCTGTTGGTAACGAAGAATTGAAAGACAACGCACTTGCCGAAGCATTAAAGCACCATCCTTATGCACATCTTGTTAGAAAGCAATATTTGTACGCGCTTACTCCACGGTGGGGAGGATCATATAACAAGATGGAGAAGTTTGTAGATGAGGCTGAACGCTATATAATTTATAATCCACAGCTCAAAATGTTACGCGCAGCTATTCCCGCAGATAAAGGAAGCATTGCCGCGATTGAAGGCAATTATGATGATGCCGTAAAGTTTTATACAGAAGCGTTGAAGTATGCCAACCAGGCAGCATGTTACGCCCTGCGTGGTATGAATCAGGAACGGCTTTTGGATAACCAGAGGGCTCTTGCCGATTATGAGCAGGCGCTCGCCCTGGACCCGAACAATCCAGAATATTTGCGATACAAAGCTGGTGTGCTCTACAAACTCAACCGCCTTAGTGACGCACAGGAAGTTATTGAACTTGCGGAACGTCTCGACCCAAATGATGAGTGGATTCAAAAGAGAAAGAATTTTTTAAAAAGCGATGGCGCGCAAGCCCATGAGCATAGCCAAAAAGGATATGATTTGCTTAGGAATGGAAAATACGAAGAGGCTATCCAGGAACTGTCAGAAGCAATCCGTCTTAATCCAGATGGCTATGTTTCTTATTATAACCGTGGTGTGTGTTATATGCAACTTGGAAATGAAGATGCAGCTTTGCAAGATTTCAAGAGTGTCATTGAACGCAAACGCGATTATGTTACAGCGTATGATAAAATTGGAAGGATTCAGTTCAGGAAGGGTAAATACGATGAATCACTCGAAGCAACTAATATGGTCCTGAAATTTAAACCGAACGATGCAGAAGCATATTGTAATCGTGCGATGATCTATTCAAAAAAAGGGTGGACTAGCGAGGCTTTGCGGGATGCCAAACAGGCGTGCGACATGGGATACCAACGTGCGTGTATTCTGTATGATCAGATGAAACACTAAATGGCGATAATTAAAATTGAACTGAAGATTGATTTACAAATATACAGTTGCAGTAACCATACAATATAGGAGGATGCTCTATGGCATACACGTATGAACAACTCAACAAGATGACAGTTATCGAACTGCGCAAAATCGCCGATGGTATCGATCACGAGGCCGTTCATGGGCATATTACAATGCACAAAGAAAAACTCGTGCCCGCACTTTGTATAGCGCTCGGTATCGAAAGCCACGTTCATCATCAGGCTAAGATAGCTGGTAAGAGTTCAATGAAGTTGGAGATTCGGAGTTGGAAGAAGAAACGTTCTGCAGCAGTCGCGAGCAAAGACTACGCTCAGTTGAAAGATATCCGCCAACACATTCACGACCTGAAAGTGAAGTTGCGAGCGTCAATTAAATGAGAACCATAGAAAATTGTAGAACGAACCATGAGAGATACTACATTGCGGGGGAGATACTCTCCTGAGCACATTGGGCCGGAGTGTAACTCCCTTCCAGCTAAACTGAATGGCACATCTAAAAAAATATCGCTCTCTATCGGAATTGGAACAACTGCTTGAACCGCGGCCGGTTATTCTTGATTTTCAAAAACAAAAGCACGATGGTAAGGGCAATACAGTTAATCTTGCGCTGGATACACTTGGAAGAAAGGGAAAGATTGTAACGATTGTGAGCGGTCTACAACATAATCCGGCGACAATGGAAGACATAGCGCGAATGTTGAAACAGTCTTGTGGAACCGGCGGCACAGTGAAAGAAGGGAAGATTGAACTGCAAGGCGATCAGCGTGTACGTGCGGCAAAAGAACTAAAAGAGATGAACTATTTAGTGAAGTAAGTTAAAGTAATAACCTTTTCAAATTTAAAAAATACAAAATTAAAAGATATTCTCATGAAAGCAGCATTGCTTACAGGAATAAAACAATTCGAAATCAGGCAGGTGCCGGATCCGAAAATAATCAATGATACAGATGTGCTTATCAGGATAAAGACAATTGGCGTTTGCGGATCGGATATTCATTATTATACTTCCGGAAGAATCGGTTCCCAGATTATTCAATTTCCTTTTATCGTCGGGCATGAAGCCGCAGGTATAGTAGAGAAGACGGGGAATAAAGTGACGAGAGTAAAACCCGGACAGAGAATTGCAATCGATCCGGCTTTATCTTGCGGCCGCTGCGATCAATGCAAGGCAGGCAGGGAAAATACATGCCGCGAGCTTCTCTTTTTAGGATGCCCGAAACAATTAGATGGCTGCCTCTCTGAATACATAGTGCTTCATGAGAAATGTTGTTTCCCTATAAAAGAGAGTATGACGTTTGAGCAAGCAACCTTATCAGAGCCATTGGCAATAGGTGTTTATGCTGTCGAAAGGTCCATACTCCCTACTAAAGCAAACGCTGCTATTCTTGGCGTAGGCCCAATCGGGATGTCCGTATTTCATGTATTGTGTACGAAAAATGTTGACAATATTTATATCACAGATAAATTAGAGGAGCGCCTGAAGTTTTCAAAAAAGTTAAATCCCGAATGGACAGGAAATCCGGATCGTGTGGATATTGTAAAAGAAATATCGAAAATCGAGCCATTGCTATTGGACGTCGTTTATGAATGCAGCGGAGATACACGAGCAATCGCTCAGGCTCTACAATTATTAAAACCGGGCGGCACTCTTGTTCTTGTGGGAATTACCGAGACAGACGAAATTTCTTTCCCCATCCATGAATTGAGGAGAAAAGAAATCACCATCATAAATATTCGTAGGCAAGTTCATTGCACACAAAACGCAATTGATCTCCTGGCTCGCGGTCAAATACATATGGATTCGATAGTGACACATCGCTTTTCGCTGGAAGAAACCAAACAAGCATTTGATTTGGTAGCAAACTACAGAGATGGTGTTATGAAGGCGATGATAACTATAGACTAAGCGGAATTCGGAGAACCTTGTCAAAGTTACCTGAGCTTAAACAAAGAGAACTTTGACAAGGTTGCACAGATTAAATGCGTCAACAAAAATGAAATATATCCAAAGGAAAAAAAGGGGTGATCTCGTCGTTGGCCTGGATTGCAGTACCACAAGTACAAAGGCAATTGCTTTCGATAAAAAAGGAAAAGTTGCAGCCCGTGCTCTTGAAGCAATCCCGCTTTTTTCACCAAAGCCTAATTATTATGAGCAGGACTCGAACGACTGGTGGTTTTCTACTCAAAAAGCGTTAAAAAAAATAACCCATCAAGTTGATCCTGAAAGAATTGCAGCTCTTGCCGTTTCAAACCAAAGAGAGACGTTTGTTCCGTTAGATAGAGATGGAAAATTTCTTAGGCCCGCTATTGTGTGGTTAGATGAGCGATGTAAGGATGAAGTGGAATCGTTTTCAAGGAAAATCGGAATAAATAAAATACATTGTATAACCGGCAAGCCTGCGGATTATGCACCGGTAGTCTATCGTTTAGCTTGGATGAAAAACCATGAACCGGGGTTGTTTAAAAAAATCGGAATGATCTGTGATGTGCATACTTACCTTGTCTGGAAATTAACAGGTTCGTTTAAGACGAGCTGGGCAAGTGCGGACCCGCTTGGACTATTCGACTTGAAGAATAAAGAATGGTCTTCGTTGATTTTCAATGCACTGGATTTAAAAGAAGATCAATTGCCCAGAACATATCGGCCTGGTACAGTGATAGGAAGGCTCTCTCAAGATGCATCAAAATCAACAGGCTTGTGCACAGACACACTCATCGTCGCAGGCGGTGGAGATGGACAAGCTGCAGGATTGGGATCGAATGTACTCACCTCGGAGCATGCTTATCTTAACTTGGGTACAGCTGTAGTAGCAGGTGTTTATGGATCTCGATACAAAACAAGTAAAGCCTTTCGTACGATGAGTAGTTGTTCAGAAAGCGGGTATTATTACGAATGCAGTTTAAGAGCAGGCACATTTACAATTGACTGGTTGATAAAAAAACTTTTAAAGATCGATCCAATACAACAAACCGATATTTATAAGCAACTGGAGCGAGAAGCACAACAAGTTTCACCCGGAAGCGATGGACTATTCCACCTGCCGTATTTATGCGGTGTTATGAATCCATATTGGAATATAAACGCCAGGGGTGCGTTTGTTGGCCTGTCATCATCTCATAATCGGGGACATATGTACCGATCGATTCTGGAAGGAATTGCATTCGAGCAGTTATTTGCCATTAATTCCGTTGAAGAAATTATCGGTACGAGCGTAAATGATTTTGTCGCGATTGGTGGAGGCGTTGCCAGTGGTTTATGGTGCCATATTCTAGCTGATATAACCGGAAAAAACATTTGTATTCCTGAAAACATCGAAGCATCAGCTCTGGGTGCAGCAATTGCCGCGGCAGTTGGGGCGGGTTGGTACCGGACGTTTAAGGATGCAACGCTTGAGATGACCGGGATTAAAAAAATCATCAAACCAGATATGCGAAACCATAAAAGATATAAGCAACTCTTTTCGACATATAAAAAAATATACCCGGTTTTAAAAAAAGCAGGATTTAATTTTTAATCCTACATCTTTATTGTCTTGGCCAGGCGTGCTAGGTGTAGTACCACAATGGAACGACCTCAATATTCCTTTTCAACTGAAAGATATCCGAACGAACAAGTCACACTGACGTTATTTTTCCAGCCATGCAAATCAATTCATCTCAGATATTCAACGGTTTCGCATGTACCGTCAATAGCTGGGCAATGCCGAGCGCAATCAAATATGCCGAGCCACAGATAATAAAAATTATCATATAGCTGTCGGTAGTCTGCACTATATAACCGCACAATATGGGAAAACCCATTCCCAACACCGAGCCGGCCGCTGTACCAAGTGATGTAACAGACGCCACTGCTTTCTTCGGAAACATATCCGATACAGTTGTAAGAATATTAGCTGACCATCCCTGGTGTGCTGCTGCCGCAATGCCTATAATTGCAATCGTTAAGACAACGCTCGAAATATGAGCCGCGGTCATGATTGGTACAACAAGTATTGCGCAGATGAGCATGGCTAATTTGCGGGCTTTGTTTATTGCAACTCCGCGGTTGATCATCATTCCCGATAACCAACCGCCGCCAATACTTCCTACGGTCGTCATTGTATAGATTGCAATAAGTGGAAAACCAAGTGCAGTGAGTTCATATCCGAAGTTATGATGGAAAAACATACCAAGCCAGTTCACGTAAAACCACCAGATGGGATCCGTCAAGGCTTTTCCAACAACAAATGCCCATGTCTGGCGGTACTTAAGAAGTGCTCGCCATGTAACTTTCTCCGATACTTCTACTTCAGAATCACTGAGAATATAAGCTCTCTCCGTCTGTGTCAGTTTCTTTGCAGCTTCAGGTTTTTCATAAAAGATAATCCAGAAAATGAGCCATATGAATCCTACAGCACCTGTCGCGATGAATGCTGATTGCCAGCCATAGGTGATTGCGAGCCAAGGAACTACTGCTGGTGCAACCACTGCGCCGATATTTGCGCCGGAATTAAAAATTCCTGTTGCCAATGCCCGCTCTTTTTTGGGGAACCATTCTGCAATCGCTTTGATTGCAGCCGGGAAGTTGCCGGATTCGCTCAGTCCGAGAAAAAAACGCGCTGCACCAAAACCGAAAACTGTTCGTGCAGCCGCTGTCGCCATTGCGGCAATACTCCATCCAATTATGGAGATTGAATAACCGATTTTCGTACCGTACTTATCAATGAACCAGCCGAAAAATATTAGTCCAAGAGCATATGCAGCTTGAAAAGCAGTTGTGATATAACCATACTCGATGGTTGACCAGCCGATCTCTCTTTGGAGAGTGGGGGCGAGAATGCCAAGAATAGTTCTATCGAGATAATTTACTGTTGTTGCAAAAAAAAGTAATGCGCAGATTATCCATCGCTGATTACCGATTTTTATCTTTGTTGTATTCACGTCGGGCATTATTTAGTTTCTTTCTCTATACGGATGAATTACAATATACAAGAAGTCAATAGAATTTTACCAGTACTGATGAACAAGCTGTCGTACACTTTCATTATAAATATCTTTAATCTGTTTCATAACAGAGTCCGGAAGAGGGGGTATATCAATAGATTTGATATTTTCCTCTGCCTGTTTCGGATTCTTCGCGCCGGGAATTGCGCATGTCACAGCAGGATTCATGAGAATCCATTTAAGCGCAAACTGCGTCATAGTCATTCCTGCAGGCACAAAGGGACGGATTTGTTCAACGACTTCTAACGCCAAATCATAATCAACACCGGAGAAAGTTTCACCACGATCGAATGCTTCGCCGTGCCGATTAAATAAGCGGTGATCGTCTTTTTCAAATGTTGACTGCTTGGATAATTTTCCCGTCAGCATACCTGAAGAAAGCGGCAGCCTGGCAAGTATCCCGATGTTTCGCTTTTGGGCTTCATGGAAAAATAATTCTGCAGGCCTTTGGCGAAAGATATTATAAATGATTTGAACGGATTGGATATTCGGATACTCAATAGCTTTGATCGCTTCTTCGACCTTTTCAACACTCACACCATAGAATTTGATTTTTCCTCTTTGAACCAGTTCGTCTAAAATTCCAAATACTTCCGGCATATAATATACTTCCGTCGGAGGGCAATGCAGCTGAAGAAGATCAATTACATCGGTATTCAAATTTCTAAGGCTTCGCTCGATAAAGGCAGTCAGATTCTTTTTGCTGTACCCGCCGGTTGTATGCGGATCCAGTCGTCTCCCTGCTTTTGTCGCAATGAAAAACTTTTCTGTGCGTTCCTGTCTTAATTGAGCAAGGAGGCGTTCACTTCGCCCATCACCGTAAACATCCGCAGTATCAAAAAAGGTAACACCCAAATCGAGAGCACGATGCAGGGCAGCAAGAGAATCCTTATCATTCACGGTTCCCCATGCACTACCAATAGCCCATGCGCCAAAACTTATGGCTGAGATATTCCAGCCGGTTTTTCCAAGTGTGCGATATTCCATTTTTTAATCTTTTATGAGTATTGAAATTAAAATTACTGAGATGGAGTGTTCAAGAAAAGAAACACCGGCTTTTTCAGGATTCAGTCATGAAAAGCACTTACAGAAAAAAAATACTCGGTTTTCCGGTCAGGTGCAAGAGATATACTTCAATAACTTTATAAAAAATATTGAAATCGAAATGCTACCCTATCAACATTCTATGAATGAAGTGGGGCAGCAGCAAACACAACTGACCTTTAAATTAAATTAATATTTAGCCCTATCATATAAATTACAAAATTGATAAAATAATTCTATTGTATCAGAGAAAACGAAACCGTAACCCATCCCATACAATTCCTCTTAGGGGGATGGGTAGGATTGAGTCCGCAATCAAAGAAGGCGACATACATTTCTTTTAACTTGATAATTCCCTATGGCTTGGCACAGGGTAAAAACTAAGTCAGAAAATATTCTATAGCGATACCCTGCAGCTTGCCGCAGGGCCGTTCATTAAAAATTATTCGGTGCGTAACATCAGTTATTAAAAATAGTAGAGGAGAGGATTAAAAGCTCAAGCTTTTTATATTCCCACATTACTCTCTCCACAGTATTCTGCAGGAGCGCTGGCGCTTCAGCCATCGCCTGTTCGATAGTAATAGGCGGCTGGCTTATCGGAAAAATTGCTGTGACTCCAAGTTCATTTAGATTAACGGCGTTTTCTACAATGCCTCCGAATGCAATGACAGGTATCTTCATAGATTTTGCACATAACGCAATTCCCGCAATGGATTTTCCAAATGCAGTCTGATTATCAATCTTACCTTCGCCCGTGAGGATGAGATCTGCATCTTTCATTCGTTCGGAAAAATTGCATACATCCATCACAAGGCTTATTCCCGGCTGAAGGTCTGCCCCTAAAAACAACATCAGTCCCGCTCCCAATCCGCCAGCCGCACCGGCTCCGGGAAAGTCACGTACTGACTTTTGAGTTATTTTTTCAGCTAAATCGATAAATGATTCCATATTATTTTCAAGTTGATTTATAATCTCAATGGTCGCCCCTTTTTGTTTTGAGTACATCTGTGCGCATCCGCGTTTTCCAAGTAAGGGATTTTTTACATCGCAAGCTGCTATTATACGACTTTGCTGAATTGCCGGATGAAGTCCGCTTGTCTCGATAAACGCAACATCTCCTAAAAGTCCGCCGCACATTTTATCTGTGATCTCAGTCTTGTCTTTCCTGAAAAAATGGATGCCAAGCGCTTGTGCCATACCCGCTCCGCAGTCGTTGGTAGAAGAGCCTCCAATACATACAATAAATTCCGTGCAACCAGATTCAAGCGCATGCCGGATGAGCTGACCTGTTCCATACGTCGTAGTATCCAAAGGATTACGTTCTTCTTTTTTCAAGAGCAGAAGGCCGGAGACAGCCGCCATTTCAATAACAGCCGTTTTGCTGTTTCCGAGAATTCCGTACTTGGTCTGCATTGGGCGGCCGAGTGGATCGACGGCTTGAGCTTCTTTGAAAATTCCGTTCGTAGAAGAAACAAGTGCCTCTAATGTTCCTTCACCTCCGTCAGCCATAGGAATTGTATCTATTTCGGCATCCGGTATTGCAGCGTGCACACCTCGCTCCATGGCAGATGCAGCTTCCTGTGCTGATAAGCTCCCTTTGAATGAGTCGGGCGCTATTACAATTTTCATGTTAAATATTAATTCTTTTAATTTGTTTCAATTATCTTAACTGCCCAATCGATAACGGATGGATTGTGTCCATCAGGAAATTGTGGCAAAACCAATCTCCCGTTAATATCTGATTTCATGGTACTCCTTTTTCCCCACACACCATTAGTGGGATTAAACCATTTTAACGAATATGATGTGTTGGATTTAAATCCGGTTAACTCAGGCAAAACAGATTGGTTTTCAAAATAAAGTAAGGCAAAGTCTTTTTCAGGAGTACGCATCATATATGACCACCCATCTAAACCTTTTTCGGGACTGCCCGGAGCTTTTTGAGGAGTAATATCTCGAGAGGCAAGTTGCAGTGCTTGATATTTATTCCCTTCCGATAGGATAAATGTTTTAAGGTGCTGCATATACGAACCGGATTCGTATTTCAATGCGTCCCAAAAATGTGGACGCATTCCGGCAGGTTCTCCTGTTGAGGTTATATCATATGCTGCTGTACCGTGGACATGTCCTGAAAGTCCGCCCGACAGAACAGACCCGTACATTTGTGCCCGCGAAAAATAATTATCGCGTATGGAATTTGCAGGGGGACGTTCTCCATTCGGCATGTTTATTTCATGATTCCATCCCGTATAATAAGGTTCAAAATTTATTGCCGGATAAGGAGGATTGAGCTTGAAAAGGATTTCTAAGGAATCAGACATACGGTGGTCTCGCGGTTTGTTGCCTACGCTGTGCATGGTCAGCCACGGACAATTTTTATAATGACCGAATACTGAATATGTTGAACTGGAAATGAGTGTCGTATAGGGCTGTCCGAAAGGTAAAGGTCCGTATTTATTCAAATGATAGATGAGCGCTTCGTTAAATTCATCGGCGGTAAGGCTGTACTCTTTCGGGATCCAATCGAGATGTATTCCGCTGAAAACAAAATTATATGCACCGTATCTTGAAATGAGATATTGAACGTATCGCGCATATGATTCATTAAAATCGAAATATGCTTTCCATGATGGACACATATCCCTTCTTACAGTTTCGAGCAAAGGTACAAATCCCTGCTCCGATAAATATTGCATTTTTTTATCGAGGCTTTGAAAATATTCAGGAATAATATTATCGAAATCGGCTACACCTTCGTGCTTTGGAGACATTTTAAATGGCCTATTGCCAAATTCATCACGCATATCTTTTGAAGTCATTTTGCCGTTCTCAACTAAGTAATCAAATTTTTCCCATGCATTTCGTAAAAATATACCATTGGAATCCGCGAACGTACTCGCGTGACGATCTGATTCCCAGTTTGGAAAACATGCAATCATGCTTACCGAATTGTATCCCTGATTTTTTCGGTAAGCTACAGCATCTTCAAATCCGATTCCTGGACCAGGCACATAATTTTTTGCAGGAGCGGCGCCTCTGAAAGGCAATCGCCACGTTGCCCCAGCAAGCCAGGTATCACCTATCATAAAAAAAGGAGTGCCGTCGGCATATCGCAATGCATGTCCGTTAGGTGTGGAGCGAACAAAACCGCGACGGTTGGGATTTTGTTTTTTCTCTTCTTCTGTCCAGCTAACGGCGTTAAATTCGCCTGAACGTTTAAATCCTTTATCATCAGTCTGATCTGATCCGCTGACCCATTGCCACTTCCCCGGTTTTGTTGCTACAATACGCACGATAAAGATATTACCGCCATTCCAAAAACCATAAACCCGTTTTGAAAAATCCGGGCCTTTTAATTCTACCCAGCATGAAACATTAGTATAGTAGTTATTATATTCCTTTTCAGCATTCAGTATAATTTCATGCATTTCCCATACGTGGACAGATGGGGGATTACCGGCTTTTGCTGCATTCAGAGATGCATTGATAAAAATCAGGAAAAGGATACTAATAGATAACAGGCCTTGGAATTTAGTATTCATAACGGTTAAGATTAGTTGAGTGATGAAACATAAGAGCTTCCTCTCTTTGGAACGCACTAGCAAACGATTGTTGAATATAAGAATTATTTCGTGATTTGTTGAGCGTGAGATAAGTCATTGCAATCCCACTAAATACGTGCGGGGATGACTAAATGATCCTTGCGTATAAATATAAAATTAAGTACTATTAAATAGTAGTACGCACCTCGCCGGAGGCGCCGACGGATGCGGCTGTAGGGATGTTGTCTTAGTAGTTCGAAACTCAATTTTCCAAAACAGGCTTGGTATGATGAATGTAAATTCGTTATTACCCAAGAAGCACACTCGCAAGGATGGGGTCCATCCAATTCATACGATTGTTCAGCCGGAGGCAACAACAACAAGATGAAGATGTGTCCAAGCACAATATATAGCAGCATAGACACGGACGAATGTCTGTGATATTTATAAGTTTCCGGCTGTTATTACACTAGTGATCGGAAATTGTAGTCAATTGGTGCATAACAAACTATCAAGGAGTAAAAAAATGCAAAAGGCAAAGAGTTTGCTCCACAGAAAAGAAGGAAAGCGATCATCGAATCTTTTCTTGTTGTTGCTACTATCGCTACTATGCTCACCGATTAAGCAAGTAGAAGCGCAGTCCGCCTCGGTTAGTATTAGCCCTCAGCAACAGATGATGAGGACAATGCCGCTTGTGCTCATCTCGCCTGCTAATGGTGAGACTATCCCCGAAGGACAGATGCCGACATTTAAGTGGTCGTCGGCACCAAAGCCAAACCAGCTGGGAGCGAGGTACACACTGAGGATTGTGGAAGTATTGGATAACCAGTTGCCAGCCTTGGCGATAAAGAAGAACGCGGTATGGTTTGAGAAAATAGACATCCTGACAACGATATTTGCATATCCTTCCTCGGCAAAACAACTTCCGGCGGGCCAAAGTTATGCATGGGGTATTGAACTAAATGGTGTTTGGAGTGAAATACGATTTTTCAGTATTCCGATAAAACCTTTATGTAAGTTCCTTAAGGCCGATTTTGTAAAAGCATCAATGGGGAATTGTTGTTGCTATAAAATAAGTCTTACAAATAAATTAGGAATTACCAATATAAATCGTCCTTACAGTTTCGATGTAAGCGTAAATCCTATTTCGATAGTTTCTTCATACATGTCACCTGTTCCCCCTCCAGCACACAACATTATATGGAAAACGAACGGAGCTATACCTACCGGTAAGACAGATCTGGCTATTATTTGTGTTGATGGAGGCCAAAAACCTTCCCGGATTGATTATAATTGGAAAAACAAAAAAGGGCAAGTCATTTGCAGAGATTCGGTTCAACTTTCATGCGAAAGCCTTAAGCCACAATGCTGCAACTTCAATTTAAACCTAATTAACGATGGTAACAATAGTAATTTCCCAAAATATCGTAGAGTGATTGTAACAGGTATAGGAGATACTAAAATAATAGCTGCCGACCCGGATGACTGGAATCAAATATCCAATTACCCTAATAGCGTAACATGGTACACAGGAACAGTTCCACTTCCCGCCGGTGATCCATTAGAATCTTTTACAATTGACAATGATTTTCTTTTGTCCCTCGGTCCGACTAGCACCGGAATCAAAAAACTAAAAGTTGAATGGATTGACGACAATAATAATGTTATCAATGAACAAAAAATTGAAATTCCATGTCTGCCAGAGGATGATTACGACTTTGAAACTGTTTGGGAAAATTATACTACTATCCTAATAGGCGGAAACAATGTTTTTGCTTATATGGAACCAGCGGACTGCGATGAAGATTTCGACATTGATACGCTTGAATGTTCCGTCGGTGATTTTGACCCGAAGTGTAATCCACATGCTGGTGAAAAATATTTAATTAAATTAAATAGCGCAACATCAGGAGTTAACTATAACTGGACAATTAGCATAGGTACTACAGTAGTTAAGACTATATCAGGTAATAACCAAACTACTACATTGAACCCGGGTGATTATTCCATATCATTGGTTGTTACAGATGCTCAAGGCGGAATTCTTTGTAAGAGTAATAAAAATTTAAGTTTACCATATCCTGCACCAGACTTTACCTGGAAACAAAGAGAGTGCGGAACTATAGTTGACTTTGACGCATCAGTTTCTAATACGGGTTTAGTAAATATATATGAATGGAAATCGAATCCAAGCCTCTCAAGTGGCGCAATCCCACCTGGTGTACAAACCCACGCAGATTTTGGCTCGGCTGGTATATATGACATTACTTTGATATTTACAGACAACAAGTATGGCTGTAAATGGTATACTACCAAAACCATTACGGTAGTGACGCAGTGTACACCTTCTTTCACTAATCTATACAAATGTTGTGAAAATCCCGAGTCAACAAAAGTTATCTCCGTTTCCTTTATAAATACGTCTATTGGGGGAATCTGTCCAATAAAGTACAAGTGGGATTTTGGTGATGGTCAAATAAGTTATGATAAAGATCCCGTGCATATATACAACGGTATCACAACAATAGCACATCCTATTGTCACACTTACAATGCAGGATGCGGCCAACCCGCAATGCATAAAAACATATTCATACACAATGACACTTAAATCAAGAAACGGACCATCTTTTGATGTAAAGGTCTGTCCGGATGGCAAAATTATCTGTACTACAAGTGAACCTAACCCACAATGGGTCGTTCCGCCTTTTGCTGATGTTGCTCCTTTTCCATTCACTAAAAAAGATAAGAGTAGAGCAATTTATAAGTTAGAACAATCTGGACAATATGATGTAACATTAATTTCAACAGACGAGTATGGAAACCAATGTTCATCCACTAAAACGATAACTATAACTATAGATTGCTGTGCTAAACATGATAAAATAATAGATCACTGGTATATAACAGTTGGTAGTGATGATCTAAGACTTAAATGTAAATTAAAGACAAAGGACTCTGACCGTCTTTTTTACCTCCATCTCAATGTAAAAGCTAAGACGGTACTTCAAAAAATGAATTCGAAAGGGAAATGGAGAAGATATCACTCCCCGGATATTAAAATAGGGGTTGGCATTAATGGCATAGTTTACAGAAGCGAAAACTCGCAGTCAGATTTCGATTGGTTCTCCGGTTTATCCCCCCTAAATGGTTACTTCATAGGATGTAATTGTTTTGTCCCAGAGCCGGTAAGTGATTATAAGGAAAACAACGGTGTAAGACAGGTAAAGGTTAAGGAGCGTTTCGATTATGGCTATCGCCCAAGAGTCAAGTCCATTACTTCAAACCATTATCTTTGGAATTATGATAGCGGGGGTTGGCAACCATATCTGCCGAAGCAACTCCAGCTTGGAATAGAAATCGAACCCGACTGTTGCACTAATACCAAGGATTGGCAAGAGTGGGAGGTGTGCCCCGAACCATAAACAGCGCTTTTAGATAAATACCTTTAGGAAAATCGGTTTGATTAAATTTGTTAATCCGGAAATGAATGATTTGAGTGATTTGCCTCGCGAGATAATCATAAATAATAATGAAAATGCTAAAATGAATATCTCACGGGGTAAAGTGTTTGGATAATGAATAGATTCCTTGCCTACCCGATGCAGGCGGGCAGGCAAAGCGGGATGATATTCTCAGGTCTCCAGCCGGGAATGACAGAAAAGGTCCAAGTCATGCCGGCGGATTTTAAGCCGGCATCTATGACAGCAACTTTCCTCTTCTCTGGATTCCGGATCAAGTCCGGAATGACAAATGGGGTCATTAATTACTTGCGGATAAATATAAAACTAAGTACCATTACACCAGCCGGAGGCCTGAGAATGTATCAAGCGATAGCTTGATTCTATTTAGAGTCTCGCAGGATAACTAAAGCTACGCAACTCTCCCTCCGAACAAGATGTAAGGCTATAGGGTTGTCTTAAAAGTTCACGCTCCATTTTCCAAAACAGGTTTGGTATGATGAATGCAGATTCGTTGGTACCAAAGAAACATTTTTACAATGCTGGAGTATGTCCAATAAACACGATGCATTGTTGCAGAAGTTATCTGCAAGTGCACTAATTAATTAAACAAACCATTCACATATCAAGGAGTATTAACAATGCCGGTTCACAACAAACTCGCTGAGGCAATGACTGCTGAGATTGACAAGCGCTTGGATGACGTTGAGAAACAGTACGAAATCAAACTCGATACTTATACTACGAAAGTCAGCAAACAAATTCAGTCGAAAGCCAATAAAATTATCTTTGGAGCGGCCACAGTTGTAATTCTCTTTGCGCTAATTGCTTTTCTCTCTACCTATTATACTGCTAGCGCTAAGATCAATGAGGCATCTCTTACTTTTCAGAAAGACCTTGTGGCAGCATATAAAGAAATTAATCAAGCTCGTGCTCAAATTGACGAATCAAAAGTTCAACTCACTCAACAGTCCCACTTACTTGAACAGGCAGTTCATTCGGCACAAAGCGAGGTTGATCGACTTAGAATGCTCGCTGATCGATACGAGAAGAGACATAGAACAAAGTTGCCATAATGCCAGACGGATGCGATTATAGGGTTGTCTCAAAAGCTTATATAAAATTTTCCAAAACAGGTTTGTAATGATGAATGCAGATTCATTACCACCAAAGAAACACGTACGTAAAGCACAGGTCGCGCCCAATTGCACATAACAGCACAAACCATGACAATCGTTTTGTTGAAATAATAACATGCCGATCATAACCCGTAAAATAGAACTTTGGATTAACGAAGAGGATACTGAGAAGCGCAAACAAGTTTGGCGCACTCTAAGGCAACTTAGTAATGATGTCTTCCGGGCTGCGAATCTCATCGTCAGTAATCAGTATTTCAACGAGACATTCAAGCAAAGAATTGTTTGGAGCGATGAAAAGCTAAATGAAGAGAGGAAGAGAATTCAGGCTCTCATCAAAATTATTTACGATAAATTGAAGCAATCTGAAGACGATGAAAAGACAACTAAGCTCCAAACAGAATTAGAAAAGCTCAACAAGAAAAAAGGACACTTAACCCTAGAAGCTAGAAACGAGGCCGAAGCACTCTATGCAACTGGTGAAAAGAATTCAAAATATAGAATACTTGCAGAAGAATTTCCAGATATGCCCTCCCACATTCGGGCACCATTAAATGACCAAGTGACAAATAAATTTAAGAATGATTTGCTTGATGTTCGTCGTGGATTGAGGGCGATTAGCAGTTTTCGTAAAGGTATGCCTATTCCATTCATGAAGGATTACCTTCGTTTTGAGCAAAAAGGTGGAGAGATACTGCTGCATTGGTTAGATGGAATGAATTTTAAACTTCGATTCGGACGAGATAGAAGCAATAACCAAATCATAGTCTCGCGAATATTGTCTGGCGAATATCAATTTGGAGATTCTCAAATTCAGATATTGGATAAAAAAATATTCCTGCTTCTGGTTGTTAAGTTTGACGAAGAGAAACCACAACTTGACTCCACAATTACTGTTGGTGTTGATTTAGGTCTAAATATTCCAGCATATTGTGCCTTGTCCGAGGGTTTTGCCCGTTTACCGATTGGGAATCGAAATGATTTCTTACGGGTGCGTCTCCAAATGCAACGTAGAAGAAAAACTATGCAGCGAGCACTGGTAACGACGTCCGGGGGAAAAGGAAGAAGCAAGAAATTAAAAGCACTCGATGCACTTAGGGATAAAGAACGCCATTTTGTTCGTACGTATAATCATGTTGTATCCAGGAGAATTGTTGAGTTTGCAGAAAAGTACCGTGCCGGTGTCATCAAACTTGAATTACTTGCAGGATATGGAAATGACGAGAATGGGAAACCATTGAAGGGTGATTTTATCCTTCGTAATTGGTCTTACTTCGAATTGCAGACTATGATTGAAGATAAAGCGAAACGAAAAGGAATGACCGTCGTTTATATTGACCCGTATCATACTAGTCAGAAGTGTTCAGTATGTGGCAGTGAGGAAGAAGGTCAGCGGATAAGCCAGGCAGAGTTTAAATGTAAAAATCCGGAATGTAAGAAATTCGATACTGTTGAATCGGCTGATTATAATGCAGCACTCAATATTGCTCGGTCAGATAAAATTGTGACAAAGAAAGAAGAATGTGAATTCTTTGTGCAAAACAAGAAACAAAGTTCTTTGAAATAGTCGTTTTCATTCTGTTACTTTCATTTCTTTTGCTTATGCAGAAGACGGGACGGGTGGTTTCATCCTGCCTCCGTTATGGTGGGAGTGTCAGTTTAACGCTGACATCATCCGAAGGGTGAGGGGTTTACCCACTCACTAATTCTGAGTAGAATGGAGATTTTTTTTCTTCTATATAACGGGAGAGCACGAAATCAAATTTTTTCTATCGACTTCCTGCTATAAGTCATTATATATTTATGAATTGAATTATCAACCGCTGGAAGTACCTCCGTTTGAAAGGAAGCTGAAACTTGGTGAAATGAGCCAAGATTATCCAGTTGGCTGGAAGTACCTCCGTTTGAAAGGAAGCTGAAACATACGAACCAACGATGGCGACTTGCGTGCCGCTGGAAGTACCTCCGTTTGAAAGGAAGCTGAAACTTGGTAGCACTCGTTATAATAGTTCTCTGCGCTGGAAGTACCTCCGTTTGAAAGGAAGCTGAAACCATGCCGCAGGTGGAAACTACGGCGAGATGCTGGAAGTACCTCCGTTTGAAAGGAAGCTGAAACCGAGTGACGCGAGTGCTTTGTACCATCGCAGCTGGAAGTACCTCCGTTTGAAAGGAAGCTGAAACTATTCCCTGGCGAGGCGCTAGTGGTACCTGGCTGGAAGTACCTCCGTTTGAAAGGAAGCTGAAACTACTTGTACCATGGTCGCGGCTTACATGTAGCTGGAAGTACCTCCGTTTGAAAGGAAGCTGAAACGCCGTTCACTTCGTGTAACGATGAACTCTAGCTGAAAGTACCTCTGTTTGAAAGGAAGTTGAAACCGCGGTCGCGTAAAAGCGTCTACAACCTTTGTGGAAATTACTCTGTCATCTTTTCGATCTCAAACTTTGTTGTGAAACGGGAAGATTCTTCACCTCGTTCCCAAACTCTGGTTGAGCGTATAAAATCATTCCGGCGTTAGCCGGATGCTAAAAAAACGCAGACTTTATTTAGTTAACAGTTGAAACTCTGCTCCAAAGGAAAAAAGGAAGTGAATCCACAAACATCAACACTCCCAAGCCCCGCCAACCAGCCCGCTACGCGTTCTGGCGGGAAAGATGGCGGGTAAAAGAGCTTGGGAGCGAGAAGAAAATACTCCAAAACAAATAGTTTTTTGATTTTAGTAGAGACGTTCAATTGAACGTCTCTACAAGATTGCATCTTTCTCCGATTCTCATTCTATAATCTCTTTCCTCAGCCCTTATTTTGTAATCTTTACATTTTTAAAAAATCACGCGTTTGCGTGATACCGCTTTTCATACCAACTTTTTATCTTTCCATCAATCAAAACCCATTCGATATTTTTTTTTCAGGAAGCATCGTCAATGCATTTTATTTCTGAACCAAGAATACAATCTCTTGAACAAACTCCGAAAGAAATGACCCTGGCGGAGAAAAGAAATGTACTTGCCGCGGAAAGTCTGATCCTGGCGGAGAAAAGGCGAGCGCTGGCGGTGAAAAAAATGGCACTTGCCGTGGAAAGTCTGACTCTGAAGGAGAAAGGAGAAACTCAAGTGGAGAAAAGTGAAGCTCTGGAAATGAAAAGAACAATGCTTGCCGTTGAAAGTCTGATCCTGGAAGAAAAAAGGAGAGCCCTGGCTGTAGAACGAATAATTCTTGCACTGAACGGTAAACCAATGCCACGGCTGCCCTGGCGTTGGCAATCCAACATCAAATAAGATTTGTTTCTGTTGTTTTATTTCTGATGAAAAAAAGATTGTAGGGTAAGAGAAGAAAGAAAGCTCGGATTGCCCGATAGTAAGACAGATACAACAAAGACATTGAATTTCTAAATTCTCTCCGGCATCAACTGGAGAGAAATAAACCACAAAAAACTACTAGCAAGAAAAGAAAAGTTATAGCTATCTCCGATGGTTCTCTCACCGCTCCATTATTTTTTTCTCGAAGCAAGAGGAGACACAATAATGATGCATTGTGTGATATCATCGGAGCCGACATAGAGATTGCCGCGCAGGTCTACTGCCAGCCCGACCGGGCGTCCCCAAATATCAGCGTACGAATTACTCCCGTCTTTTTGAAATCCAGTTACAACATCGGTCACATACTGTACCGTTGTGTCTCCATCGTGCCGTAATTTCATGAATACAACTTTGTAACCGGTCCGGTTGGAACGGTTCCATGAACCGCGGAATGCAACGAACGCCCCGTTCTGAAATTGTTTTGGAAAAGAAGCATTGGAAAAAACGATAGCCATCGGTGCAGAGTGCGCTTGCACGATCGCGGCGGGCTGTACCATCGAGCGCACGCGCGCGCTGTCCTCGCCTGTGAGCGGGAGGAGGTCGCGGTATTCCTGATGAGCGTTGAAATCGAAATAGACACCGTGTGCATAAGCGAACGGATGGCCGTAAAATCCGCCGTCACGTACGACATCGAACCATTCAGGCGGTATATCGTCCCCCTGCCAATCGCTGCCGTTATTGACTGCCCACAGCCGGCAGTTGTGGAGCGTCATTCCCACTGCGTTGCGGATACCCGTTGCATAAGGGCGGCGCCCCGATCCATCGTCATTGAATTCTTCGATAAGCGCTCGGTACTCTTCCCGGCAGACGTTGCATGAAGACCCGATAGAGAGATACATCTTCTTGTTTATTGGATCGAAGACGATCGTGCGAGTGTCATGTCCGCCTCCAGGTTGGCGCGCGCCTTCCATGATGTTATCGATGAACACCGTTTTCGTCATGTAAACTCCGTGGACATCCGGGTCGGTGCATTTATCGACACGGCGTTCTTCTGCGACATACATGGCGTTGTTATAGAACGCAAGATCATGCGAGAGATGAAATCCTGAAGCCGCGACAATTGCAGTGTCTGCAATTCCATCGTGATTGCGGTCGGGGAGTGCAATAATTTCTCCGCTGGTCTTGTTGGCAACATGCAGCACGCTGTCCGGTCCCCAGGCAAAAAACCTTGGTTTGCTCAAACGCCCTGCATAGAATACTTTTGCTTTATATCCAATAGGAGTGTTGAGCGTATGGTTCTGCGGGAATGCATTTTTGAATTTTTCCGGTACAAGAACGTTTACCTGAACAAGCGCGGTTTTTTTTATGGGCGTCATATGAACGCTCGCCGGCAGGAGTTGAGCGAAGCAGTGAGAGGCGAGAAACATCAAGCCGATGAGTAGACCGTGTCTCATACAATTATTTCTTATGGTGATTCGTAAATTATATATTAAGAAAACAAAAGAAGCGGCAAACAAATTCCCGCTTGCGTGCCGATTTTTTACTTCGTTCCCACCTATAAAGAATATGACATTTCGCAAAGTTCTTCTGTTGACTGAGAATCATTTGCATCTCTTCATGTTTTTCAATATTCTAAGTCAGCAATTATAGTAGAGATATCACATTGTCGAATACATTACTCTCAAATATTTTCAGACTAACAATCTCTCTGACATTCTTTCTCGATGCAATTAATGTCGATGCTCTTTTTTTGTCGCATCCAATGGTACGCGAAGAATATGAAGGGCAGAGTTCAGAGATGTATGATCCTCACTATGATGAACAGGTCATATTCTACACCCATTTCTGCACAACAAGTAACGAAGCTTATCAACCGTCCAACAATTCGACCAAGCCTAACTGCCTGATCGATGAAGATAGTGTGCCTCTTGCAGCGGAGTCCACAATTACTCAAGAGGCCGGCTTATTTCTTTGCAGAAGTTCAAGCATAAGATATACTGCACCCTATGTTCCTCATCTTGATTTTTATTCTCTCTGTAAGCTCCAAATCTGATCAATTTCTCCTTCATAATATTTATTTTACCTACAACTCTGTTCAAAACGGCTAAAGATTAGCGTTTTTATAATTTTTATATTTGTGCAACACAGGAACAACTTTGCATCTTGTATTTTGGAAATATTATTTGCTGACAGACATTAAGAATCACTCGAAGAATTATACACGGGCATCTTTCATAACAGGAACATGCTTCATTATTTTTTCTTGCTGTCTATTTTCTTCATTGAAGCTCTATGGACAGGAAAAGAATTATTATTTCTTCCGTCCATACGAGTACGGATCAGAAGCACTTTTTAATCCCATCTCGGTCTTTGTTAATGGTGGTTGTGATACGTACCAACAACTTAGCCGGTCAAGCACGTTTGATGCAATCCCATGGAATAAAGGTGCAACAAGTGTTTGGCGCAGTGTTACATCTCCTCTTCCTGTCATTAGTGATTTTGGCTGGAACCGATTTCTGCGTCAAGAAATATTCCCCGCCAGTTTCGATATAGACCGCAGCCAATGGGTTCCAAACTATATGCTCCATGTAGTCGGTGGCGGAATGGTCTCGCGTAAAATTGCTGAATGGTATGATTTCAATGGTTATCCTCTACCTTATTTGTTTGGAGCAATCACCGTTATGGCAAGTGAATTCTTGAATGAGGCAGTGGAAAACGGTCCTCATATCTATCCAAATGAAGATTGTATTCCTGACTTTCTTATTTTTCATCCTCTTGGAATTCTGCTTTTTAGTTCCGACAAAGTATCAGAATTCTTTTCTTCCGAATTAAATCTGAACGATTGGTCTCAGCCTGCTGCACTTTCGTTCGCTCCGCTTGCGTTCCGCAATGCAGGTCAGAATTTTGTTATGAAATATGCATTGACAAAGTCAAAATCGACAAGTCTATTCTTTCATTTTGGCAACTTTGCAATTCTCGGACTGTCTTTCAAAAACAATATAGAAGATGCTATTTCTATGGGTGCCGGTTTGGCATCGACAGGCGTAAAAAGCTTGCCGGTACAGAATGGAGTCCCTTCGAATACTATAGAATCAGGATTGATGGCAGGAATATACTATGATCGAAATAACTCTCTTCTTGCGTCTATGGTCTATTCAGCATCAAGGAATTGCCGGTTTCGATTGAATGTATATCCTGGTGTAATTTCATCATCTTACTTCTCACCAGGATTCTTCATAACCATAGCTGACCCCGGAATATTTACCGCGGGTGTAACGATGAAGATTCTTCCGTTGGGGGTAAGCACATATGATCCAGTTAGATAAAACGATTTTAATACTATTATTACAATAAAGGAGAAGTATCATGTTTGAGAACATTGGCGGTCCGGAACTTTTACTTATTTTGGTCGTTATTTTTCTTTTCTTTGGTGCAAAAAAAATACCCGATATAGCGAAAGGACTTGGTCAAGGTATTCGAGAATTCCGAAAGGCAGCACACGATATTCAGGAAGAGGTCAATAAAGAAGTGAAGCCGCTCGACGATAAGTCTGAGAAGAAATGATTACATATTCAACAATCGCAGAATGCACTATAGAATAGAGAATCTGTATCCATCCTTTACCGACTATACTTTTGATGGCCATAGGGAAGGTTCCAATTATTAGATGAAGGGAATACCATGGGGAAATTGCGACCTCTTATCGCTATCAATATTGTTCTTGCCGCTCTGTTTGTAGTAACGATTGTATATGCAACTGTCCGTTTCGCACCGGAGTTGACAAGGTTAGTAAGTGACCCTCATAGATTTAGAGAGTACTTGTTATCATTCGGCCCTTGGAGCGCTGTGGTATTCATGCTTTTCCAGGTAATTCAAGTGGTGATTGCAGTCATTCCTGGGGAGCCAGTGCAGATTGCTGGAGGATATATATTCGGGACTTTCTGGGGCACAGTTTATTCTACACTAGGTATAACGGTTGGGTATATCATTGTTTTTACATGTGTGAAGCTGTTTGGATTTCCGCTTGTTAAAAAATTTATTTCCGAGAAGGAACTTGAGAAATTCAGCACCTTGATCAATAGCCCGAAACTTGAAACAACAATATTTTTCTTATTCCTCATACCCGGCATTCCTAAAGATATTCTTGTGTATATCGCCGGACTCACTCCAATCAAGCCTGTTCTGTTCTTCATCATCATAATTTGTGCACGCACTCCATCTATGATTGGTTCTTCCTTTATCGGTGCGAAGATAGAATCGAGCCAATACCTCATCGCCATCATCGTTTCTGTTGTCGCAAGTATATTGTTTGTCTTCGGATACATCTATAAAAAGAGAATCATAGACTTTGTTCATTTGCGATTCAGCAAAGAAAAAACTAACCACGAATAACGAAAAATACTTTTATGAAAAAGGGACTGGGTTCGCTCAATTTTGACGTAACCGACCGACAAATCTTACAAGCGTCACTTATATGCAAGGAACCTCTGTGCCCATGTAATGTGTTGTTAAAATAGTTATGTCACACTTATGACAGGTACAAGAAAAAAAAATGACGATAGAAGAACTGAAATATCCAATTGGAAAATTTGTAAAACCAAACACTTTTACGCCTGAAATTCTCAGTCAATACATACACACCATTGAACTGTTTCCTTCAAAATTAAGAACCGAAGTTGAAAAATTAACAGATGAACAATTAGACACACCATACAGGCCCGACGGTTGGACGATACGGCAAGTTGTACACCATTGTGCCGATAGTCATATGAATAGCGTCACCCGCTTTAAACTTGCGTTGACAGAAGATAAACCGACGATAAAGCCGTATTTCGAAGACCGTTGGGCTGAACTTGCAGATAGTAAAAGTATGCCTATCGAACCTGCTCTTAAAATATTAGAAGGATTGCATCAACGATGGGTCGTGTTGCTTAAATCATTAACGAAAGAGGATTTAGAAAAAAGTTTTATTCATCCTGAACACGGAAAAGAATTGAGGCTTAATGCAACCCTCGGCATTTATGCGTGGCATTGTAATCATCATTTAGCACATATTACAAGCTTAAAACAATTACGACTTTGGAAATAAAGAATACGCCGAATATCAATTTCGTTGCGATAACGGTTTCGTTCCACCGTGCACAAATAACTCAACACCACAAAGGAGAGCACCATGAACGGAGACACACGTTTTGACATAAAAGACAATTCTGCAAATCCTGCCCCGCTCGGTTTGTTGGCATTCGGTATGACGACCGTGCTACTCAATTTTCACAACGCGGGAATGTACGAGCTCAATTCCATGATACTTGCAATGGGAATATTTTACGGCGGGCTGGCGCAGGTTATTGCTGGAATTATGGAATGGAAGAAGAACAATACATTCGGGCTTACAGCGTTCGCTTCCTATGGATTTTTCTGGCTCACGCTCGTTGCGCTGATCGTCATGCCTAAACTTGGATGGATCGATAAAACATCCGAAACTGGATTGGCATACTACTTAATGATGTGGGGAATATTCACGTTCTGCTTGTTCATTGGTACGTTTAGATTATCTAAGGCTCTACAGGTTGTGTTCGGCACATTGACTGTACTTTTCTTTCTACTGGCGATAGGTTATGCAACGGGCAATGCGGGCATAAGACAATTTGCCGGGTTCGAGGGAATAGTGTGCGGCGCGTCGGCAATATATACCGGCATAGCTCAAGTCTTGAATGAAACGTATGGAAAAGCCGTGCTGCCGCTTGGACTCGTAAAAAAATAACAACAATATACAGTGCGGTATGCTTGTAGTAAATGTAAAGGGTGGGTAAAGAGTTTCCGTCGGGCGGTTCTTGCTTTCCAATCGGCTTTCTATTACATTACATCGTTAGCGGTCACATTTGAAACAATACTTTAAGTCCGCATTGATAAGTCTCATTAATCATTCCGACCACCCAAAAAATCATAGCAGTAATCTGTACTGTCTAACGTTTTTATTTTTTTTTCTATTCACGGCATCCGGATTTCTTTTATCGACATCAGCGCAAGATATTGCGCCCGCATCGTCTCCTTCTGTGGCAGAAGAGCAGGACTACGCATTTGCTTTCGGACTTTACAGCGATAGTCTCTACCAGCTTGCCGGTCAGCAATTTGAAATATTCGTCCAAAAATATCCCAAGAGCATCAAGCGGCAGGATGCAGAATTCTTCGGCGCGGAGTGTTCGTTTCAGTCGGCACAATTTCAAAACACCTCCGTAAAGTACAACGCATTCATCCAGAATAATCCAAATTCAAAATACGTGCCGGAAGCATATCTAAAGCTCGGTCAGACCTGCATCAATCTAAAAAAGAACAGCGAAGCAATTGCCGCATTTAAAATCGTGTTAGATAAGTATAGCGAAAGTGAATTTGCCTGCGAAGCGGCGTATTGGATTGGCGAAGCGTCGTTGCGAAGTGACGATACTCAAAACGCGCTTAAATATTACACGCTTGCGTATGAGAATTATCCGAAAAATCGCTTGCGCGACTATGCGTTATATTCCGTTGCATGGACCCTCCAGAAGCGAACGGAGTACGCAAAAGCCGCCGAACAGTACGGCAAACTGATTGCGGAATTTCCACAAAGCAGTTTATCGGCGGGTGCGCATGTTCGCATTGGCGAATGTTTCTATTACGCGAAAGACTATCAGCGGGCTATCGATGCGCTGATAAAATCCCGTGCAGAGATCCATGACGAGGAAGAATTAGCAAACGCCGATTACTTGCTTGCCGAGGCATTTTACAAACTTGGCGATTTTGCAGAAGCACAAAAACGATATGAAAAATTTCTTCTCGATTATCCGAAAAGCACATTCGCCGCTGAAGTAACATACAATCTTGCATGGAGTTTGTTCAACCAGAAGAATTATTCAAAGGCAGTGAAGATCTTTGATACGCTGGCACATCGCTCTGACGAACTCGGGCATGCGGCGTTATACCGGCGTGGCACCGCGGAACATCTTGCCGGACAAAATGATAAGGCGCTGAAGACGTTTGACGAAGTTGTTAAACGCGAACCACAGGGCGAATGGTCCGACAATGCGCTATTCGATGCCGGAATGATTTTCTTTGATGAAACAAATACAAGTGAGGCAAAGCCGTACTTTCAGCGGTTGGCGGCAGAATTTCCGAAAAGCGATATTCTGCCGGACGCATATAAAATGTTAGGCGATTGTTTGTTGATCGAAGGAAACTTTAAAGAAGCGCAAGAGTGGTTCAAGAAAGCGCTGGCGTTTTCAACGGCGTCCATCGAAGTGAAAGTTGAAGCAAGTTTCCAGTCGGCGTTCTGCGCATTCAAGTTGAAAGATTTTAAAGATGCCGCGGCAAAGTTTGCGGAGTTTATTTCGCAATATCCAAAACATCCAAAGGCAGATGAAGCAAAATTCTATCAGGCGGAAGCGGAGTACCGGCTCGGAAATTATAATATATCGACGTTGCTCTATCAGGAATCCGTGGAGAGCGCAGGATCGGCGAAGAAAGAAGAAGCTTTGTACGGAATTGCCTGGGCATTTTACAAACAGGGGAATTTTCCACAGGCAATCGAATCGTTTGAGCGGTTGTTGGTGGAATATCCGAGAGGCAAGTTTGCATTCGATGCGCGCTTACGTCTGGGCGATGCTCATTTCTTTCAGAAGGACTACAAAAAAGCTGTCGGCTTGTATCGTACAGTCATCCGGATGTATCCGGACAGTGCTTCCATCGACTATGCTTATTATCAGATGGGTCAGTGTTATTTAAAAGACGAAGACAATACTGAAGCAATCAAGGCATTTGAAGGATTAATCAAGGTATTGCCGCACTCTGCGCTTGCCGACGATGCACAGTTTGCATTGGGATGGATCAACTTTCAGCGGAAAGAATACGGCGAGGCGATCAAGGAATTCAATAAGCTGATAAAAACTTTTCCTAATAGTGAACTTGCAGCTCGTGCCTATTATAGTCTCGGCGATAGTTATTACAATATTCAACAGTTTGTTGCGGCGGAAAAATCTTATCGTGAAGTATTGAGGCAATTTCCGAAAAGCCCTTACGTTGCAGATGCCACCACTGGAATTCAGTATTGTTTAATTGCGCAAGGAAAAGACGACGAAGCAGTCGAAGTATTAGATGAGTTTGTAAAAGAAAACCCGAATTCACCTGTTGGCGAAGAGCTTCAATTGAAAAAGGGCGATCTGCTTTTCAATCAGAAAAAATATTCAGATGCAGTAGCAGTTTACCGAGGATTTGCCGAAAAGTATCCCAGCTCAAAACTTTTAGCAAATGCACAATATGCATTAGCGAAGTGTTACCGCGTGCAAGGCAGTCCCGATGAAGCGGCGCTGGCATTTGAGCGAGCTGCAAACGTACCAAATGCAGCAGAAAAAGTCATTGGTGAAAGCTTGTACGAAGCGGCTGAGATTTACAACACACAGCATAATTCTGAAAAAGCAATTCTCACCTTGCAGAATCTTCAGCAGAAAGTGAAAGACCCGGAGATTATTGCCGAAGCAAAACTGCGAATAGGCGAGACATTGCGATCACTTGGAAAGAATGCTGAAGCAAGTGCACAGTTCGAACAGGTGATGAAAGAGTATGGTGACTTGCCTCTTGCAGATGAAGCGCGGGTCGCACAGGCACGGATGTATTTTGAATCGCAAGATTATGATCGGGCAAAGGCTGCCGCCGAGAAGGTCGCAACATCGCGCAAAGATGAAACAGGTGCTGAAGCACAATACATCGTAGGCGCATCGCTTGCCGGAAAAAAAGATTGGACGAATGTCATAACCGCTCTGCTTCGAGTAAAATATGTTTTCCCGTCGTACGATCGGTGGGTCGGAAGGGCATGTCTTGGCTTGGGTGATGCCTACGAACAAACAAAGGATGTGCGCCGTGCACGCGAATCGTATCTGACAGTTCTGAAACTGAAGACAGACAGTTCGGTAATCGAAGAAGCTCGACGACGTCTGAAAAGAATGGAGCAGCAGTAGTGCGCGCGGTGCTTCGTCCATGGAAATTGCTGATTCTTCTGTTTGCCGTGCAGACTTCGGCTTTAATTGCGCAAGAAGAACCGATAGAACGCGCAAAGAAAAATCCGGTGATGCAACAGGTAAGAATTAACACACCGCAACAGGACACAAGCAAGGCACCGACAAAAACTGCACAGCGTCCTCTTCCAAAATTTGATTTACCGGAATTTGTCATCACCGGTATTGCATCAATCGATTTAACGAAATTAGAAAAAATTATGGTTGATGAATCTGCTGTCGTATCGCAGCCCTTGTTGAAATCTCCTGAAAAAATTCTGCGTGATCGTGAAACGCTGGAACTTGAAATAAAAAGCAGGGAAGGATATTCACAGGAACAAGCAAGTAAGTATTCAGGATTTATAAAAGCAGATATAGGGACGTACTTCACACCGGAAGCAGAACTTCAATTCGGGCAGTCGTTACCGGAATACTATTATTCTTTTGGCGCTCAATATTTTCTGACTAAGGGATACGAGCAGAGCACAGATCGATCCAGCGGTGATTTGACGGCATCTGGAGGAACAACGCTGATTTCGAGTGTGCCGATACTTCGAAATGCGGCAGTCAATGGCAAACTCGGTTATCAAAGTGAATCATTTCATTTTTATGGTTCTGCAACACCGACCCTCCAGCGAACGCTTTCAGATTTCCAATTGCTGACGGGAATTGAGAATCAGACATTGAATAATTTTCCTTACTCAGCAGGAATTTCTTTAGAGAGTATAGCTATTTCAGATTCGTCTGCATCGACGAGCGAAACTCGATTCGATCTGAATTACCAAACCTCATTCCCATTTGCATCTCTTCCTATTCACACAAAGCTCCATTTCATGTACGCTACAGACAGGTTGGCGTTTATGGATTTGTCAGCAAGTGTGCAAAACTTTTGGTATGGCGGTGTGCTTTTCGAAGGGTCGCTTCATTTATATTGGGCAAAAGGAATGGCAGGGCAGGATTTAGTACGTCTGTGTCCGAATTTAACGGCAAGCTATTACGTTACATCTCAACATCGTGTATTTATATCTTATGAACCAATGTTCATTCCAATGACTTTGGCAGCTAACATTATAGCAAACCGATTTCTCTCCGCCGCTTCAATCGTTAAACATGAAGATGTTACAAGTGCCGGCGAGCTTGGTATAGAATCCCATTGGACAGAGGCAGTGAAGAGCCGTGTGTCCTTAAATGTGAAATCTGCCCGTGAATTGCCAATGTTTTCGGATTCCTCGCGTCAAGGTGTCTGGATGCTGGCTTACGGAGGGCAGGCGACAATCGTAACATTTTGTGCGGAAATGGTTGCAAAGTTGAACTCAAATGATTATTTTGCTTCTAATATTTTGCTTCGTTCTACGAATGATTCTTTTCTCGACGGAAAAATTCCTTACGCACCGGCGGTCGAAGCATGGTGTTCTGCAATCCATAGATTTGGAACTGCGGGGGCGGTTAGTGCAAATGTGAGGTTTGCCGGAGAACGAACAACTGATCTTGCCGGTATGGCAACGCTTTCAAAATATGCAGTTGTTGATATAAGCGGTGAATATACGCCATTTGATTTTTTAAGACTTACAGTTGGAATTAAAAATTTAACTGATTCAAAATTTGAAATATGGCGTGGATATAGAGAATTTCCGTTGACAATGCAAGCAGGCGTACAAATAAAATGGTGAAGAACAAGTTGATCACAGCACTTTCCAAACATACATGGAGGATTATTCAATGCCAGATTTGAATCTCATTGATGAAGGCGGGTTTGAAGAAGCGCCGGAAGCGCCAGAGGCGCCGGTTGCTCCCCCGGCAAAAAAGAGTGTTAAAAAAAGCAGTGGAGGAAGTGGAAAAATAATTCTGCTTTTAGTAGTTTTTCTGTGCATTGCGGCAGCAGGCGTGTATTTTTTGAACCAGCGCGGGATTATTAAAATTTGGGGCAAGAAGCATCAGCCGATTGCACAAGTGCAAGAAGAACCATTCCCACAAGAATCCACAGCTCAACCTGCAGAAACGCAGAAGCAAGCGGATACGAATGAAGTTGCATTGCTCGATACAGCTCCTATACAAGAAAAAGCGGAAGCTGGGAAGCAATCTGAAAGTGTAAAAGAACCCGAAGCAAAGGCAACAGAACCGACTGCGAAAAAATCAAAGGCATTAAAAAAGAGCGAGGCAGTGATAGAGACTGAATCTTCTTCAAAACTCAGCGAGATGAAAGGTGAATTTACCATTCAGGTTATCGCCTATCGCGAAAAGAGCAGAGCAGACGAGACGGCAAAGAATTTAGAGTTTTCCGGATATCCTTCGTTCGTTGAAAGAATTCCAATGAAGGGCGGTGATTGGTACACTGTTCGCATCGGACGCTATTCTTCTCGCGATGAAGCGAAGAAAGCAGTGCTGTCGTTCGCAGAACAATTGCAGACGCACTACGTTATTGACAAAGTTCGATTAAAATAAATATTTTCAAAGATTTCTCTCGTTCAATTTTACTTTGCCGAGGATCGATTATCTGTGTGAATGAACGAGGGTATAAGGCAGGTCAGGTAATGAGTGCGAAGCGCGGCGCAAAGGAGCACATGTGAATGTATCGCCGCACTTGGGAAGAATTCCATACGGTGCAAAAGAATTGCAGCGAGTTTATAAAAGACAAATGTCGCTTGCATTTATTTTTGCTGTCGCGCTTACTCTTGCTATTCTCAGTTCTTTCCGGCTTATAGTAGATCCAGAAGCTTTCAATCCTCAGCCACAGCATGTTGTCCGTATTTTCACGTATTCCGAAATTGAACTTCCGCATGCATTGAGCGATGTGGAAGTCGGTATGTCAGCATATCCGATTCTTCAACATCAATCTATCGTTTCAGAAACCGCTTTGCATGATGAATCCTTTCCGGCGACATCTCTTCGGAGTGGATCAAATTCTCGAAGACAAAATGTTCCGGGAGAAAGGCGGCTTGGAGAGGGTTTAAACTCTTTGCCGGGACAGGTTGGCGTAGATAAAATTCAAACAGATGACAAGACTATCTCGCCGAACGACATGGGCAATATGAACGCTCCGATAGATCATAATAATATTGCAGGCGGCGGAGGAGAATCGCGCGAGCCGTGGCGAAAAGGAGGACGCCCTGTACCGGGAAGAACCGGTGAACCGCCAAGCGGAGTTGATCGTTCTGGAATTGGAGGTTCTTCTAAACCCTCTGCTGGAACAACGCCTTATGGTTTAGGAGCGGGAGAACATGGTGATGGAGAAGGAGGAGGGGCATTTTCTCTGCAATGGCTTCATGGAATGATACGCCGCAAACTCAGCGGTGAACTACCGAAATATCCGCAAGGAGCGTCAGTCTCAGCGCAAGTTCGAATTCTCACGATCGTCTTACCTGATGGAACTGTACGTTCTGTTCAACCGGAACAAAAGGCGAACCGTCTTTTAGAAGAAGCCGCAATGAAAGCGATTCGTTTCTGGAAGTTTGAACCGCTTGGGTCGTCACTGCCACAAGTGGAACAATCCTGCATCATTACGTTTTATTTTAAGTTGAACTAGTGGGAGGGTTTGCTTCTTTTTTCTTTTCGTCATCCTGCTTCGATTCCGAGAGAAGATAGAAGTAGTAGAAGACAATTTCAAGGGCGGTAAGAAACAAAAGAGAAATTGTATCGCGGCTGATTTCCTTTCTGATGTTTCGCCACACCCAAGAGTCCAGCGGCTGCCAATACCATTTCACAAACCATTCAGGAGTGAAGAGAAGATTTGTCAGGATCGCGCCAATTGTCCAGCCGATAGCAAAAATAATACCAACAAAAGCGATGGCAAGAAATCCTTCACCAATGCTTTCTTTTTTATTTTTAATAAAGACAAATATAACGAGCGCAATATGTAAGAGGAAAATAAATGCAGCAACCATAGAATTAAGTTAAAAGTATAACGTCAAAAGTAAAAAGGAAAAATGATAGAATGTATCTTTACTTTTTCCTTTTGCCTTGAAAATTGATTTAGTATGCATCATCGCCAAAAAGAACGGCGTGAATAGTCTTAAGAATAATTTTCAGATCAAACACAAGCGACCAATGTTCGATGTAATAGATGTCGTACTTCGTTCGTTCAGCAATGGAAGCATTGCCTCGCAGGCCGTTGACTTGTGCCCAGCCTGTCATACCGGTTTTAGCGCGATGCCGTTCTAAATATCGTGGCACTTGGTTTTTGAATTTCTCCACAAAGTGCGGCCGCTCCGGACGTGGACCAACAACGCTCATATCACCTCTGATAACATTCATCAACTGAGGAAGCTCGTCCAAACTGAAGCGGCGAAGAAATCGACCGAGTTGCGTTGTTCGTGGATCATCTTTTTGTGACCATACCGGTCCTGTCGATTGTTCCGCATCAGTGCGCATCGATCTGAATTTAATGACTTTAAATACTTCGCCATCCAAACCTATGCGTTCCTGTAAATAGAAGATTCGTCCTTTAGAATCGAGCTTAATAAGAATTGCAATCAAGAAAATAATTGGACTTGCGAGCAAGATGATAAGTGATGCGAAGAGCAGGTCAAATGCTCGCTTGACAATAAAATTCCATGTACTGAGAGTAGGACTTTTAATGCCGAGGAATGGAATTCCTTCAATATATTTGATTTGAACTTGACTGGTCATCAACTCAAGGATGTCCGGGACCATCATCATTTCTACATTTAATCCCTGGCAGTCGCGGACGAGATCGTGCAGCAGTGCATGCTCCGTTTCGTTAAATGCAATCAATATAACATCTACGTTTCGTGTTTTGATCAAGTCCGGTATAGAAGCGATGGATCCTAAATACGGAATATGTTCCATGGTGTTTTCTGTGTTGTCCTGCACGGAACAATAGCCGAGTGCTTCAAATCCGAGTGATCGATGTGCAGTAAGAGATCGAAAAATTTTGCTTGCGACGGAGCTTGTCCCCACAATTATTACCCGCTTCAGGTCGTTGCCATGTGCATACCAAAATTGTTCAAACTTCAAGACAATAAATCGTCCGATGGAAATGAACAGTATCGCAGAAATACCGAGGATCCAAAATACGATGCGTGAATAAGAAAATGTGCGGTAGAAAAATGCGCCTGCCATTACAACTATCATGCCGAGTATAACAACACGCACAATAGCAAAAAATTCGTCTGAAAAAGATGTGATTCGCCGTGGAAGGTATAAATGGCGTGTGTGAAACAACCAGCACCAGACAGGAATAACAACGAGAGAACTTTTAATGTATGCTTCTAACGGCGGAAGGCCGTACGATATGGGAATGTACTGTGTGAGTATTGAAAAAAATCTGAGCCAGTATGAAAAAAGAAACGACGCTTCTATAGCAACTGCATCCGAGATGACGGTCAGTAACGGAATTAATAAATCTTGTCGTCGTTTATGTAACATCGTTGTCAGGTATCAGTTATCAGCAATCAGTTATCTATAATCCTTGTTCCTAATTCCCAAAACCTAATCCCTGCTTTAACCAAACATTTCCTGTTCAACTTCCTGGAAAATGATATGCCCGATGGTAATATGTCCTTCCTGGATGCGCTGCGCATCGTCCGATGGAACAATGATGGCAAGATCAACAAGGCTTTTCGATTTACCGCCGCCTTTACCAAGAAAGCCAATAGTTGTTAATTTCATCTCGCGCGCCTTTTGGAATGCACGGTTCACACTATTAGAATTGCCGCTTGTGGAAATTCCAATAAGTACATCACCTTCATTACTCAGCGCTTCAATAGAACGGGTGAAGACGTTATCATAACCGAGATCGTTGGCGCCGGCGGTTAGCAAGGATGAATCGGTAGTGAGTGCAATTGCTGGTAATCCCGGGCGTTTGATGTGAGGGCTGAGGCGGATCACAAACTCTGTTGCGAGGTGCTGCGCATCGGCTGCGCTGCCACCATTACCGCAGAGCAATACTTTCTTCTTGCTTTTGAATGCGTTAATAATCATATCCACCGCTTTAGAAATATCCGCCGAACATTGTTGTAAAATGCGAAGCTTCGTGTCGCTGCTCTCCTTAAGCGAATCACTGATGAACTTATCGCGTGAAAGTTTTTTGTCTGAAGATGGTATCATAAGAAGCCCGATCATGTATTTTGCTTATGATGTGTGGATTGCATTGGCAAACTCTTGAATGATTGAACTGTGTGAATTCTCTTCGATGATTGTTCCTGTGACTATGAATGAAGCGCCGGCTTTCACTTTATTTTTCGCCTCTTCCGGCGTTCGAATGCCACCGCCGACAATGACCGGCAGTGAACAGTATTTCGTTACTTTCTTTATCATCGCATCAGGTACGGATTGTTTGGCGCCGCTTCCTGCCTCTAAGTAGAGCAATTTCAAACCGATAAGTTCCGCCGCAAGCGCGTGCGCGACGGCGATGTCCGGTTTCTCACGCGGGATCGGTTTCGTGTTGCTCATAAATTCTGCCGATGTAACATTTCCGCCTTCAATCAACATATATCCGGTTGAAATGGCTTCAAGTTCCATTCGTTTAATAATCGGGGCGGCATTTACCTGGTTGCCGATAAGATAATCCGGGTTGCGTCCGCTTATTAGTAAAAGAAAAAGGATCGCATCGGCTTCAGAGGAAACCTGCGACACGCCGCCGGGAAAAATGATCACCGGCGCCTTTGTATTCTCCTTGATGATCTTGAGAGTTTTATCGAATTCATTCGAGAGCATGAGACTGCCGCCGACAAGAAAGGCATCTGTTCCAGCTTTCGTCGCTTCGCGTATGAAAGGAGGCAGCTTCTTTGGATCAATATTATCCGGATCAACGAGCAATAGATATCCTGCACCTCGATCACGCTTGATTTTTAGGAGTTGTTCGAAGGTTGTCATTTGATTCTATTCACTTTCGCAAAAGAGATTCCACAACCGATTTCACTTGTGCAAGTGCTTCATCCAGCTTTGCAACATCTTTTCCGCCGGCAGTTGCCATGTGCGGACGTCCGCCGCCGCCGCCGCCGACTAATTTAGCGATTGCACCAACAACTTTTCCCGCTTCAATCCTCTTCGCAGAGACGAGATCATCTGTGACGACGCAGACAAGTTGAACTTTATCTTCAAGAACGCAAGCCAGCAGTCCGACACCGCTGCCAAGTTTTGTGCGAAGCGAGTCGCCAAGGTTCTTTAATTCATCTATGGAAGCAGCAGAGACTTTTGCTGCGACCATCTTGATGTTCCCAATCGAAATGGCAGAAGCAATCAATTCATCCATCGAACCGGAAAGCGATTGCAGCCGTGATTTCGCCAGATCTTTTTCTAATAACTTCTTCTCATCGGCAAGCTGAAGTATAATTTCTTCGAGAACTTTGCCGTGGCTGCTCAGTTGATCAAAATACGAAGCAAGTTCGATTGAAGCTTGAGTTGGAAATGCTGTTATACGCTTCAGGTTTTCCAATCTTTCTTCAAACCCGCCAAACGAATTACGAATTGATTCGGATTTACTATCGCTTATGGAAGTTAATTCGGTTTTCAGTTTTGCAAGTTCCTCCATTTGCTGATAAGCATAATCAAAACGGTCACGCAAGCTTTTGTCTTGTATTTTTAGCAATTCAATTGCATACTCATTTGTTACTGCTTCGATGCGGCGCACACCGCTTGCCACACTGCCTTCACTGCGAATTTTGAAGTAACCAATGTCACCGGTGGAATTGACGTGCGTGCCCCCGCAAAACTCGGTACTGAAATCGCCAAATTGAATCACGTTGACGAAGTCGCCGTATTTATCACCGAAGAACATCAATGCGCCAAGCTTTTTCGCATCTTCGAAAGGCATGTTGTGCAATCCCGGAGTGCGCGGAATATTTTCTTTGATCTTCTCATTCACTAATGCTTCGATGTCGGCAAGTTCCTGATCGCTTAACTTGGCAAAGTGCGCGAAGTCGAACCGTAAATAGTCCGGTGCCACGAGCGAACCGGCTTGATGCACGTGCGTTCCAAGAATCCGGCGCAATGCATTATGGAGTAAGTGTGTCGCCGAGTGGTTGCGCATGATAGAGAGACGGCGCTCTTTATCTACTATCGCTTTTACCTTACCAGAAAAATCATTGGGTTGTTTTTCAAGAATATGAACATTGACGTTTCCACTTTTCTGTGTGTCGATGACTGCAAATGAATTATGGTCGATAATAAGTTCACCGGTATCGCCTACTTGTCCTCCTGATTCGCCGTAAAATGGAGTTGATTCAAGAACGATAAGATTGTCTTTAATTGAAAGAATTGAAGATTCAACTTCGAACTTATCATAACCAACAAATTTAAAAAACTTTTCAAATTTTGATGTATCGATTTGTCGAGCAGATTCTATGTTTCGTTTAACAGATAGACTTGTAGGGGATACTGTAATAGAGTAAGTCCCAGACTCAGTTCGTAATTCTCTTGAGCGTTCTTTTTGTTTCGCCATTAACTTAGTAAAAGTTTCTACATCCACCTTCAATCCACGTTCGCTTGCCATCAATTCTGTCAGGTCAAGTGAAAAACCGAATGTGTCGTAGAGTTTAAAAGCATCTTTTCCAGAAATACATGGAGGTGTACTTACTATTTTATTTAAATCGCTGCTCCAACTGTTTTTAGGAATTTCTGCAATTCTATCAAAAGAATTATTCCGTGTAATTATTTGATACTTTATAGGTGAGTGATCTGGATTGAATTCATTGATTATTCGGTAACCATCACGATCTAATTGTGTTTTGACAGACGCTTCAACAATATCTTCAAATATTTCCAGTCCGCGATCCAGCGTTGCATTAAAACTTTCTTCTTCGCCTTTAATTATTTTTTGGATATGATCCTGATTTGCTTTGATCTCCGGAAAGATGTAGCTCATTGTCTCAACAAGTGTCGGTACCAGTTGATAAATAAACGGCTCGTGCATGGCAAGATTACGTCCGAAGCGGGCTGCACGGCGCAAAATCCGGCGGAGAACATACCCGCGTCCTTCATTACTCGGAAGTGCACCATCACCAATCGCAAATGTCAGTGTGCGCACGTGATCAGCAATGACACGCATAGACGTATCAAATTCGAATTGCGAATTATCAATTGCGGATTGCATGCCGCCATCATACAGTTTGTCGGTGAGTTCGGAAATCTTCTTAATAATTGGTGAGAAAACGTCGGTGTCGTAGTTTGATATTTTATTTTGCAGTACTGCACAGACACGCTCGAATCCCATTCCAGTGTCGACGTGCTTGGATGGCAGGGGAGTAAGTTTGCCGGTCTCGTCGCGATTGTATTGGATGAAAACAAGATTCCAGATTTCCATCACTTCCGGTATACCGGCATTCACCATTTCAGATGTAGCATTGCCGGCAGGTGTTCGATCTATGTGAATCTCAGAACACGGTCCGCACGGTCCGGTTTCACCCATTTCCCAAAAATTATCATTTTCACCGAAGCGTAAAACATGAGTTGGATCTATGTCCGTAAGAGTTTTCCAAAATTGCTCGGCTTCCTGATCATCTTTGTACACGGTTGCCCAGAGGCGATTCTTTGGAAGTCCCCAGACTTTTGTTAACAATTCCCACGCCCACGTGATGGCTTCCTTCTTGTAATAATCGCCGAACGACCAATTTCCGAGCATCTCAAAGAAAGTGTGGTGATACATATCTCGTCCGACTTCTTCAAGGTCGTTGTGCTTCCCGCTGACACGGATACATTTTTGTGTATCTGCTGCGCGCTTGTACGTGCGTTTGCCAGTGCCAAGAAAGACATCCTTGAATTGATTCATTCCTGCGTTAGCGAAAAGAAGTGTCGGATCGTCGTATGGAACAACAGGTGAACTTGCAATAATGGTATGCCCGCGCTCTTCAAAAAATTTCAGAAAGCTATTTCGGATTTCGGATGAGGTCATAAAGATTAAACTTCAATCTGTGTGTTGAGCGCAATCTCTTCTAATATGTGAGACACTTTCAGACAGTTGTCCATCTGTCCCTCAAACACCATCGCTTTGCCGCTGTTGTGGACTTCCCACGTCAATGCTTCTGCTTTCGTTGTATCGCAGCCGGTGGCTTTGATAATCTGTCCGATGACTTCGTCGAAGGAATGAATTTCATCATTGAACAAAATCACTTTCGCCGGCTGCTCAATCAATATATCGGTGTCTTTTTCTTCCTGTTGAAGAGGGTTTTGTAATGGAGCTTGAGTCATGGCAATTCTATGTTACGAAATTTCGTATATATAATACTGAAAAATGCCGAGTCTTTCAAGAAACGGGGAGGAAACAAAAAGAGCATTCCACAACGTGAAATGCTCTTTGTTCATAAGGATCTTGCGCTTACATATTCTTAATAATAGCATCGCCGAATTCTGAACACTTCACTTCCTTTGCTCCATCCATCAATCGTGCAAAGTCGTACGTGACAGTTTTTGCCTGAATGCTTTTATTGAGTCCATTGATAATGAGATCGGCAGCTTCATTCCAGCCCATATAACGCAGCATCATTTCACCGGAAAGAATCACAGAACCGGGATTCACTTTATCCTGATTGGCATACTTAGGTGCAGTGCCATGTGTTGCCTCAAAAACTGCGAAACCATTTTCATAATTGATATTGCCGCCGGGTGCAATGCCGATGCCGCCGACTTGTGCGGCAAGTGCATCAGAAATATAGTCGCCATTAAGATTGAGTGTCGCGATGACGTCGTATTCAGCGGGACGCGTGAGAATTTGTTGAAGGAATGCATCGGCGATAACATCCTTAATGATAATTCCACCGTTAAGTTTTATCCACGGGCCGCCGTCGATAAGCGTGCCGCCGAATTCTTTTTGCGCCAGCTCATAGCCCCAATCCCGGAAACCACCTTCTGTGAATTTCATAATATTGCCCTTATGTACTAATGTCACAGATTTGCGTTTACTAGTGATGGCATATTGAATCGCGGCGCGGACTAACCGTTTTGTTCCTTCCTCGGAGACCGGTTTGATACCGATGCTGGAAGTTTCTGGGAACCGGATCTTCTTCACACCCATTTCTTTTTGCAGCCATGCGATGATTTTTTTCGCTTCCGGTGTTCCAGCTTTCCATTCGATGCCAGCATAAATGTCTTCCGTGTTTTCGCGGAAGATGATCATATCGATTAATTCCGGATGTTTTACCGGTGATGGCACTCCGGTAAAATATTGCACAGGCCGCAGACAAACGTACAGATCCAGCATTTGCCGCATTGAAACGTTGATAGAACGAATCCCGCCGCCTATCGGCGTTGTCAATGGGCCCTTGATGGCAACGATATGTTCTTTGATGGCAACGAGCGTGTCGTCATGAAGCCATGTGTTGGGGCCATAGACGACGTTCGCCTTTTCACCGGCGAATACTTCAAACCAAATTATTTTTTTCTTCCCACCGTATGCTTTTGCAATGGCAGCATCGAATACTCGTTGCGATGCGCGCCAAATATCCGGCCCGGTGCCGTCACCTTCTATAAAAGGAATAATAGGCATATCCGGAACGCTGAGTTTACCGTTCACGAATCGTATCGGTTGTCCAGCGGCTGGCTGTGTTAATTTAACATATTGTGTCATCGGTTTTTATCTTTCTCTATATTGCTGGTGGTATGATAAATTTTCGAATCATCGCACCATACCTTTTCATTTCGCCATCTGGATATTGTTTAAGTTTGAGGACAAAGCGAATATTGTCATCGGGATATCGTGGTGTGATGTGAAGATGAAAGTGAAACACGGATTGTCCGGCGATGGTGCCGTTATTGGAAAACAGATTGTATCCTTCAAGCTTCAAACTCTGCACCAATGCCTGCGTGACGATCTTGGCTACCTGGAGTATGGAATGATAGGCGTCATCCGGCAGGTCTAAAAAATCTTTGCAGTGCTGTTTAGGCAGAATAAGCGCATGACCAAAATGAATTGGATTGATGTCGAGAAGGGCAATAGCATGGTCGTTCTCATAGAGAACTTCCGCCAGAATTTCTTTGGAAACAATTTTGCAGAAAATACAGTTCGTCATAGATTTTTTTTCCACCCTTGAAAATCTATCCAAATATGCGCGCAAAGTCAAAAATCATTGGCAAGAAAAAAACTTGTTTCGCAAACCATTCCTTGATATATTTAATACACGAAGCGCCGAAGTGGCGGAATTGGTAGACGCGCTGGACTCAAAATCCAGTTCGACTCAAATCGAGTGGGGGTTCGAGTCCCCCCTTCGGCACATAGAAGCCCGTAAGCAATATGCTTGCGGGCTTTTTCGTTATATCTGAAAAATAAATGCACCCCCAAAAAATGATATCAAGAAAATAAATGAGTCTATTGGAAATACAGCCGAGCTTAGTTATTTTATTAAAAAATGAATAAATGGAAAATGCTATCTCAAGAAAATGATCCCTATGCAGCGTTGCGGTATCCGGAGTTTCGCAATCTCGTTATTGGTTCTTTTCTACTCACATTGGCTCTTCTTGCGCAAGAAATTGCCATCGGGTACGAACTCTACCGCATTACACGCAATCCGTTATCTTTGGGACTGATTGGGCTTGTAGAGGCGGTTCCTTTCATTTCTTTTTCTCTCTTTGGCGGTCATATTGCTGACAAATATAGTAAACGTAAAATCTTTTTGCGGAGTGTTGGTGGTATTGCTGTCAGTTCGATATTGCTACAGATTATTGTACGGCAACAGGAATCTATTTCACAAACGGCTCTTCTTACATCAATCTACTTGACGATTTTTATTATCGGATTTTGCCGGGCATTCTTATCTCCGACTAGCAATTCACTTCGCGCTATTCTTGTTCCTATACCTTTATATGAAAACGCTTCGGCTTGGGGAAGTTCTGCCTGGCAGGTAGGTGCTATTGTTGGTCCGATGATGTCCGGCTTCCTCTATGCATGGATTGGATTTGCGAACACATTGCTTGTTGTTATTGTAATGGTAGTTGCATCATTTTTCCTTTATATGCAGATAGGAGAGAAACCTGTTCATGTCACAGATGTTCAAAGTGAAATCATCGCCAGTATCAAGCAGGGAATACGATTTGTTTTCAGAACAAAAATCATCCTCTACTCTATATCGCTTGATTTATTTTCTGTGATGTTTGGCGGAGTTATGGCGATTCTGCCTATCTATGCAGAAGACATTTTGCATGTTGGAGCACAAGGATTAGGAATTCTGCGGGCGGCCCCCTCGCTTGGTGCTGTTATTACATTGCTCTTGTTGACTCGGTTTTCCCCAATGCACCATGCATGGAAAATCTTGCTTCTGTCAGTTACGGGATTCGGTATCTCTATTTTGATATTTGCAGTCTCTCCATGGATGGGACTTTCGGTTGCTATGCTCTTTATCGGCGGTGCTTTTGATAGTGTCAGCGTCGTTATTCGCGCAACGATATTACAGGTGATGACTCCAGATGAAATGCGCGGCAGGGTTATGGCAGTGAATGGGATATTCCTTGCATCATCAAATGAACTTGGGGGTTTTGAATCCGGACTTGCTGCAAAACTCATGGGGACAGTACCATCGGCTGTATTCGGCGGAGTGATGACGCTGTTGATTGTCACGTGGGTTTATTTTCGAACCGGTGATTTAAAGTATGTTGAAGTGAAAAAGTCCTGAGGCGATTCCTCGATGTTCATCAGAAGCTAACGAGAAGGATTTCTCAACATTCATCTCTCTATACAAAAAAGTTGGCAGTCTCAGTTTAGTGCGGTCAGGTGGGAATGACTTAGAATTTGAATCGTGCAATGCACGATTGCATTCTCAGGCCTCCGGCTGTCCTGACCGATGCTGTTGAGTGTCAGGAATCCCGCCGTGCGGGACTGACATCACTAACCGGTTTTGTTAAATTGAGACACTACAAAAAAGTTGTAACAATTCATTCTCTTCGTTATCTTACAATAAACATGCTCGTGTTTATCTATAACACAACAATATTGATATAGTGCGTTTAGGAGGAAATTATGAGATATTGAAACGAATCTATTTTCAGGAATATCCTCTACGCACTCAATGAAGTATTTACGTTCTATTGTCGTTCTTGTCTTGTTGTTTCACTCAACCCGTCTCTCCGCTCAATCTTCTGGAACTGTTATTACTTCTATTGGTCAACATTCCATCATTCTCAAATTCAACATACGTGATACAGTTTATCAACTTCCAAAAGAATTTATTGTTGAAGGAAGCGAGCACATTCTTATCGATTCAACAATACATTTACTGCACTTGCGTGATTACCGGATAGATTATCGGTACGGTCAAATTCTGTTTTCTTCAGCTCAACTCAAACGAATAGTTCCCGATACAATTCCACACAGAATGATTGTAACGTACCGCACGCTTCCGATCAGCTTCAAACGTGAATATGCACTTCGACAATTAGAGATACGACGGGATTCTGTAGGAGGTAGTAAAACGCTTATAGCACAGTCATCGCGTGGGCTACTCTCGGAAGATTTATTCGGTCCAGGCCTGCAAAAAAGCGGATCGATTGTCCGCGGTTTTTCTGTCGGTTCTAATCGAGACCTTTCGTTGAGTTCCGGTTTCCGCATGCAACTTGCCGGCAAACTTGCTCAGGACGTTGACGTAACGGCGGCACTTACAGATGAAAACTCGCCCATTCAGCCTGAGGGTACAACGCAAACGCTGCGTGAGGTTGATAAAGTTTATGTTGAAATAAAACATCCGCAATATTCTGCTACGCTCGGAGATTTCAATTTGCAGATTGATCAGAAAGAGGGCGGCGAATTTGGACGTTTGGATCGCAAATTGCAAGGTGCGCGCGGTGTTGCTTCATTCGAAAAGATTGCAGGTTCTGATGTCGATGCTTCAGCGTCCTTCACCGGAGCAACGGCGCGCGGCAAGTTTACGACGAATCAATTTCAAGGGATGGAAAGTGTGCAAGGTCCGTACCGCCTTACAGGAGCAAACGGTGAAAATCATTTGATTATCATTGCAGGAAGTGAGCGAGTCTATTTGAATGGTGAATTGATGACACGCGGAGATGTGAATGATTATACAATCGATTATGCTAGCGGAGAAGTGACGTTTTCCAGCCGTCGATTGATTACGAACGCGTCGCGGATTGTAATCGATTTTGAATACTCTGATCAAGAATTTATTCGCAATCTTGTTGCAGGCACAGTAAGTGGAAAAATGTTTAGCGATAGATTAAAATTGAACGCATCATTTGTGCAGGAGGCGGATGATCCGGATTCCCCGATTGATGTTTCACTAAACGATACCACGCGTGCTATTCTACGACAAAGCGGCGCGAATCGGATGAAGGCATCTATTTCTGGAATATCAAGAGTGGATAGCGTGAAAGGTCAATACATTTTGCAGGATACGCTTATTAGTGGCAGGCATTATCCGATACTTATATATGCACCGGGAGATTCACTCGCATTTTACTCCGTAAGTTTTTCGCCTGTGGATCTCGTACCCGATACGTCTGCCGGATACGTCCGTATTGCTGCCGGACAATTTCAGTTTGCGGGAATTGGCCAGGGTAATTATCTTCCTCTTCAATTCTTACCTATGCCGCAACTTCATCAAATTTTTGATGTGAACGGGCAGTTATCTCTTACATCAGATTTTTCTGTTTCTGGTGAATATGCAATGAGCAATTTTAATCAAAACAGATTTTCCAACCAGGACTCAAGCAATCTTCAAGGCAGTGCGTTCACGTTTGCTGCTCGCTACAATCCGAAACGACTGCTTATCGGAGGAAAGAATGTTGGAGAAGTGGATGCGCATGTCTCCGAACGGTTTGTAGATCGACGGTTCGTTCCTCTGGATCGCGCAAATGAAGTAGAGTTCAATAGGAAATGGAATCTCGACGAAGCGGCAGTTGCCAATGAAGAAATTCAGGAATTCTCTCTGGCATATCTTCCAACGCGAAGCGTGAACAGCGCGGTATCCTATGGCGTGCTGAATCGTTCGGGTGAAGTGCATTCCACGAGAACGCAAATCAATCTCGGAGTTGCAGATTCGGGTTTGCCTACAGCTCAATACCAGATCGAGAGAATCAACACGTCCAACACACTCTTACAAGATGAATCGAACTGGACCCGCCAGCGTGGGACAGTGGAATATGAAATTGCTCAGTGGCGCCCCGGTCTTCGCATTGAAACGGAAGAGCGCATTTCTACACCCACCGGACAAGATTCGATACGCCAAGGCAGTTTTCGTTTTCTTGAAATTGCACCGCGCCTTGTCACTGCTGAATTCTGGAGGATGACTGCCTCTGCCGAATATCAAATACGAACAGAAGATAGTACTGCTGATGGAATAATAAGCCGTGCATCGCGATCCCTGACGCAACTCTATAATTGGCAGTTGAACGGATGGCAGTCTTTATCAAGTTCACTCACATTAAGCATTCGCAGTGTAGAGTTCACCGATGAATTCAAGCGTCGGGGAAATTTTAATTCAGATGGAATATTGGTTCGCACCCAAACACGTTATACTCCACTCCAACGTGCTATAGAAACCGATCTTTACTATGAGTTTTCCAACCAACGCTCTGCACGCTTAGAGCGGATATTCATTCGTGTAGCGAAAGGAAGCGGCAATTACAAATATATTGGTGATGTGAATGGCAATGGAGTTGTTGATGAAAATGATTTTGAACTCACACGGTTCGATGGTGATTATGTCGTCGTCTATATTCCAAGCGATCAGCTTTATCCGGTCGCAGATCTCAAAACAAGTGTGCGTGTGCGGCTGCAACCTGCGCGTTTGCTTCCGGTCGCATCCTCTTGGTTCAGCAAGGCTCTGCGGGCAATTTCAACTGAAACATATTTACGTGTGGATGAGAGAAGCAAAGAGACTGATACCAAACAAATATACCTACTCAATTTCTCACATTTCCTGAATGATCAAACGACACTCGCCGGTTCGCAGCAAATTACGCAGGATGTGTTTCTGTTTGAGAATAACTCCGATTTATCATTTCGTTTTCGTTACAACGAGCGATATGGATTGACACAGCTTGTCTCATCAATAGAAAGAACCTTTCAGGAGGAACGGTCAATACGTATTCGATCACAACTTGTACAAGAGATCAGCAACCAGACAGACTTTGTGAACAAAATTGATCGAATGACAGCATCCATACAATCATCAGAGGAACGAGATCTGGTTTCCAATGCACTGCTTTCCGATTTTTCTTATCGGCCGACGATGAATTGGGAAACCGGCTTCAATTTCGGGGTCACGGAAGTGATAAATCATTTCGGTGGGCAGAATTCAACAGCAAATATTAATGAAGAAGGAATGAGGATTGTACAATCGTTCCCTGGCGTCGGACAATTACGCGCGGAACTTAAGCGGGAAGAAGTATCGTTGTCAAATATCACCGATCCAAACTCATCATTGCCCTATGAATTCACACTTGGAAAAGCAGTAGGACAAAGTTATCTTTGGCAGTTGACGTTTGATTATCGCATCACTCTGAACCTGCAATTGTCTCTTAATTACAATGGACGCAAGGAAGGAGGAGGGCAGCCGATCCATTTTGCGCGGATGGAAGCGAGAGCGTTTTTCTAAGTTCTGTCAAGGATTATTCTCAAGAAGAAATCGGGAGCTTCCAGAGTGTGCTTGCCTTTCATATACCTTTTAGTTATACTTTTTCCGGTTTCAGCGCTGGATCAATTCTCGAAATACAATTTAACAATGAATCAGTTTCACTTTCTGAACGGTGAAGTTGAAATTTGATGAGAAGTGGAACCAGTGTCTTTTGAACTGTGAGTGAACATGGAAAAAATTTACTATTCGTCATTCAATTCAAAAATCGGCACTATTCATATTGCTTCGACAAAAACGGGCGTGTGTAAAATTAGTATTCCAGCTCAAACGAAAAAAGAATTTCTCGTATGGCTGCAAAAGAAATTCGATGGTGCTGAACTCATCGAAACATCGACGAAGAATCGTCAGATCATAGATGAATTAAATCGTTATTTTGATCGGCGACTTGTGAAGTTCCACAGCCGGCTTGATCCGGTGGGAACGGAATTTCAGCGCCGTGTTTGGTTAGAGCTGAAAAGAATTCGATACGGGAAAATGATTTCATACAAGGAACTTGCGAAACGCGTCGGTGTTCAACATGGATTTCAGGCAGTAGGAAAAGCAAATGGCGCCAATCCGCTTCCGATTGTGGTACCGTGCCACCGCGTCATCGGAGCAAATTCAAAACTTGTCGGTTATGCCGCTGGATTAAAAACGAAAGAATTTCTCCTGCGGCTCGAAGGCGCATTGCCGGTGTGATTATAAAATTAGGAATCTGAAATTCGCTGATGCTGATATAGTGATCTTGTGATTTGGTGATTAGTAACTGAATATTTCTTCTCTGCTATCCGTGCGTTGTATCTTTCTACTTTTACTGCAGACATCTTTTTCTAATTGCCCTCCGAGCAAATATTCCTTACTATTTTATCTCACGAAAGTACTTGTGCGATGAAATTTCTCAACGATCTCAATCCTGTTCAAATAGAAGCAGTGAAAGCCGCCAATGGTCCGGTGATGATTATCGCTGGTGCGGGCAGCGGTAAAACACGCGTCCTCACGTACCGCATTGCTTACCTGATGAAGTGCGGTGTACCGGCTCATCAAATTCTAGCGCTTACGTTCACCAACAAAGCGGCAAATGAGATGAAGAAACGCATCATCAAGTTGGTGGGCGATGATGCGGGCAGTCTTTGGATGGGCACATTTCATTCTATGTTTGCGCGAATTCTCCGCAAAGAATGCATGCATCTCAAGTTCACGCCGTCGTTCACAATCTATGACTCTGATGATTCGCTCAGCACCATAAAAAAAGTAATGGAGAAACTGAATCTGCCCACTCAGCAATTCAATCCTGTAGCAATTCGCTCTCGTATCAGTAGTGCGAAGAATCAGTATCTCTCGCCAAATAAATTTACTGAAACTGTGCATGAACTTTTCGATGAGAAGGCAGCGCTCGTGTACGCGGAGTATCAAAAAACACTTCAGCGCAGCAACGCTATGGATTTTGACGACCTTCTGGTAAAACCAATTGAACTGTTCGAAAAGAAAAAAGAAGTACTGGAAAAATATCAGTACCGCTTCAAGTTTATTTTGGTAGACGAATTTCAAGATACGAATCGTGCACAATATCAAGTTGTTCGCTTGCTCGGCAATATGCTTAAGAATATTGCAGTCGTTGGAGACGACGCTCAAAGCATTTATTCCTTCCGAGGCGCAGATATTCGCAACATCTTGGATTTTCAAAAAGATTATCCAAACTGTCAGCTTTATAGATTGGAGCAAAATTATAGATCCACAAAGTCGATCATATCTGTTGCGGATGAACTCATTCACTTCAACAAAGAACAATTGAAGAAAAAATTGTGGACTGCTAATCCGGTGGGTGAACCGGTAACTATTGTACAGTGCGCAGATGACCGGGAAGAGGGAAGTCAAATCGTCCGTGCCATCCAGCAAGAAAGCCATCAGCGCAAACTTGACTTAAAGGATTTTGCTGTGTTGTATCGAACAAACGCTCAATCGCGTGCGTTGGAAGAAGCATTTAGAAAAAATGCAATTCCATATGAAATTATCGGCGGCACACGGTTCTATGAGCGCAAAGAAATTAAAGATGTGCTTGCGTACTTGCGTCTGCTTGCAAATCCAACAGACGAAGTAAGTCTGTTGCGCGTCATTAATTATCCGGCACGAGGAATAGGCGATATAACCATCGAGCATTTGCGGAAATTTGCATCGCAGCACTCGCTCACTTTATTTGATTCTTTAAAACGGCTTGATGAAGTAATAGAGTTGACGGAGCGTGCAAAGAATAGCTTGTTACAATTTGGAGCGATTATCAATAAGTATCAGACTTTACGCCCGCAGATGACATTCAGCGAATGGGCGCGTTCTCTTGTGGATGAATTAGGAATTCTCTCAATCTTTAAAGAAGAACGCACTGCCGAATCGTTGGGACGGTGGGAGAATGTGCAGGAATTACTTTCGGCAATTTCTGAATTCAGTAATGACAAACCAAATGGCACCCTCGAATCGTTTCTTGAAGAAGTCGCGCTCATTTCCGATATCGACACGTGGGAAGGCGAACACAATGCCGTTACATTGATGACGCTGCATGCATCAAAAGGATTAGAATTTCCCGTCGTGATGATCGCAGGATTGGAAGAAGGGCTTTTGCCGTTTTATTCCAGCACCATAGAATCTTCAGATGTCGAAGAAGAGCGGCGGTTGTTTTATGTCGGGATTACAAGAGCGGAACAAAAATTGTACATCACTCATACGAATCTTCGTTACAGATTTGGAGATATCACGTATCCAAGCGAATCTCGATTTCTTCTTGAGCTGGGGACGGAAAATATCGAACGTATCGGCATAAAGCGTCATCGGGCGGCTGACTCATCGTTTGAGTTCGATAAGCCGACATCTATAACACGGCGAGCGGCACATCAGAAAAAGAGTGAAGAAGCGGCGTTCTTCAGTGACGGGATGCCGGACTATGAATCTGAATCACAAGAACAATTTGAGGTTAAACGCGGTGCCGTTGTGAAGCACGAAATATTTGGCTGCGGACGTGTGACAAATGTCATTGGAAAAGGAGATGCGCAAAAAGCCATAGTGCAGTTTGAAAATTATGGAACGAAGACCTTGATTGTGAAGTATGCCCGGCTTCACCCTGCCTGAATGGTCCTATTACAAACTCGTAACTATCCAACGTTATTTTTATTAAATAGCGAAATAATTCCCTCTCCTCGGAGGAGAGGGTTAGGGTGAGGTCAAATAAAAGTTCAATGACCCCACCTTAGTCCTCCCCTATGAGGGGAGGAGATTATATTAAAATTATCTATCACTATCTAAGATCATTGATATCTAACGAGTAGTCAAAAAAAACTCTTTTTTTACTTCCCAGAAGTTACTGTACTCGCGAGAATTCGTTCGTAGTACTGTTCATACTGGCTGATAATTTTTGAAGATTCAAATTCGATTGCGCGTTTGCGTGCTGCTTCTGCAAAGAGTTTATGCTTGGCTGAATTCGTGAGCAAATCAATTGCGTAGCGGGCCATTCGGTCAATGTCGCCAAACTCAGCAATAAATCCTGTTTGACCATGCACTTGAAGTTCAGGCAATCCGCCGACACTGGAGGAAATGACAGGCACTTCGCACGCCATCGCTTCGAGCGCGGAAAGTCCGAAACTTTCCGATTGACTCGGCATTAAGAAAAGATCAGCGGTAGAAAGAATTGGTACTAACTCTACTTGTTTCCCAAGAAAGTGCACTTTTTCTTGAATGCCAAATTCGCGGCACAACATTTCGCATTGTGAACGGTCTGGACCATCGCCGATCAAAATAAGAACGCTCGGTATCTTTTTCTGCACTTCATTAAAAATTCGAATCACATCCGTTACGCGTTTCACCGGGCGGAAGTTTGAAGTATGCGCTAAAATCTTTTGACCTTTTGATGCGCACTTCAAACCGAATGTATCCGATGGCTGTCGTTTGTATTTCGTGGTATCGATGAAATTCGGAATTATTTCGATCTCTTTATCGATCCCATAATTCGTCTGAGTTTTTTCTTTGAGGAAGCGGGAAACAGCTGTCACGCCATCACTTTGTTCGATACTGAATTTCATGATTGGCAGAAAGCTCGGCTCTAATCCCACAAGTGTAATGTCGGTTCCATGCAATGTGGTGACGATCTTGATATGATCTCCCATGATCTGTTTAGCCAGATAAGCACTTGTCGCATGCGGGATTGCATAATGACAATGCAGAAGGTCAAGTTTCTCATATAGTGCTACTTCCACCATTTTACTGGCGAGCGCGAGTGTATAAAGCGGAAAGTCGAAGAGCGGATAGTTGGACATTTCTACTTCGTGATAAACAATGTTATCCTGGAAGCCGCTTAAACGCATTGGCATCGCGTAGCTGATGAAATGAACTGAATGCCCGCGGCTGGCAAGCGCCTTACCAAGTTCGGTGGCAACCACGCCGCTGCCGCCGTATGTGGGATAACACGTAATACCGATTCTCATAATATCCTCGTTGTTGGAAAAAAGGTATGTAGAAATCGGATGATATTCAAACAAAGCAGGGCTGGGAATGTTATATCTGCATAGTGCTCAATAATCCTGTCGAGAGAAATACCAGATCGATAAAAAATAAATAAGGCAGGTTGAGAAGAAGGAATATATGAAAGGCATAAAAGTAAAATCCGGCGCATTGGGAATATAAGGAAGTTTGCCAATGACACGTGTGGAATTTTCGAGCATGGCATTCAACTGCGGAGTGAGATAATAAAGTGCGTCGAGCACGCGATGATAAACAACGTTGTCCCAGAGTCTGTACAATCCGTTTTCCCTCACTTCAAGTCCCCACGAAACGATAGAGAAAACAAATGCCAGCATAATTGAAAAGCCGGAGCTCCGAGTTATCAATCCAACGATGGTGACAACGGAAAAGAAACATACAAATGCATAAACCACATAAATAGTAGAAGAAAGAAATCCCCAGTGCCACACTCCAACTTTCAAACCAAAGATCAGCCAAACGCCGAGAAAGAAGTAGATAAGATTAAAGGCAATGCCCGAGACGGCGCCAAACGCACGTGCCATGAGCAATTCGGCTCGTGTAAGAGGTTTGCTGAGGAAGAGATCGATCATTCCTTTTTCAAGCATCGATGGAATCAATCCTGCAACGCCAAATATACCGAGAAGAATGATCCCAAAAATAGATAATGAATGCAATTGAATAAGAAGAAATTCGACAACATTTAATCCCGGTTGAGATAAGCGCGCGAGCGGATTTCCAAAAAGCGTAACCATATCCATATCGTTCACCGGATGGCTAATGCCCAGAGTCATGAGTAATAAAATAATAGTTGCGACAATGAAATAGAAAATGAGCGTTCCTCTGCGCATTGCTTCTTCAACCGTGAACCGAAACATTCCCCAAAATCTCACTATGCGTTTTCTCCTTTCATAATCTGTATGAAGTAATCCTCTAGCGATGTCTTTTGCTGATTCATACTTTCAATTCCTATTCCACCTGCCCGGAGGATGTCGATGATCGTATTAAGCTCGGACTTATCTTGCAATGAAACAATCAGACTTGTGTCTTTATACTCGATAGGGAGGATTGTCTGTTGTAGTCGTTCCAGAATCTCTTTGGTAATAGGAGAAGAGAGCTGAATGACATACGCGAGTTTCTGTGTCGTCAGTTCCCCAATTGTCCCGGTACGAACTACTTTTCCTTTATTCAGAATCGCTACACGATCACAGATCATTTCCACTTCAGAAAGAAGATGCGAATTCAAAAATATTGTTGTGCCTTGCGATTTCAAACTTAAGAGCAGGTCGCGAATTTCTTTTCGCCCAATAGGATCTACGCCATCTGTGGGTTCATCCAAAAATAATATCTTTGGGTCGTTGATAAGCGCTTGTGCAAGTCCAAGCCGCTGCAGCATTCCTTTTGAAAACTTTTTTGTCTTGATCTTTGCCCAGTCCTTCAATCCAACAATTTCAAGAAGAGAATACGCTTTGTCTCTCAAAATTGATTCGCGAAGACCATTCAATCTTCCAAAGAAAACGAGAGTATCTAAGGCATTGAGAAAGCCAGGATAACGATGATTTTCCGGTAAATATCCACATTGTTCTTTCAAAGCTCGCTGACCTAAAGGATAGCCAATGATAGTTGCCGTACCAAATGTCGGATGTACTATTGAAAGAAGAAGTTTGACGAATGTGGTTTTTCCAGCTCCGTTTGGGCCAAGCAAACCAAAAATTTCACCTTGCTCAACAGAAAGGGAAACTTTTTCGAGTGCAAGAATGTTCTTTCTTTTGAATGCACCGGAACGATAGTGTTTTGTGAGATCAAGTGTTTGTAGTGCTTCCATATACATGGTAAGATAAAAAAAAATGTTGCATCTTCAAAGATGAGAGCAGAGATTTTTATCAGCACTTGATTTAGTAGAAAAAGAAAAAGATATTTAAGCAAGAAGAGTCATTAAAAGGACTCTTATTTTTTGGAGTAATATCGGACTGGAATAGTCGTATTTATGCTTCAACTCTCAAAAAAAGTGGAATACGGTTTGATCGCTCTTCGACATATGGCGATGAACCCACGTGGACAAGTGTTCACTGCGAAAGAGATAGCGGTGAAACATGATATTCCGTACGAATTGCTTGCGAAAGTTTTACAGAAATTATCGAAGTCTGGAGTTGTCGTTTCGACTCAAGGAATGCATGGCGGTTATTCGCTTGCGAAAAGACCGAACGAATTACACATTTCAAGTATCATAAGTGTCATTGAAGAAGAAAAGCCGACGATTGCTGAATGCTATGCCGAAGGCGGAGAGGATTGCTCTATTTTTGATGCGTGCACGATTCGCAAACCACTTGGGAAAATGCAGCACAATCTAAATTTGCTTCTTGAGAATACTACATTAGAGCAAATTGTGTAACCGGCCCACAGACTGAGAAATTTATGAACAATGAAACAAATACTATAGAAGAATTTGCCGCTCAAGAATACAAGTACGGATTTGTCACGGATATTGAAGCCGATTCCGCGCCTCCTGGCTTGAATGAGGACATCGTCCGTTTGATTTCTACAAAAAAGCAGGAGCCGGTTTGGTTACTTGAATGGCGGCTGAAAGCATTCCGGCATTGGCAAACGATGGTAGAACCGCATTGGCAGAATATACAGTATCCACCAATCGATTATCAGGCGATTGTTTATTACTCGGCACCGAAACAAAAACCACTGCTCAAAGATTTATCACAAGTTGATCCAGAATTACTGAAGACGTACGATAAACTTGGTATACCGCTTCGTGAACAAGAATGGCTCGCCGGTGTTGCTGTGGATGCAGTGTTCGACAGCGTTTCAGTGGCAACAACATTCAAAGACAAGCTGAAAGAATTGGGAATTATTTTCGGTTCTTTCTCAGATGCAGTTCGCGAACATCCTGATTTAGTACGAAAGTATCTTGGTTCTGTTGTGCCAGCGAATGATAATTATTTTGCCGCGCTGAATTCTGCAGTGTTCAGCGATGGTTCATTCTGCTTCATTCCCAAAGGCGTTCGATGTCCGATGGAGTTATCAACGTACTTCCGTATTAATGCTGCATCAACAGGACAGTTTGAGCGAACGCTCATCGTAGCGGAAGAAGGCGCGCAGGTAAGTTATTTAGAAGGATGCACGGCGCCGATGCGGGATAAAAATCAATTGCATGCGGCTGTGGTAGAATTGGTTGCATTGGATAATGCAAAGATCAAATATTCGACAGTACAGAATTGGTACCCCGGCGATAAAGAAGGACGCGGAGGCATTTACAACTTTGTAACAAAACGCGGTAAATGTGCCGGTGTGAATTCAAAAATTTCATGGACACAGGTAGAAACTGGTTCAGCAATTACATGGAAATATCCAAGTGTGCTTCTGATAGGAGACAATTCGGTCGGCGAATTTTATTCTGTCGCGGTTGTCAATAACTACCAGCAAGCGGATACAGGCACGAAAATGATTCACATCGGGAAGAATACGAAGAGCACGATCGTCTCGAAAGGAATTTCTGCAGGACACGGGCAGAATTCCTATCGGGGATTAGTTGAAATGAAAAAGGGTGCAGTGAACGCACGAAACTTTTCGCAGTGCGACTCGCTGTTGTTAGGTGACAAATGCGGCGCGCATACATTTCCCTATATTGAAGTGAAAAATACTTCCGCTAAGGCCGAACACGAGGCAACGACATCGAAAATTGGCGATGACCAAATATTTTATTGTAAGCAACGCGGACTTTCCGCAGAAGATGCAGTCAATCTGATCGTCAATGGTTTTTGCAAGGAAGTATTTCGTGAATTGCCGATGGAATTTGCAGTTGAAGCGCAGAAATTGCTTGGTGTGAGTTTGGAAGGAAGCGTTGGATAACAATGCAAAATGAAAAATGATACAATGAAAAAGAAGAAGCAAAAGTAAGAAGCAAGATAAGAAACGAATGAAAGATGAGAATATGAATCTCCTTGAGATTAAAAATTTACATGCGAGTGTGAACGGAAATGAAATCTTACGCGGTATCAATTTAACAGTGAATGCGGGTGAAGTTCACGCAATCATGGGACCGAACGGATCAGGAAAGAGTACACTTGCTGGAGTGCTTGCCGGGCGCGAAGCATATACCGTCACCGAAGGACAGGTGCTCTATAAAGGAACCAATTTATTGGAAATGGCTCCTGAAGAACGGGCACGCGAAGGATTGTTTCTTGCCTTTCAATATCCGGTGGAAATTCCAGGTGTGAATAACTCTTACTTTCTCAAGGAAGCGCTCAACGCCATTCGGAAGCATAAAGGATTAGAACAGCTTGATGCAATTGATTTTCTTACACTCATCAAACAGAAAGTAAAAATAGTAGAGATGGATGAAAGCTTTTTAAATCGCCCGGTGAACGAGGGATTTTCCGGCGGTGAAAAGAAGCGCAACGAAATATTCCACATGGCTGTGCTGGATCCGACGTTATCGATTTTAGATGAAACAGATTCAGGCCTCGACATAGACGCACTTAGAACCGTTTCGGAAGGCGTGAATAAACTTCGCTCAAAAGAAAATGCGACAATTGTCGTGACTCATTATCAACGTTTACTCAATTATATAATTCCAGATGTAGTGCATGTCATGAAGGATGGAAGAATTGTCAAATCCGGCGGTAAAGGACTTGCACTGGAACTTGAGGACCGTGGGTACGATTGGGTGCATGAAGAAGCCGAGCAAACGGCATAAGTTAAGAATAGAGAAAAACAATGCAGGCAATCAATCAAAATATTAAATGGTATCAATCGAAGTTCGAAGTATTTGAACGGAGTTTAAATGGTGAGAAGTCAACGTCAATGCATGCGATCCGTCGTGATGCGATGCACCGGTTCATTGAAATAGGCTTCCCGACAACACGACAGGAGGAATGGCGTTTCACAAACATTGCCCCAATTATAAAAAATGAATATCAACCGATCCTTCGTTATGAAATGAATGGAGTGACGAAAAATGATATTCAACCGTACACATTGGAAAATGCATTACGATTGGTGTTCATTGATGGAATGTTTTCATTGGAGTTGTCAGATATTGGTTCGCTTCCACCAGGGATGATGGCTGGTAGTCTGACAGAAATGTTGAAGAAACATCCGGATACAGTTCAGTTTTACTTCAATCATTTGGTGATGGGAGAAGAGAATGCGTTCACTACGCTCAATACAGCTTTTTTGTGGGATGGCGCGTTTATTTCGGTGCCGCGGGCAGCAATTCTAGAAAATCCGATACAACTTCTTTTTATCGCAACCAATCGTGAACAGGTTTATACCGCTCAACCCAGAAATCTTATCATCGCAGGAATTGCGAGTCAATGTAAAATTGTCGAGACGTATGTCGGTCTTGCTCAAAATACATATCTGACGAACACGGTGACGGAAATAGCGCTCGGTGATAATGCATCTGTCGAGCACGACAAGTTTCAAGCAGAAGGCATCAATGCGTACCATATAGGAACAACACATGTGCAGATGAATGAGGCAAGCCGTTACGCATCGAATGTGATATCACTGGGCGGTTCAATTGTTCGGAACAACATCACCGCTCGTTTTGATGCTGAAGGCGCTGAATGCATACTCAATGGATTGTCGCTCGGCAGAGGCACACAAATCGTTGATAACCATACAGTCATTGATCATGCAAAGCCGCACTGCATCAGTCATGAATTGTACAAGTCGATTCTGGATGGTGCATCGAAAGGCATATTCAACGGGAAAGTATTTGTCAGAAAAGATGCACAGAAGACCGATGCGAAACAGACGAACAAGACATTGCTGTTGTCCGACGATGCGACGATGAACACGAAACCGCAATTAGAAATATTCGCGGACGATGTGAAATGCACGCACGGCGCCACTATTGGGCAATTGGACGATGAGCAAATATTCTATTTGCGTTCACGCGGCATCGGTTTTGATGCGGCACGTGACATCCTTACCTCTGCCTTTGCCAGTGATGTGGTCAATCGGATAACCATTGATCCATTTCGCCAACAAGTGGAACGGATGATTCACGATCGACTCAATAAAAATCACACGACAGGCGAACGAATATGAAAAGTTTGTCAACATTAGCGAAACAGAATGTCATTGATTTTCCGGTGGAGCAGATTCGAAAAGATTTCCCAATTTTATCCACACGGGTGCATGGCAAGCCGTTAGTCTATCTTGATAATGCAGCAACAACGCAAAAACCTGATTTGGTGGTAGATACGATCAAACGGTATTATCTTACAGAAAACTCCAACGTGCATCGCGGCGTGCATTATCTTAGCGAATTGGCGACGGGAAAATACGAAGCAGCGCGTGTGACTGTGCGGAAATTTATAAATGCCGAATCAGAACGAGAAATTATTTTCGTCCGCGGCGCAACAGAAGCAATCAACCTTGTTGCAGCAACATTTGGCAGGAAGAATGTTCAAGCGGGTGACGAAGTGCTAATCACTGAATTAGAACATCATTCTAATATCGTTCCGTGGCAAATGCTATGCGAAGAAAAAGGAGCAAAGCTTCGCATTGTTCCGATCAACGACGATGGTGAAGTTGTGCTGGAAGAATTCGCCCGCTTGCTTTCGAATAAAACCAAGATTGCTGCCATAAGTCATATTTCCAATGCCCTTGGCACTGTCAATCCGGTGAAACAAATGATTGAGATGGCGCATCGGCAGGGAGTCCCTGTGTTGGTTGATGGAGCGCAAGCGATTCCGCATATGCGAATTGATGTACGCGATCTTGATGCGGATTTCTATGCCTTTTCGTCTCACAAAGTTTTTGGTCCAACAGGATTAGGGATACTGTACGGGAAAACTCATCTTCTTGAATCTATGCCGCCCTATCAAGGCGGCGGTGATATGATCAAGTCGGTGACCTTTGAAAAAACAATCTTCAACGACATCCCGCATAAATATGAAGCAGGAACACCACATATTGCCGGTGCGATTGGTTTAGCAGCGGCAATCGATTATATGAATTTATTTGATTGGAATGTCGTTCAACAATACGAACAAGTGCTGCTCCGTTCAGCACACGAAAGACTCGCAGCAATTCAAGGCTTGAAAATAATCGGAACGGCAGAAGAAAAAGCAGGAGTTGTATCGTTTGTCTTGGATGGAATCCATCCTCATGACATCGGTACAATTCTCGATCAAGAAGGAATCGCAATTCGTACGGGACATCATTGCGCACAGCCGGTGATGCAGAAGTATGGCATTCCAGCAACGGCACGAGCATCGTTTGCGTTTTACAATACGGCGGAAGAAATCGAAACACTTGCGTGCGGTATTCAAAAAGTGAGAGAGGTATTCGGGCATGTCTGATCTCAAAGCGCTCTATCAAGAAATTATCCTCGATCACAACCGAAATCCGCGCAACTTCAAAAAAATGGAAGATGCAAGTTGTTCGGTAGATGGATACAACCCGCTCTGCGGCGATCACTACACCATCTATCTGAAGTTGGATCATGAAATCATTACAGAAATTTCTTTTCAAGGATCCGGTTGTGCGATTTCAAAAGCATCTGCTTCTGTCATGAGTACGGTACTAAAAGGAAAAACACGTGCAGAAGCTGAAGTATGGTTTGATAATTTTCATGATCTTGTGCGGGGTGAAAATAAAAGTGAAAAGAGTGTTGAAGAATTTGGAAAACTAGCAGCGTTCGCCGGTGTAAGCGAGTTTCCGGCACGTGTCAAATGCGCAATTCTTCCATGGCATACAATGAAGAACGCCCTGGAAGAAAAAAAGGAAACTGTATCGACAGAATAAATGTTACATAAAAAAATAAATAGTAAAGGATAATGATTATGAGCACACAGGAAACAGAAGTCTTAATCCAGGAGATCAAAATTACGCCGGAAGCGGCAGAACAGATTCGGAACATTCGCCGGGAAAATCAAATTCCGGATACTCACGGATTACGGATCGGAATACAAAGCGCAGGATGCTGCGGGCCATCGTATGTGCTTGCGTTTGATGATAAAGTAGAAGCAACAGATCGAGTTATCCTCAGTGAAGGTATTTCCATTTATGTTGATGAGGAGAATCTAGAGGGTCTTTCGGGAACCACGCTGGAATATATCGACGGTCCGCAAGGAAAAGGCTTTAAGTTTGATAATCCCAATCAGTCAAAATCATGTGGCTGTGGTGATAACTCCAATGAGGAAAAATCTTGCAGTTGTGGTGATCATTAAGAAGATAGTGCGATGATTGCAAAAGAAAAGAACGAGTCGCCGATACAAGTTGAGCAGGCAACAGGTGGCATTACGGTTGAACCAATGCAATTGGTTCCGGAAGAACATGTATGGGATGCATTGAAACAATGTTACGATCCAGAGATTCCTGTAAATATTGTTGACCTTGGTCTGGTGTACGAAGTGAAGGTGGAAGAAGAATTTCCTGGCAATGCAAATGTATATATCAGAATGACATTGACAGCGCCAGGTTGTGGTATGGGACCAATGATTGCGGCGGATGTGAAACGGCGCGTTCAGCAAATTCGTGGTGTGAGTAATGTATTGGTAGAACTGGTTTTCGATCCTATCTGGAATCCGGATATGATGACCGAAGCGGCAAAGCTCACACTCAATATGGGTTAATAGTGAGAGCAAAATCCGATTCTCAAATCGCAAAGAACAAACAAATTTTAATAATCAAATTCTTTTATGAAGGTTGAATGAAAGAACTTGCTTGAAGTTTGATCTTTTTAATAATGAGGATTTATTATTGGAACTCTTTTCGTGCCCCCGTCGTTCTATACTTTGAATTTGAAAATAACTAAACACTATTTTAAAGGAATACAATATGGCATACGAGTGGAAGTTCAATAAGCGGCCGTATTCAGACGAAGAGGCGAAAAAACTCCTCGCCAATGTTATGAGTCCGGAAACCACAGACTGGCATTACAATACACACCAGAAGGGATACGTAACGGCGCTGAATAACATAGAAAAAGCGCTGGAAACTGCCGACCGTGCCGCGGCAAATGGCAATTACAGTGTCATTGGAGAACTAAAACGGAGATTCAGCTGGAATCATTCAGGTGCACTGTTGCACGATATTTACTGGGATGTCCTCGGCGGCGATGGTGATCCATCGAAGGGGCCGGAAATCAAAGCGGCAATCGAAAAAGATTTTGGCTCGTTTGACGCTTGGAAAGCAGACTTTAAAGCTTCTGCAGTTTCTGCAAAGCTCAGTGGATGGGGATTGCTTGTATTTGATCGGCTGTATTCAGGCCGGCTCCTTAATGTCACTGTCGACGAACATCAATATGGAGCTATCTGGGGCGGTGTGCCGTTAATTTCTTTAGATGTATTTGAACATGCGTATTACCATAAGGATGGTCCGGCACGGGCAAAGTATATTGATAACTTTCTTGCAAACTTACACTGGGGAAGAATCAATGAACGGTATAAGAAGTTAGTTGTTGGGAAGTAAGAGCAGTTAAAAGTTACTATCAATCAGTAACGATAAAAGCCCGGTTCCGTAACAGCAGAATCGGGCTTTTCTGTATACAGTCCGTACCTTGATTTTCACAGAAAGACTCGTTACTCTTGTGCAGAAGTGTTATAACTCATACACCAATTATAGGGATTGGAAGTAAGAGATATGTGCACGGATACTAGTTTAATGAAGTTATTGTCCCACCCCACGCATCAGCAAAGAATAATTTCACCATATGTAATTTTCACTTCCCAATCCTCCAATATTTTGTCCTACATTGATCATTATTCCCTTTCGAGGCAGGGCATTTGTGTTTCAAATAGGGTCGGTAGTGGAGTCTTGTTCAACAAAGATAAGGTTTCTCTCCCGATAAATCGGGATCGAAATGACAGAATGAGGTATCGGATTCAAAATGATAAGGGAAGGTAACTGCGAGGGTAAACGAGTTTGGATATTCGTTATGAGTAGTTCTGAACATACAGACCACCGAATAGGATATGATTTCCTTTCGATTTTCGTCTGCATCTCTAGTGATATGGACTTAGTGTTTCGAGCAATATTCCAAGTAGGGGGACACGATATATGAAGAATGACAAACAAACGAAGAAAGGACTGATTAAAGAAATGGAATCTGTCCGTAGGAAAGTGAAGAAAATGGAATCCCTGCGGGAGAAATATAAGCACACTCAACAGGACATCACCGAGCGTAAAAATTTACAAAAAGATTCGGATGTATCCGAGGAGCATTATCGCCGCGCCTTTGAAACATCGCATGATGGATTATTGCATGTCCACAGATCAAAAGGTGACATTCTTGATGCTAACGTATATGCCCAGGAATTGCTAGGTTATTCAAAAGAGGAGTTTTTGAAAAATAATCTCTGGGGAGTCGGTGTCGTTAAAGATGATAAAGACTTTCAAGAGGCGTTGTCAAGATTGGAAAGAGATGGCGTAATTTATTATGACAACGTATCTGTAAAAAACAAAGCTGGCCTATTTGTGGATACAGAGGTTATTTTGGTTGACAAGATAAAATTTATCCAGTGCAACATCCGTGACAACTCCGAGCGCAAGCGGGCAGAAGAACAGCTTCGTCAGAGTGAGGAGCTATTTCGGCTCATTGCAGAAAATGCCACCGACCTCATCGCCGTACTCGATCTTGAAGGAAAGAGAATTTATAGCAGTCCATCATATAAATCCATACTTGGCGACCCGGAATCGCTTCGAGGAACAGATTCCTTGCAAGAGATCCATCCCGAAGACCGGGAAAAGATTAGGCGCATTTTTCTTGAAACGGTGAGAACAGGAATCGGACAGCGCGCGGAGTATCGGTTCTTACTCGAAGATGGCTCCGTTCGTTACATCGAGTCACAGGGGAGTGTGATTCGCGATGAGAATGGAAACACGATCAAAGTCGTTGTAGTCTCACGTGAAGTCACCGAGCGCAAGCTGGTAGAAGAGGAGATAAAAAAGTCAGAAGGTAAATTCCGTGCGATTTTCGATAACACGAGCGACGGGATGTTTCTTGTTGACCTGAATGCTCGAAAGTTCTTTATGTGTAATGCTATGTGTATGAAAATGCTGGGCTATACTCAAGAAGAATTCTTGACTCTGGATATCAACGATATACATCCCGGTGAGGATCTGGCTTTTATAGACGAACAGATCGGGAAGTTTAGCAAAGGAGAAGAAGGTCTTCGTAGCGATATTAGATTCAAGCGAAAAGATGGAAGTATTTTTTACACAGATCTTCGCCCTGCCATTCTCGCAATTGCTGAGAAGAAATATTTGCTTATTAACTTTCATGATATCACCGAACGCAAGCGGGCAGAGAAACAGATCACCCTTCTTGCTCATACACTGAGAAGCGTCGCAGAGTGTGTGAGTATAACTGATTTGAATGATATTGTCCTCTTTGTCAACAACGCATTTCTGAAAACATATGGTTATACCGAAAACGAAATTCTGGGAAAGAACATTAATATAGTGCGATCGCCAAACAATTCTCCTGAAGCTACTCACGCTATTCTCGCCGCAACATTGGCTGGAGGATGGAGCGGTGAGCTGATGAATCGGACGAAAGATGGCCGCGAATTCCCAGTTTCACTCTCGACATCCTTTGTTCGAGATGAGAAGGGACAAGATATCGCGCTCGTCGGTATTGCCACTGACATCACCGAGCACAAGCTGGCGGAAGATAAACTGCAGGAAAGCGAGGAGCGGTATAAAGCTCTTTTCGAACGCTCACTCGATCTTGTATATGTCTCTGATTTCGAAGGGAACTTCATCGATGCAAGCGATGCAGCCTTGAATTTGCTTGGTTACAAGAAAGAAGAAATTGGTTCCCTCAATTTTGCCTCGCTGCTGACCGAGGATCAGTTGCCGCTTGCATTCAAAGTAACGCAGGAAATTAAAGAAACCGGAATTCAAAAGAATCTGGCGGAGTTTAAATTGCGGTGCAGAAACGGTCAAGAAGTGTATGTGGATTCAATAGGATCTGCCATCATATCCGATGGAATACCCGTAGCGATCCAGTCGATCGCCAGAAATATCACCGAGCGCAAACGGGCAGAAGAAGAATTGCGGGAAACCCACGATTATCTGGAGAATCTCCTTAGTTTTGCAAATGCACCTATTATGGTCTGGGACAATAATAACAAAATCACTAAGTTCAATCTGGCATTTGAACGGTTAACGAAATATACTATATTTAATGTTGCCGGTAGGCATCCGGAAATACTTTTTCCGGATGAAATGCGAGAAGAATTATCAGCTCTTATTTCAAGGACATCAGAGGGAGAAAACCTGATAACTGTCGAGATGCCTGTTCGCTGTAAGGATGGGAGTATTCGCTCTGTCTTATGGAATACAACGAATATTTATTCTGCAGATGGAAAAACAATAATTGCCACCATTGCCCATGGACAGGACATCACTAAACGTAAGCAAGCGGAGGAGGAGCTGAGTGAGAGCGAGACGAGATATCGATCTGTCCTGCAATCTGCGACTGATGCTATTATCACAGCTGATAACAGCGGGATAATCATTGGATGGAATAGTGGTGCCGAGCGAATATTCGGTTACAGTTATACGGAAGCAGCTGGACAATCTCTCACATCATTGATGCCGCTTTATCACCAAGCCGGACATACCAAAGGAATGGAAAGAGTTTTATCTGGAGGAAATGAACACGTCATCGGAAAAACTGTCGAATTAGAAGGACTACGAAAAGATAAAAGTGTGTTTCCATTGGAACTTTCGTTGTCATCATGGGAAACAAAATCCGGTACATTTGTTACTGGTATTATTCGCGACATCACCGAGCGCAAGCATGCAGTGGAAGCGCTGCAGGAAAGTGAATTACGTTTTCGTTCACTGTACGAGAATGCCACAATTGGTATTTATAGAACATCTCCCAATGGAAATATCCTCTTAGCAAATCCTGCATTAGTGGAAATGCTCGGCTATACATCTTTTCAAAAACTCGCTGAAAGAAACCTTGAAAAGGAAGGTTTCGAATCATCCACTCAACGTAAAGAATTTCTTGAAAAGATCGAAAGAGATGGCGAGGTGAATGGTTTTGATTCAAAATGGATTCGCCAGGATGGCACAGCGATCTTTGTGCTGGAGAGTGCTCGAGCGATCCGCGATGCTCAAGGCAAAACTCTGTATTATGATGGAACCGTAGAAAATATCACAGAGCGCAAGCTGTTAGAAGATCAAATGCGGCAAATGCAAAAGTTGGAAGGATTAGGTACGCTTGCCGGAGGGATTGCACATGATTTTAATAATATTCTAGGAATCATCTTGGCATTCATCACAACCATCAAACGGTTTAAAGATGATGGCAAGAAGTTGGACCTCACTGTTGATACAATCGTGAAGGCTGTGGATCGCGGCAAAACACTTGTCAAGCAGATATTGACATTCGCTAGAAAATCAGAAACGGAATTCGGCCCAGTAAATGTTAATGATCTTGTTATGGAAATCATGACGATGATCCAAGAGACGTTCCCTAAGGTTCTTACTTATTCGCGGAACTGCGATAACGCAATTCCTTTCATAGTTGCTGATCGCTCGCAGTTGCATCAAGTGTTGCTGAACTTATGTGTGAATGCACGCGATGCGATGTCAAGCGGCGGTGTTCTTACCATCAATACTCGAATGGTATCCAGTATAAGTTTGCGCAATCAACATCCGGATGCTCTTGCGAGTAGTTATGTCTGCATCGAGGTAGGCGATACCGGTGAAGGGATGACCGAAGAGGTTCGGAACCGGATCTTTGAGCCATTTTTTACGACGAAAGAAAAAGGGAAAGGGACAGGATTAGGATTAGCCGTGGTATTTGGTGTTGTCAAAACACATAAAGGATTTATTGAAGTGGAAAGTGAACTTGGAAAGGGAACAACCTTCCGATTGTATTTACCGGTATCGTCAGCAATCAAGCCGGCACAAACAGAAATCCAAGAAATTGTGAAAGAAATTCCTGGCGGGACAGAAACATTGTTAGTAGTAGAAGATGAAGAGACGCTGATGGTGTTTATCCAGATATCACTCGCTGCCAAGGGGTACACAGTCCTCTCTGCTGTAGATGGTCCAGAAGCAGTGAAAATTTATAGGGAACGGCATAAGGAAATCAGCATGATATTTACCGATCTCGGATTACCCGGGATGACCGGATTGGAAGAAATTAATCTCATTAAGAAGATCAATCCGGACGTAAAGATCATCGTTGCGACTGGTTTTCTTGACCCCGAAATAAAATCGGAACTTCTCAAAGCCGGTGTGAAAAAGTTCATTTTGAAACCGTACAATTTTGAAGAAATTCTGAAATTAACACGGGAGGTGCTGGATGGAAAGTGAACAAGTGTGGACATTCTGTAACCTTCAAAAGATCTTTCAGTTAGTGCTTGTAGCGCCATCTGAAGTGAGATACCTTCCGTGGATTTTAGGAAGAATATTCTCTCTATGAAAAATTCTGAATATATAGTCCATCGAACTGGATATATTTTCATTTTAATGTCAGGGATTGCTACAGCAGGGCTCGGACTTCTTGTCCTGCTTGGATGGATTTTGCATTCTCCTCTTTTAACCGGCTTCGGTGTAAATCTTATACCGATGGCGCCAAGCACAGCATTGTTATTTGTCTTTATGGGAATTGCACTCTCTCTTCGCAGTCACATGCTCCATAATCGCGGTACGTACTTTGTGGGCATATTCATCGGCCTGCTTGTTGCGGTAATGGGACTGATCTTCTTCTTCTCTTCAATCGCAGGAATATATTCACATATCGAGTATCTTGGTTTTTCTGTCACTGACTCTTTTAATGGTATTTCTATTGGGCACATGTCTCCCGCAACAGCGATTTGCTTTTTGGTTTGTGCTTTGTCATTCTTATTAACACTTTTACGATCTGTCAAACGTACAAAGTGGGCATGGATTGCTTTGGTATTAGCTTTTCTCGTAATCTTAACTTATTTGCTTTTTCTGATTGCGTATCTATTTGTATCACCCTTGATGTACGATGCAGGTGTTATTCCTCCATCATTGCCTACCTCTCTTGCTTTTCTTTTTATTGCGATTGGCCTGCTTGTGAATGCAGGGCTTCAAGTCTGGTCTTATGACAGAATAAAAGATGCAGCAACCGTACGCGTTTCATATATTCTTTTGTTGATATTCTCCTTTCTTGCGGCAGGGATTGTCACCGGCGGTTATTTAGCTTACCGAAACTATGAAAAAAACTACCGTGCTGAGATTGAAAACCAGCTCTCTGCTGTTGCAGATTTGAAAGTGGATCAGATTGAAGTGTGGCGAAAAGAACGGTTGGGAGATGGACAAATCTTTTACAAGAACGACTTGTTTTCGTCGCTTGTGAAACGATTCATCCATAACCAGAATGACCGAGATGCGAAGACAGGAATTCTAACGTGGGTCGGGCAATTACAGAGCGCTTATAGTTATGATCTCATGATGCTGCTTGATGCACAATTGAATACGGTATTAGTGTATCCAGAGTATAAGGAACGAGCGCATCTAATAATTGACAAAAAAAATACTGAAATACTGCTATCAGGAAATATTGCTTTTCAGGATTTTTACCGCAACGATCAAGATCAACACGTCTATCTAAAAATTCTTGTCCCCATTCTGGAAGATCGTTCCCCAAAACGATTGATTGCTGTACTTGCGTTACGGATTAGTCCTGAGGAGTACCTGTATCCTCTCATTAAGAAATGGCCCACACCAAGCCGGACATCCGAAACGTTAATTATCCGCAGGGATGGGAACGATGCGCTGTTTTTGAATGAACCTAAATTTCGCAAGGATGCGGCTTTGAATCTGCGGATTCCGTTGTCCAGTAAAGATGTTGCCGCTGTAAAAGCAGTGTTAGGTCAGACAGGAATCGTCGAAGGTATAGATTATCGTGGAGTACCGGTCATTGCCGATCTACGCGCAATTCCGGATTCGCCTTGGTTCTTAGTCGCCCGTATGGATATGGCGGAGATGTACGCACCTCTGAAAGAAAGATTATGGTTGATGATCATTCTTGTAGGCGCATTATTTGTCGGTGCAGGTGCCAGCGTGGGTTTTGTGTGGCACCAACAACGTAGTCGTTTCTATCAGGAGCAGTATAAATCTGCGGAGGCATTGCGAAATTCAGAGAATCGTTATCGCCGACTCTTTGAAGCGGCGAGAGACGGCATTCTCATTCTCGATGCTGAAACAGGAATGATTGTCGATGCAAATCCGTTCTTAATCGAGATGCTGGGTTACACGCATGAACAGTTTCTTGGAAAGAAACTTTGGGAGGTGGGGTTCCTCAAAGATATTGTAATTAACGAGGAGAAATTTTTAGAATTGCGGCAGAAAGAGTACGTGCGGTATGAAGACCTGCCACTGGAAACTGCCGATGGACGAAGAATCGATGTGGAGTTTGTCAGCAACGTTTATCTTGTAGATTACCATAAAGTCATACAGTGCAATATTCGAGACATCACCGAGCGCAAGCGGGCAGAAATTGCACTGCAGGAAGCCGCAAAGGAGCGCGAAAAATTAATTCAAGAACTACAGTACGCATTGGATAACATTAAAACCCTGCAAGGACTTATTCCCATATGTTCCAATTGTAAAAAAATAAGAGATGATCAAGGATTCTGGAACCAAGTAGAAAGATATATCAGCAAACACACGGACGCAACATTTACACATGGGATATGTCCAGATTGTGCAAAGAAACTCTATGGAGATCTATATGAGAATGCGGTTAAGAAGCCTGAGTAGGAAAAACATGTAACCTGAGAAGATCTTTATGGAATAGTTATACCTATCGCAATCACTTGATATATTTGAAATTACCAGTCATAGGAATAGAGGAGTGGGAAATAATATAGTTTGATTTGTTAAATCAACAATTTTTTGTACAATATATATAATCCAATATTTACTACGGGGGATAGTATCGAGATGACCAACGCTCAACAAAAAGAAAAACGACTTCTTCTCGTAGAAGATGATCATGTTTACAGAACCATACTAATGTCAACATTACGCAAGATGGGATTTCATTGCACCTTCTGCATCGATGGAGATCATGCAGTTAAGACACTCTCGAAGGAGAAGTTCGATCTCTTGATTTGTGACTACCTTCTGCCTGGTACCAATGGAGTTGAGGTCATTCGAGTGGCGCGCAAACAAGGGATTGACATTCCCGCGCTGCTTATAACAAATTATCCTTCGGAAGTATTGCATGTCAGCAACAAAGGCCTTGGACGCACGAAAATTTTATCAAAAGCATCATTCAATCCGGGTAATATGCTTAAAATTGTTCAAGGAATGCTGAACATCTGATACACCCTGTCGATTCATAGATTTTTGGTTATTGGATCTACCAAAGTAGAGAAGAACTTCCGCCTGTGCATTACTCCAGCGGATAAATATGGTTCTGGACATAAAAACAAATCAGATTGGGAGCGTATCAAAGGAACTGCTTGGCGCTAATTTCATATCAACTGATAGTTGTCTTCTAAAAATCTCAGCTGTTGTAACTCTCGCTACCCACCAACTCATTGACTCAAATACTCATCAGCTCAGTTCCTCCATTGCTCCTCTCGGAAGATTTCTGTATTATTTCACAGCAAACTTTTTTCTTCGACATTATCGGCTCTTTTAAATGACACATCAACGCTGGTTTATTGCTGCAATTATATTTTGTGTCTGCGTATCTATATCGCTTCAAGCGCAATCATTAAGTGAAGCAAAATTCGTTTCTAAAGTTTCTCAAAAACGTCTTCAACAAACCGTGCACGATTTAGTGAAATGCGGCAATCGGCTTGGCGGGACAAAATCAGGAGACAAGGCAGCGTGGTTCGTATTCAACAAATTTAAAAGTCTTGGTTTTAAACCGGAAATGGTGAGTGATCCTCAAAAGCTTGTATACTCCAACGATGATTGGCAGCTGCACATTGAACAACCGAAACGTCTCAGCGGACTCATTCAACATGAATGGCTTGCAGGATATTCGCCCTCCGCAAAACAGGATACTGTACGTCTTACGTTCGTCAAATCCATCCATGATATTGACGAGGAAATAATTGGCAAAGGCGCTGTACTGTTAGATCAACATCCGTCCGCAAAAATGTACGATAAATTAGTTGACGCAGGGGCATGCTGTATCGTATGTTATGTGATTGTAAGCTCATCGGCATATTCCAACTGGGCAATGATTTCGACTCTGAAGGAATCCAATAAGAATCCCATTCCCGTCTTCAACATTCCTAATATAGCCGGTCAACGACTACGCGAAGAATTAGGAAAGGGAATATATATATCGATAAAATATTCATGCAAGACAACAATAGCGCAGGGAAACCCGAAGACGGTCATTGCAACACTTCAAGGACAAAAAGAAGAATATTATATTGTGTGTGCACATGGCGATTCTGATTCCGGAGGGCCCGGTGCAGACGATAATGCCTCCGGAGAATCGGGAGTGTTAGAAGTTGCACGTATTTTCAAAATGTTAGTGAATAGTAAAAATCTGCTGCCGCTGAAACAAAGCATTCGGTTTGTTGTGTGGGGTAGTGAATATTATTCGGCAAGCAGTTATATCAAGCAGCATGCAAAGGAATTAAAAAAAATCCTTGGCGTTATCAACTATGACGAAATTGGAATTGGGAAACCGCGGAAGTGTCTTTATTTTGAAGGAAACGATATACCGCATAATTACAACTTATTAAAACTCTTTGAAAAAGTCGGCGAGGAATTTGTCGGCAGAAAAGGATTTTGGAAAGAAGCGACGACGAATCCATCTCAAGGTGGTACAGATTCTTATGTCTTTCTGCCAAAATATCTTGATCACTTGGATGTTCCGGAAGAGAAAATTCCATCCATTACAGTTTTTACAGCGGCGTGGAATGAGCCTAAATCCATGCGGCAAACGCGCGGTTGGTCATCGAAAGCGTGGAAAGGGAATCCCGACTCTGTAACTATTGACTACTCACCATTCTATCATTCATCTTTGGATATCCCAGTGTTCACCACAGACAAGGAACCGTCGAACATGATTTGGGGTGTGAAAGCTGTCGGCATTGCACTCATTCGATTGCTCTGGCAATAATTGTTTTCTGATGAATATGCATTATCAATATCGCTTCGGAACAACAGAATATGATCTTGCATCGAGAACTCACGTGATGGGAATCTTAAATGTGACACCAGATTCGTTTTCAGATGGCGGGCGTTATCTGGACATCGAGCATGCAATCGAGCATGGATTGAAGTTAGTAGAGGACAGAGCAGATTTTATTGACGTCGGTGGAGAATCGACAAGACCAGGTTCAGAATCGGTTTCGATAGAAGAAGAAATCCGGAGAGTTATTCCAGTTATTGAATCGCTGGCAAAAAAAATAGGCGTTCCAATTTCAATCGACACCTGCAAGTCAGATGTGGCGGAAGCCGCGTTGCAAGTTGGAGCAACAATTGTCAACGACATTAGTGCAATGACATTTGATGCGAAGATGGCATCGGTCGTGACGAAGCACCAAGCAAGTGTTGTCTTGATGCATATCAAAGGTACGCCTAAGACAATGCAGATGAATCCGATTTACAAGAATGTGACAGAGGATGTAAAACAGTTCTTGCAGGAGCGACTTGAAGCGGCAATGAACGCTGGCATCAAACAAATAATTATAGATCCGGGAATCGGCTTTGGAAAAAAGTTTGAACACAACATTCAGCTTCTCAAGGAATTAAAAACTTTTACTTCTTTTGGATATCCATTGTTGGTGGGAGTATCGAGAAAATCATTTCTTGGCGCGATTTTGAATTTAACGCCAAGCGAACGAGTGGAAGGAACTGCCGCCGCAGTGACGGTTTCGATCTTGAACGGCGCCAACATCATCCGCGTGCACGATGTAAAAGAAATGAAACGTGTGGCAATGGTCAGCGATGCTTTGAAATCTAACAGTCTACCAGAAATGTCTTGAAATGGGATTTATGACCAATACAATCGCGGTTCTTATTCCAGCGTTCAATGCAGAATACTCATTAGCAGAACTTGTAAATCGATTGCGTAATGCGATCGGCAATGTGCAGATCGTCGTTGTCGATGACGGCTCGACGGACCGAACAAATGAAGTTGCTACTTCCATTGGAGCAGTTGTTCTTCGGCATGAAGAGAATCGAGGCAAAGGTGCTGCACTTCAAACCGGATTTGATTTTTTAAACAGACAAGTTGAAATCGGATTTATTTTGACAATGGACGCCGATTTGCAGCATCAGCCGGAGGATATTCCAAAATTTCTTCTGTTTCAAAAAAAAACTAACGCGGATATTGTCATCGGCTCGCGTGATAGAATCGGAACGCGAATGCCGGTGCATCGCAAACTTTCTAATACCATCACATCCGCGCTGGTAGGAATGCGAACCGGCGTTAAAATCAAAGACAGCCAATGCGGTTTTCGGTTAATTCGTCGATCGGTTATTGAAAGAGTTCAACTTGAATCGAATGGCTATGAGGCAGAGACAGAATTTCTTATTAAAGCGGCGCGGCGCGGTTTTAAAATAGAATTCGTTCCTGTGCAGACAATCTATGGCACAGAAAAAAGTTATATGACGCACTGGACAACAACAGTGAATTTCATCAAAGTTATTCTCCGAAAATATGAATGAATCGATTTGAAAAAGAACGTGCAGAAATGATTGAGTTGTTGCGTCAGCGCGGTATCAAGGATGAACATCTATTGAAAGCGATGCAGCGTGTAGAACGTGAACAATTCGTTCTGCCGGCGTTTATGAATCGCGCATATGACGACAGTGCCTTGCCAATTGCAAACAGTCAGACGATTTCTCAACCATATACAGTAGCATTTCAAACAGAACGATTGCAAGTCGGAAAAGATTTAAAGGTGCTGGAGATTGGTACCGGTTCTGGATATCAGGCTGCTATTCTTGCTGAGATGGGGTGCCGCGTGTTTACTATCGAGCGGCATATGGAATTGCATCTACAAGCGCGTAAGCTGTTAGAGAAATTAGGTTATCACGTGGCAGCGCGCTGCGGAGATGGAACAGTAGGATGGAATGAATATGCGCCGTACGATGGCATAGTTGTCACAGCGGCAGCACCCGAAGTGCCTCAGCCTTTACTCGACCAACTTGCCAATGGCGGACGGCTTGTGATTCCGGTCGGAGACTTAGAGGGACAATCAATTCGAGTAGTAACTCGTATAGGTAATAAATATGAATCGGTAGAGGCGTATGGATTTAAATTCGTTCCGCTTATCGGGAAAAAAGGGTGGAGTGATAAATAGTAGTCAGTTGTCAGCGTATAATTTCGCATCACTTTTACGTCGACAATTAGCTTATCTAATCTTCTTAAGTTTCAGTAATTGAATTATCAATTGATCCGCTTTGACAGAATCACCCAACATCGAATAACATTGAGCGGCTCTATTATATGCTTGCGAGAAAGTAGAATCGAATTGAATTGCAGATAAAAAATATGGGATCGCCTTCTTGTAAGCATGTTCGCTTTCTATAATATTCACGCCGATGTTATACTTCACTATCGGATCTTCCGGTGCACATTCTTCTGCACGTTTAAAAAGGACCAACGCTTCTGAAAATCTTTGTTCATTGCTAAGGAGTACTCCTAAATTTGTAATGAACTGATAATTACCCATTCCTAAATGTACCATAGTTTCATACACTTCGATAGCTTTCTTATTTTGTCCTGCCAATTGAAAGGCTTCCGCCAATTTTCTCCATAGTCGTTGGTTTGAGGAATCCAAAGCAATATATTTTTGATAGTATTGTATTGTTGCCTCATAATTACCTCGATCCCGAAGATAGATCGCTAAATCTTCGTATGCATAGAGATGTGCTTTTTTGCCCCAGAGATGGTTGTCCGGTAAAATTTTAAATCTCTCCGTTGCTCTTGTCTCGTCCGCGTTTACACCCACCCAAATGCCTGTGCACAAAAGAGATACAACGCAAAGCATCATGAGAATTCGATATTTGAGCTTTCTCTCGTATTCAATTGTATTCCAAAGTGATATTGCAGCAATTGGTATTCCCAAGCTTATTGGAGCGAGAACATCCCAATCTCTGCTCATGCCTATGTCACAATTTAGAATGACGATGAATATACTTCCGCAAAGGCCTGCAAGGAGTAAGAACCTTGTTTCAACCGAAATCGTTTTTCGTTTTCTCCAAATCATGATACTTGAGAGTATAAGAAGAATAATTGCAGCGGGACAACTCAAAAAGAAAAAATTAACAACGTCAAGGAGGTGGCTAATAGAAAAAAATAAGTAAGATTGATATTTGTCGAGATGCAAAGAAAAAGGCACAATATGGTGTCCTGTTCCACTCAAGACATCCTTCGATAGTTCAAGCGGATAGAGAGAAAGTTGCAGCATCGCAAAAACTATCGCACCGGTGAGAAAAAGAGATGCAGCAAGTTCTCCGGCCTGCTTTCTCTTCGCAGCAAAATGCAATAAAAAGGCAAATGCGGGGAGAAAGATGAGCGCCCCAAAGTGGAGTGTGAACGTAACTCCATAAACGATCATGGCCCAAACAATCGAAATATTTCCTCTAAAGTATGCAACACCTAAAAGAAGAAAAAGGAGAATACCCGCGGAACTTGGAGCATAATTTTCAACGTAACCGAAAAATAGTTGACTTACTCCCGTGGTAATAAGAAAGATAAAAAGCAGGCACTGCTCTATTCGATCTGCTGCATAATATCTCACAAATCTCAAGGCTATTATTATAAAGCAAATACCTGATAGAATGCTTAACCAGATATATGCATCTCCTATAGGATTTGATCGTTTAAGAACAATAAAAAAATTAGATAGAAGCCATCTCAAAAACCCTTTCGAAGAAGGATGATGATGCAAGCGAGATGGACAAAGCCAAGAAAGTTTTCAGCGTGATATTCATAACGAACAACAAGACGACGGAAATTATGCAACCA
>JBEKAY010000020.1:0-60765 GCA_050015675.1 Bacteroidota bacterium | reverse complement strand
CTGATTATAAATCTGCGTCTCAGGCTGTTGCAACTTGATGTTCTTTACAGATACACCGCCAACTGTTCTTTGAAATATTTGTTTCTCGCCACTTGACTTTTATCACAGTACCTGGTTAGAACGCATTTGTAGGAGCTAAAAACGACTGCTAAAGTAAACATACAAACCAAGTCGCCTTCCCGCTTCAGCGGGAAGGCGACTCAATATGTTTATATGCAAGTGGGTGAGCGAAGCGAACTGACTTGCACATAGTTAAATGAAAACCTCACTTTAAAAGTAACATCTTCTTTACAGACACGTTCTTTTCAGATTGAATTTTGTAGAAGTAAACTCCGCTTGCCAGTCTGCTTGCATTAAAATTCACCGAATATGTTCCGGCATTTTTATAACTATTCACCAATGTTTCTACTTCTCTTCCAAGACAATCATAGACTTTCAATTCAACATTGCCCGGCTCAACGATTGAATAGTATATTGTTGTTGTTGGATTGAATGGGTTCGGCACATTCTGTAAGAGGGCAAACTCTCGAGGCAGTTCAACAAACTGATTAGCACCACGTTTACCAAGCCCCGCGGTGTAATTCGTTGTAATATTTGAGTACACAGGGCTATAAGTAGTACGCACCGGAGTGAACGAAAAATTAGATAAACTAGGCGTTACCGGGCCAAACCAGCCAGATGGGACCGTTGCAGTGTAATTTCCACTTGAATTTGTGGTTGGACTTCCCGGTAATCCATTCATCGTCGCACCGACTAAAGCAAACCCCATAAAACTAATGTGGCCGGAAATCGTGTAGCTAGGTACACCAGCTCCGCTTACTGCTACATATTGTGGCGGTGCTCCAGCGTGTGAGTTGGTAATATTCCCGCTGTAACTCTGTACTGCTGTCGGAGTAAATCGTACATACACATTCTTCGCTGTTATTGAGCCGCCTGTATATGCAACCGAGATAGATGACGCATATCCCGAACCACTGGTAGTTGATACCTGAAATCCACCCGGCGCGGTAACTGTAATATTTCCATTTAGCGGCAATAGATTCGCTCCAAAAAGTAAATATCCCTTTTCACTAGAGTTCGTATTTATTATTACATTGCCAAACGACTCTACGGTTGTTGGCATTACTGCCATTGTTGACGCTACACTACTCCAGTTAATTCCACGCTGGTTGAGATAATTTTGAATTGTTGAGATATGGATACCATTGTATAATACTATATCAGCTACAATAAGAGCCTCGCCTTCTTGCGCAAAAGTTGCATAGCCATTTCTGAGATAAAGAGCTTTTAACGCAAGATTATCAGTAATGTTAGCCCCTAACTGACTCCTTGTATCCCACAGGAGCCCAGACCAAATCATGCCATTAGCGTGTTCATCCCCGTAATTATTCACATATGCTTGGTGTTGACCATCGGGTTTCCCTATCACAAGTTCTTCGGCATATTGGACATGGTCATAATTAGTGTAATTGAAATAGTTTGGATCGTTCGCAACATTTCTTGCATCTCCTGTGCTTGAAGCTGTACTGTACGTAAATCTGCCAATACGTGGGTCATTAGCAAAAGAAGCTGCGAAGTAGTCAGACACTCCTTCTTGAAGAGCGCTTGATTCTCTACCATACTGATTATATTTATCAAACTGCAAACCAATATAATCGCTGACTCCATGTTGATATTCATGATAAATCCAATCGTCCTCTTTAGCAGCATCGCCATAATTAACTCCATCACCATCGTTTAATTCCACACCGTTATTCCATTGTCCTGGATTGTTACCATGCCCCACATGGCACGTAGCCACTACTTGCCCCAACCCGGTGAAACCCAAATCGGTAGCTAGGTGGTTTGCATATAAATCTATATGGTAGTAGACGTTCACCTCGTCGAAATGCGTATTGTCAAGCAGGAAACCAAGCGGAGGAGTATAAAAGAACTGCGCACTGGGACTGTAAGCTCGTGATTGAGCTAAATTCAACACATTTACGTATGTACCTTCAAGATAACCTGTTCCATCTAAACCAGGAAGCGTTTCGGTAGTGAGACTGCTGCTTATTGGATCTTTTCGATACACGTAGCCAGAACCAACAGCATGAGCCGTAATGTCTTCCGAATAAATCACCTTACCTGTTTTTGCGTCTACCATCGTGAGCCAGTTCTGAAATGGCTTTCTATTGGTCGTTTTCACTTTGTAAGCCAAAACATATTCACCATTCTTTGGAAGAATGACAAGCTCGCTTGATTGCGGTTGCTCCAGAGATTGAATATTAAGAGATTGCAAAGCCGTTTGTTCAGATTGCGTTGAGGTGATGGACGCCTTTACATCGAGTTCAATTTCCGGGATGAAATTGCCGCATACCATTCTTAGCGAACCATCCGAGGCGACACTGACATCATACTCGCCTCCGTCCACCGGAATGCCGGAGTACGTTTGTACGAAATGCATATGATGCATACCTCGGTGGATCAGTTCCTTCGCCATAGTAAGCTGGTCGACTTTAGAGCGCATCTTGAACATTTTGGCATTTTTCTCGAAGAAGCTTTTTGCAACCGCGCCTGCCCCTTCGGATATTTGAGGCGATGCATCAGATTTGAAACCGTAGATAGAAGAAGGCGTCTTGGCAGCCTTGTCCCAGCGAACGATCCATTTGCCTGCATAATGACCGTTGAAGTCATGCCACGCAGCCAACTGCGTGGAATCCTGCGCAAAGCATATTGCATAATTTAGTCCTACGGCAATGAGCCAAAGAAATATTTTTTTCATTTTCAATTCCTTTCCAAAATGACTTTTTGTTCAGAAGGTTGTAGTCTGTATTTTGAAATACTCAGCCATCGGAGTGCCCTGGAGGCACAACAGAAATTTTATCTCGTGGCAGAGACTTTTTTATCCTGAAGTACAGGAGCTAGGTCTATTATTATTTGTCAGTTTATAGGACACCCTATCCTTTAGGGGTTCATGTCAATGAATAAACTTGCATCACTTGCTTCAAGGGGTGGGTCGTGTCCTAAATTCGATTCCTGGATTCGCATTCCTTCAAATCCTTCTAAATCAACAATTCTCATGTAGCGTTAAGGAGTAAGTTTCGCACAATTCTGTGGTCCGAACATGTGCGAAACTTCGTGTTGACGGCCCGTCGATTTTCAGCTAAATTTGCGTGCGTGGTACTTTGAAATAGCCAGCTCGGTGGCGGGGGAGTTCGTTCCGCAAAATCCGTTGTTTCTCTGGACAAAAACAGAAATACCTTTCCTAACTCCAAATCCGTATTGGGCAAGCAGGGTGAGTACGCACCTATTATGGCAACAGTAAATGTTTGGTATAAGGTATGTCGCTGAATATCAAAAAATCTCGCCATAACATTTCTCCTGCATAGGCGGTATTTCTACAACGAGTCAGAGTGGGTAATTCGTTTTTTTGTTGGACTGCCAATTAATACAAAGATCGGATGAAGCTGATCTGCACCCCAAAAAGTATACAGGCGGTTAAGCCACAGTCTGTTTGAGCAGTTGTTGTTCAAATTGCTCGGGCGATAAATATCCGAGCGCGGAATGTTTCCGCTGTGTATTGTAAAAACATTCGATGTAATCAAAAATGCTTCTTTCAAATTCTTCTCTGGTGTCAAATCTCTCCCCGTGGATCGCTTCAACTTTCAGTGTATGAAAAATGATTCCGTGATAGCATTATCGTAGCAGCTTCCCGTCTCTCCCATGCTCTGACGGATGTTGTTCGTTTTGAGTATCGCCTTGACATCATCGCTTCCGAACTGACTTCCCCGGTCCGAATGAAAGATTGTTACCGGTGTTACTGTCCGGTTGTGCAACGCTCGCTGCAGTGCTTTTGCTATGATCTCTCCGGTCATTCTTTTGCTCAAAGCATAACATACGATCTTTCTCGAACAGATATCCAATACCACCGCCAGATACATCCAGCCTTCTTTGGTCCATAGATACGTTATATCCGAACTCCACACCGTGTTGACTTGCGGTGCGGTAAACTCCCGCTTCACCAAATCTGTTATTCACTGATGCCAACTGCTCTTCGGTTTTGCTCTTTTGAACTTCCCGGCTACTTTAGCATATAAGCCCAATGTTTGCAGCAGTTTCCCAATGCGTTTCTTGTTGTATCTTCTCCCACGATCTTTCAATGCATCAGTGACCCTTCTGGAACCGTACGCTTTACGACTGGTGTGAAAAATTTCCCGAATCTCTGCTTTCAGCTCCTCATTCTCACACTCCCGCTGGCTCGGCTCACGATGCTTCCACGCGTAATACCCGCACCAGTTTACCTCCAATACACGGCACATTGTTGTAATTTTCTATACGCGCTGATGCGCCTCCACAAATCCATACTATTGTGCTACAAAGGTAGCAAAAAGATTTAACAATGAGTAGGATGTTGAGATATTGGAACATTTCCGTTTTTACGCAATACAACAAATGCGTTCTAACGGATGGCGGCTAAGCTGCCGCACTGATAACTTTCAAAATACGCAAAACGAAACAAGTTCATGCTGAAAAGTTTATTATTAAGACTAAAACCTATGCTCGCCATGAATTTTGCAGTGAGCTCATTTATATTTAGTATCACGCTTTGCGTGATTCAATTATCTGGACAAGCCGAGCTTGAGTTGCTGGTTAGGTTGCGTTTTGCCGATTAGTCTAGAATTATTACTTTTTAACTTCATGATAATGTTTAATAAAAATATATGAACTCAAATCGATGTAGTAAGAATCGGAAAAAGTTTTTCCATCTGCATCTTCGTAACGCACAGTTACTTTAAATTTCGATTCATCTTTATTACGATTCAATATATGAATAGGTGACGTCAGAATATTGGTATGCTCTGTCTCGGGTGGCATGAAAGATTGTTTTAACATAGGTTCTGCCGCTCCCTTATAGTGTTCATTTGGTGCCAGAATATCAAGAGAGGGATCAAATACAATTTCGACATTATAAGCTGGTCGATTGCCTATGTTTTTAATTGATAAAAAAACATTTTCGTGTGTCGCAGGTAAACTTGCGAAAACGAGTGGTCGCGGACGAGCCGAATTGAGGATTTTATACGTGAACACAACATAAGTGGCCGTTAATAAGGCAAGTAGGATGCTAGATATGTTGTTAATACGAGCTACGAAACAGGAATATGAATAGGCAATTAGGAGAGAGAAAACAACAATCGCTGAAAGAACAAGAAATGGAATGGATAGTTTTCTTAATATTTTCATAAATGCCTCCCTGGAGTAAATTACTTATTCAAAACGCAACCTAACGGACCGGCGCTAAGCTGCGGCGCTGATAATTTTCAAGTTGCTGATAACGAAACGAGTTCATGCTCATAACCAAATTAAATATTCCCAACCAACGAGGTACTGAAAAGGTAATTATAAAAACTTTAACCCACCACCAGCAATGCTTAACGTACTAATGCTCATTCCGTCAGCTTGAGCGCCTGGTTAGGCGTTATTTTCTAGAAAATGAAAAAGAATAATTTCGAGAAATACTTCTTTGTCTTTATCAGATGATAATCGGAATATATAAGAAAAAGAAGAATCTTCTCTTGGCCCAACTTCTTTTATAAAGTATGGATGTTTATTACAATCATCTCTAATTGTTTTTAAAACTTTTGTAAAATCGAGATTTCTAACAAATATAATTAAAGCCACTTTAGAGTCACGCCAAGTTAAATAACGATCAAATAATTGATTGATTGCGGCAAAGAATTCTTCGATACCTTTCCAAAATTTACATTCTGCGATAAAGAGATTGCTTCCATCTTTAGCATATTTTAAAAGAATGTCAGTCTTTCCATTTTTATTGAATGTTTCACCAGTCGCAGTAGCACTTTCATATCGATCTTCAAGGATAAATAGAAACTGGTCTCGTAAACCTTCTTCATCTTTTCCGATGTATAAAGATGGTTTAGTTTCCATCTTTTTTCCGGACTGGTAAATGACTTTTAGAATATCTTGATAAATATCAAAACTTATTGTGGGATCTGAAGAAAATTGTTTTTTCTGTGGCAGATTAGGTTGGGGTATCACTTTTTTCTTTACGGTGGGAACAGAGAAGATTGATTTAGATTGAGGACTGATTTTTAAACTTATCGCTTCATAAAAGACATTTTCTTTGACGTATTTCTCTTTAATCTGGGTAAATATATTATTGATCATACCTTCAAGTGATTTGTTCCATTGCTCTGCATCTGTGTTTATATAGTTTAAATTAGCAAATGCGTTTTGATAACATTGATTCTTAAGAGCTTTAAACTGTTCAGGATTTTGATTGGCTAAGTCAAAAGAATAACTTACGGTTTTTGCGTTTTTATTTATGTCAATTTTATAAAAAATCATTGCCCATGTGCTTGGCTTGATTCTGAAAAGTAATGGACTGCCTTCAAAAGAATATGTTATAGTGAAACTATAAACAATTCTTTCTATACTTCTCCCATATCTATCTGAATCTTGCCGTATAACTTTTAGAGGTTCATCAAATTGTTCGGACTCAGAAAATATTATCAATGGCTGTAAAAAATATTTATTGTACAGATGTTTATTTAATTCTTCTTGTGATACATTTAAAATATATTCTTTACCGAAACCTTCAATTTCTTTTTCAAGCTGAAGGACAAGTGACTGAGAAACATAATGCCAATCTTCTTCTGCAAAAGAATTAATAGCCATACTTGGTGTTCCCTAAAAATAACGCCTAACGGATGGGCACTAAGCTGCGGCACTGCAAACTCGCAAAATGCACCCAACGAAACAAGTTCATTATATCAACTTTCAATTAAACCACTCAACCTATGCTCGCCATGAATTTTGCAGTGCGCTCATTCCGTCAGCTTGAGCGCCTGGATAGGCCACTTTTTACAGATTAATTACCACAAGAAGAATCACAAATGCATGAAAACTTACATGGGCAATTATCGCAGATTCAATCCCTTGCTTCCAATATAACCAACCCCAAGGAAAAGAAACTATAAAAATCGTTACTACTGACCAAAGTGGATTTGCAATTCCAAATTTTATCAAATTAAAAATATGTCCCGACGCAAAAAGTATTTGTGACAGAATAATGCCAGACCACACCAACAACTTTTTGGGACTTCCTTTCCCTTTTTGAATAGTACGCCAAATTATCCAAACTATTAAAGTCATAATTCCCCAACGCATTATTATTTCTTCATACAGACCGCCAAATAATCTTGTCAGATGTGGAAAGGACTTAAGATATGCGATAAAATCTGGTGCTGTCAAGTAGGCTACGAGTGCACCTATCATACCAATTGGTACACCATAAATTAATTGGCGTTTAAGAATAATCCATAAATCCTTTCTTGTTGAAGTAATCTCATCATAAATAGTTCGAAAGCCAATTCGTTGTGCAAGAGTTGCTCCTATTGCTGCCAAGATTAAAATAAAAATCAGAGATTGTACGATACTTACTACGATAATTGTATTTATTGAATGTTTTAACAATACTTTTGCAGGAATAATTTTTAGTGCAAATGGAAGAAAAAATAATACCCCTACAAACCCTAGAACCGATGTGTATATAAAATTACGACGTCCATCTTTCTTTGAAGAATTAATTTGATCGAGATCAGTATTCATAAATTATTTGATTTAAAAAAGTGGCCTAACTACTGCTTAAATAGAGTAACTCTATAATTCATGCATATTAGACATGAATTATAGACTCGTGAAGATCTTTTGTCTTATATTAAAAACCACTCCTGTTCACTGTGTCAGCCCAAACAAACAGCGATAGAGACCGTGGCGTGGTGCGTGCTTGAGAGAAATGTATCTGTTTTATCCGGGGAATGCAAGAGTATCAAGTTTAGAGAGTGCGGTCGATGGTGTAAATCCCTTGAATTACTCACACTTTAAAACGATATCCAACACCCGGGACAGTTTCGATTAGATCAGCGTAACTATCGAGCTTCTCCCGAATTTTTCTAATATGCACATCTACTGTCCGGTCCACGACGTGGACATTCTCTCCCCACACTGCATTCAGGATAGATTCACGCGACAGCACACGTCCTTTGTTCCGTATGAGATACACAAGCGTCTCAAATTCTTTACGTGGCAGTGCAAGCTTTTTCTTACCGATGGAAGCCGTATAGCTGGATACATTGATTTCTAAATCTTTAATCTGAATAACATCCATTTGTGGCAATGATTTTTGAATCGCATGTTCCTGTCTGCGCAAAGCCGCATGCACGCGCGCAATAATTTTCCCGATCTTCACCGGTTTTATGATGTAGTCGTCTGCGCCAACCTCCAACCCGACAATCTCATCGATCTCTGTACCTTTAGCGGTCAGAATAAGTATTGGAATCGAGGATACTGTTTTATCCTTTTTCACTTCCTGAATGACTTGCAGACCGCTCATCTCCGGCATCATCAAATCAAGAATTATCAAATCGGGTTTATGCTTCACCTTCTCAAGCGCTTCTTTGCCATTGCGGGCCGTAATAACCGCAAATCCTTCTTTGGAGAGGTTGTAGGAAAGCAGATCAACAATGTCTTTTTCGTCATCGACTACAAGGATAGTTTTTTTCATTGGCTCTCAGTAATTATTACTATGCAATAATTATTACTATGCAATATAGAGGAGGAACTATTCTCTATCAAGGATTTGAAGAAAAGATTCAATTCTTTTAATAAAAACTTAACAATTCCGTAATACCTTTCTCTGGGCTTCTTGTTATTATTGTATTGATTTAATAAAAGGTTAGCCTATATGGCACATACAGAAAACAAGTTCGATCTTTCATCGCAGATCTTCGGAATGGTAGAAAAAAATCTGCCAGAGCAAGACATGAACGAGGATACTCAACCGATAGACGGAAGAGAGTTTTTCCTTTGGATGATAGGAATAACAGGCGCTCTCTTTCTTCTTCGATATGCCTTTCTTCTTCTTTTTTGATGCGCTCCTCCTGATTTCAGCATCCGAAAAGCTTAACAAATCAATAACCACACCATCATTTTCCAGTAATACGCTTCTCTTATATTGTATACATCAATAGAGGAGTAATTATGCGAATAGCTTATTTCAATGCAAACTTAAAAGTCGGCCAGGACGGTGTAACGCGCGTCGTCTATAAAATGATCGACGGAGCGCTCGAACGTGGACATGAGGCGATCGCTATTACTTCTATTTTGCCGGAACCATCCGAGCAACTCATTCCAATGTATAAGGTTCCTTCGGTTGTCATCCCGCTCCAAAAAGCATACAGGATGGCTATTCCCGGATATCAATCCTTCGCCAGAATACTAAATGAATTCCGACCGGATATCATTCATATCAATAGTCCATGCACTCTTGGATTTGGAGCAGTGAAATATGCAAAACATTTTGGCGTTCCAATCGTCGCAACATACCATACGCATTTCCCCACCTATCCTCGTTATTATAAGCTAACCAAGCTTGAAGATCTTGTATGGCGAATAACCCGAAACCTGTATAATAATGTAGATCGAACTCTCGTCCCGACAAGGCCTATTCTCAGTGAATTGACAGAGAATAATGTTCAGCACTTGCAATATCTTCCCAATGGAGTCGACACCGGTCTATTTACACCGGAACGTAGAAACAATGCTTGGCGAACACAATTTGGCGGCGGGTCCAAACCCATCGTATTATTTGTAAGCAGGTTAGTATGGGAAAAAGACTTGCGAGTCTTAGCTAATGCATATCAACAATTAAAAACAAAACGAAATGATTTTGAAATGGTGATCGTGGGGGATGGTAACGCCCGGACCGAATTTGAGCAGATGATGCCGGGCGCTCACTTCCTGGGATACCAGAGTGGTGTCACACTTGCAGAGAGCTTCGCCTCTGCAGACATCTTTGTCTTTCCCTCAACAACGGAGACTTTCGGCTTGGTGACGTTAGAAGCGATGGCATCCGGATTGACCCCAGTCGCAGCAAAAATGGGAGGCGCGATTGAGATCATTGAAGAGGGGACATCTGGGCTCCTTGCTAAACCACTGGACGGTGCAAACTTTGCACAAAAAGTGGAATGGCTGCTCGATCACCCGAACTATAGACGGACGATGGGCGAACAAGCACATCGCCGTGCTCAGGAATACCGATGGGAATCAATTCTAAGTCGTCTCTTTACTACGTACGAAGAAATCATCCGAGAGGCAAAGCAACGCCGATCATTACGCAAGGCAGCATAAAGATTCTGATGAAAGACATGTTTCAAATAGCACATATTTCAGATCCACATTTGAGCCGGCAGCATTATCGCGAGCACATCAAATCATTTAAAATGCTCTTGCGCTCTATGCTGAACGAAGGTGCAGATCATATTATCATTTCCGGTGATATTGTCAGCACGGCAGAAGAAGATGATTATTATCTTGCACGGGAAATACTTTCAAATCATCAATTGCTGGATAGCAGCAAATTGACCATTGTACCGGGGAATCATGATATCTTCGGTGGACCGCATCGGGCCGTTGATGTTTTTAGCTTTCCGCAGCATATCCGGAGTGTCGATTATGCACGGCATACTGAATTGTTCCAGAGTGCATTTGCAGAAACTTTCCAGGACGTCACGCGGCTGAATGAAACAAGCCTTTTTCCTTTTGTTAAAACAGTAGGGCCATTCAACATCATCGGATTGAATTCAATTCCACCATGGTCATTCAGGCAAAATCCACTGGGCACGAATGGGATGTTGGACGATCAGCAAATTGATGCTTTAGAAAAGTTAAACTCACTTGGCATTTTAGCTGATCGTACCAACATTGTTGTCATCCACCATCACTTTAACGATCTCCTGCAATCAGATTACGAAGGTGGTAGACTTTGGACCACGATCGAGTCAAACACTATGCGGATGAAAAAAAGAAAAAAAATTATCCGCCTCTTTCAATCGTTTAATGTCCGCTATGTCTTGCACGGACATATTCATCGAAACGAGATATACGACCGCAACGGAATTCTTTTTGCCAATGGAGCGGGAGCTGTGTGTGATGACCCTGTAAGATTCTTGAAGTATAACATTTTGCAATACGCAGATGGATATTGCAATATCAAGATTCGTCAGCTATCGATTCCTTATCAGATTTCAAACGTGACAGTTGCACTTCATCAATATCATAAACCACTTACGATTCCTGCATTTGCAGGTAAACCGCTTCGGTCATTCACTGTACAATGAGAATCCACAAATCGATCGATACTGGTTCTGCGCCGAAGAATCCGATAGAAATGGTTTCTCAAACAAACATATTGGAATGCCTCTTAGATATAGAGCAGCGATTCGGTGAATCTCACCTCGGTGGAAAAAGCAGAACCGCAGTGTTTGATCTAGACAATACATTGCTTGTCGGAGATATAGGCAATGCCGTCTTTGCGCAATTGCTCTCTGAAGACGTTCCTCTCTCACTTTCATGGTCCGAATATCAGCAGATGGTACAAGAAGATCCATCAGCCGTTTATATTGAAGCAGTGCGCGCGCTGAGCGGTCTTTCTTTGGACGATCTTATCAAAGCGACTAAACGAGTTTTATCTTCGGGTTCGAATGCCATCCTATATGAAGGAATAGAGGTGCCCGTGCCGAAGGCAAATCAAATCATGCTTGAGGTGGTACACCTGTTGCGTCAGTGGGAGTATACGATATTTGTCATTTCAGCAAGCAATGATGTTTCCGCAAAAGTAGCAGCTTCGACTCTGTTCGGTATTCCCGTGAATAATATTGCCGGCATCAAGCCAAAAATTCTCAATGGAACAATCACGACTCAAATATTGAACCCGATTCCAGTGGGCGATGGAAAAATCGCACAATACCGTCTCTTGAGCGGCGATTGTATGCCCATGATTGTTGCGACAGACAGCGTTAGTGACTTCCCGTTATTGCAGATGTGCGATCCCGACGGTGTAGCAATTCTTGTCGGCGAAAATGAATCTCTCTATGAAAAGGCAAAAATGGAGCTTCCCCTTACCGTTCATATTCACCGCATTCCCGGAACGAATATATTATCTCTCCAGGAGCAATACTGCGCTGCCTGATGAACAGGTAATTTTTGTTTTCTCCTGCTCTGGTGTATTCTGAAGATCGACACCTTGTGTAGAAGTGAGCACTCTCTTGATTGAGAACGGCAAATAGAGTTCAACTGCTTTTGGTTTCTTTTCTGAAATAGAATCAAGCGATAGAGAGCAGATTGCTTTTCCTTCAGTTTCGTAATTCAACGTGCAGCCGACTTTCCCAAATGACGTCGCAATTCCTTTAAAAGAAATATTCTTTCCCCAGAAAATCATTTCTGCAGTCGCGCCTTTAAAAAAGGAAAGCGTTGCTCCTTCTTCACGCACTAGACAATCGAGGAGAAAGAGAATGATCTCTGCCGCAGCCCAGCCATGATGGCCATCCCCCATCGCTCCACCGCCTGTTTTTGGATGTATCGCCTCCGGAAGTGAATACGGTGAGCGGCACTGATGAAAGATTGCCTCAGCAATTTGCCATGCGCGCTGTGATTGGGTATAGAATAAGAAGGCGTGTGCAATCTGTAATGTGAGATATGGATTGTACCCTGAATGAATAATGGGATGGAAAAATCCTCTGTCATCCACATATCTATTGGTGAATTCATGCAACGTCGCATGAAATGCGGATGGAAAGATATTTGTAATGCCGAGCGGATAAATTCCGGATACAAATCCGATGGCGCTTTCATCAAACGGACGCGAGGGAGATGCTGGAATGAGATTTCTACCCAACCGGCCGGCAGTAACTTCCAGCGAGCGCCGAATATCTTTGGAGAATATTTCGGCTTCTCGATCCCATCGTTCTGCAATTTCTTGGCGATGAATAATGCGGGCGAGTGCTGCCGCAGAATGAATACCCCTTAATCCCCAGAAGGAATCCCAATAGTATTGGTCAACTGTTCCAAAATGTTCGGCACTTAAACTTGGCGGAAGAAGTCCTTTATGTGTAGTAACTGTATCACGACTCTGTTTTCTTTTCTGAATGATCCACTCGGTGCCGCGTTGAATATGCGGAAATACTTGCTTGAGCCAGGAAATAGAACGTGATAATGCAGCGTGTTGCTCGATCAACCAGAGCACTTCACCGTTGGAATCCCATTCGCCATCAGGCCCTCGAAAGAAACCATCCGATGTTTGTCGCTCCGGAAAACTATCTATCACCTGTCGTGCACGCCGATGGAATCCTAATCTATCCAACGCATGAACCATCGGTGCCGCATCCCGGAACCAGAAATGATGATAAAGATATGGACCGGGAGAAATAAATTCACCGTCCTGCAGTTGCAACAAAGCCAGCACATTGGCATCGAAGAGTTTTTGCAAACGCTCATCGGCAAGTTCGATCACAGCGCCGGTTGAACGCTCTTTTTCCCATCGAGCGTGATGTCTTTCCCGTCGTTTTTCAAACGAGACACGCCATGTTGACTTTGACTGCAAGCGTAAAAGATCCTGCTTTGTTCCTAAGGCAACGCTCGAGTGAATTGACCGCTTTGCATTGGGATCAAGGCGCACCTCAAATACTACTACTGCGTTTGCCAGGCCGTTCGGGCACGTCACCGAATGTTTCAGATCAGTCTCTTCTGGTGAATTGCCGCGTTCTATTTGCCGACGAAGTATATTCACCACATCCCCTCGCTGAGCATTAGAACAATATACTCTCTGGGGCTCCTCGGCAAAGACAAGTCCGAGACAGTGATCAACATACAACTGGCGTGCATACTTAAATTCAATATGCTGGATCGGTGCAACACCTTCCGGATTAAAGGGCCGCACAGCAAAACACACCAATGCATCTAATGTCTGATCGGTATTGTTGGTTACGTGAACAGCTTGAAAGAGCACATCTCTCCCCCGGTTTGTTGTATCAACGAACGCCTCTAACTCTAACAACATTCCAGAAGCATCAAATCGAGTTGTAATTCTCGGCACCTGTGTATCATATTCTTGACATATCGGAGTGGAAAGTGAAGGTAGACATATTCCCCGTTCTATTACGAGCCAAACATCAATTGACCATTCACGGGGAAGTGGTGTCACCAATCCTCGCGGATCAACGATCGCTTCATGTAATCCTGATGGACTTCCAAGAAGTGTCCAATTTCTGTGAGTGATATTTAAGAGAAGAGGATTTTGGGAACGGGCTACAAAACTTTCGCTTTTTGGATCAAGCTGCTGATGCACCCAATATGGATACAACCAGTCCCGCTTCATCTGGAGAACTGCATAATTTAGCAATCCCCGCGTTACCATCGGCGCGCTCAGTTGAAACAATTCCGTTGGGAACCCGCTGCCATCAACGTCACTCAATTGACCCGCGAGCTGCAATTGGTGAATTGCGTCAGTGGAAATACCAAGCTGTTTCAGCGCTTGTTCTAAAACAAAGGATGATACATTCATAACGATTTGTTCTTTTGCTTATCAATAATATACGTTCACATCGTAGTCTTTACAAGATATGCTAACAGACTTAACAATTTGGTAATGAATCGGTTATTGTTCAGCAAGATGTGTTTTGTATCCTTATCATCGTACTATTGAGGAAACGATTTCTATGGAATTGACACAAGCGGCACAATTTCTCTTCACTGCATCCTTCGCATTGATCATCTATTTTTCGAATCCCCCTAAAGAGAATCACATAGCCATGGGAGATTATTATTATCAGGCATTCGATAATAATGCGGCCCAACAGGAATACGAGCAGGCATACAATGAATCTCCAACGAGTTATGCTGCTTTGCTTCGTATGGTTCGCATTCACAACGACAATGGGAGAATTCATTTGCACAAAGACTCAGTTTCTGAGCTTGAATATAAGAAGGCTCTCGAGTTTGCAAACTCTCTTGCTCACAATTATCCTGATAGCGCGGCAGCACATTTCTGGTATGCACTGGCGAAAGGAAGCCTTATTCCGTTTGTTGGCGTTCGAGAGAAGATAGATATCGGGAAGGATGTGAGATTGCACGTACAAAAATCATTGGAGCGCGATTCAACATTCTCCTATCCATATATCATCCGCGCGATCTTCGAACGTGAAGGTGCACAACTGAACTGGCTGGAAAAAGGCATTGTACGCGCGGTCTTTTGTGAAGATCTCTCCGGTTCCCTGGAAGCATCTGAACAGTATTTGAAAACTGCTTTACGGTACGACTCGTCCAATTCATTCGCCTACTATGAACTTTTTTGGACCTATAAAGCGATGGGAAATAATTCCCTGGCAGTATCTGCATTAGAAGAAGTGATAAAGCATACTCCAAAGAACCTCCGCGAAAAGCAACAGCAGGACGAAGCACGCTTGCATCTTGCTGAATTGTCTTCACGCATTTCAGGTCAGCTGAAATGAAGTTTCCTTCTCCGAAAATTTTTCCATCACAATCTTTTCAACTTCCTCTTTCATTTGAAGAAGCACTCCATTGGAAGAATCGAGTTCTAATCCTTGTGCAATATACCGGAGGCAGACGGCATAATCGCCATTCGTCCGGTGATAATCTGCAAAAGAGATGGAAGCGAGAATCTTCTCAGTTACAGCTTCAGAGCTTTCAATGGCTGTTTTGCTTTTTAAGTCTCGCTGCTGTTTCGGCTTTACGATCCCATCCATGGCCACATTTTCTGACTGGACGTGTTGTTTTCCTTTTACTGAAGGAGTTGCCATATGCGCTTTGATTTTCAGAATCAAGGCATCGGCTTCAACGCTGTGTGGCCGAAGAATACGAGCACGTTCCGCTTCTTGCAGAGCACGTCCATATTCTTGACTCTGGAAGCGCTGTCTTGCTCGATGCAGCAATGCTTGATGTTTGTTTTCCAATGCTTGTTCTCGCAATTGGGAGTTCATATCATGAATCGATGTCTGTGTGGAAAGGTTTGTCAGAAATCGTACAGCCATTTGACAAACGTTTTCTAATGCAGCTATTACTCGAGCAATATAGTATTCCGTCGAATCAGAGATCGCTGATGGGTCTTGTTGGAAATCGAGAACACGCTTTATACGACGCTTAATTGCAAGTGCATAGAAGTTATTCTTATCATATGCGAGAATCGAATTAATTGCTGAAAGAGCAAGTTCTAATTTGCGATTATGGAGATGCTCCTCCACGGTTTGAAAGAGAGGCACTATTGCAGGAAGAAAGGATTGATTGTTCATATGCATTACCTCATGGATAGTAAAAGTTCATGTTCATAGAATTTATTCAAAAGCAACTTATGCATTCGTTGGCAGATGAGCAAGAAACAATTCGTTATCCTCCTGTAAAACTATTGTAAACGAAAAACCTATGACCTTGGCTGGTAAATCTATTCTTATCGTTGATCCGGACAGAGAAACATCTTCGATGCTGTTAAGCGTTCTTTCACAGGAAGGTTATTATGTGACATCCGTTTCCTCCGGCCAGGAAGCGTTAAATCACCTGCAGCATTTTCCCGACCTCATCATCCTTAACCCTCAGCTGCCGGATATGAACGGATTGAATTTTCTTCGTGCGGTCAAACAAAATCCGGAATTGCCCGATGTCCCTGTATTCATTCTAAGTAATAAGGAAACAGAAACAGACGAAATCATTAGTTTGGAAGTCGGTGCCGATGATTATATCACCAAACCTGTACAGGCGCTTCGTCTCATAGCGCGAATGCATGCGCTCTTTAGGCGGCAGGAACAACAATCCAGTCCTATGACTGTAGAAAACGATATCATCACGATCGATGATCTCTCGATACTGATTCCGCAATATATAGCAGTATGCGGGCAGGAATCGATTGCTTTTTCCAAAAAGGAATTTGAACTTCTTGTGCATCTGGCAAAGAATCGTGGACGAGTTTTGACACGTCAGGGAATGTTCCGTGCCATCTGGGGCAACGACGACAGTGCAACCAACCGTACAATAGATGTGCACATTGGCCGAATACGAAAAAAACTAAAAAACTGTGCGCATTACATCGAAACAGTTCCAAGTGTAGGATACCGGTTTAAAGAAAATCAGGCTGTATAGTGAATATTCAATCAAAACAAATACTCAAACAAAGAATCATTCGACAGAGCAGGCATTCTTTTTCTAGATAAAAAGAATAAAATGACTGAAACTACAACCAGCACTCCCAACCACAATGCTGGAAAACAATCTAATCCATATAAAGCATCTTTGCTTCTGAATGCATCGAGATGATCAAGCGTCGAGACCACTATCTGGAGTATGATGAGTGATGCCAGAGCCCATCCTGTTATCAAAATCATCAATGCTTAATATAATTCTACTCGTCTCTGTCGAGCTATCGAACTCCAACGACAAGCACTATCATCTCTCCTTTAAGACCACCCGGTCCATCAACGGACCTAGCGCATGGGAGAAACACTTTATGGGAGACTGGATCGAGGGTTAGTGTTTTCGCACCTGGAGATGTGAGTACCTTGCCGACGAGTTCGAAGGATTTCAGCGAATCCTCTTCGAACATGTCGAGCGAGCCGTCCTTGTTTGAAACATAGATCATTCCTGTCTTTGAGTCGAACGCAGTGCCATCAACACCTTTGCCGATAGGAAAATTTGCGAATATCTTGCCGTCATCTGCATTCATGGCAACAAAAACCTGGTTCCTTCCGCCGATGAACAGAATGCGGTTAGCACGATCCATCGAAATCCCTGTCGGCGTTTGTGCTGGAGCGACTGCCCAGCGTGAACTTATCTTCAGCGATGCTGCGTTGAACCGCACGACTTCATTGGTAGTCTCAATGTTTACGAAGATATCACCTTTGCGATCTGCCACGGGAGCTTCTGGTCCTCCGCCAAGCGCCAGTGTTCCGACGATATTCATCGTTGTTGCGTCTATTGCGGTACAGTTTTCACTATCGCCATTGAAAACAAAAACGCGCTTCGTTTGCGGTTCATAGAGAATGGCATCGGGCTTCTTTTCCTTTGTATCGATGATTTTGACGACAGCAAGCGTCTTGGTGTCAAATACCGTCACGCTGCCATCCTTGCCATTGCTTGTGAAACCGCGCGAGAGTTCAGATGCAAGTGCTATCCCATGAACACCGGATGTCTTTTCAATACTTCCTACATGCTCTTTTGTATCATACTGAACGACCTCCACACGAGTACTATGGGAGATATACAGACGGTGTGTTTTCGGATCGCAAGTGATGTAATCAATTCCTCCGGAACCTCCGACAGCAATCGTATCGATGACAACGGGAAGTGTGGATTGGGCAAATATAAATTGTACTGCGCTGCAACTGAGCGCAATGAGAAACATTAGTCGTGTAAGTGAGCAGGACATGGTTCATTCCTTAGTGTGTAATGGTTTATGCAGAAAGGTTGTTATTAAAGTATTGTTTCTCACAATCATCAGTGATTGACACTCTGAGTGATTACTTCTGACTCATCATTTACGACTATCATGAGTTTTATGGACAGTTGCCAAACTAGATTCACTTCTGTAAATTTCATAGTGATAGATTTGCTCGCCTTTATCATCGACAAAGCTAAATCTCATGGTGCGTTGGCTTATTGAAACCACTCCAAAACCTAAAGAAGCATTGCTGTACTTCGTAAAAGCTGCCTGCCCTGCAGGCCTCGTTTCAGAACCGCCTCCACAGCCAAAATACTCAACAGTCGCGCTGTCTGGACGTGAGTGCTGTAAGTCATGATCATGGCCAGAGAAGCAAGCGTTGACATGATACTTTTCAAATAACGGTACGAATGTACGTTGAATTTCCACCGTGCTGCCATGAGTAGATGAGGCAGAGTATGCAGGATGATGGAAGAACACGAATTTCCATGTTGCGGTTGATATACTGAGTACACTGTCACACCATTGCCACTGCACAGCTATCTTTTGGCCACTCAAATGATGTCCATCATCTTTCTGATTAATGTATTCCTCAACAAAGGGGGAAGAGTCAAGAATGACAAAAAGCACTTGAGTTGAACCGGAAAGCTTTTTCGTGAAACTATAATATCGTGCAGGCTCAATCCATCGCTTGCTGGTTTTTGCATACTCAAGCTCCGCATCTGCATTTCCTTCATAATCATGATTTCCGAGAGCAATGTACCAGGGAATCATTAATGACTTAGCCGTATACACATTTTCAAAATTTTCCTGCCAAAGCGAATCTGTAACACTTGATACACCTTTGCCATGGAAGTTATCGCCGCACGTGACAACGAACGATGCTTTCACTTCTTCAGCGGTAGCTGCAAGTTGCTGTGCCACTTTCACCTGACCCGCTGCCTTCTTATCCTTGGCTTTATCTTTGCTCCCTTCTCTGCCCCAATCACTGAGGACAAGGAAATTGAGTGACTTATTGCCAAACGACAATTGGTTTGATTTATTAACGGGATCCTGGGAGAAGACAAATGAGGTTATGATGGAACAAATAATTCCGAGAATCAATAATCGTGTTAGTGTACGGGACATGGTCATTTCTTCCTTAATGAGTAATGGTATATGTATCGATAATTTGAAGATGGTTTTCCGGCCGTGCGTCTATCGTCCGGAGCTTAGCAGTGTGGCTTTCAAATGTTATGAATGTTATGACGGGAAAAGAGCGCACAGACGGTGTGAATGCGATTTGCGAGCTCATTGTAACGGTGTCTTTCCAACTCGCACCGCCTGTCCCATTAATGATATGGACTATACCTTTTTTTTCAACTGTCCCATCCGGAAGAAGCGGCTTTGTACGGACATATACATGTGCATGGCCGTTGAAGACAAAGCTGCAGCCATGGCGAGCCAGTGACTCGAGCCATCCACGACAATGGTCAAGATATGTTTCCTTATATGTAATTGCGTATGCAGGGTTGTGCCAAACACCGATGAGCCAATCATTCGGTTTTACTTGCTCAAGGTACTTGTCTAACCAACGTTGTTCGGTAGAGGAATCGGAAAAGTAAGCATCGAGAACAACAATATGAACGTTTCCTTTATGCCAGGCGTAGAAATGTGTTGTGCTGTCTGCATCATTGATTGGCAGAATGCCGCGTGTGTGCCTGTCATACACCTCCCGAAAAGCCGAAGGATTTCCTTTGCCGCCTGCATCATGATTGCTTGTACAGAGGAGAAATTTTCCGGGCAAATAAAGTTCCTTGACTCCGGGTACCGCGAGCGTTCGCTCCCAATCCACTTCTGCACCATGATGGGTGAAGTCTCCCGTATGGACCTGAACATCCCAGTCTGTAATCTGGTGTTCCAAAACATTTGCGATCTGCTCGCAGGCATGATCAAGATTTTCCCGGGAATCTCCCCAGAGAGCGATCGTAACTTTCTCCTGCGCATTTGCGCCAACCGAAGCAATGAGAATGAAAAAGCGAAACGCTGTAAAACGAAAACGATTCATGACGTGTCCCTCGAAATAAATGTAACAAATCCATGAACGGCGGTAACCCGTTCGGATAAACCGCCGTTCTCTTTTAGGAGGAGAAAGCAGCTAATCGATTCTCACTTTCCATTTACTTCAACAGCAGCATTCGTTTGACTTGCGAGAACGATCCAGCTTGCAATCGATAGAAATAAACACCGGACGTCAGATTCGTTGCATCGAATTTAACTGATTGAACACCAGCAGATTCTACACCGTTTGTAAGCGTTTTCACCTCTTGTCCAAGCATGTTAAAAACTTTCAGAGTAACATCTGCGGTTTGCGGCAGCGAATACTCGATTGTCGTCGTCGGGTTGAAAGGATTAGGATAATTCTGCCGAAGAGCAAATTGAGTCGGTAACGATTGACTAAAATTATTCACTCCAGTTGAAGTATAGATACCCAGAGCACCGATGTTCGAAGCACCGGGTAATTGAGTTGTATTGCCGAAATAAGGATTATACCAGTAATTACTCGGTGTCGGAGCAGGAGGTGTAAATCCATGACCCACTGCTACTGAGGTGGACAAAATCCGATAGTCATTTGTGCCATCGAGAGTAGTCCAGTCATTTGTAAAGTCTGGTGCATAATTCTTAAACAAGGCATTTGTTTTCACGTCAATCCAATCGTGTGGGGCTTGTCTGGTTACACCATCGTTCGGGAAATATCGGCTTGCGCCTTTTAGACTATCGCCTGTATAACAGAATAAGTTATTGTCATACACTGTTCGAATTGTATCAGCCTTCGTTGTGATTTCTAACTCCTGATACATATCTCCCATTATGTTATTATAGATTTGCGCGCGCGCACTTTTATCTACAAGAATCGCATAACCCAACTCACCGATACGGCGCCATCCGCCTGCAACAATTGTATTGTTGTGGATGCACACGTTTGTGATACGTGGTGAACTGAGGCTCGCATTCACTTTAATCCCGTTGCCGCCTGAACTCCAGATTACATTATATGCAATCTCGCCGACTACTCCCCCTTTCAAGTTGATGTTATCACCATCAGGCGCGCCGCACCATTTGATCACATTGCTATCCACGACAGCATTGCCGCCGGTGATACCTATACAATCATCAACAGTTCCAATCACCGTATTGTGGACGAAGTAAACCTGTGTGGTATTTGCATAGTCTGATGCAATATCAAATGTGCGATATGCATGGCCGCCTAAATCGTTTCCGCCGGCCCAAAGAACTTTTGTCCATCTCACGCTGATATACTTACAGGAATCTCCCACAATGCCACCCCATTGTCCCGGTCCATTCGCAGCACGTGAATTTGGAACCGTGATGAGATTCTGTTTCGTTGACGTTCCCTCGCAAATGAATGAACCAAGTACCTGGATAAAACCGGTGGGACTCGCCATAATAAGTGTATCACCGGCGCTAATTTGAAGTGTGTCACCTGCGTTAACGAATAAACTGTCCCTGACCACATATTTATGGTTTGCAAGAGTTGTCCCCTTGGTGATACCGGATAATGTATCTGGAAGCACCGCTGCAGATAGCAATGCAGGGAATGTAAGAAGCAATACAAAAATTACTAAACGCGACATAAATAAATCTCCTTATTGATTTATGATTATATAATGGATTAATAAAATTATAGTTTGAAGCTAAGGCCGATAGTACCGCGAAACTTATTAATATCTCTCTCAATAACAATCGGGTCATGCTTGACATAATCACCGGACACCACTTCTCTCACTGCCTCTGAATTAAGTATATTGATAAGTTTTACCGTCAGGTTTATGCCGAAGAAGAGGGATTGCTCGCCTGAAAAGTCGAGATTGCCAACTGCATCTTGATACGTATCATATCCATCGGTTTGAGAGACAACATCCAATCGGCGGCCGGTGTAATTATAGGTCACGTTTAAATCTGTTCCCCAATCTGCGTGAAGAAACGAAAGCGTTACATTGAGAATTTGTGGCGATTGAGATTGAAGCGGCCGGGTCTGTTGAAAATAAAAATTGGCCGGATCACCATAAGGATCCAACTTCTGCGCTTGTTTCCAGCTAGTGGAGGATGAGTAGACATAGGTATAATTTGCAGAGATTCCAAAATCTCCAACCCTTTTCACGACAACGGCTTCAATGCCATACAGAGTCGCAGGATCGCCGTTTCCTTTTGATCTCGTCGAAATAGTTCCGATCGAGTATTGATCCTGGATCGGACCGATGATCTTCTTTGCATAAAGTCCAAGGGAAATAAGATCGAGTTGATTTGGATAGTATTCATATCGGAGATCGAGGTTTGTTGCCTGTGCAGGACGCAAGTTCGGATTTCCCTGGGTTTGAGTGACATCGGAGCGCTCGACTGCTGGAACAAGATCGAAGTAGCTGGGGCGGCTCATCGTTCGTGTAAGAGATATCCGAGCTATCTGATCTGATGCAACCGTATATCGAAAATGAATTCCCGGAAGAAAATCTACTGTTGTAATATCTGCCTCGCTTCCCCCGACTTGAGGGGACGCCATTGTAAAATAGGTATCGTTTGCTTGTTCCCATCGTACACCGGCGAGAACTTGAAGATTTCCTAATATCAGTGTGTATTGAAAATAGGAAGCGATCAATTTTTCCTGAGATTTATAGTTTTGAAATCCATAGACGGTAGTTCCTGAAGTACTCCCTTGCCCCCAGACTGTTGTTTTAGCGCTATCGATAGTTATGAATGCTTGCGTTGATCCATTGATGATGCTTGGATTGAGCTTGTAATCATTTTGAAAATTTACTCGATTGAGTTTTTGAGCATTTACGCCCATTTGAATAAGATGTGAACCATCTTGCGTCAATCGAAATGCAAAATCAATCTTTCCCAATAACTGTTTGTCGTCGTTTTTTCTCCAGCTATGTGCAATAGAACCAAGTCCCTGAAAGGGCTGGAGATTTCCATAGGGGTCATAGTTTTGAAGAATGGAATAATCTGCTTCATCCGGCCTGTCTTGAAGTGCATCCGTTGTGTTTATGATCCATCGAAGTGAAACCGGCGATGAGGTAAAATGATTTCCTCCGAATGAAAAACTGTTTTCAGTTTGAGTCCGGAGCGCAGATAAATTATCATAGGTGAGATCAGCCGACCCGCGTGAACCATCGATATTGATCTGAAGATCATGTCGGGCCTGCACCTCTTGTTGACGCACATACAGATATGATGCATACATTTGCTGGTCAGTGTCGAAAATAAAATCTCCTTTGAGTGTTCCTCCTTCTCTTGTTTTGTTTATGTAAAATATTCGTTTATCATACGTCGTTGGATATAAAACATAGAAACCATTTTGATCTACTTTGTTGATATCGGCACCGACACCGTAGAGATCTGTTTGTACATTATTGTAGGTGTTTTGATAACTTCCGGAAGCAATAAGACCGAATCGGTTATCAAAAAACCTATTTCCTACAAGAACTGTGTAAAGACCATCGAGCGGAGGAAGTGAATTCGTATATTTCATCGACTGAACGGTAAAATCCGAAGTTGTCGGATTATATCTCGGACCAAGTTGTTTCGTGGGATCACTGTCACTCACTCTGCCATGAAGCCGATCCGGATCAAGTTCTTGAACAGCGCTCTTGTTAAAAGTATTAAAGTCTTTGCCATAGACACCGGACATACTTCCGGCAGATGCACTCATTGCGAAAATAAATTTCTCCGGCGCTTCGCGCATCATAAGGTTCGTTGATCCGCCGATTGCATCACCAGCGAGTTCTGGAGTGAGTGCTTTTGTCACTTCAACTCGCTCGAACAATCCGGATGGAAAAATATCGAGTGGTACAAATCTACTCCTCGATTCCGGACTTGGAATTTTAATTCCGTCCAGAAGCGTATTGTTATACTGCTGTTCGAGGCCACGCATAACAACATAACGCCCCTCACCATTTTGATCGCGTATTAATGATAAACCTGAAACCCTGCCGAGCACATCAGCTATCGTTCTATCCGTTGATCGTTCAATAGTCTGTGCACCAACGACGTTAATGACATTGTTTGCTTGTTTTTCTGCAAGGCGGGAGGATGACTCGAGCTCGCGGTTCGTACGGCCACGGACAACAACATCCGCAACACTCACAGGACTGTCTTTTAGGAAGATTTCAAGAAAAACCTCTGAGGTATCATCCGGAACGATCACATCCTTCTTCTCAAAGTGCTCATAACCGAGCATACTGACGCGGATCGTATAGGAACCTGCAAACATGGAAATGAAGAATTCTCCTGATGCATTTGTAACAGCTCCCATTCCAGTTCCAGGTAACGAAACATTCGCTCCTACGATGAGTTCGCTCGTTCCTTTGGCGCGCACAGTGCCACGAATGGCTCCGGAATGAACGACCCCAAAACAGAGTGCAACAGTAAGGAACACAGCGATGATGCGAATTCTGCTGTGATGATTCACAGAGGTACGAGCCGATTGAACATGGATTTTAGTTTGAATTTGGCTTTCAAATAACCCACGGTTGAATTGGCCACCAACGAATCTCGTGGATTCATTTGCAAAAACTGTGTACCCGTGACTGTGCGAAAATGTCATGGACCTCCCGGAATAAAAAAACGTGATATATGGATTGAATAAAATTATGGATTAAGATACACTCGAAATGTTACGCGGGTATTACCTTACATTCATGAGAATATGATTATTTCGTAAACCGAATGTTGGCTCAATCGCAAATAACACTACTGAGAATAATTGTTTAGCAGAATGATCGGTATTGTCTTAGTTTAATTAGGGGAGAAACTTGTGTCTTGACTAATAATGCATGCAGTGTAAAGAACATGAAGATTGTGAAAAAGTTTCTTTTGTCACTCTGAGTATCGTTAATCATTTTATTTTGCTTTAAATTCTTTTCCTGATATAAGGCATAGGAATAAGAATGACAAAACTATTTTTACGGTTTTAATACAGTCGCAATATTTATAACACAACAAAAACTTCTTGCACTATGAGAATACGGTCTATGCATTCTTTAACGTGCTATCACAAATTCAATATTCTTGCGATACACGATTTCAAAAAATTGCTTTATCCGATTCACTCCCTACAATTCTAATCGATCATACATAAAGTTTTCGCGGTTGATTCGACAAGTTCTGGATAATCAAACTAAACAATATATACGAGCACTCGCACCGCTGCTGGTGTAACTGTATTTTGAACCTAAATGAGTATGCCTGAAGTGAAATATATCGAAGTCAACGCCGGTTCTACATTTCAGAGGTTATGCATCACCAGGTTCATTATGTACTTTTATGTTTTCACAAAAACCTCTATCCGGCATCTATACAGTCTTAACAATTTGGTAACCATTCCGTTAACTTCCAGTAATGTCTTTATGCGATATTTGTATCGTAGATTTGAGAACAATAAAGACATAGGAGAATCAAATGAAACAATGGATGGCAGGACATATAGTTTCAGCTGATGATTTAAAAATGGAAGAAAACATTCCCATCAGCAATAAAGAGTTCTATATATCACTTAGTATGGTGACTCTCGCTCTTGCACTCTTTGGAATTTTTGTGCGGGTGCTTGGTGCATAACCGCTCCCTTAAAAATGACTACTAAAAAGAAAATTCAACGCGAACCTTTCCTCTTTCAACTTATCTTCGACCTCTTCGGTCCTGACGAAATGAACGAGGTTGAAGTTGAACCGATGACCAATCGGGAATTATATTTCTTTTTAGTCTTTATGACGATTACAATGTTCATCGTGAGCTATCTCATCAAAGTATTCACCACTTGAAATCGTTTTTTCTCGATTTAAATAACAACTCAATTCATATCACTCACACTAATATAAAGGAACAAATTACTATGAAGAAGATTCTAGCAGTTTCTGCGATTCTGATTCTTCTTGGATTATCCGCAGCCGTTGGTCAGGGCAAATTCGGCGGTTATATGTTCGGGGATTACTATTATAATGTTACACGCGATGCAGCTATCCCCAGCTCAAACATTGCCAGCCCGGCTGGAACGACTGCATATCAGGCATTCCAGTTGCGACGTATTTATTTCACGTATGACAACGACATCTCAGATCAATTTACAACACGATTCCGTCTTGAAGCCGACCAAGGCGCAGCAACTTCGACAGCAGCCCAAAGCGATGCATTAACTGGCGGCAAGATCGGTGTATTTGTCAAAGACGCTTATTTGATGTGGAAAAATGTTTTCAGCGGAAGCAATCTTATTTTTGGTGTTCAACCAACTCCCGCTTACGATGTTTCCGAAGCTGCTTGGGGATATCGCTCATTGGAAAAAACGATTATGGATTTGCGAGGAACTGTTGATTCGAGGGATATGGGTTTGTCTCTTAAAGGAAAACTTACGGACGACGGAATGTTGAACTACTGGTTGATGGTGGGAAATGGAGCAGGTACTGCCAAACCGGAAAGCGATAAATACAAACGATACTATGCGCATATTCAGCTCAAACCAATCACAAACTTTCAAGCAACAGTGTACATAGATTACAAAGATGCGGCAGATATTCTCAACAGTTACACCAAGAGTAATGTCAGCAACAGCGCCGTTACAACCGCATTATTTCTTGGCTACAGCGAGCCATTTAGTTATAATATAGGCGTCGAAGCATTCATACAATCAACTTCCAGCGCTCTCAAAGACACAGTCGCAAAGTCCTATTCGACAAAATCCACTATGGGTTTTTCTGTGTTCGGTTCTTTCAACATCATACCTGAACTTGCAGTTGTTGCTCGGTATGACAATTTCAATCCAAGCACTGATGATAAGGGAAAAGATCCTGTTACAGTAACAGCCGCTGTTGCAAACGTAAATTTATCCCGCAATTATGTTATAGCTGGATTATCATGGAAAGTTGACAAGAACGTTTCGATTATGCCGAACGTTTTGTATGAGACCTATGAAACACCGAAGGGCGGAAAAGCAATCGATGCATCTACAACTGCTCGTCTCACAGTTTATTATATATTTCTATAACCAATGAATTGATAGGAATCCCGGAGTCTGAAGATTTCGGGATTCTATTTTATTAATAAGGAGACGAAAATGAAGTTTACAAAAGTATGTATGAGTCTGGCGCTGGTCGTGGTTCTTTTCGGCACAACACTTGCACAAATGAAGCTCAACGGCGCGGGCGCTACTTTCCCGTATGTCATTTACTCGAAATGGTTCGATGTTTATAGTAAACAACATGGAGTCGAATTCAATTATCAATCCATAGGCAGCGGCGGCGGAATTAAGCAAGTGACTGAAGGAACCGTTGATTTCGGCGCATCCGATGCTGCAATGACAGATGCACAATTAGCGGCAGTGAAGGAAAAACAAGGGTCCGACATTCTGCACATTCCTACTGTCATGGGTGCGGTTGTTATTACTTACAATCTTCCTGCAGCAGGAAAAGATTTGAAACTTACCCCTAATATTCTGGCAAAGATTTATCTTGGCCAGATTACACGATGGGATGACAATGAAATCACAAGCATCAATAAAGGAAAGAATTTTCCTGATCAAGCAATCCTTGTGGCACATCGTTCTGATGGCAGCGGTACCACAAATATTTTTACCGACTATTTGAAAAAAGTCAGCAAAACATGGGCGGTCAATATCGGGATGGGCGCTTCGGTGAACTGGCCTGTTGGCTTGGGCGGCAAAGGAAACGAAGGCGTTGCCGGATTGGTGAAACAATCCGAAGGCGCCATCGGCTACGTAGAATTGGCATATGCAGTAAAGAACGGCCTATCCTATGCTTCGCTGCAAAATAAAGAAGGTTATTTTGTTGAACCGACCTTTGAATCGGTTTCTGCCGCTGCTGCAGGAGCCGCAAAAAACATGCCGGAGGACCTGCGTGTTTCGATAACCGATGCTGCCGGAAAAAATTCTTATCCTATTTCCGGATTCACATGGCTTTTAATCTACAAGAATATGAAAGATAAATCCAAGGCAAAGGAAATTACCGGCTTCTTAACATGGGCAATGGATGAAGGACAATCTTATGCAAAAGACCTTTACTATGCACCTCTGCCAAAAGAAGTTGTTAAAATGTGTGAAAAGAAGATCGCTTCTATCGCAACAGAATAAAATGCAGCGGTAGCTCCTTCTTAAACTAACACTGCGCAGCAATCGGGTGGTAATCTTGAGTGACCCTTGTTACCACCCGTTGTTGTATCTCAGGCAACTATGAAACAACGAACAACTCATATCGGTGATAAAGTATTTAAAACCACGACCATGGTTTTCGCCTTGTTCGTATTCGCTCTGGTCTTCCTTATGGGATACGAAATGGTGCGTGGTTCAGAACTATCGATAAAACAATTTGGATGGAAATTTCTTTCTACCAGCACCTGGGATCCTGTTGCGGAAGAATACGGCGCTCTGCCATTTATTTTCGGGACGATCGTTTCTTCCCTTCTTGCACTACTCATTGCTCTTCCATTAAGCATCGGTGTTGCAATTTTTCTCTCGGAACTTGCACCGCGCTGGCTTGAACGGCCGGTTTCTTTTCTCGTCGAATTACTTGCAGCTATTCCGAGTATTGTATACGGACTCTGGGGAATATTTGTATTGGTACCCTGGCTGCGCAATTCCGTCGAACCTTTCTTAATAAAGAATGCGGGCTTTCTGCCTTTTTTCAAAGGAGTGCCGTACGGGTTCGGCATGCTCGCCGCAGGCATTATTCTTGCCATTATGGTCCTGCCAATTATCTCTTCAATTTCCAGGGATGTGCTGCGTGCAATCCCGAACTCGCAGCGCGAAGCTGCCTTTGCACTCGGTGCAACGAAATGGGAAACGACAAAGATTGTTCTCTCTGATGGTAAATCCGGGTTATTAGGTGCAACATTACTCGGCCTTGGCCGTGCTGTTGGCGAAACGATGGCTGTGACCATGGTTATTGGAAACCGGCCGGAGATTTCCTATTCGCTTCTCGATCCCGGTTATTCTATGGCAAGTGTTATCGCAAATGAATTTGCTGAAGCAACTTCTTCTCTGTACACAAGCGCCCTTATTGAAATCGCTTTAATCCTTTTCGTGGTGACGATTATATTGAATGTCATTGCACGATTGATTGTCTGGAGTATCACAAAGAAATTTAAAACGGCATGAAGAATATCAATTTCAAAAAACATAATTGGAGGAAGACAAAAAATACGATCATGACCACGCTGTCTGTGCTCAGTGTGGCTATCGCAGTTATTCCGCTCTTTCTCATTTTCTTTTATACTCTGGCACAAGGCATCAGCGCTCTCAATGTTGATTTCTTTATTCATATGCCAAAACCCGTGGGTGAAACAGGCGGCGGTATGGCAAACGCGCTGGTGGGAACTGCAATCCTCATCGGATTAGGCTGTCTCTTCGGACTGCCCATCAGCATCTTTGCCGGTATTTACCTTGCCGAATATGGCAATAACGCAATCGGACAAACGGTAAGATTCTTCACCGATGTTCTCAGCGGTGTACCTTCCATTGTCGTCGGCGTCGTTGCATATATATTAGTCGTGATTCCGATGAAACAATTCTCCGCGCTTGCGGGAGGTGTTGCGCTCGCAATTCTAATGATTCCTACAGCCACACGTACCACGGAAGAGATGATCAAGCTCGTCCCTCAATCGTACCGCGAAGCAGCGCTTGCAATTGGCATCCCGCAATGGAAAGCGACTTTGAAAATTATTCTTCCGACAGCAGTCAAAGGAATAACCACAGGTGTGCTTCTTGCTATTGCACGTGCAGCGGGTGAAACTGCGCCGTTGTTATTCACAGCATTGGGCAACCGATTTTGGTCAACCGATATCGGCCATCCGATTGCATCATTGACGGTCTTTATCTACGATTATGCTAAAGCTCCATTTGATGACTGGAACAGACAGGCGTGGGGCGCAGCATTTGTATTAATCGTGTTGATTTTCATCGTCAATATCACATTCCGTTTCGTCACGCGTGGACGGTATGCAAAACAACAGAACTAAGGAACATGAAATGACAGAAACACTCCAAATGCCCTCAAATGTATCCGAATCATTTGAGACAAGCACCAAGCTCGAAACAAAAGATGTGAATGCCTTCTTTGGAAAAACACAGGCATTGCGAAATGTATCGCTTACTATTCAGAAGAATCATGTCGTTGCGATCATTGGCCCATCGGGTTGCGGCAAATCCACTTTTCTTCGGTGCCTGAATAGAATGCACGAAGTAGCGGGCGGCACAATGAATGGTACTATCCTGCTCGATGGCGAAGATATTCACGAGAACGACCCCGTGAATCTGAGGCGGCGAGTCGGTATGGTATTTCAAAAACCGAATCCATTCCCGACAATGTCGATCTTTGATAATGTCGCAGCAGGCATTCGACTTAATGGTATGTCACACAAGAATCACATCGCGGAAACAGTCGAACGAAGCCTTCAACAGGCAGCATTATGGAACGAAGTGAAGGATTCTCTTTCAAAGAGCGGCATGAGTCTATCCGGAGGACAGCAACAGCGTTTGTGTATCGCCCGGGCGCTTGCCGTCAATCCGGAAGTACTTCTCATGGATGAGCCCGCAAGCGCGCTCGACCCGATTTCAACGGCAAAAATCGAAGAGTTGATTTATGAATTGAAAAAAGACTATACGATAGTCATCGTAACGCACAACATGCAGCAAGCGGCACGCGTGAGCGAAGAGACAGCTTTCTTTTATTTAGGCGAGCTTATCGAATACGACATTACAAAGAAAATTTTTACAATGCCTTCCATCAAACAAACAGAAGACTATGTTACCGGCAGGTTCGGATAAGATATTCAGGTCCAATATATTTACCAATCTGTCAACAGAACACCGGACCACCAAGCAGTACCTAGACATTTAACCAACAGCACAAGGACAGCGACTATGGAACGACATTTCCAACGAGAACTTGAAAGTATCAAAACCACACTTATTAAAATGGGGAGTGTTGTTGAAGAAAACTTCGACTTTGCGATCCAATCTGTGTTGGAACACAATAACAGTCTCGCCCAGCACGTTATCGATACTGATAACAGAGTGAACTCATTGGAAATTGAAATCGATAATGCTGTTATCGACCTCCTTGCACTGCAACAGCCGGTTGCAAGCGATCTCCGATTCATCATTGCGGCGCAAAAGATAAATAACGACCTGGAGCGGATCGGCGATCACGCTGTGAATATAGCCGAATCCGCTTTGAATTTGCTCAAGCACAAAAAGCTCGAATCTTTACTGGAAATTCCGAAGATGGCGACAATAACGAAATTGATGCTGCGCCATGCTCTCGACAGCTTTATCCTTCTTGACCCGAAGATAGCACACTCCTTACTCGAAACCGATGACCAGATTGATGAGCTCAATAGATCTATGATGACTGAGGTAATTGAACTTCTCAAGTCTGACAAACGAACCATTGAATGTGGATTGGAACTCATTCGCATAAGCCGGAACTTAGAGCGCGTCGCCGATATGTCAACCAACATTGCTGAAGAAGTAATCTTCCATACACAAGCACGAGTGGTGAAACATCACGCGGAAGAATTAGAGAAATAATTTTTCTCTACTAAGAAGATTCTCATTTTTGTTGCTTCCCGATGCAGGCAAGGAAATGTCCACCCAACCAACTCAAGATTAGCTGGACTGATCGCTTCAGAATTTCATACCTCTATGAATATAATCTGAATAATCGATAAGGGCTGGCTCATACTCCGATGTAAACAATGGGGATGAAATCATAAAATCAGCTGTGGAGCGATTACAAGCCGTCGGCACATTATACAGCACAGCGATTCTCAGCAACGCCTTAACATCGACGTCGTGCGGCTGCGGCTCCATAGGATCCCATAAAAAAATGATCATATCAATCTCACCCTCTGCAATAAGAGAGCCGAGTTGCTGGTCGCCCCCGAGCGGCCCCGATTTGAGTTTCCTGATCTCGATTTTCTTTTTCAAGTTCTTGTCCAGTTTTCTCATCAGCGCATCTTCTACTAATGTGCCTGTTGTTCCTGTGCAGATAAGCTTGTGGTTCAGAAGGGCATTCCAGTTCCAGTCAACCCATTCAATAAGGTCCTTCTTTCGGTTGTCGTGTGCTACAAGTGCTATACGTTTGATGTCTTTCATATGCCCTCGACTATTTTTCAATACTAGGTGATCGCATATTTTATGCTGATATAATATACTTCTTTACATTTTTTTTAGCCAGTCTCTTCCATTTTCATAATCGTAGAATGAACTATCATCGACCTTTCAATATCATACTGAGAGAAGAACCAGCTGAATGCCCAGTAAGCTAAACCGGTGAATTGAGCTGATGCACCTTTAGCGAAACATTGGCAGAAGAGACCTGTCTTTAATTGAGCCAAAGGTTTATTCCCACCGCCCTGTGCTATGAGACGAACACCTCTGGAGAATTTTATGATTGTAGGGGCATGGTATTTAGAGCTTCGATTTATTCTTAACAATTTCATAATATTAAGTTTACAAAATGTTTATGTATATTATATACGTCAAAAATTTCCATAAACACCATTTTAAGAAAGGTTCTGAGACTCATGAAAACGACGAATTTGGTACTGTTTATCTTAATTCTGCTTCTCGTCGGCGGTTGCGGAAGAAAAAGCGATCAGCCCAACAACCTGCAAATAAAGGGATCCGACACCATGGTGAACCTTGGACAAGCATGGGCTGAAGAATATATGAAACAAAATCCCGGCACTTCAATAGCTGTCACCGGCGGCGGATCGGGAACCGGTATTACTGGATTAATTAACAGCACATGCGATGTTGCAGAAGTATCACGTGAAATGAAAGAAAGTGAAATCGAGCTCGTCGCATCGAAAGGGAGCGCTCCCCAAAAAATTGTTGTCGCTCTCGACGGTCTTGCTGTGGTAGTGAACCCAGCAAATAAAATTTCCGAACTGACCATTGACCAGCTCGCTGATATATTCACCGGAAGGATCAAGAACTGGAAAGAGCTTGGTGGGCGCGATGCAAAGATCGTACTCTTGTCGCGTGAGGTGAATTCCGGTACTCACGTTTACTTTAAGGAGCATGTCCTTCGTCACGGAAAAGCAGACGGCAAAGAAGAATTTGCCGCAGAAGCATTGCTGCTGTCAAGTTCGCAGGCAATTGCAGATGAAGTGGCGCAAAATCAGGATGCAATCGGTTATTATGGCATGGGCTATATCACTGCAAAAGAAAAAGCGATCAAGGTAGCGAAGGATAAAAACTCTCCATATGAAGCTCCGACGATGGAAAATGTCATCAGCGGCGCATATCCTATCTCGCGTCCGCTCTTGATGTACACCAAAGGTGAACCTCAGGGATTGGCAAAGACGTTTATCGATTATGTGCTCTCGCCCGCAGGACAACAGATTGTCAAGAAGCTGGATTTTGTACCGGTCAAGCCGTTGGAACAAGGAAAATAATTTTTATTTATATGGTAACTACTTAGTATGGTTATGGATGCTGCTAAATTATTACAATAAATTCTCCTCCCCTCATAGGGGAGGATTAAGGCGGGGTTATTTTATTTAGTTAAGCTCACTTTGATCCTCTCCTAATAGGAGAGGGGAAAATATTATTTCTCCATTCACAAAAATACCGAGTACTTACGATATAAGAAAAGAAAGAATTTTAAAACGATGATAATAACAAGATGCAGATCAGAAAAATAAAAGAGTTCTTCATTGAGCGAATAATTTTCCTGAGCGGCATCATGTCTATTGTGATAGTCGCACTGATCTTTGCATTTCTGCTGAAGGAAGGACTTTCTATTTTCTGGAGAGTCCCGATATCGGACTTTTTATTCGCGCGCAATTGGTATCCGATTTCTGATCCGCCGCAATTCGGAATCTTACCGCTTATCATCGGTTCAATTTTAGTAACAGCTGGTGCAGGAATTATTTCTATCCCAATCGGAATTGCCAGCGCACTCTTCATCGCAGAGATTGCACCGCGCAAAACGAAGGAAGTGTTGAAAGCAGGCATCGAACTTCTTGCCGCCATTCCTTCTGTTGTGATCGGTTTCATCGGCATGGTAACGCTTGGCCCGTTCATCAAAGAGATATTCAATCTTTCAACCGGACTCACAGCGCTCTCCGGTTCCATCACACTCGCTTTCATGGCTATGCCGACAATTGTTTCGATTGCCGAAGATGCCATCACTGCTGTTCCGCGCCAATACCGCGAAGCCGCAATCGCGATGGGTGCAACAAAATGGCAAACAACATGGCGCGTTGTCGCATACGCGGCGCGCCCCGGCATGGTCGCTGCAGTCATGCTCGGTATCGGTCGTGTGATCGGCGAGACAATGGCGGTGATGATGGTAACAGGAAATGCGGCGCTCATTCCGCACAGTATTCTTCAACCTGTCCGCACTTTGACGGCAACCATAGCCGCGGAAATGGGTGAGACTGTGCAAGGGGGCGAGCATTATGCAGCTCTCTTCGCCATCGGTATTGTATTGTTCATTATTACGTTTCTGATCAACGGTGTAGCCGACATTTATCTTCACAAAACAAAAAAATAGTAATTCCCGAATGAACAAATGAACGTTCAGCTTGAACAAAAAATCGCATTCAGTGTTCTCTTCCTCTGCACGCTCCTAGTGGTAGTACCTGTCCTGATCATTCTTGTCATTATTTTTGTCAAGGGAGCAAGCGCGTTAAGTCTCAGTTTTCTGTTTGAGATGCCCACAAGCGGAATGACAGCAGGAGGAATTTTCCCGGCAATTTTAGGAACACTGTATCTAGTTCTTGGGGCGATAGTATTTGCTGTGCCGCTCGGAGTTCTTTCTGCAATTTACCTTGTCGAGTACTCTCGCGATAATGCATTAAGCCGAATAATGAAACTGGCGATTGTGAATCTTGCCGGTGTACCGTCGGTTGTGTACGGTCTTTTTGGATTAGGCATCTTTGTCCTTTTTTTAGGGTTTGGCGCCTCTATCCTTTCCGGTTCGCTGACACTTGGAATTATGATTTTACCGGTGATTATTACTTCATCTCGCGAAGCATTGGAAAGTGTTCCAAAATCTTTCCGCGTCGTGAGCTTATCGCTCGGAGCAAGCAAGTGGCAGACAATTCGCCATTCTGTACTTCCGCACGCGCTGCCCGGAATTCTCACCGGAACCATTCTTGGTCTCGGCCGCGCCGCAGGCGAAACGGCGCCTATTCTTTTCACTGTCGCAGCGTTCTATCTTCCAAAACTGCCCCAATCTTTGTTCGACCAAACAATGGCGCTTCCATACCATTTGTATGTCATCTCTACGCAAGTGCCGGGCATTCCGGAAAACGTTCGCTATGGAACTGCGCTTGTGTTGCTGTTGCTCGTGCTCATACTCAATCTTGCCGCCATCATCCTCAGGTATCAATTTAGAAAGCGAAAAAGATGGTAGAGGCAAGGACGACAAAAATATCGATTCAAGATTTATCAATTCATTTCGGAAATGTACCTGCACTCAAGAATTTGAATCTTGATATTTACTGCAATGAGATATTTACGATTATCGGTCCGGCAAATTCCGGCAAGTCGTCATTGTTGCAGTCGATGAATCGTCTCAACGATCTGAATACAGCATACAGCAAAACAGGGAAGATATTCATGGACGGTCGCGATATCGACGACCTTGACGTCGAATCGCTCCGCAAACGAGTAAGCATTGTGTTTGCTTTGCCCTTTCCGCTTCCATTGTCAATTTATGACAACATTGCGTATGGACCGCGCATGCACGGAATCAAAAATAAAACGAAGCTCACAGAAATTGTCGAGAAAGGACTGCGTGAAGCGTATTTGTGGGATGAAGTAAAAGACCGGCTGCATACGCCGGCAATGAATCTTTCCGGCGGACAGCAGCAGCGGCTTTGCATCGCCCGCATTCTTGCAGTAGAGCCGGAAGTAATTATGTTTGACGAGCCGACATCCGGACTTGACCCGATTTCGACTGCACGTGTTGAAGAAACCATGCGGGTATTGAAGGAACGATATACCATTATCCTTGTGACCAACAATGTTGCGCAGGCGGCGCGTGTAGGAGATCGAACCGCATTTCTCCTTATGGGAGAATTGATCGAGCTCAATGAAACGAAACGTCTCTTCACCTCGGCGACAGACAAACGCACTGACGATTACATCACTGGGAAATTCGGATAACCATGAATACGTTCGTTATTGAAACGCAACATCTTGATTTATTTTATGGTAATTTTCAGGCGTTGACCGATATTAATCTCAACATCGAAGAAAAAAAAATTACTGCGCTGATAGGTCCATCCGGATGCGGAAAATCGACTCTCGTGCGGGTTTTCAACCGCATGAACGATTTGATAGATGGGGTTCGGATAACCGGCAATGTGAATGTGCTAGGCGATAATATTTTTACATCGGAGACTGATCTTATTGCACTCCGACAAAAGGTCGGCATGGTTTTTCAACGGCCCAATCCTTTTCCGTTGTCCGTGTACGAGAACATCACATTTGGACTGAAAATTCATCGTAATCTGTCTAAGAAAGAATTTAACGGTATTGTGGAAGATTCGTTAAAGAGCGTCATGCTTTGGGACGATCTCGAAGATCGTCTGGATCATTCTGCGCTCAAACTTTCTCTGGAACAACAGCAGCGTCTTTGCATTGCCCGCGTGCTGGCAATGAAACCACAGGTCATTCTTATGGATGAACCTTGCTCAGCCCTCGATCCGATTGCGACGTTGAGAATTGAAGAACTGATGCAGGAATTGAAAAAGAATTATACGATTGTCATCGTTACGCATAATATGCAGCAAGCTGCACGTGCCAGTGACAATACCGCGTTTCTCTATCTTGGCGAACTTGTAGAATATGGAGAAACTAAACATATGTATTCTTCGCCAAAAGAGAAACGAACGGAAGATTATCTTACAGGAAGATTTGGATAATAACGATAGGAGACAAAAGCAATGGAACGCCACTTTCAGAGGGAATTAGAAAGCCTGAAGACCTCACTTATTAAAATGGGAAGTGTGGTAGAAGAAAATATCGCATTCGCGATCCGCACGGTGCTGGAAAAGAGCAACGATCTTGCCCATAAGGTTATCGAAACAGACAAACGCGTTGATGCGCTTGAGATTGAAATCGACAATGCAATTATCGATTTGCTCGCATTGCAGCAACCGGTAGCGAGTGATTTGCGGTTTATCATCGCAGCACAAAAAATCAATAACGATCTTGAGCGTATTGGCGACCATGCGGTCAATATCGCAGAAGCCGCTGAAACGCTCTGCTCGCTTCCCAAGGTAGAGATGCTGGAAGAAATTCCAAAGATGGCGGATATCACGAAAATGATGCTAAAAGAAGCGCTTGATAGCTTCATCCTTCTTGACCCTGCAAAAGCACGCCTCGTTTTAAAGACAGACGATCAGATCGATAACCTGAATCGATTGGTAGCCAGAAGAATTATTGAATTGGTGAAGAGCAACGTTCAGACAATCGAATGTGGATTGGAATTGAGCAGCGTGAGCCGGAACTTAGAGCGCGTTGCAGATTTGGCAACCAACATCGCAGAAGAAGTCATCTTCCACACGCAGGCGCGCGTTGTGAAACATCATGCTGATGAGAAAGAGCATTCAGCGTAAGAGAATCTCTATTCCCGATAAAATTAAACCACGGAGCGAAACACTTCGGAGTTATTTTTTCATACTCCTGTAACACTCTTTATTCTTTTTTCTTCGGCACGAAGTTGGGGTACAACTTTTTCATACACTCGGGGCAGACACCGTGACTAAATTTAGCTTCTGTGTGCGCCTGTATATATCCTTCGAGCTGCGTCCAATATCCTTTATCGTCACGTATCTTTTTACAATTCGAGCATATCGGTACGAGTCCGCTTAAGACCTTAATATCTGCGATGGCATTTTGCAACTCTGTAATCAATCGCTCGCGTTCTATTGACGCCGTTTTACGTTCCGTAATATTTGCAATGGCGCCCAGCATACGTTGTGGTGTTTTTAATTCGTTCTTCAAAAATACTCCCTGATCCTCAACATGAATGAAGGTCCCATCCTTACAACGAAGCCGATATTCGATCAGATATTGTTTTGAGGCCTTCCGAGCTTCAGCGAGAAGAGAGAGGACGGAATTATAATCTTCTGGATGGATATTCTTCTGCCAATCGGAAATCGTTAAATTCTGTAGTTCTTCATGTGTATACCCCGTTACTTCTTGGACGGCACCCGACCAATGTATAGAACCTGTCTCCAATTGAAAGTCATAAACTAATTGGCCTGTTTGTTCTGCAATGACGCGGAAGCGTTCTTCACTTTCATGTAATGCTTCTTCAAATTCTTTACGTGACGTAATATCATGACCAACACCTACCAAGCCGATAATCCTCCCTGTTTCATCCCTCAACGGCAGTTTCGATGTATGCAACCAGCGTTTACGTCCGTTCTCATCAAAAAAATATTCTTCCCTGTTGAGAACGGGTTGACCTGTTTGAATGACCAAGCGATCATCATTGTAAAAAGCTTCAGCAACTTTTTTCGAGTAAAAATCAAAATCAGTCTTGCCCAACACGTCTGCTTCCGAATGTTGACGTAAGGTGCGAATATCGGCCAGATTTGAAATGGTCTTGCGGCCCTCAGTATCTTTTACATACACCAAATCGGGGAGGTTATCTATTAATGTTCGTAGAAGTTTTCTCTCTTGCTGGAGGGCTTCTTGTGCTTGCCTTTGTTCTGTGACATCGCGGCCGATGCCTATCAAGCCAATGATCTGATTTTGTTCATCCCGAAATGGTAATTTAGTAGTAAGCAAAAAATGTTTCTGGCCTTTTCCATCAATCACATATTCTTCTCTGTTGATCACCGCTTGACCGGACTGTATAACTGATCGGTCATCGGCAACGAACCCCTCCGCCAATTCCCTTGGGAATAATTCATAGTCGTCTTTCCCTAAAACTTCAGCCTCTGATTTGCGGCCCATATTATAGACATCAGCCCGATTAGTGAGTGTTTTTCGACACTCTAAATCTTTTGTATAGATTCCATCGGGTATGTTGTCAATGACTATTCGCAGTAGATTACGTTCCTTTGTTAAAGCTGCTTCCATCTGTCTCTGTGCTGCAAGGTCTCTCGCTTGCATTTGCCATTTGTATATCCAAAAGATTATCCCCAAGAAAACAGCTACCAGTATCAATCTAAACCAAAGAGTTTGCCAGAATGTAGGGGTAATAACGATTGGTAAAGCAATGCCCTTCTCATTCCACACACCATCATTATTGGATCCTTTGACTCTGAAAATATATTTACCTGGATCTAAATTAGTATAGGTTGCAGTGTGCTTTGTGCCTACATAATTCCAGTTCTTATCAAACCCTTCCATTTTATACGCATACTGGTTTTTTTGTGAAGCAATATAACTGAGTGCCGCAAAATCAAATGAAAAAACAGATTGAGTATAGGAAAGAAAGAGGTCATCCTTAACATCAGCTCCCAATCCTCTTTCACCGATGTTTACAGGTTTATTGAAAATTTGAAAATCCGTAATGACAACTGGTGGAATATATGTGTTCTCTATACTTTTATCGGGTTCAAATACGTTGAATCCGTTTGGTCCACCAAAATACATTGTTCCGTCGGCACGCTTTAAGCATGACCGTTCGATAAATTCGTGTCCTTGCAAACCATCCCCTGGAGTATAATTCTTAAATTGCGGCTTTTTAGGGCAATGTATTGCGTTTATAAATTTTGACAAGCCATTATTCGTCCCAAGCCATAGATTGCCATGACCATCCTCAAGAATGCTTTTTATACTATTACTCGGAAGTCCATCTTCAATCTGATAACATCTAAATTTATCAGTCAGTCTATCGAATAAGTTCAGTCCCATATCGGTTCCAACCCAAAGATTTCCCTTGCTATCTTTAAATAGTGTATATACCCTGTTAGTGTTTATGCTGGTACTATCATTAGGATCATAAATGTAATGCTTAAATGATTTATTAATAATATTGAACCTTTCTAATGCATTAAAATTCTCAAACCATAAATCACCATCGTCTGTTTCTATGATGGTTAAAACAAAATCTGATGAAATTCCCGAATTAGACTGCATATAATGCCTGAAGATTTTTTTATCTCTGTTAAATAAGTTTAGACCTCCACTCATGGTGCCGATCCATAAATTTCCTTTCATGTCTTCTAAAATGGAAAAAATATTGTTACTGCTTATGCTATTACTATCCTTAGGATTATAATAATAATGGGTGAATGTTTCGGTTTTATAATTGAACAAGTTCAATCCACCTGCCCATGTCCCCACCCAAAGATTTCCGCGTTTATCTTTATAAAGTGCCCAGACAGCGTTAGCGCCAATAGTTGTTGGATCTAAAGGATTGTGAACATAATGCTTAAATGTTCCGTCTTTCTTATCATATCGATTCAAGCCTCCTTCTGTGCCTATCCAGATGAAATCGTTGTCTTCCAGAAAAGCATCCACTTGGTTATTGCTTAATGAGTTTTTATTGCCAGGTTCGTTTTTAATATGGGTAAACTTATTACCAATAGAGTTTATAATATTTAAACCTTCACCATTTGTGCCAATCCAAATGTTGCCTTGCTTATCCTGGAAAAGCGAATGAATAGAATTATTACTAATACTAGTTTCATTGTTGGGATCATTCCGAAAATGGATAAAACGATTGATACTATTTTTATAATTATTGAGGTCGAGCAAGTCCAACCCGCCATTTTCAATGCCTATCCATAGGTTGTGTTTGTTATCTTCTAATAAAGATAAAACTGCACCATCAGAAATACTGTTCTGATTGTCACCGTTGTTTTTATAATGTACGAATATACCTTTTCGCGGCTGATCTTTGGCGTTGGTAAATAAATCTAACCCAGACGCTGTTCCTATCCATAATCTGCCTGTTTTGTCCTCTATTATTGTGCGAATATCGTCATTGCCTAAACTGCTGGGATTGTTGTTTTCGTGATAATAATTGATAAACGAGTTCTTTTCTTTGTCATACAAGTTCAAACCTCTCGAAGAACCTATCCATACATTTTTTTTACTGTCAATATATACGGCATTAATTATTTCTCCGGTCAGGTAGCCCTTGTCTTTTGAGAAATTATATGGCTCATAAACAATGGAGCTGTCATGATTTGAATCGAAATAAAATAGATTTCTATTTGTTCCTATCCAGAGATTATGATACTCATCTTCTACGATTGATCTTATATTATTTTGAGGCCATTTCGGATTACGAATAAATCGGTCATTCTGCCTGTCGTATTGAGTTAAGCCTAAGTTAGTACCTATCAATAAATTTCCTTTACTGTCTTCTAATAAAGTAAAAACCCTGTTTCCACTGACGGAATATTTATTTTTTGGGTTGTGTTTATATACTTTGAAATCGTACCCGTCATAGCGGTTTAAACCGTCTTCGGTTGCAATCCAAATAAATCCGTATTTATCCTCGCAGATGGAATGGATCCAGCTTTGTGAAAGGCCGTTATCAATGGTGAGGTGCTTGAATTGTATGTTTTGCGGTTGTGCATTGGCGAGACGAGGGAATGTGAAAACAAGAATCCCTGCAAGTATGAATAATTGCAAAAATGGTTTGATAAAAATTCCTCGAGATATATTTTTCATTTTCCAGATCCCCTTACTTCAGAGTCACAATAGACAACAACTGCTCTTTCTCAACTTCTACAGATCGACAGATTCCATCCGGCTTTACGAGATGATCATTCATCTCATTCGCAGAATACCATGAGCAGTTACCCTGCATAGCATTTACTATTAAAACAATAAGGCACGGTTTTGAAAGATATTCTTAATAAAACGAAGTCATACGATACCCTCGCTTCAACGGTCATAATAATAATACTCATCATAAACAGTGCCGCTCAGTAAAAAGCTTAGGAACATCAGAAGAAATGAATTTGACCGTAATAAAATGAATATCAGCTTGTGCATAATATGCAAAGCTTACTTCTATTCTCTTTTCTAAGGAATTGTCATGCGGCGTTCATTGAAAATGGTATTTTGAAGAATTGACAAAGCGCCCACCAATGAGCAGTTTCTTTGTCTTTCAAATATTTTACGTACATCGAATAACGCCTGATCAAAAACTAAGGCCATTTGTATTAAGTTACTCTATATCCTTATAAAAATCAAAGTAAATGAAATGATGGATATATTGGAGCATTGCCTCAAAGTACTTACGAGCCTCGAGAGGTGTTATTTCTTATATGCAAGCACGCAGATGACTTCGACGAATTATGAAGTGCGTGCATAGAGAATTATTGTTTCTGAAAATATATGGACCGTGATAAAAGTCAGTGTTGATAGTCTATTCTTTAGGTGAAGCTGGCGGCTGTAATTTTGCGGAGGCTGCATCTTGTTGTTTTTTCGCCTTTGCATAAAGCCCGCTATACAATTTTTCAGCACATTCGGGGCAGACACCGTGACTAAATTTAGCTTGTGAGTGCGCCTGTATATATCCTTCGAGCTGCGTCCAATATCCTTTATCGTCGCGGATCTTCTTACAGTTTGAGCAAATAGGGACAAGACCGCTCAATGTCTTCACGTCGGCAAGTGCACTTTGTAATTTTGCAATAAGAATTTCGCGCTCTTCTTCAATCCGCCTTCTTTCAGTGATGTCGCGGGCAACTCCTACAAGACCGATGATGTTGCCTTGTTCATCTCGTAACGGAATCTTGAAAAAAAGAGTGTAAATTTTATTCCCCTGTTTATCGAGAATATACGATTCGCCATTAACGATGGGTATACCGGATTCGATGACTGATTTGTCGTCCGCATAATACTGTGCTGCTTCGGCCGGCAGATAAAAATCAAAATCTGTTTTTCCAATAACCTCTTTTTCCGATTGCACTCCCATATAACGAAGATCCATAGGATTGGCTATAATTTTTCTGCATTCAACATCTTTCACAAAGACCGCATCCGGCAGGTTGTCAATGAGTGTTCTTAGAAGGGTACGTTCCTTCTTCAGAGCTTCATCTATTTCCTTTTTCAAAATCTGCCGTACGCGCAGTCGATAGTATCCGAGAAAGGTCCCCACCAATGCAAGCAGTATGATGGAGTAGAACCAGTACGTTTGGTAAAAATGCGGTTCCAACGTGAATGCGACACTTGCACCGGTTTCATTCCATACGCCGTCATTATTGCACGCCATTACCCGAAACCGGTACTCACCGGGAGGGAGGTTAGTGTAGTATGCTGCGCGCCGATTTTTTGCATCTACCCAGTTGCGGTCGAAACCTTCAAGTTTAAATTTAAACAGAACTCTTTCAGGAACAAGAAAGCTCAATGCGGTGTAATGGAATTCTATCTTTTCCGTGCCGGCGTGAAGGCTAATGGCATGGTCCAGAGGAACGGTTTGTTGATCAACGATGACTTTTTCAAGAAGCACAGGAGGGGGAGACTGGTTCTTTTTAAATGCCTTCGGATCAATCATTACTGCTCCTTTTTTCGTCGCGAACCAAAGATTTCCATCCTTCGCTTTCCATCCGGCAGGTTGCCAATCGCTAAAACACATTTGTGATTTCATTCCATCGGATGATCCATAGATTTGTGTATGAATTGAGGAAATCTTGCCTGTGGCAAAATCATCAAGTTCTTCTCTGCTAGCATGTCCTATTCCGCTTGCACTGCTTAACCAAAGACCATCAAGATCGTCGGCAAGTACGCAAAATATTCCGTCCGAGAAAAGTCCAATCTTTGTATTATAAGCTGTAAATTTTCTATTTTTGTAACGTGTTAAGCCGCCTTGAGGTGAGCTGATCCACAGATTCCCTTCCTTATCTTCGCAAAATGAACTGACCCAATTTCCGGCTAAGCCGTCTTTTGTCGTAAAGCTGAATATTGTTCCATCTTCTATTCTTACAAGTGAGACTCCCATTCCGACCCACAGGATGCTGCCGTGCTGCCAATAAAAAGTTGTAATAAAATCTTTTGAAGGATATGGTTGATTGTCTTTTAAAGTGAAGGGCTGAACGTGACCGTTTATCAAACGGAATACCCCGGCATGATCGGCATAAAAAATTATACTTTTTTTATCTTCTGTAATGGCTGAAATCCATTTCGGCGGCACTCCTGCATGGAAATCAAATTTCTGTAGTTTACCTTGGTCGAAATTAAAAAGAGCTCCTGGCTGACCCATCCAGAGGGTTCCATCGTGAGATGCAAATACTGGACCGGCGGGCATATAACGGTAAATATTATAGCTTCCATTTTTTAAACGGGTTACGCTTGATCCCTGGTTACTTAAAAAATAAATGCTTCCATCGGGGGACTGAACAATATTTGAAATATTATCGTCGGAAAGACCTTCTTTTGTTGAAAAATTACTGAGCCCTGAATTCCTGAATTGATTTAATCCGTCAGCAGTACCAACCCATAAACTCCCTTCATAATCTTCACAGAATGAGAGGGCATCATTATCGGTCAAACCATCGAAGGTGGTGAGTGTAGACCAAGTTTTATTGGAATACCGATCAATTCCTTTTCGTGTTCCAACCCAAATATTTTTTTCATGATCCTGATAAATAGCATTGATGTGATTATCTGAAAGGCCGTTATTTGTAGTAAAAGTAATAATTTTCCCTTTAGTCCATCTTGCCAATCCTTCGTGGGTGCCAATCCAGAAACTCCCATCCTCGTCGCAAAGAATACTGGTAATTGTTTTATTTGGTATTCCTTCATTTATAGAAATGACTTTTGGTTTGTCTGTGCCATCGTCCTCAAAAATACGGATGCCATCGAGCGTGCCGACCCAGATTCGATTCTGCGAGTCCTGAGCTACTCCGGTAATGTAGTTTTGATCCAGCAAAACCTTCTCAAATTTTTCATTACGGAAAATAAAAACACCTTCTGCCGTGCAAACAATAAGATGACCAGCCCGGCTTTCAAACAGTTCCCGCACGTTTGTGTCGAAGAAACCTTCTTTTAATCCATACACCGACATTTTTCCATCCTTGAAATGCCGCAGACCGTTGTATGCCGTTCCGATCCATAGACTGCCGTCTTTTGTCTCCCGCAGTGTGGTAATGATTTCGTGGGTCTTATCGTTTGCCGGATATGTGGACACTTCTGTGAAACTGACGCCGTCAAAACGGAATAATCCGGCTGAAGTGCCAAGCCAAAGGTATCCATCGCGTGTTTGAAGAATAACATTGATACTGTTCGCCGGCAGGCCGTTTTGCCGCGACCAAACATTGTGGCCATACTGGGTAAGGGTTTTGTGGGGGTCAAGGGCAAATGCCATTGACATACTGAGTACAGAAATCAGCAACAGTACTTCCAGGAACCGGATGCAATAACACATTCTCTTCACTGTAAAATTCCTTTCTACCTGACTCTGCTAAAAAAACCATTATCAATTAAACTTCTGAGATTTTTATTTTTGTGATAATAATTAATAAATGCATCGTTTCTCTCTACAATACAAATTCAGGTCCGCATTTGTTCCTATCCAGCAACTCTTATTTGAGAGTCGCTTATAAATCGGCCATCTTGCATGTCATAAAAATTAAAGCCTTAGTACCGACCCATAAATTTCTCCTACAGTCTTCGCAGAAAACTGCAATATCAGTGCTACCGATGGTGTATTTATTTTGAAGAGCATTCTTATATCCCCGGGTAACTATATTCGTCATATCGGTTTAAACCGTCATCGGTCCCAATCCAGATAAAACCGTACTTGTCCTGAAGGATGGAATGAACCCAGTTTTGTGAAAGTCCATCGTTGCTTGTGAGATGCTTAAATTGAATATTTTGTGATTGAGCGTTCGCAAGATGAGGGAAGGTGGAAATAAGAATCCCTGCAAGTATGAATAATTGCAAAAATGGTTTGAATAAAATTCTCGGAGATATACCTTTCATTTTTCAGATCTCCTTATTTCAGGACTCCAATAAACTAACGCTCTTTCCCAACTTCTACAAAATGAATATCAGCTTGTGCATAATATTCAAAGCTTATCTCTATGTAAAACTAAAATTATTTGTAGAGACATCTGAATAATTGTACGTTCATAGTAATTCTGAGTGAAGTAAAGAATTTAGTTTTTGTTTTTGTACTAAAAAACAAGTTTCTTCGTCGCTCCGCTCCTCAGAATGACAATGAATCAGGATTTTTCAGATGTCTCTTGTATTAAGTTACTCTATATACAAATTAAAATCAAAGTAAGGAGGGGTGATCGTGTAACGGAAGATAGATGGTAAGTCTAATGATCTTTTAATAAATATTTTACTCAGGAGAAAACATCACAACAAACATTGATCTTCACCATAAAATGAACTCCAGGATTATCGCTTCCCATAATCCTGTTTACAAATTATTTCTCTTTAAGTCTCTCCTCATTTCGCTTCTTTGCCATAAAGTCCGGATATAACTTCTCCATACACTCGGGGCAGACACCGTGACTAAATTTAGCTTCTGTGTGCGCCTGTATATATCCTTCAAGCTGCGTCCAATATCCTTTATCGTCGCGTATCTTTTTACAATTAGAGCAGATTGGGACAAGTCCGCTCAAGACCTTAATATCTGCGATAGCTTCTTGCAATTCTTTAATTAAACGCTCGCGCTCCAATGCGGTACGTTTTCGTTCAGTGATATTTGCAATAGCACCAAGTACGCGCTCTGCTTTTCCTAATTCATTCTTCAAGGTTATTCCTTGATCCTCAAGATGAATGTATTCTCCATCCTTGCGGCGATACCTATACTCGATCAAATAATGACCGGCATTTCTATTTGATTCATCGAGAATTGATACAGCTTGCTCACGATCTTCAGGATGAATATTATTCCGCCAATCAAGTATTGTTAAAATATGATGTTCATCTGGTGTGTATCCTGTAACATCTTGTATAGCTCCTGCCCATTCAATAACGCCGGTTTCCAAATGATAGTCATAGACTAATCGACCTGTTTGTTCTGTAATAGTCCGGAATCGTTCTTCGCTTTTATATAACGCTTCTTCTGCACGCTTACGCTCGGTAATGTCGCGGCCGATACCAACCAAACCAATAATTTGTCCTTTTTCATCCCGTAAAGGTAGTTTGGAAGTTTCCAACCACAGTTTCTGTCCGTTCTCATCAAATATATATTCTTCTCTGTTAAGTACTGGATGGCCAGTTTGGATAACTGATTGATCGTCTGCAAAGAATCCTTCGGCCAATTCCTTGGGATAAGTATCAAAGTCGTTCTTGCCTAATACTTCGGCCTCTGATGTGTGACCAAGATGATGAATATCGGCAGGATTGACGATTACTTTGCGGCTTTCTATGTCTTTTACATAAATTCCATCAGGAATATTATCGATCAACGTTCGGAGAAGATTGCGCTCCTTTCTTAAAGCCGTTTCCATCAGTCTCTGTGCTGCAATATCTCTTGCTTGCATTCGCCACTTGTATATCCAATAGATGACCCCCAAGAAAACAGTCAACAGTATCAATCTGAACCAGAGAGTTGCCCAGAACGGGGGAGTGATAACGATCGGTAAAGCAATGCCCTTCTCATTCCACACACCATCGTTATTGGATCCTTTGACTCGAAAAATATATTTTCCTGGGTCTAAATTGGCATAGGTCACGGTGTGTTTTGTGCCGACATAATTCCAATCTTTATCAAATCCTTCCATCATATATGCATATTGATTTTTTGATGAAGAAATATAATTGAGTGCCGCAAAATCAAATGAAAAAACAGATTGTGAATAGGAAAGAACCAGATCCTCCTTAATACCAATCCCCGATCCTTTATTACCAATGTTTACAGGTTTATTAAAAATTTGGAAATCGGTGATGACGATCGGTGGTATAAAAGTGTTTTCTGTAATTTTGTCGGGATCAAATACATTAAATCCATTTGTACTGCCAAAATACATCATATCGTCAGCGCCTCTATAGCATGACCGTCTATTAAATCCATTGCCCTGCAATCCATCTCCATATGTATAATTCTTGAACTCCCGTTGTGCTGGCAGGTTGACTGCATTAATAAATTTTGACAAACCCCTATTTGTACCAATCCAGAGATTTCCACGAGCATCTTCAATAATGCTGTTAATGGAATTATCGGGCAGTCCATTTTCTATTCGATAGCATGCAAATCCTTTAGTAGATTTATTAAATAGATTAAGACCAGCATCTGTGCCCATCCAAATATTTCCTTTACTGTCTCCGAAAATTGATACTACCTTATTGCTGCTCAAACTTGTACTATCGTTTGCAGAATTCATAAAATTTTCGAATATTTTTGTTGTTATATTGAAATGTTCGAACGAGCTTCCATTTGCAAACCATAAATCACCATTTTTCGTTTCTATAATTGCCTGTACGAAGTTGGTATATATTCCCGAATTTGACATGTTGTATCTGATAAATGTTTTCTTTTTACGGTCGAACATATTCAACCCGCCACCCATAGTTCCGATCCAAAGATTTCCTCTGTTGTCTTCAAAAATAGAGAACATATTATTACTGCCTATGCTATTGGTATCTTTTGGGTCATTATAATAATGTTCGAATGTTTCAGTTTTATAATCAAATCTATTAAGGCCGCCACCCCAAGTCCCTATCCACAGATTTCCTTGTTTGTCTTTGCAAAGAGCCCAAACAGCATTGGAACCAATACTTTTTTTATTCAAAGGATCATGAATAAAATGCTTAAACGTATCGTCTCTTTTATTATATCGATCCAATCCTCCAGCGGTACCTATCCAAAGAAAGTTGTTTTCTTCATAAAAAGCATTCACCTGATTATTATTTAAGGAATTATTTACGCCGGGTTCATTCATGATATGGATAAACTTTTCTGATCCAGGGTTTATTATATTTATTCCATTACCAAATGTCCCAATCCAAATGTTGTTTTGTTTATCCTGGAAAAGAGAATAAATAGAATTATTGCTCAAGCTGGTTCCCCTGCTCGGATCGTTCTTATAATGAACAAAACTATTGACCCCTATTTTGTAGGCACTAAGATCAAGCAAATCTAAGCCGCCATTTTCAATACCTATCCATAAGTTATGCTTATTATCCTCTAAGAGAGAGAGAGTCGAGCCTTGAGAAATACTTTTATAATCATGAATAGTATTTTGATGATGTATGAATATACCTTTCTGTGGACGCTCATAAGCGTTTTTAAATAAATCTAAACCCGCCAATGTACCTATCCAAAACCTACCCGCCTTGTCCTCTAATATCGAGTGAATGTTATCATTGCACAAGCTGTTAGGATTTCCATCATCGTGATAATAATTGATAAAGGAATCCTTTTCTTTGTCATACAAGTGTAAGCCATAACTGGAAGCTATCCATACATTATTTCTGCTGTCGATGAATATTGCCCTCTGCCCTCCAGAAGCCAAGTTAGCTTTATTGTGAGTGATAGTATTCCCGGTATATACATGCGCACTATCATTTTTTAAATCGAGACGGTAGAGATCCCTTGTTGTACCTATCCAAAGATTCCTTTCTCTATCTTCTATAACTGATAATATTTCTTCCTTTGAAAATTGAGGATATCGAATGAACCGTTCGTTTCTTCTATCGTAAAAATTGAGTCCTTGTCTCGTGCCAATCCACAAGTCTCCCCTGCTATCTTCAAGCATTGCCATAACATTACTACTACTGATTGAATATTGATCTCGAAAGTTGTTTTTATATACACGGAAATTATATCCGTCATAGCGGTTTAATCCATCATCGGTTCCAATCCATATAAAACCGTACTTGTCCTGTAGGATGGTATGAACCCAGCTGTTTGAAAGCCCGTCATTAATAGTTATGTGCTTGAATCGAATGTTTTGTAGTTGTGCATTCGCGAGACGAGGGAATGTGAAAATAAGAATCCCTGCAAGTATGAATAATTGCAAAAATGGTTTGATAAAAATTCCTCGAGATATATTTTTCATTTTCCCGATCCTCTTACTTGAGAGTTGCAATAATCAGCAACCGTTCTTTCTCATCCCCTATGGATCAATAGATTCCATCCGGCTATACGAGATGATCCTTCATCTCATTTGCAGAATGCCATCAACAGTTACCCTGCATATCCCTTTGCTGTTAAAATAATAATGCACAGTTTTGAAGGATATTCATAATAAAACGAGTCATACGATACCCTCGCTTCGATGGTCACAACAATAATACTTATCATAAACAGTGCCGTTGAGTAAAAAGCTTAGGAACGTCAGAAGAAATGAATATCAGCTTGTGCATAATATGCAAAGCTTATCTCTATTCTCTTTTCTAAGGAATTGTCATGCGGCGTTCATTGAAAAGGGTATTTTGAAGAATTGATTAAGCGCCCACCAATGAGCAGTTTTTTTTCTTTCAAATCTTTTACGTACATCGAATAACGCCTGTGGAAAAACTAAGATTATTTGTATTAAGTTACTCTATATCCTCGTTAAAATCAAAGCAAATGGGATGACGGAGCAGCGGAAGATAGATGGCGAGTCCAATGATCTTTAAATAAGCTCTTTGCACAAGTGAATAAAATATGTATTTTAGTTGTTACATTACCTACAAAACGTATTCCTCAATCAATAATTGATAATTGGAGGATCGAAATTCTATTTATGGCTTATCAACTCATCTCTGAATTAACTCCTTCCGGCGACCAACCGGAAGCAATCAGACAGCTCGTAGAGGGAATACAACGCGGCGACCGGCACCAAACACTTCTGGGCGTAACCGGCAGCGGCAAAACATTTACCATCTCCAACGTTATCACACACATCAACAAGCCCGTATTGGTGATGTCCCACAATAAGACGCTGGCGGCACAATTGTATGCGGAATTCAAAAATTATTTTCCTAAGAACCGCGTTGAGTTTTTCATTAGTTACTACGATTATTATCAGCCGGAGGCGTACGTTCCAACAACCGACACGTATATTGCCAAAGATTCATCTGTGAATGATGAAATTGACCGCTTGCGGTTGCGTGCGACAAGCGCATTGTTGAGCGGTGATCCAAATGTTATCGTCGTCGCATCTGTTAGCTGCATATACGGAATTGGCGCGCCGGATGAGTGGATCAGCCAGACATTAATGATTAAAAAAGGCGATCGCCTCAGCCGTCAAGGATTGCTCAAGCGGCTCATCGATCTGTTGTACACACGAAATAATTACGAATTCGCCCGCGGCACATTCCGCGTCCGCGGCGATGTTGTGGAAGTAATCCCAAGTTATGAGAACGAAGAAGCTATTCGCATCGAATTCTTTGGCGATGAAATAGAACGAATTTCGTACATCAACAAAGTTGACGGGCACGTTCTTGGAGAAGCGGACGACGAGATGATTTATCCCGCAAAACAATTTATCACCTCGCGCGAGACAATCGAACGTGCGATGAGCGGCATTTACGATGAATTGCGCGAGCGAACCGCCGAACTTCGATCGCTTGGCAAACTTGTTGAAGCGCAGAGAATTGAACAGCGGACGCGGTTCGATATGGAAATGCTGCGTGAAGTTGGGTATTGTTCCGGCATTGAAAATTATTCGCGGCATTTCGCAGGCAGGCCGCCGGGATCCCGCCCGTCATGTTTATTGGATTACTTTCCAAAAGATTTTCTTACCATCATCGACGAGTCACATGTTACCGTATCGCAAATCGGCGCTATGTATGCCGGCGACCGCTCGCGCAAAACGACACTCGTGGAGTACGGATTCCGCCTTCCATCAGCGCTCGATAATCGTCCGCTCATGTTTGATGAATGGGAAGCGATGGAGAAACAAATTATTTACGTCAGCGCAACACCCGGCACGTACGAATTGCAGAAATGCCAGGGTGTCGTTGTGGAGCAAGTTATTCGCCCCACCGGATTAATTGATCCGGAAGTGGAAGTACGTGCGAGCAAGCATCAGATTGACGACTTGATTGGGGAGATTCGTACTCGCACTTCGAAGAAGGAACGCACGCTCGTCACAACGCTGACGAAGCGCATGGCTGAAGATTTAACCGAGTATCTGTCGAATATTAATATCAAGGTACGGTACATTCATTCCGAAGTGGATGCGCTGGAACGTGTGGAAACACTGCGGGATTTGCGATTAGGCGAGTTCGATGTCCTCGTCGGCGTGAATTTGCTTCGCGAAGGCCTTGATTTGCCAGAAGTCTCACTTGTTGCCATCATCGATGCGGACAAAGAAGGTTTTCTCCGTTCCGAACGTTCACTCATCCAGACAGCAGGCCGTACTGCACGCAACTCGAATGGTAAAGTCATTCTCTACGCAGACAAAATGACCGGCTCAATGGAACGAATGATCAGTGAGACAAACCGCCGCCGCACGAAGCAGATTTCTTACAATACGAGCCATGGTATTACGCCGACAACTATTTATAAAACGACGGACGAAATCCTTGCCGCTACATCTATCGCCGATGTGAAGGTGAAGCAAGACGAGCGTTATCAGCGATCCAAACCAATGGTTATTGCCGAGACAGTCGCAAAATATCTATCCAGCGACCAGAAGAAAGACATGTTGGAAGAATTGAAAGCAGAGATGAAGCGAGCGGCAAAAGATTTAGAGTTCGAGCGCGCGGCGGAATTGCGAAACGAGATTGAAAAACTTGAAGATACATGAAACGTCCAATGTTTTATCATTCAAAAAGTGACATAGTTAAAAACACGAAAATGAGCTTTCACTTGTTTTATTCTCAGCACTTCGAACATCAATAAATTGAACATTGAAAATAAGCACATTAACAAATCGTCTTGCTTCTCCTTTCCTCGACTTCCTCTACCCGCCGGTATGTATTGCTTGCAATGAACCTCTGCCGGATGGAAGCCATAAAGTCTGTGCTGACTGCTGGAATGCAATCCCGCGAGTGACACAACATCTCACTCTCTACCAAGAGACGCGCGCGAAACTTCTCTCCGAAGGCGGTATCAGTGATCTTGTTTCGTGTTTTGTTTTCGAGAAGGAAGGACCATTTCAGCATATTGCACATGCATTGAAATACAAAGAGTATAAGTCTGTTGGTGTGGATTTGGGAATGCGTCTTGGGGAAGCATTGAAAGAATGTGGTCTTGAGGTCGATATTCTTATTCCAGTACCTCTTCATCGTATAAAGCACCGCGAGCGCGGTTATAACCAGTCCGAATTTATTGCGCGCGGTATCAGTTCCGTTATTGGCAAACCTGTTGCTCCGAATGCAGTACGGCGGATACGTCACACGCAGACGCAGACGAAACTCAACATCGAAGAACGGCGCAAGAACATGGAACATGCGTTCGAACTGAATCCACATTCATCTGACATCCTGTTAGAAAAAAAATGTCTTTTGGTGGACGATGTAATCACAACCGGTGCAACAACGAATTCATGCGCACAGGCAATCCTATCAGCGGGTGTAACAAAAATCATAGCCGCTTCGGCAGCGCTTGCCCAATAACCGCATTCCTTTTATACACCCCCTATCATCTTTTTCCTATTTAAAATTTACTTTTCTACAATTTTCAATTAACCAAGTTAAGAGACAAATTTTAAAAGGAAAATATCTTCGTTTTTTTGCTGTTATAAGCTCTTTTTTGTCACCCGGTTCCGACTGAAAGCCGCAATAAGTCGGAACAGTTATTGTTGTATTAGAATGAGGAACACGAGATAGACAGCGTGCCCTTGGATAGAGAAGTAACAAGTTAATAATTACAGTCGCTAGCAAAATGGCGGTCTGAAGGATTGAGATAATGATTGGACAAACAATACCTCCGCAAAAGCTCCCGGTGCCACACGAACCAACACCGCGCGATGACGCTAAGAAAGTGGTTAGTGAAGTTTTGAAACGTGTAGATCAACTGATTCATAAAGGTGATCTCGACCATGCACAATTAGAGATTACAAAAGCAAAAGCAGTGGATCCGCGCAACGTCTATGCACTTGCCTTAGAAGAACGTATCTCCATTCTTAAGGCTGAATTTGTACATTTGGGAGAAACCCGACATAACGACGTACCAATCCCCTCGCCCGTGATCGGACATATTTCCAAAACAGAAATTGAGATACCGCCTATACCGACTTCACCTAAACCAACCTTGACGATTTCTTCACCGGCTCCTGCGATAACAACTCTACGCACTACGCCTTCACCTTTTTTTTCTGGCTCTTCGACAGAATCACAAGAAAAACGAGAAGATCGCATTCTTGATCGATCCTCCGATTTGGAATCCTATCGGCAAGCTCTGGCCCATGCATGGTGCGACGGTGCATTGACAGAAAACGAAGAACGACAATTGAGTGAACTCCGAACGGTGTTTGATATTACGAAAGCTGAAAATGAACAGATTGAAAAGAATGTGAAACATGAATGCTATCGGAATTCATTGCTTCGACAGCTATCTGACAATTCGAAGACATATTCTAACTCAAAATCTCTCGCCGATTTGCAGCGCACGTTCCAAGTCTCCGACGAGGAACATCTGCATATTCAGACACAATTGATGGATACAATACAACACAAACAGCGGGATAAGGTGCTCGTCATCGATGACGACACGCGGCTTTTAGAATTGCTTGCGATATCGTTGGAAGACAGCGGATTTGATGTTACCGCACTTCCCACGTCAGATGAGGCGTACGCACTTCTCCGAAAATTCATTCCTGATTTAATCTTGTGCGATATCAACCTAGAAACTTCTACCATGGGTGGATTTACATTCTACGAGAAAGTACAGGAATTGAAAAACATTCAGAGCATTCCATTTGTTTTCTTAACCGGGCTAACAGACGAAGCTCTCGTTCGCACCGGTAAAGAACTTGGCGTGGATGATTATTTGATGAAGCCGATTTCCGAACAAACGCTGGTTGCGACGCTCCGCGGCAAATTGAAACGGTTTAGACAACTCAATAAAATAATGGCTGACCCTATTTCTGAGATGGCGGCGGCATAATCGACTTGATAAAGTTACAACATAACGCGATTGAGAATTACATGAAGAAACAAGTCAATAATATCCATATGGTTATCTTTCTCACCTGGAATTTGAGAATGAAGAATTACAACCACAGTAAAAATTAGAATTGATAGAAAATGGATTCTCAAGTTATTCTCCTCAGACTCGATGTCAGATATCTTTCTCGATATAGCATCGCACAGACAAAACAAACCGTCTGTACACGATACAAATTAGTAGAATTCCATTCATGAGAAACATATTAAGATAAAGATATAATTCCAAATAATTGAAAATAGAACACACCATGAGCAGAAATAATTCCGTGCCGAATCCAAGCAACCCGGAGATACGAAGAGCAAGGGTATCAGAATACCACGCTATGTCACCTTCCGAAGAGGTGGAAGCCTGATAATGTTGCACGCTACGCATGCATATTTTCCATTTCCTTCGGAAGGTTTTCCTTGCACTCCATCCATCGATCCGTGCCATTAACCTATCTTGCCAACCGTAGATAAATTGAAAAATGTACTGGAGTGTTAATTCAGTTCCACCTTTGATGAGATCTTCATTTCGTACCTCTTCTGTAATGCGATTGTTCTCGTATTGTTTCTGCAAATGAAGAAAGTGTACCTGATAAAATACATGATATGATACTCGCAGAGATATTCCGATAAGTCCGAGTAAAGCCAAAAACAGCATCAACCAATTACTATTCAATTTATACAATGTCCACCCGATAGAGCCGAAGACGGCGGCATCCACAATAAAATCACCAATGGAATCTAAGAATCTTCCAGTACGACTTTGTTGTTGTTTGGCTCGCGCAAGTTGTCCATCAGCAGAATCAAGAATATCTTTTAAAGTAATAAGCAGTCCAGCAAAAACTAACGCGCTTGCCGTTCCTTTTAAATAGAAGAGCGCGGCAACGATGCCCGATAAAATTGAGACAATGGTAACTTGATTGGGCGTGATCGGAGTATAATAAAGCACCCAGACAATAATGCCTGCAATCGGACGAAGCAGATATGTGTTAATGAGTTCGTCGGACTTATCAGATTTAATAGAATTGCGATAGGAATACATATTTCCTCAGTCACGCCCGCGGATTTTGTCGAAGACATTCCTTTCGAAATTAACGAAAATCTAAATTGGGGGATGACAGATCAAGTAATATTCTCTCTGCACGCTGGAGATCTTCCAGTGTATCAATCTCAATCGCAGGAAACGGACTGATATCCACTGCCTTTAAAGTAATTCCTTCTTCGATCATTTTTTGAAATGTCATCTCGTAAAACTCGTCTCGTCCTTCATTATTTCGCATACGTTGCTCTAAAACCGTAAATAGCTTAGCTGCTGCTCTCGTAGAGAATATTTCGATGCCAATTGATTCGCCATATGTTTCTGCAAGCGGCGTATTTTTCCCGATCAGAACAATATTGCCATTGCAGTTCACTTTCACCCGAATTTCTTCTTCGTTATGTTCGCCGGAGACACGAACTGCGACATGGCATTGCCAAGATTCACTCTGTTTGAGCTCCGGAAACTCCTGGCAAGATTGCTCAAGAAGAATCGGCAGAAGTCTCTGAGAAAAGAAAATATCGCTGTCGAGCAGAAGCAAACTTCGATCTACCTTGCCATTCTCATCTTCCAGAAATCGACGTGCGAGCAAGAGCGAATAAGCGTTGTTCGTATGAGTGTAGTTGGGATTGAGGATCAGGCGAATTCTCTGCTGCGGAAACTGTCGTTTCACAAATTCACGAATCATTTCCGCCTGATAACCAACGACTACAGCAATTTCTTTAATACCGACGGCGAGAACATTCTCGATCGTTCGCTCAAGTAATGTCTTCCTGCCAACTTTCAGCAAACATTTAGGCATCGCTTCCGTCAATGGGCGCAAACGTATAGAGGCACCAGCGGCAAGGATGACACATTTAGGAATGTTCATTTTGTGATCTAGTGATTTGATATTGGACTCTCGGTCATGTGGAAATTCACATTCTGAAATTCTTCATTGATCACTGATCCTTCGTCACTGTTCATTGTTTTATTTACTCCACCACCCACGGCTCTAACAAATTCTCGCCAATGCCCTCGATGAATCGCGATGGTTTTGTGAGGATCAAACCGCTTTCACGGTCGTAAATATTCATCGGATAAGTGATGATAAGATGTTCTTTCGCACGTGTACAAGCAACGTACATTAAACGGCGTTCTTCTTCCATTTCTTCATCGCTTGCTGCAGAACGTATAGTCGGGAATCTACCTTCGAGCGCATAGATAATAAATACGGTATTCCACTCCAACCCTTTGGCGCTATGAATGGTCGAAAGCGTCAGATATTCTGTCTCCGGGCCTGGTGATTCGATGTCGGCGACGCTTTCATTCGGCGGTTCAAGTGCAAGATCGGTCAGCAATTCATCCACCGACTTGTAACGCTCGGTGATGTTCTGAAACGTGTCGAGGTCTTTCTTTCTTTTTAAATGATCCTCATACCGCGCATGGAGAATCGGTTCGTAATATTGAAGAATGTGAAATGTTTTTTCTGCGGGAGGAATGTTGGGCGCAGCAATATCTTTTAACATATTGAACAGCTTGCGGACATTGTCCGGATAGCTGCCGTAGTCCATCCAAAACTTCGTCGTAGCAGTGACGGCTTCCTTAAATTCCTTCGCCAGACCAACACGGCGTTTCAAAATATCGTCCACAACTTTTTCCGCAGTTCGCGGGCCTACGCCATCAATAAGCAGGAGAATACGATTCCATGAGACAACATCGCGCGGATTTTCGAGCACACGCAGATATGCCACAACATCTTTCACATGAGCTGTCTCGATAAATTTGAATCCACCGAACTTTAGGAATGGAATATTCGCCTTTGTTAATTCGATTTCTAGATCGAACGAATGGAATGAGGATCGAAATAAGACCGCCATTTCTTCCAGCGGGATGCCCATCTCGCGGTATTCAAGAATCTTTTGTACTACGTAACGTGATTGCTGGTTTTCCGTTTGCGAGGAAACAAGCTGTGGCAAAGCTCCACCAGGTTTTTTTGTGAAAAGTTCTTTTGTGTACATTGTCCAAGTTAAAAGTGCAAAGGTAAAAGGAAAAAGTAACTTGTCATTGATAACTGGTCACTCGCTACTCATCACTGCTTATTGCCGGTTGTTGACTGTTCACTAAGATTTATTCCTCCTCTCAATAATATTTCATTTGCGAGATTAAGTATTGGCTGCGTACTTCGGAAATTTTCCTCCAACTTGATAATTTTGCAATCCTTAAATTCCTCACCAAATGAAAGGATATTCCGAATCGTAGAGCCGCGAAAGGAATAAATGCACTGCGCATCGTCACCAACGACCATCAGGTTCCGATGCTTGAATGCCAACAATTTCACAATCTCTGCTTGCAGTCTGTTCGTATCCTGATATTCATCCACCATAATATATTTGTATCGATCTGAAAGTGTTGCGCGCACTGCTCCGTTCTTGCGGAGAAGCAATGCAAGATTAAGCAACAGATCATCGTAATCCATCAGATTATGTTCATGCTTATATTTCACGTAAGCGGCATGAAGCGCCACGATATCGGTTTCGATTTCAAGGTACTGTGGATAATCCATCGCCAGCAATTCTTTCACCGGCGTCATCGTGTTCAGTGAGCGGCTATAAAGATCGTAAAGCGTTTCCTTGCGCGGGAAGCGTCTCTCTTTCGTATCCAATTTTTGCCGTGTCCGAATAAGATTGACGACATCTTCGGCATCTGTCTGGTCAAGAATAGTGAAATTACTTTCGTAACCGAGTTGACCGGCGTACTTCCGCAGGACGCTGTTCGCGAAAGAGTGAAATGTTCCTCCTGAGATTTGATCGCATCGGCTGTCTAATAATATCGAGGCCTTGCGCAACATTTCTTGCGCGGCTTTTCGTGTAAACGTCAGCAGCAGCACAGAATCCGGTTTTACACCTAACTCCACAAGATACGCCACGCGGTACACAATTGTGCGCGTCTTTCCAGTTCCCGCTCCGGCAATGATAAGATGCGGACCATCGACCGACGTAGCCGCCTCATATTGTGCCGAATTCAACTCCCGCTGATAATTAATACGCAAGTTCTGCGGCTGAACGAGGTGAAGATGATCGCCGGGCAGCGGTTTAAGTGTGAATTTTTTCAAGAAGCATCGAAATCTTTGATAAATGGATTCATGAATTGCTGTTATGAAGATAGCTGAAAAAACCCGTAAAATGAAACAAACCTAACTTGAGTTTTCAGCAACAAAGCCGTACGTTTGAACAGCAATTTTACAAAGTTAACAGAGTGGTGTCTAAAAACAGAACCGCTGCTCTTTCCATTTCACTATTATTATTTAAATAAAACTATGAACGTCCTCGTATTAAATTGCGGCAGTTCGTCTCTCAAATTCCAAATCATTCAGACCGATCTTGAGATGATTAAAAAAGATGCAGATAAACAACTTGCAAAAGGTATTATTGAACGAATCGGCAGTCAGGCACTAGTCTCATTTCAGGCTGCAGGTAAGACTCCGGTCAAACATGTTGTACCGTTACGCGACCACAAAGCGGCACTTGACCATATCGTCAAATGGATTATTTCTACTGATGCAGAAATCCCCGGCATTCAATCGCTCGCAGACATTCACGCGGTTGGTCATCGCGTGGTGCACGGTGCGGAGTTGTTTACCAAATCTATCATCATTGACAACTCGGTCATTCGCGGAATTGAAGACTGTATCGACCTTGCGCCATTGCATAATCCAGCAAACTTGAAGGGCATCAATGCCGCACGTGAACTTCTCGGAGCCGGCGTTCCAGCGGTCGCAGTATTTGATACATCATTCCATTCTACAATGCCGGAGTCATCGTTCCTGTATGCTATTCCGTACCAGCTTTACCGACGCCATAAAATACGACGGTATGGATTCCATGGGACTTCGCACCGTTATGTGGCGTTCCGATATCGACAATTGACCGGCAAGACGCGTGAAGAGACCAACATCATCACTGTGCATCTCGGCAACGGGTGCTCGGCATGTGCCATCAAGAATGGAGCATCGTTCGATACATCGATGGGACTTTCTCCATTGGAAGGATTGGTCATGGGAACGCGCAGCGGCGATATCGATCCTGCAGTACTTGAGTTTCTTTCACACAAAGAAGGTATGTCGATGGGCGAAATCGACACACTGCTGAACAAACAGTCTGGGTTGCTCGGCATTTCAGGTTTAACGAACGATATGCGAGATTTGTTGGATGAAGCGAAAGACCATCAGGATCGCCGCGCCACACTCGCCATTAATATTTTTGCGCAACGTGCTAAGAAATACCTCGGCTCCTATTTGGCAGAATTGAATGGCGCTGACGCCGTCATCTTCACAGGAGGTATTGGTGAAAATTCCACAGTTATCCGGCAGCGTATCTGCGCCAATCTCGAATGGCTTGGCATCGAAATCGATGAACAACTCAACGTTGAAAAGGTTGGGGGCAAAGAAGGAGAAATCAACACAAAGAAAAGCCGTGTAAAAGT
>JBEKAY010000019.1:0-62442 GCA_050015675.1 Bacteroidota bacterium | reverse complement strand
AGGACTCTATATGTGTCCATTGAATATCAGAGAGTTCGTTTCGTGGTGTCATAGTAATCAAAATATACATGACACTCTGGCAAAGTACAAGTCATTTCTTCATTTTTGAGATAGACTCTAGTCATTCAATTGAACAACTATCATAAGTGAATGATCCTTCACCTTGCATAATTTCATTGCCGCATTCGATACCGGTAATATATAGGTCATCATTGAACCAACCTTGAGAAATTGTATAATTAATAAATGAGTTCATATCTTCTTTGACCTCCCAACTTCCTGTTTTTCTAAATGTAACGCACATCCAGCCTCCGGCATCACCCTTCCAAACTTCGTACCCCATATACAAGCCAATTTTGTTTCCCAGCGGCTGTTGATTAATATAATTCCCCCACACCATGACTTCACCATCATTACCGCCATTCTTGCTGCGAGATAACCAAATATCGACACAACAATTCAAGCATTCAATACAGGTGCTTTTATCTTCATGAACCTCCGTGAAATGTACATGATGCTTTTTGTTTTCCGAAATTTTACTGGGCAAATTGTGTTTTCCGTAAGGTGTTACCCAACCACCGTGTTTTCCATAATGCCAACCAGCCATAATAACCGGCATTCCCTTTACCGTGGTGAAACTACCTAGCCATTTATAATTGACCCGATTATCGCGATAACGAATGCACTGGAAATGATCGGGATTTGTCGAATGCTGTGCTCCCCATTGGTTATTAAGGATACATAGGTCATTCCATATATATTTATCTCCATGATTGCAGAAGACCGTTACTGATTTTGAACAACCCACAAACACAAAAATATATAATGCAGCCACATAATTGTATGATATTAATTTATTCATAAGTAAAGTATCGACTCGTGCATTGTTCGTTTTTCTTCGCTAGCATTGAACATAGAACCGCTTTGTTAATATTAAATCCCATCCCATTCATTGTCAAATAGCATCTGTAACAAGTCAGCGTGATTTTTTTTGGCACTTTTAATTTATAAGAATCGAACTTATTTCCAATAATAATCAAAGTATCCTGAAAGCTTTTCGTTTGCCGTTTTTTCATCCCATATTTTAAAATCATACCAACCATAATTGGAAACATCATCGAAATAACGACTCTTTCCATCATCCTCATATCCGAGTGAAATTGCTGAGGGGTTATTATATCCAATTACGCCAACATATTTATTGAGATTTTCTGGATTAGGATATACGAGATAAAAACCTAATTCTGAACCATCTGTTTTTTTCTCACCTATTTCAATTGAATTATTATTGATTTTTATAGGCAATTGTTCCGCCAATCTTTTAAATATTGAATTTGATTGAGGTGTTCCTATTAGCAATAGGCTGTACTCTGCAATATCTTTTTCCACTATGTCTTTGTCTCGTCTAATTCTGCATCCTGTGTAATATCTCAACATCCAATACTTATTAATTGTATCTGCAAGGGCTTGTATATTCTTGGTTTCTTGCTTATTACCGATTGTGCCAAGTACTACTGTAAAAGGTACCGTAAATGCATGAGCAAACGGGCCTTCTATATATTGATTTTTTGTAAATGATTTATTGGAATTATATTGAGGATTGATAGTGATCGATTGTTTTTCAGCTATTTCGTCAAAAACCTTTTTCCCGTTATCAAATATTGTCAATGGTTTGTCTTTTGAATATGGTAAGGATTTTAAGTCAATAGTATAACTTTCAATATTCTCCTTACTAATTGTCAGTATATTATTGTCGATTTTCGCATGTATGGATGCATTCTTGGCGGCATCTATTTTATTGAGAGACACCCAAAATGATTTATTATACTTTAACTGACTAGTTGAAAACGATAGTTCATTCGGGCTCGGATTGAGGGAATATTTACTAAAGAAGTCAAAGACGTCTTCCATATACACTCCCGAATAATAGGTTTGAAATTCCATCAGCAATCTTCGATAGGTGAATTGCTTCAGGCCTACTTCGCGAGCATCTTCGTTGAGTTTTTCACTAACGAAGACAGGACTATGCGGATCTATTTTGCTATGAATGACTAGGAGAGGGAGATTGGTAATATTTTTTAAATAATTCAACGGCTCATTCTGCTGCAAGTAAACATTATCAATTGTAGAAACTGTAAGCTCAGGAGCAATAAAAGCCATCGCTGCAAACCTATCTGGATATTTAATGGCCAGCTTCAATGCGGCCCTGCAGGCAAGGCAGGCTCCTCTGAGATAAATTCGCGTTGTATCTATATTGTACTTTTTTCTTACATCACCAATGGCTTCCCACAAATCTGCTTCGTCTATTGTATTCATATTGGATTTATCTACTGTTCGGCCCCCGGGATCTAGTATTATGACATTGTATTTATCCGCCATGTCTTCGAACAACTCAAACAATCCAATATTTGCGAACCTGTAAGTCTCTAATGGGGATGGATGCCAGGCCATGAATTTGGGTAATTCTATGACCAATGGAATAGAGTTTGCTTTTCGATAATTCTTGGGAATAAACAATTGGTAATATTGGATTCCATCATCTATTGGAGAGATATAGGTTTTTAACAACCCGCCCGTTGCGCCGGATTCAGGATCAAGGCCTTTACTTAAATTATTATAATAATGATTTAAGCTGGAGAACAAGAAGATCATTTTTTTATCCCATTCCCGCTTTTGAGTAGCATCTTTTCCCATATTCTCGGGTTTTAATAAATGCCTGTAGCGATATGCTAACGCGTCAGTATTTCTTTTTGCATCTGTATCCAAATGAAAGTCCTGTATTCTTTTTATAATCCGGTCAATCGCTTTTATAATGTCACCTTTATAAAAGGATTCTGAAAATGTTTCACTTCTCGCGTAGAGAGTGCTCGAATTTAGGCCATCTTTTAGTTTTGAAATGACCCACGGCGGACTATACGCACCGCTTGCCGAATCGCATAAAACTTGATCGTTATTTTGTGTTGTTAACGTAAGAACATATTTTTCCGGGGGAATGCCTTCATTCAATGAAAGGCTGTCATTTGTAACAACACTTCTCTGTAAATAGTACTTTCCATATTCTCGGGCAAACGTTTTTTTAAATCTGTTTGTCCTTTCTTTAGTTTCTTCTTCAACAGCAACAAACATTTCCCATCCTAACCTTACATTGTTTACTTTTATCAATAATAAATTGTCGCCTTCTATAAGATTAAGATCGATGTAATTATCATAATAATTAATCTTCCCATTTCTATCGTAATTGAGGATGAGTTTATGATTTAGCCATACTTTTGAACCATCATCGCTTGAAAAATTCAGTTTTAGTTTCCGTTCTTTATCGCTCTGTAGAACGCAGGCGCAATAGACGTTGCCATTAATAGTTGTTGAATCTGTGTATCCGAATATTTTATTAAAATCTGTTTTATAATTGCTCGATACCAAAAATTGATTCTTAAATGTATGTGGCGAGTTCTTTGGTTGAATATGAGTGAACTCGTCGAATGTTATTGTAGCTTCATCAAGCCCAAATTGATGTAAGTTATCAACTTCGAGAAAATGTTCTTCCTTATCTGCCGGAAAGGGGCCCAGAATTTGCCACTTGTTTAAGAGCATTCCTTCATCCGGCATCTTGTTGACATCGTAAGAAACATTATTATGGCAACCTGCAAAAAAGATTGCAAGTACTAAAATCATAAAATATTTCATATGAGCTCTCTCGAAATTAGATGTTCTATAAGAATTTTTTATACGGCATAATGAAGTAAACATTGCATGTATTATGTTGAGCAAACCAAATTAATTATCTTAAAAAATTTTTCTTTGCTAAGTCTCATATATTCTTCCGCTTTTTTGCTGTCTCCTTGCTTAGCATAGACATCTGCTAGCCGTAAATAAACAGATGGTATATCGAAAAATGGACTACAATAAATTAATAAGCCATTTGGTATAAGATCATCTTTTACTACACATCTTTCACTTCTATAAGTTGTACGATACATACGTGAGACTCGATTGGCATGAATAGAATATTGAAGAGGTAAAATACTTATTAATTTCCTATAATATTGTATTGTTTTGTTCGTATCATTTTCTTAATCGTAAAATCGACTTAAGCGAAGTAGTGGAAAAATATCAGTCATGCCAAGAAAAGCCGATTTCTGATAACATTGAATCATTTCACTATCTCGTTTATAGGATTGATATACATCTCCAAGATAGTCTTTGTTGTAATATATCCCCGCTTTACGAGCGTTTGAAAATCATTTGGCAACAATAAATCAAAATTTCCGGTGCGTATTGCTTCGGCGGCATTCATTTCAACAAAGTCAACTGCACCCGTGTATCCATGTAAGATCACATATTTTTTTGTTTCAGGAAGTTCAACATAAATATTTTAGGAACTTGTTCGGAAATTAGGCATAGTTTTAAGATATTAGATAAGACGTTCCAAAGGTTATATGTTATATAATATTACCTCACCGGTTCACAACGAAATGCCAACCACAATATCAACCTTAGCCACCTAGACAAAAGACGACATTTTAACATCTTTTTTTCTTAGTCAAGCAACAGTAGAAAGCCTTAAGAATAGATTTACAAAACAAAAGAATAAGGAATTTAAATGCAGACCAAGCTTACGATTGCAGGGGACACCTCTAAATATTAAATCTTAGGATCCATATTAAGTGCGCAGATCCACAATCATTTTTTCATAAAAGAATTTTATCGTGTTTTTGAAAATGACAAAAATACTAAACAAATAGCATTGAATAGCGACGGTAATAAACTTAGAATATCTGCCTTTGATATAATTTATTCATATAGGATATTCTTGATTGATGTCAATCAATTTTATTTTCGATGAATATTTTATTGTACATCTTATGGTGAATGGTAGTGCGGAGATCCTTGAGATTCAATAAAAACACATTGGCTTTAATGGTTGGCAAAGATGGTATGCTCAATACGATTACTTCTTCATCTTATTCTGTTGGAGGTAATTATTCCTTTGAGAATCCCTATATTCTTCCATCGTATATCCTGTGCTTTTTTTAAATGCCCTGGAAGCTGAATCTTCCCTTTGAAAGCCCGCCTTAAATGCTATTTCAAAGCATTTCAAATCTGTCGTTGTTAATAAATCCATTACTTTTTTAATTCTTTCTTTTTGCACATATTTCATAAGCGGTTGCTGATTCACTCGATAAAATAATTTTCGTAATGTTTCATGATTGAATTTTAAAGTCGAAGAAATATCTCCGACAGTTTGTATCGTTTCAACATTCTGCGCAATCCATTTTTTGACGGAATTCATCTCTAGCCGTGTTAGTTCAGTTTTTTGCGACATCACTTTACGGATGCTGGGCAAGTTGTTGCCAATTGTATCCGGGGAAATAATTTGAGGAAGAATAGTAGCTTCAACAAAAACTCCCCCTGCGACACAACTTGGATCGCTTTCAATATATTGGTGGGTGATTGTACCTTATCGATAAATCCAACAGCACCAAGCTTTAAAGCGAACCGAACATACTCATCTTCGCTGAATGCGGTTATCACAAGTATTTTCGTTCTTACGGGCAACAGGTCGATGCTTTTTATAAATTCAAAACCTGACATCTTACTTGACGAAAAATTAATATCCAACAAATGATCTCTGGACATTTCAAAGACTGAGAAATATTTCTCAGAGCTGATTCACATGTATAGAATGTTAAAACATTATTTAATTTATTGTCTTCTAAGAACATTTTCAATTGCTGACAAAAACATCGATCATCATCGACGATCCATATTGATAATATTTTTTGCTGTGAGCCCTTTTGCATTTATCCCTCAGGAATATTTTTTATAAACGACATAAAAATATGAGGTACAACTATGAGTATTTCTTTGAGACAAGAGCTGAATCATTGTGACGTAAGAGTGTATAAATACTTTGTAATATTATCAAGTAATTCAGAAAACATTTATCGTATGCAAAAACTCAATATAAATGTCGAGATTTCGGCAAATGGCAGAAACATGACAAAAGAAAGATAGCGTGAGAGAGGCAATAGCGTTGTCGACATTGAGGCTCGATCCAGGGCTTAACGTAATTTATTTGGTATGCAAGTTCAACTGTTAAGGAAACAAATAAAAGTGCTGATGCTGTTACAACCTCCATCCATAGCTTCATGCTCTAAACAAGGACTCAGCAATATCGGCAGAACTGAAGTTGTGGTTTTAAGAATCTTATGCTCATCTTGAAATCATTAAATTTTTTCTCAAAATTATTAATGTACTGTTTTTCATTATTCCATTTTATTTTTCTGGATATCGTCTCTTCTTTACAGGCGGCCGGCTCATTACTTCATCTTTGATGGAAAGTAGATAGTGCAACACTGCATCGTGTTCGTTCGGAATAGCGCCGTCAAGAATGGCGTCGGTGATTCTGTCCTTCAACACACCCACCATTGGGCCTTCGGTAAGTCCGCAAATCGACATTATTTCTTCGCCGCGCAACGGCGGCTGCCAATTTCGGATACGATCTTTTTCTTCCACTTCTACCATCTTGGTAATAACAAGATCGTAGTTTCGCTTCACTTTCTCAATAAGTTTTTGATCCTTTGAAGTAATATCAGCCCTACATAACAGCATAAGGTCATCAATATCATTGCCGGTTTCAAACATCAACCGGCGAACTGCGGAATCTGTCACACCATCATCAACTAACGCCTGCGGACGGAGGTGAAGGCGGATTAATTTTTCGATGTACGCAAGATGCTCCAGGGGCAATCGCATTCGACGGAAGATGCGCTTTGCCATGCGTGCGCCAAGATCCTCGTGCCCGTGAAATGTCCAGCCGATTTCTGGTTTGAATGCTTTCGTCTTCGGTTTGCCGATGTCGTGCAGAAGCGCCGCCATGCGCAGCCAAAGATTATCCGATACTTCGGCGACTTTATCCACAACTTGCAGCGTATGTTTGAAAACATCTTTGTGATGATAGTCATTCAGCTGATCTACGCCTGCCATCTGTGCGATTTCTGGAAAGACAACCTGCATGACACCGGAGTCGTACATCAATTGAAGTCCGATGGACGGCTTGGAACTCGACATGATTTTCAGGAATTCATCCGAGATACGTTCCTGAGAAACAATCGCTAGCCGCACAGCCATCTTTCCTGCCGCTTTCATGACATTCGGTTCAATGGTAAATCCAAGTTGTGAGGCAAAGCGCATCGCGCGCATAATGCGGAGTGGATCATCGTCGAATGTCACTTCCGGGTCGAGAGGTGTGCGCAGAATATTTTTCTTCAGATCACCTTCACAATCGAATGGATCGATAATTTCGCCGAAAGTTTTTCCATTGAGGCTTGCCGCCATAGCATTCACCGTAAAATCACGCCGCGACAAATCTTCTTCAAGCGTTCCGACTTCGACATGCGGTTTTCGGGAATCTTTCCGATAACTTTCTTTCCGCGCACCGACAAATTCTAATTTCCTGTCATCCAACGGCAGCATTGCTGTGCCGAAGTTTTCAAAGAGAACGAGATTCATTTTTCCAAAATCCTTAGCAACTATTTTTGCAAACTCCACACCGCTGCCGATCACAACGATGTCCGTATCTTTGACTTTCCTGCCAAGCAGAATATCACGTACATAACCGCCGACAACGTACGCGGCAATCCCCTCACGGTCGGCATTAGCACCGATGCGTTTTAAAATTTCATCCTGAATTTCAATACACTTTACTGTCATAACTATAGCATCACTATGCCGATGTAATTTTCTGCGATTCGATCTTCTGTAAAATTTCTTGTGCCACTTCCAATGCATGCAAACCGTCGCGGCCCGTAACAGGTGTTTCTATGTTCTTTTGCACGGACTCGATAAAGCGCTCAAGTTCATACTTCAATGCATTCACTTCTTGCACTTCCGGTTGTTCATACACAATGATCCTTTTATGTTGACCTTGATCTATTTTACCAAGCATCATCGTCGATTTTACATTGGGTGTCTCTTCATCAACCAAACGAAAAACTTCTGCTAATCCTTGTGCAAAATCAATGGATATGTATGCATCTCTTTGGAACAGACGCATCTTGCGCATTTTATTTTGCGAGATGCGGCTCGCCGTCACATTCGCGACACAGCCGTTTTCGAATTGCAAACGCGCGTTGGCAATGTCTGGTGTGTCTGAGATGACCGCAATACCGTTTGCATCAATACGCGTCACTTTCGATTTCACCAAACTCAGAATTAAATCAATGTCATGGATCATCAAATCGAGCACCACCGCTACATCTGATCCGCGCGGATTAAATTGTGCCAGCCGATGTGATTCAATAAACAGCGGTGTAATGTTGTAAGGTTCCAGCGCAAGAATAGCCGGATTGAAACGTTCGATATGTCCGACCTGCAATTTCAATCCTTTTACCTCTGCCCGTTCTGTCAACGCTTTTGCTTGTTCAATGGTTGCAGTGATTGGTTTCTCGATGAGGAGATGCACGCCGCGCTTGATCACTTGCATCGCCACATCGTAGTGCGTTCGCGTCTCCGTTGCAATGCTGACCGCTTCGACTTGAGATAATAGATCATCGAGAGTTGAAAATGCTTTGATTCCAAACTCAGTCGCTAACTTTTCCGTTCGCTGCGAGTCAACATCATACACGCCGACCAATTTTACCGAAGAAATCTCCGCATACATTTTCGTGTGAAGACTGCCAAGGTGTCCAACACCAATAACACCAACATTCAATGGAATCATCATTCATTCCTTATTTTTAACAGAAGTTAGGCACTCTATATTAATTTGGAAAAAATCCAAGTATTAACTGATGATACGTAAAATGCCATATAATATTGCCACGACCTTCAGGTCGTGGTTTTAATATCCAAAAAAATCTAGGCTTCAGCCCAAACAATTCAAAATACGGCTAAAGCCGATGCTGCTTTATTTTATTCGTCCACGAAGTAAACGTCGTGGCTATAAATCAACTTACTGCACATAACATCAGTGATTAATTCGAAGTCACTTCCGTCCCGCCGGGACTTTCTTTCTGTGCCGCAAGAAGAATTCTATCGAAGCCGCCAAATCGTATATCGTGATAATAGACCAGCGCCGTGTACACGTTCACTGTTCGCCAGTCGTTACCTTCAAGTGCTATCCAATCATTTCCATTGAGCACATACCGGTAATCGTACGCTCCACGACGAAGCCATGTAAGAAGTTTGTAATGTTTTATAGAGTCATCGTATTGCAACATCCACTTTTCATCTACTTTCCAGCCGTTAAAATCGCCAACAACATAAATTTTCTTATTCGTGTTTTCTTCGGGCAGTCCCAGTTCAAACTGAAACTGCACGTAATCTGCGTAAGGATTTCCCGCAACTAGCACGGACATTCCATTCTGATCTTTTGCTCCTTGCCATTGCCATCGACTCATATCAGCGCCATCGCGCGGGCGCAAAATTTCATAAGGTGAAAAAAGATCGGTGTTACTAAGATCTATGCGGCGATATTCATTGCCAGGTTGAAGATTGTCGATCATAAACTTCAGATTGTTCGTTCCAATGCCATCAATGAATGTGTTCGCATTTCTATTGTCGGCATCAATTCTGTGCGGCGTTTCTATTTCTCGGTTGCGATAGATATCAACCGTTTTAACAAAGCTCGCATACAGCGGGCTTGCATCATCCATTCGCTGTGGTGGAAGCGTGAACAATACCACTGCTTTATTCACCTGATTCTGTGGAGATATCTCCGACTGCAGATAACGATTATAAATCGTCAGGACTGAATCTTCAATCTTTTCGACAGCGAAGAATTTTCCGTCCGATAGTAATTCTTTTTTATTTTCATCCCATATTTCGACTTTGTAATTACCTGATTGCGGCAAATGTTCTAATCCTTTTACTCCCGGTATGGTAAATGAATATGTCCATCGATAATATCTTACTCCGGTGGGAACTATTTCAAATGGTATCTGCCCTGTGGAATAATTTCTAAATTCATCATTGATGAACGACGATTGGGTAACATTCCAATCTTTATCGCAATGGAATATCTTCACTAGATAATTTTCCACTGTTGTGTTATCGACATCAAACGAAATCGTCACCGGATGCGAATCCAGCAAGACAATCGGAAACTTTGCCTTTGCCGTACCATTAATACGGATGCTTTTAATACGTTCCGAATAAATCCCGTCAGAAAGCCCACTTGCAGTATTAGATCCCATGTTCGTGAAATATTGCGTAACCCCGTAGTAAGCTGTAGCGTATGTTCTAACGGGATAAATTGTCTGAGCGGAACATAACACAACGACAGCAAAGATGAGGAGAATAAGTGTTCGCATAATTATCCTATATTTTAAAAAGCTTTGGCAGCGCTCAATCTAACTATCAAGGATTTTCAAAACATCCCCTAATTGAATTGCACATTCAGCCAATCTTGAAATTCTTTCGTGTCATTAAACACAAAATCAGTTTTCATTTGCAGAACTTTATCTTTCGTATAGGAATCCCACACGACCGCAGCGATCTTCACGCCGGCTTCACGTGCCGCCTTCACATCGACGACAGAATCCCCAACCATCAGCATTTCATCCGGCTGAAGCGTAAAGTGTTTCATTATCTTAAACAATCCTTCTGAAGATGGCTTACGTTTGACAACATCATTCCCTGTTACCACATAATCGAAATATTTTTCAATGTGAAATTCCTGTAAAGTTATCGTTGCGGTGGGCGTTCCCTTGCCTGTGAAAAGAGCTAACATTTTACCGCGTTCCTTTATGGAACTGAGAATATTTTCCATGCCGGGATAAATCCGCGCTAATTGATTGTGGTGCTTACGATAGAATGAGAGGTAATCTTTCATCACATTATCAATTTGTTTTGAATGAACGATGGAGAGCAGCGCTTCTTCTTCCGGCGGACCAAACATCGCGGTTATTTCAGGAATACTATATGTTCTCCCTGCATATTTTTGCGCGATGTAATTAAATGAATCATAGATGAGCTGGTTTGTTTGCGTTAGTGTTCCATCCATATCGAATACTATACATTTCAAATGTTTCAATAATTATTCCTTATTACTATTATTATGATTGTTCAAGAGCGTTACTTCATTCAGAAACCGACCAAAAGGCGACGGTCACATTGTATAGTAATAATATAAACACAAAAGGCATCAAGCGGAACACTTAACGTCCCGTGCATGTCATTTAATGAGCACAAGAAATCACCCTCGAAATTTACCTGGAGTTAAGGCACTGGTAAGAAATCTTCGGTATATGTACAAGCCTTAAGTTGGGATGGAGTTACCCTGCCCGCCGTGTGTGTGGCAGGACTCCCGACCTCAATTGCTAACTTGGCGGTTGTTTCTATTTGTGGCTTCTTCCAGTTTAGGAGAACACTTGTCAGCCATGCTTTATCTTTTGGCTGATCTCCCTCACAGCTTGTGGTAATCAAACCCCAGTTTGCATGAAATGCTCAAGCTTGCTTATACTTCAAAAACTCTCTAATTTGACTTTATGAAAAATCAAATCGTACTCAAGAAAAACGAAGAACACAGAATTACTGCCGGACACCAATGGGTGTTCAGCAATGAGATTGCATCTCTTCGCGGTACTCCGGAATCCGGCGAGGTCGTCGAACTGCTCCGGCATGACCAAAAATTTCTTGGACTCGGCTTCTATCATCCTCATTCACTTATCGCCTTTCGTTTTCTTACATCGGAGCCGGAAGAAATTGGTTTTAGTTTTTTTGAGCGAAGAATTCAGCAGGCGCTTGCACTACGGCAACGGCTCTACCCCGGCGCAGAGGCATTTCGGCTCGCACATGGTGAAAGCGATTTTCTACCCGGGCTAATCATCGACAAATATAACGAGTTTATTTCTATGCAAATTCTTTCTGCAGGAATGGACAAGCAAACAGAAATAATTTGTAATGTGCTAGAAACAATATTTCATCCTAAAGCCATCGTTGCCCGGAATGATGTAGCAATTCGCACGCTGGAAGAATTACCTCTGGAAAAAAAAGTTCTAAGGGGAAATACCGGTATCACGATTATAGATGACGGTGTGAAGTTTGAAGTAGATGTATTGAATGGACAAAAAACCGGTTTCTTCCTTGATCAGCGCGAAAACCGGAAAGCAATTCATCGCTATGCAATGGGTGGAAGCGTGCTGGATTGTTTCTGCAACGAAGGCGGATTTGCCCTGCATGCCGCATCTGCGAAAGCAGCGTCTGTGCGTGGAGTTGATATTTCTGAATCCGCAATTGCAAAAGCCAAAGTGAATGCCCGATTGAACTCTGCATCAGTTGAGTTTGAAATCAATGATGTATCCGAGACGTTGAAATTGCTTGGCGAGAAAAACAAGAAATTTGATGTGGTACTTCTCGACCCGCCGTCATTCACGAAAAGCAAAAAGAACATTCCGGCTGCGCTGTGCGGATACAAAGAAATTAACGCAGCGGCAATGCGGTTGATAAACGCAGGCGGATTTCTCGTGACAGCATCATGCTCGCACCATATTACAGAGGACGGATTTCTTTCCACCATCGAACAAGCCGCGGTGAAAGCAAAGCGGAACGTGCAGCTTCTGGAATTCACAGGCGCGGCACCGGATCATCCGGTTATCCCTGCAATGCCGGAAACGAAGTATCTGAAATTCGCAATCTTTGCCGTTCGATAAATTTGTAAGGTATCCGTAATTTATCTTTGGAATTTTTTATAGAATCAAACTGTTACAAAATTGAAAGCAATGGAATACAAAGTAAACACATATCAAACAATCCTATTCCTTTTTATCGCACTCCTTCTTTGCACAAACGCCTTTGCACAATCACCAACGCCAACAGATACAACGATCATCTTTACACCATCCAATCCAAATCTCATCCAGCCGCAAAGTTACAGACCAACGGTAAGGGCATGGGGACTCGATCTTCTCATGTCCAATAATGGATTTGGTCTTGGCATGTTTTATCGGTATGAATTGTCTGATGAGCTTTCGTTGATGTTGAACTTTGCCGTCTCGGATGTGAAGGACGAAGCTGAATTTGAACAATATGACTATTACGGAAATAGCTTCATTCCAGGAAAGAAGAATCGTCTTCTCATGATACCGCTTATGGCAAGCGTACAGTACCGATTATTTAAAGATGACATTGTAGATAATTTCCGTCCCTTCATTACCGGCGGACTTGGACCTACGATGGTATACGTTTCACCTTATGCACATCCTACGAATTATTATTTCTCAGACGGGACATATGCATATACTGATCCTGGAAAAATCGACTTCTTCACCAGTTTAAAGTATGGCAAGATGCGATATACTCTTGGCGGCTTTATTGGAGCTGGCGCATATTTTGGAATGGAGAAAGGAATGCTGACCGGTCTCAGTGTAAAGTATTTCCTTGCGCCGTTCCCGAATGGCATCGAAGTAATGGAAGGCGGCTACATCAGGAATTTCGGCGGGTTATTTATTACATTAACTTTTGGTTCAATGTTTTAGAAGTTAAGAAACGCTGCTTACCTATAAAAACCTTGTAGTGTCCGACTCGCAGTCAGTAGGATGCCTGATGATGTAACACTCGTAGAGTGTTTCCTTTTTTAATTTCGTCCAGCTAAGAGCTGGACTCTACAATCGTTAATCTTACTTTGCCGTTGGTGTTGTTCAGAGGTGTCTTTTCAGAAAAGCACCTGTGTAGGAACGAGGATTCTGAGCAATCTCTTCCGGTGTACCTGTCGCAACAATTTCTCCGCCTCGTTTGCCTGCCTCAGGTCCTAAATCAATAATAAAGTCGGCACACTTCACGACATCCATATTATGTTCGATAACGATGATGGAATGTCCCGCTTCAACGAGCGCATCAAAGCACTTGAGAAGTTTTGCAATATCATCAAAATGAAGTCCGGTTGTAGGTTCATCGAATATGAAGAGCGCTTTGCCTTCTTGCTCGGTCGTCGAAAGATGGTGAGCAAGTTTAATACGCTGTGCCTCACCGCCTGAAAGCGTTGTCGCAGGTTGTCCAAGCTGTAAATAACCAAGTCCAACATCATCCAAGACCTTCAGTCGTTTTGCGATGCGCCGGCTATCCGGTGTGAGAGAGAAGAACTCCATTGCCTCCGTTACAGTCATATTCAAAATGTCATCCACATTCTTGCCACAGTATTGGATGTCTAACACCTCCTGCTTAAAACGTTTCCCTTTGCATGATTCGCATGGCAGAAAGATATCTGCAAGAAATTGCATTTCGATGCGCTGTAAGCCGTCGCCCTCGCATACTTCACACCTGCCGCCGGGCACGTTAAACGAAAAATGACCCGGCGCATAACCGTGTGTCTTTGCCGCCTGTGTATGGGCAAGCAAGTCGCGAATGAGATCATAGATTTTTATGTACGTGATTGGATTCGAGCGAGGACTTCTTCCGATAGGTGATTGATCAACTAATTCGACACGATTGATATAATCGGTTCCTTCGATCGATTTGCATTTACCCGCAGTTCCATCATAGCCGCCTTTTCGTTTCATTATGCCTGCATATAAAACTTCATGCACAAGCGTACTCTTGCCGGAGCCGCTCACGCCTGTTACACAAACGAACATATTCAGCGGAATACGGATATCAATATTTTTCAAATTATTTTCCGAAGCACGATGTACAAAGAGTGATTGCTCATTGTCCGCTCTTCTCGATTGAGGCGTCGGAATGCTCAGCGTACCATTCAAGTATTGCGCAGTGAGAGATGACGGGTGCTGGAGAAGCTGTTCCATAGTCCCTTGAAAAACAAGTTCGCCGCCATGCTCTCCAGCTCGCGGTCCTATATCGACAATCATATCGGCTTCGCGCATCATTTCATCATCGTGCTCTACGACAAGCACGGTGTTTCCGATATCACGCAATGATTTCAGGAGTGCGATGAGCCGTCCGTTGTCGCGCGGATGCAATCCAATAGTTGGTTCATCAAGGACGTACAGCGACCCCATCAGCGAAGAACCGAGCGATGTGGCAAGATTGATACGCTGCGATTCGCCGCCGGAAAGCGTCATCGACAAACGGTCAAGGGTGATATACCCAAGCCCTATTCCATCGAGAAAGCGAAGCCGCTTGCGGATTTCTTCTAAAATACGTTTGGCAATTTCCTCTTCGTACTTCGAGAGCAGGATGTCTTGGAAGAATTGGTTTGCATCTTCAATAGTCATTTGCACAATATCGCGGATATTTTTTTCACCGACACGAACATTAAGCACTTCCTTGCGCAATCGCGATCCGCCGCATTCTTCACACGTTGTGTATCCGCGAAAGCGGCTGAGGAGTACACGATAATGCAGTTTGTATGACTTGTGTTCGATATACTTAAAATATTTGTGAATGCCGTCGAACCCTTTACAGCCATTTATCACTACCGCAAGTTGTTCTTTTGTCAATTCGTTAAATGGAACATCGAGCTGTACATTCACTTCCTTCGCAACACGGAGCAAATCGACATAATTTTCTCGCCAGCGAGGGAACGTCCACGGTAGGATAGCGCCTTGCCGAATAGTCTTGCTGGGGTCCGGCACAACAAGATCCATATCAATGCCAATGATTCTGCCAAACCCTTGGCACACAGGACAAGCACCAACCGGATTATTGAACGAAAAAAGTCGCGGCTCCGGGTCTTCATATCGAATGCCATCTTCGATGCACTCGAAATGTTGGGAAAAACGGAGAAATTGTTTTTGCTCTAACAAATAAACATGCGCGTACCCGCTTCCTTCTTCAAATGCAGTTTGAATGGAATCTGCCAGACGGGTGAGGTTTTCTTTTTCATTTCTGCGTACGATAAGGCGATCCACGAGCACCTGAATATTCTTTTTTGATTTTGTTTTGAAATCCTGTTCATTCAAGTCGATCAACTCGCCATCTACAATGAGCCGGAAGAAACCACGCTGCTTGAGGACATCGAGTTCTTCCTTCATCGTGCGCCCTGCATGTTCATGCATCGGGAACATCACATACACTTTTGCCCCATCCGGTTCTTGCTGTACTCTATCAACAACTGTTGTGACAGTATCCCTCGTAACCAATTTACCGCAGACCCGGCAATACGTTTTTCCGATACGGCCAAAGAGCAATCGAAGGTAATCGTAAATTTCTGTAGAGGTAGCAACAGTTGAGCGCGGGTTACGTGAAGTGGTTTTTTGTTCGATGGCAATCGCCGGACTAATACCCTGAATCAAATCGACATCCGGCTTTTCCATGCGCTCAAGAAACTGCCTGGCGTACGACGAAAGACTTTCCACATACCGACGCTGGCCTTCGGCGTAAATGGTATCGAACGCAAGACTCGATTTACCAGAGCCGCTCACACCTGTAAAGACAATTAATTTATTCCGGGGCAGTGTGAGGTTGATGTTCTTGAGATTATGAACTCTTGCCCCGCGGATAATGATATCGGAAGAGGACTTGGCAACCTTCCGAAGGTTTTCTTTAGTTTTCTTTTTTGCCATAGGTGAAGGTAAGATACAGAAAAAAGAGGAGACGGGAAAATGAAGTCAACCCTAATGCCTTGTATTTCACTAAGAAACTTTGTAGGTTATTACAAATATATAATGAGGATTTTTCTTATGAACAAAAAAATACTCGTAGTTGACGATGATGATTCTGTGCGTAAATCCATTTCTGCCGCACTAAAATTGAAAGGCGGCTTTGAAACACTGGAAGCTGAAGATGGACTCACAGGTCTTGAACTTGCGAAACAGCATCATCCTGATTTAATTATTAGCGACGTCGTCATGGAAAATTTTAATGGCTTTCGAATGTTAGAGACACTGAAGGAGTACGAGGAAACGGCTGACATCCCTATAATAATGATGACTACTCATGAGCAAATAGACAAGGAATGGAAAACGGGCTCAGCGGTAGAATATCTTTCAAAAGGATTCACTCTCGATGTGCTTCTTGAGAAAGTCAATTTGATTCTCTCTAAATAAAAGCAACCGGAAGGTCTTCTCAACTTATGCTTAAGGCATCTCGAAAGACTCAATTTTCAAATATCAAATCCCAAATGTTCAATTGTTTGATAAACAAAATATTTTGTGTTTTGGATTTTGTTATTGGAATTTGTTTGTTATTTGTAATTTATAATTTGGGATTTTAGAATTTCCCTAAATAACTTTCCGAAGGTTACACAACAATCTATTCTTCTTCTTCCTTCTTATTTTTCGCGCTGGCTTCGATAACTTTCTCTGCTGCTTCGCGGGGCATTTCATCGTAATGCGAGAACTTTGTTTTATACACTCCGCGTCCTTGCGTCATAGAGCGAAGGATCGTAGAGTATTTATGAATCTCGGACATCGGCACGGTGGCTTTAATAATTTGAAAATGTCCTTCGGCTTCCATACCTTGAATTTTTCCGCGCCTTCCTGAGAGATCACCCATGACGTCGCCCATATATTCTTCCGGCACTGTCACTTCAATAATATTGATCGGCTCCAGAAGAACAGGTTTCGCTTCCATAATACCTTTTCTAAACGCCATAGCGCCGGCAATCTTGAAAGAATGTTCGTCAGAATCTACCGCGTGGTACGAGCCGTCGAAAATTGTCACCTTCACATCCACCACTTCGTAACCGGCAAGCACGCCGCGCAGCATAGTTTCAATAACCCCCTTTTCAACTGCAGGGACAAAACGTCCTGGTACGACTCCACCGACAATGGCATCTTCAAATTCGAACCCGGCGCCTCGCGGTCGCGGTTCAATTTTAATATGCACGTGTCCGTACTGTCCGCGTCCGCCGGTTTGCTTTTTGTGTTTATATTCAACATCTGCCGCCACTGTACGAATCGCTTCTTTGTACGGAATCTTCGGTTCAGTCAGATCTACTTCAACACCGTACTTGAGTTTCAGACGTTTGGTAACTATGAGCAAATGCAATTCGCCCTGTCCGGCAATAATAGTCTGGCTCAGTTTGCCATCGACCGAAATAACAAATGTCGGATCTTCCTCGTGCAAAGAATGCAATCCATTTGCCATGCGGTCTTCATCCCCTTTTACTTTGGAATGAATCGCCATTCGTATAACTGGATCGGGAAAAGTGATCGGCGTGTACACCACTGGAAATGTCCGGCTGCTGAGAGTGTTGTTGGTATGCGTATCTTTCAATTTCACAACAGCGCCAATGTCGCCTGCCATCAGCTTGGCAATTTCCTGACGTTCTTTGCCATTCATCACAAATAGCTGTCCGAGACGCTCGCCTTTACCGTTAGATTGGTTCAACAGATCCAGCCCGGGCGCGATTGTGCCGGAATACACACGGAAGTACGACAACTCGCCAACGTGTTCTTCCGAAACTGTTTTGAATACAAAAAGAGATGGTTCCTTCTCTGAATTCGGCTCCACATCAATTTCTTTTTTATCTGTGCTGTTCATTGCCTTCACTGCACCTCGATACTTCGGCGATGGCCCATAGGTGTCGATGAAACTCATTAATGGTCCTACTCCTATGCCAAACGTAGCAGCAGTACAATAGACAGGGAAAATTTTTCGTGAGAGTAGTGCAATGCGAAAACCATTTTCGAGATCAGCATCCTTCAATGTGCCATCTTCGAAAAACTTATTCATCAACGCTTCATCAGTTTCTGCAATTTTCTCAATGAGTTCTTCATGCAGTTGTTCAGCTTTCTGCTGCTGGTCGGCAGGAATATCGAGCTCAATAAATTTTCCATTGCCTTCACGATTGAACTTCAACAGCTTCATCTTCAGCACATCTGTGACGGTGTCAAATGAAAGTCCCTGGTTCACGGGAAATTGCACCAGCACAACATCATTGCCAAAACGTTCTTTTGCAGTCGCAATCGTCTGATCGAATTCGGCGTTTTCCGTATCCAATTTATTTACCACTATAAGTGCAGGCAGGTTGAGAGCTTTCGTGTAGTTCCACACTATTTCAGTGCCGACTTCCACACCTTCAACCGCCTTGACAATTACAACCGCAAGATCGGCGACACGCAGAGAACTTATAACTTCACCTGTGAAATCTGAATAACCCGGCGTATCAATAATATTAATCTTTGTTCCCTGCCAATCGGTATGAACCACAGCGGCGTTGATAGAAATCTTGCGTTCAATTTCATCAGCATGGTAATCGGAGATTGTCGAACCGTCTTCGACACGTCCCATACGTGCAGAAGCCCCTGATACAAACATCAACGACTCGGTCAACGTCGTTTTTCCTGAACCTCCATGACCGATAAGCGCAATGTTTCGAATTTTATCAATTGAATATTCTTTACTTGTTGACTTTGACACGATGTTTTTCTCCTATGCATAAAATGGCAACGCCAGCGGTCCGCTCGTAAGTAAGCGGGCATCCGTCGTTAGAAAAAATTTCTTTTCTCAGGAATGCGTCAGAGGATATCCTGCGAGCGCCGCCCGAACATGGATACAACGCGATTGATTACGTTGCCGAACAATGCGCCCACGCGCATGAGCGGTTCTTCCAAGAGATACTGAAACCGTTCTTCAAAACGAGTCACGTTTTCGGCAATACGATTGAACGCAATAAAAACTCCTTGCACCATATTGACCTGTTCATCCACCTTGATAGCTATCAACCGCAATTTGTCCGTAATTGAGTTGAGATTTTCGAGGATGGGTTTCAGATTTTTATTCAGATCGATAAACTCACGCTGCAAGACCAGCAGAAGTGCATTGAAACGGACAAGGACAACGATAAGATAAATGCACAGTGCGGAGACGCTGGACAGCGCTAGTATTATTGTAAGTCGAATTAATGTTTCCACTCGAGTTTCCCTCTTATGGATTTGGTGAATAGTGTTGTTTGGATTTCAATGTACGCTCAAGCGTTCTTTCCACTTTCGTTCTTGGTGCGCGCGTGACTTATAACACGGTCTGCATCGCCCATAATTGTGTCGGCTTTGCGGCGTGCATCATCCACGAGCGAAGCGGCTTTCTGCTTTCCTTCATTAATAATATCAACTGCTGTCGATTTAGCACGTGCCATATATTCCTGAGTGTCGTCCATCAAATCGCCTGCTTTTTCTTTAATATCGGCGCGCAATTCTTTGCCTGCTTTTGGCGCATAGAGCAGCGCGATTGCCGCACCTACTATGCTGCCTGCGATGAACCCAATGATGAGTCCTTTCGCCATGCCATCATTTTCCTGTGCCATTACATCCTCCTGTATGTGACGATTTTATAAATTGAAGTAAAAAAATTCTAATCTCAATTATTATTTTCATCAACTCACATCAGTATTCTCGTTTTCCATATTCTTATTTTGCCTGTCGTTAACCAGACAAACGGCAGGCAAAGGGATAATACACTAACGGGATTTCTTCTTATGACGCTGCTTCCGCAAACGCTTCTTGCGCTTGTGTGTTGCTATTTTGTGGCGTTTCCGCTTACGACCACATGGCATACGCGGCTCCTTTCTGTTATTACTGCTTCACTGATTGTGAGTTGTGTTGAGTTAAAAGCTGCTGCGCTCGTTTCCCAACTTCACTGCCGGGATCAAGAGCAACTGTTTTCTTAAACCATGTATTCGATTCTTGGAGGTTGCCTTCGCTTAAATAAACAATTCCAAGATTGAAATGCGCATTAAGATGGTTCGGAACATAACGCAATGCCGTCTTCATTTCGTTTTCAGCTTCGGTAAAATTGCCAAGTTCCTTATAACAAATCCCCATGTCCACGCGAGCATTGGCATCTTTCGGGTTCATCATTAAATATGTTTTATAGTATGGAATAGCTTTCTCATAGAAAAGACCATCATGCAAAGAATTGGCGAGCTGAAGCGTCAAACTCATATCGTCCGGGTTAGCCGCTACACTATTCTCCAGCTCCTGGATCACAGTAGGAAATTGCAACTGTGCATTTATCGGTTGGCTGGCATGCTGTTGAACCACATCAACACCAGTTCGTTTCTCAATTAATACTGCATACGCAACAATGGCAAGCGCAATGACGGCAATCGCACCGAGAAATGATTTCGATGACCAAGCTGCAGAAATATTTTTACTTTGCGATTTATTTTCTCGTATTTCTTTCTTTGGTGCATCCTTCTGCGAAGCATGTTCAACCGTAGTGACAGTATCTGCCCAATCTACTGCAACGCCGCACGATGGACACAATACATCCTTTTGTGTCAAAGCCGAACCGCATTGTGTGCAGACAATTTTGGGTCTCATTCCCGCCACTATGCAACACCCTTCTTCAAATTTTCATTCACTACTTGCTTCATTTCTTTCGACACTTTAAATGTAGGAACAAAATGCTCATCCACCATCACTTGCGCACCCGTGCGTGGATTGCGCGCCATCCGGCCTTTTCGTTTTTTAATCTTAAAACTGCCGAAACCGCGAATCTCGATATTTTTTCCATCCTTCATCGCAGAGATAACCGTCATAATGAATCCATCCACCACAGCTTCGGTTTCCACTTTCGTTAATCCTGTTGCCGATGCAATAACATCTACGATATCTGCTTTTGTCACGGAACCTCCTCACAGTGTTAGTTGGGAGACGTGAATCGGTACTGCAAAACCGGTTGCTGCAAAAATTCTTGTCGAATTTTTGTCACTTCCGTTGCCGCATCACCAATGAGTTTCTCAAAGATTGTTTTTTTCTTTGTCTCTTTCACAACGCTCGGTTTGCCATGAATGCCGCCGAGTTCCGCTGCAATACTTATGGCATCCTCCATCGTACCGAGCGTGTCTACAAATCCGTATTCTGCTGCTTGCCGTCCGGTAAAAACTCGTCCGTCGGCATATTTCAGTACATCCTTGCGATCCATCCCGCGTTCTTCTGCGACAACATCGACAAACTGATCATACACATCACCGATAAGCATGTTGAAGTATTGCTTCTCTTCTTCCGTTGTCTTGCGGAACGGTGAACCGGAATCCTTAAACTTACCCATCTTGAATGTCGACTGATCTACACCAATTTTATCCATCAACTGCTGAAAATGCATGAATTGAAAAATTACGCCGATACTCCCTGTGAGCGTTCCGGGATTTGCCACAATTTTTGTCGCACCGCAAGAAACATAATACCCGCCGCTTGCCGCCACAGACCCCATCGAGACAACGACCGGTCTGCCGGCATCACGAGTCTTTTTCACTTCTTCATAAATTTCCTGGCTCGCCGCTACACCGCCGCCCGGCGATTCAATACGAAACACTATTGCCCGTATCGATTTGTTCTCGCGGTATTTTTTGAATTGCCTCACAATGTCTTCGGAAGATATAATCGGTTCTTTCAGTTCAACCACAGCAATCTTTTCGCCGCCAGTCGATATCATTTCATCGCTTTCGTCAGAGAATATCCACGAGACTATCGTCAGAACAAATAGCCCGAAGAGGAATACAAGCGCGGTAATAATACCTATGACCCATTTTGTAGTTTTGGACATACTATTGGCTTTCAATTGACCCTCGCCATAAAAGCTGCATTACGATAACTTATTATGGATAAACAAATTATGAAATAGAGGGCGGAAAGTCAATCAAACAAACTGAAAAAGAAATATTTATAAAATGAGTATAGTAACGACTGGTTATAGGATTCGATAACTGAGATTGGAGATTACAACAGATCGATAAATATGTATGGTCCTGAAAATTGACTAAATGTTTTCACTTTTTTCATTTTCACCTTTAACTCTTAACATAATCATTATTCATGTTCTGCTAAAAATTTTTCAGCATCAATCGCTGCCATACAACCGGTACCGGCAGCACTAATTGCCTGCCGATATTTTGGATCTGCAACATCACCGGCCGCGAAGACTCCGGGTATATTCGTTGCAGTGCTTTGCGGCTGAGTTTTTAAATAACCTACAGAATCCATTTCTAATACGCCTTCAAACAATTTTGTGTTCGGTTGATGCCCGATGGCAAGAAAAAGCCCATCGCATTTGAAATCTGTCTCAGCATTTGTCTTCAAATTCTTCAGCCGTACACCCGTTAATTTCTTATGTCCCCCTTCGTTCGTACCGAGAACTTCATCCACCACTGAATCCCACACAAAATCGATCTTTGGATTTTTCTTCGCCTTATCAATCATTGCCTTTGACGCACGAAGTTCATTCCTGCGGTGCACCACCGTTACACGGGCCGCATGCTTTGTGAGATATGTGGCTTCTTCCATCGCCGTATCACCACCGCCAACAACGACAACGTGTTGATTCTTGAAAAAGAATCCATCGCACGTGGCGCACGCAGATACCCCGTAGCCCATATATTCCGATTCACTGGAAATGTTTAACAGTTTCGCCGATGCTCCCGTGGAAATAATCAGTGATTCAGCAAAATATTCTTCACCATCCGCAATGACTTTGAATGGACACTTTGAGAGATCTACCGACTCGGCCGACTCGAATACCGTCTTCGCGCCAAACCGTTGTGCTTGTTTGCGGATGGCATCCATAAGATCCTGCCCCATGATTCCTTCAGGAAATCCTGGATAATTATCCACTTCTGTTGTAATAGTTAATTGTCCACCCGGCTGCTGTCCCTCAAACACAAGCGGCGAGAGATTTGCGCGTCCTGCATAAAGTGCGGCAGTAAGTCCGGCAGGACCAGAACCGATGATGATAACTTTTTGATGATTATTTTGTGCCATAAGAATAATTTGGTGATTATGCAATTTACGTTTTAGTGATTTAATGTTTCAGTATTCAGTTTTCAGTTCTCAGTCTTCAGTTATAAGGGTTCAGTTAACTGTTCATTGTTCATTGGTTACTGTTTATCGTTCTTAATAAGATGCGCTTTATCTTCAAAAGATTCCAATACCGATTTCGCATTTCGTGTTAATCCAAAATGTTTCGTCCGTTTCATGGGGCTTCCTCGGAACCGCCGGTTGAATTCTTCCTGACTCATTTCGGCAAGATCTATCAACTTGGGTGCAACATTTTCTTCCCGCGGCTGGAAAGCCGGTTCGTTCGTTTCACTTTGGAATCGATTCCACGGGCAAACATCCTGACAAATATCGCATCCGTATATCCAATTCTGAAAATTCGGAACAATCTCTTTTGGGAGCTCACCGCGATGCTCAATAGTCAGATATGAGATACATTTGTTAGCATCTAATACATACGGCTGAACAATCGCTTGTGTTGGGCATGCGTCGAGACACGCGGTACACTTGCCGCAGTAATCCAACATCGGCGTATCGTATTCCAGTTCCGCATCTATTAAGATTTCTCCAAGGAACACCCACGACCCAAACTTCCTTGTAATGATATTAGTATGCTTTCCTATCCATCCGATACCAGCGCGAGCAGCCCAGGCTTTATCCATCACCGGTCCAGTGTCAACATAGATTTTCCCTATTACACTAGGAATTTCCGACTTAATAAATTCATACAACTGCTCCAACCGTTTTGTCAGCACATGGTGGTAATCATCACCCCAGGCGTATCTTGATATTTTACCAAGAACAGGAATGTTAGAATGTTGAGCAGGTGTATAATAATTGAGGGCGACACAAATTACTGATTTTGCATCGGGGAGAACCTTCGTTACATCAAGACGTTTCTCGACATCGCGCTCCAGCCATTGCATCGAAGCGTGATAACCTCGGGTAAACCATTCACGTAAATGATTTCCTTCTTCATTCAATAGCTCGGCACGTGCGATACCGATGTCAGATAAGCCGAGTTCATATGCTTTCATTTTTAAGCGATGTGTTAGCGAGAATTCCATACGCTCCCATCAGGAACAAGAAAGTATGTTTTCGTCTTTAGACTTTTTCACCCAGACATTATTTTTATCCACACGAACCTCAAAGGTCTTCAAGCGCCTGCTCCCCATTACCGCTTTTCCAGTTCTCACATCGAAACTCCAGCCGTGCATAGGGCAAGTAATTATATATTGTTCTAATATTCCTTGATGAAAAACTGAGTATCGTTGATGCGGGCAGAGATTTTCGAGAGCAAATATTTGTTCACCTACTCGAAAGAGCACACATTCACAATCTCCCACTTTAATACTCTTAGGAGATGCCTGAGTAATTTCATCAACTCGTGCAACCTTTTCAAATCCGATCATATTTCTCCAAACGCATGCATTGCTCAAAATAAAAAAAAGTCGGCCCTCCGCTGCTCGAAGAACCGACTTTAAAAGACGACCGTAGTTATTATTTGCGGAAATGCGAGTTTGACGCGTTTAATTCTCCGAAAGTTTTTTCGGGATGAATTTGCTTTGCTCTTACAGCTAATTGCTCTTCCGTTTCTACATGATCTGGATCCGGTACACAGCAATCAACCGGGCAAACTGCAGCACATTGCTCTTGGTCAAAGTGGCTGACGCACTCGGTGCATTTTTCAGGAACAATGTAATAGAAATCTTTAGATAATGCGTCAAAGGTCTTTCCATTAAATTCATATGGTGTGCCGCTGGAATAGATTGCCGTGTTCGGGCATTCAGGTTCACAAGCGCCACAGTTAATACATTCTTCAGTGATTTTCGTCGACATAAAGTGTCTCCTTGATTAAAAAACTTTAGTGATGAGTTGTCTCGTTTTCGATGCGGGTCAATGCAATTACAACTCTAAATTTAACGCATCGAATATGCTAAAGAGACAACCGAAATGCAAGCGGAAAGTCCGTCGAAAAATTGCCTGTTTTTTACAAATATCGACGTTCAGTGATTTTTCCCTTGCCGTCATAGACATATAATAATGGAACACCCGTAGGGATATTAAGTTCCAACACTTGTTCTTTTGTAAGGTTGTCTAACCGCATAACAATAGAGCGCAGACTATTTCCGTGCGCAGCAACAATCACATTCTTGCCAGCGAGGACATCAGGAATGATCTTTGCCTCAAAGTATGGCAGCGTGCGTGCGGCTGTGTCTTTTAGACTCTCGCTAATGCCGTCCGGATTCAGGTCCGTCACTTCTTTCGGCGGTGGAACATCGTAACTGCGGCGCCAGATTTTCAGCTGCTCTTCACCGTACTGTTTGCCTATATCGGCTTTGTTCAAACCCTGCAGGGCACCATAGTGACGTTCATTCAACGCTTTATCACGCTCAAGCGGAAGATTACTTTGCCCTATGATTTTAAGAACAATATCCATCGTGTTGATGGCACGCCTCAGAACGGACGTGTATCCTTTATCAAATTTGTATCCTTTTAGCTTCTCACCTGCTTGGCTCGCTTCCTTCTCGCCTTTTGGCGAAAGAGGAATATCCACCCAGCCGGTAAAACGGTTTTCAAGATTCCATTGTGATTCTCCATGGCGGAGTAGTACTAGATTTGGCATGTTTAGTCCTTAGTGTTATAAGTTGTTGTTTAACAGTTACCAGTTTCGAGTTATCAGTTACCTGTTTTATATAATTTAGTATTCAGTTCGTATTTTGACATTTACTCATAACTGGCAACTCGATACTTATTACTTATTCCTTTTTACTTGATATTAAAGTACCTCGCTTCTGGATGATGAACAATAATTGCATCTGTTGATTGTTCAGGATTCAGCATAAACTCGTCGGTCATTGTTACACCGATACGTTCCGGTTTCAGCAAATCAAAAAGTTTTTTATGGTCTTCAAGATTCGGACAAGCAGGATAGCCGAAACTAAACCGTGAGCCCTGATATCCCTGACTGAACAGCCGTTTGATCTCCGGTGAGTCGTTGCCGGCAATACCAAGCTCCTCGCGGATCTTCTTATGCCAGAGTTCCGCAAGCGCTTCTGCAGACTCAACACTCAACCCATGAAAATAAAGGTACTCTTTATATTCATTTGAATCAAAAAGCTTCTTCGAGAACTCGGATGCTGTCTTTCCCATGGTTACAAGATGAAACGCTACAACATCAATCTTACCTGAATTCACCGGCGCAAAGTAATCACTGATACACAAGAAGCGGTCATCTTTCTGTCGCGGGAATGTAAACCGAACCCATTCTTTCAGAGATTTCGGATTTGCGATTTCCGATTTCCGATTTTCTACAGGTACATTGTAGATAATGAGATCATTGCCGTCCGACTGGCATGGAAAATATCCATATACAACTTTCGGTTTTAGAAGCTTTTCACTTTTAATTTTTAATTTTAATTTTTCTAATTCAGGATATATTTGATCTTGAAGGATACGTTTGTATTCCTCTTCACTTTTCTTTCCCCGCACCACCCGCCACTGCCCGCGAATGAGCGCAGCTTCGTTGATGAAATGAAAAACCTCATCAAGTGAAATAGCATCTACGACTTTTGATCCCCAGAATGGCGGTTTCGGAATTTCAACATCCGACTGAATTTTTGAGCGTCTCGGCGTCTTTTCCTCTTCCGCAAGCATCAGTGCAATCTTTGCTTCCGTACCAATCAATTTTTCTTCGTCTTCCTCTTCGCCTCTACCACATTCCTTTTCCCCTTTCCCTTCTTCCTTTTCCCCTTTCTTAATTTCTTCTATCAATCGCAAACCGTCAAACGCATCATTTGCATAAAAGACTTTTCCTTTGTAGACCGATTTTAAATCCTGATCAACATAACGCCGTGTCAGTGCCGCACCGCCGAGAATGACCGGAAGAGTAATGTTCTGTTCGTTCAGCACTTCCAAATTTTCTTTCATCACCAGTGTTGACTTGACAAGCAAACCGCTCATTCCGATTGCATCTGCATTGTGCTCTTTCGCCGCTTCAATCATCTTTTCGATTGAACATTTAATACCCAAGTTGATAACTTTATATCCGTTGTTCGTTAGAATAATATCCACCAAATTTTTCCCGATATCGTGCACGTCACCTTTCACAGTGGCAATCACCATCGTTCCCTTTTGGCTTTCAGTTTTTTTCTCCATGAACGGCTCAAGATACGTCACTGCCGATTTCATCACTTCCGCCGACTGCAGAACAAACGGCAGTTGCATCTGTCCAGAACCAAATAAGGTCCCAACAATTTTCATTCCATCAAGCAGAATTGTGTTGATGATTTCAAGCGGAGCAAAATTTTTCAGCGCTTCGTCGAGATCAACATTTATTCCAACTTTATTGCCATCGATGATGCGGTTTTTTAATCGCTCTTCAACGGTTCCATCAACGACCTTCGATTCTTTTTCTTCTTTCTTCTTGCCGGAGTAATGCGTCATCAATTCCGTTAATGGATCGAAGACGACTTTCCGATTTTCTCCCTCACCTTCATACTGTCGTTCATCAAAAACCAATTGGCGTGCAAGCTCACGCCCTTTTTCATCAATCTTGAAAAGCGGAAGAATTTTTGATTGATGCACAATTGCCATATCGAGTCCGGCTTCAATGGCGTAATGCAGGAAGACACTGTTCAGCACTTGCCTTGTTGCCGGCGACAATCCGAATGAAACATTGCTGACACCCAGCGATGTATGGACTTCCGGAAATTCTTTTTTAATAAGCCGGATGGATTCAATTGTCTCTATAGCCGAGCGGCGAAATTCTTCATCGCCGGATCCGAGTGTAAATGTCAACGCGTCGAAAATTAAATCGTGTGGCTTCATACCGTACTTGTTCACAACCAAGTTGTAGATGCGACGGGCGATAGAGAGTTTGTTTTCCACAGTCTTCGCCATCCCCTGCTCGTCAATCGTCAATGCGATGACAGCCGCACCGAACTTTTTGCACAATGATACAATTCTGTTGATGCGTTCTTCGCCATCTTCTAAATTGATAGAATTGACAACCGGCTTGCCGGCAATACGTTGAAGCGCTTCTTCAATCACGTTCGCTTCCGTAGAATCAATAACTAACGGAATTGTAACTTGCTGATTAAAGCGCGTAATAATCTCGCGCATGTCCGCCGCTTCATTGCGTCCGACGTATGCCGCACAGACATCCAGCATGTGTGCACCTTCCTTCACCTGCTCGCGCCCCATCGCAACGATGCCTTCCCAATCTTCTTTCGCTAATAGATCCCGGAAGAGTTTACTGCCGTTGGCATTCGTCCGCTCGCCGATGAGTGTCGGTGGATTATCAATGCGAAACGTTGCGGATTGGTACAAGCTCGATGCGCTAGGAATAAATTCGTAGGCGCGCTTCTTCGGTGCGAGATGACCTAACGCTTGCACAAGTTGACGGATATGTTCCTTCGTTGTACCGCAGCAGCCGCCAACAATATTTACACCGAAGTCTTTCACAAAGTGAGAAAGATAGTGCGTCATCTCTTCAGGTGTCTGACGATAGTGCGCGTGGCCGCCAATATTTTCCGGGATACCGGCATTCGGCATCACAAAAATCGGTTTGGGGCTGATGTTGGCAAGTGTGCGAATATGCTCGGACATTTCTTTTGGTCCGGTTGCACAGTTGATACCTACGACGTCAACAGCGTACGGTTCGATACTTGTTAATGCGGCAGAGATTTCTGTGCCAAGTAGCATCGTTCCCATCGATTCGATTGTTACAGAGACAATGATCGGCACGCGATGACGCGCTTGCTCGAAATATTCGAAGATGCCATACAACGCTGACTTTGTTTGAAGAACATCCTGGCATGTTTCAACACACAGGAGATCAACTCCGCCTTCCACAAGACCTTTCGCCTGCTCGTGATATGCCGCCGCCATTTCCTTAAAACCTATATGTCCGAGCGATGGAAGTTTTGTAGTTGGTCCCATCGAACCTGCGACAAAGCGCTGATGCCCACTCCCTGAATACCCCTGTGCGATGCGTTTGGCTATTTGTGCAGCTTTGAAGTTCAATTCGTATGCGCGATTCTGCAAACCATATTCTGCAAGTACAATGCGCGTACCGCCGAAAGAGTTTGTCTCAATAACATCACAACCCGCTTCGAGGAAATCGGTGTGCACATTCTCCACCGCCGACGGCTTTGAGATAACAAGATACTCATTGCATCCGTCAAGATGCTCACCACCAAAGTCATCAGGTGTTAAGCCCTGACCTTGCAGATGTGTTCCCGTCGCACCATCAAAGACGATGATTTTGTCACGCAATATTTCGAGAAAGGCAGCCACGAGTTCCGAGTATCTAGTAATAAGTTAAGAAAGAGCTTCGTTGCTAATTTTACTTTCAAGTGAAAGAAGCATTTTATGCATTTCAATTACATATTCAGTAAGATTATGAAAGTCTCCTTGAGTCAAATAACCTAAATCTTTTGAAAGAAGAAGAAAATTTTTTGTCTCATTTATCGACCCCAATGCAATCACGAGGAATCGAGCAAATTCGGTTTTTGTCTTTCTGCCGCAACCTTCAGAAATATTCGCTGTTATCGATGCACTTGACCTTCTTATCTGCGACGTAATACCATACATCTCTTCCTTAGGAAATTTCTTTGTTGCAATATAGATTTTCAGAACTAGTTCGTGGGCTTTCTGCCAAATTTTTAATTTCCGATAATCTTGCATGTCAAAGTTTTCTCCGGTTACTCGAAACTCATAACTAATTACTTCTTCTTAATAAAAAAATTCCCAACGTTATTAGCGTCGGGATTGAAGTTCATTTCGGTTGACGCTTTAGCGATTTTTTATCGTGGCCGCAAGCTATCGTTCAAATCACCACTATAAAAAGATACAAAAGAAAGAAATGAAGAGCAATTGGATTTTGTGAATGGCAGAGTCCAGTTCGTAACTGGACTTCTATGTTGTCCGACTACGAGTCGGACTCTATGAATCATTTCAAGCACGATACGAAAAATGATCAATTCGTTGAAATCAGTTCGGGAATGACACTGGTAGTAAAGCTAAATGAATAGATTTCAAGGTTCGGATTTGAAGTCGTCAGCTTAAGCAGATGGCTGCCAAATTCTTTATTGCGGACGATCATGTACATTCTCGGTGTATCGACAAAAAAAGATGATAGCTGTTTGGGAAATTGGATGATATCTTCTCCGGAAATTTCCTCGCGCAACGGCTGGCTGTTTTGCTGGACAGCAACTTCACAAATCGATCCATCACGTGATCCCATAACCGCATTTACCTCACGTGCTTGATATGGAAGAAGAATCGCGCCATCCTCTCCTCCGCTTCCATCAAATCGCAAACACTGGCGTTCGTTCATCCACTTGCCGGTTGCATAAATTCGTTCGGGGAGATAAATGCCCGGATCCGTGTATTCGAGTGTTGATTCAGGATTGTACCCTTCCGTATTGCCAAGAGCACCGCGAAGATATCCGAGATACAATTCACTTGTTGGCCGAAAACAAACAGCGCCGGCATGATCTTCCTCACGGAAAGGAACAGTGAGAGCAGGTAGCTCGCCGTGACTGCCGGCTTCGCTGAGTAATTGCTGGAGTGCACGTTCAAATTCAACATAACCACCTTCGCCATGTTGAACGAATCGTATGTAACCATCGCGATCGATAAGACAACGAGTAGGCCAATAGCGTATAGAATATACATTCCAAATAATAGCTTCGTTGTCAAGCATAACCGGATAAGTGATCTTGAACTTCTCGATAGCTTTCTGCACGCGCTCCGGCGAAGCTGCAAATTCAAACTCCGGCGTGTGCACTCCAACAATCGTAAGGCCGAATGCTTTGTACTTCTTCTGCCATTCTTGAATGTAAGGCAAAGTCCGAATGCAATTGACGCACGTGTAATCCCAAAAGTCAACTAAGACGACTTCGCCGCTGTGATCGCGGAGAGAAATCGGTTTAGAATTCAGCCAAAAGCTTCCGTAGAGTTCCGGAGCGTGAATATGTTTAGGTTCGAGTTCCATTTATTTGTGCAGCTTTATTCTTCTTTTCCACCCGTACGTGCAACATACAAGAAACTATCACGTACAAAATCAGCAGCATTCGTTGCAAACGCTTCTGGAATGCCTTTATTCAATATATCAAGCTTCATAACAGTTCCGCCAGCTGAGATTGTCATGTTCGGGTTGATAAGAATAGCTCTTGTTGACCCGCTGCATTTTAATACGACGCTCGCTTTCACGTTTGGAAAAGTCGCATCAATCATCGGATCAATGTGTACAGCAACGCCAAGAATTTTCATCTCATCTGGCGAATCACATTGGATATCGAGGTTCTGTGCTTTCAAGAAGATAAGGCATTCTTGAACAACCTTCTTCGTAAAAACAGCAAGTTCGTTCACAGCGAAAGTGAGCCGTTCTCGTTCTACAGCAAATTTCATCCATTCTTTTAATGTGTTTGAAAGAATCACTTTGCTTGATTCAGTGAGCGCCATTTTAATCACCTTTAATAAATTATATTGACTTCAATGACTTTAAAATTGAGTGCAGCTCAAACATTAACTGATCACACTGTTCCTGCGTGATGAGATACGGCGGCAATAAACGCAGTACAGTTATGTTCGTACAATTAATCAGAATGCCGCGGTTGAGCAATTCATCTACAATCGGCTGGCCGTTTCGATTTATATCTATGCCAAGCATACAGCCATACCCGCGTACTTCTTTGACGATGGCAGGAAATTGCTTCTGCAATTCTATCGCTTTCGATTTGAGATAGTCGCCGATGATGCCTGCTTGTTTCATCAATCCTTTATCAATAATTTCTTCCATCACCGCACACCCGGCTGCGCAAGCAACAGGGTTTCCACCAAACGTTGTCCCATGCACGCCATATGTCAACACATCGGAAACTTTATCATTCCCTAAAATTGCACCAAGCGGAAGTCCACCACCAATAGCTTTTGCGATGACAACAATATCGGGATGTATATTATAATGCTCGAAACTAAAAAACTTACCTGTCCGTCCAAGGCCTGCTTGAATCTCATCGGCAATTACAAGAAAGCCAAACTTTTCCTGCAATGATTTCAGCTCTTGCACAAATTCCTTGCTGACGACATTGATGCCGCCTTCACCCTGAATAAATTCAAGAATGATTCCAAGCGTGTTGCCATTTACTTTCGTCTTCAAAGCTTTGATATTGTTGAATTCGATAGAGCTGGTATTCGGAAGAAACGGATCGTACCCATCGCGATATTGCGGCCTCTCAGTCAACGATAGAGCACCCATCGTTCGGCCATGGAATGAATTGGTCAAATTCAATAACGTTGTCTTACCGCTGCCTTGTCCCCATTTGCGTACTATTTTGATAGCGCCTTCAACCGCTTCCGTACCGCTGTTGGAGAAAAAAATGCGTTTGTAACCACTCGCAGTAATAATTCTCTCAGCCAATTCTACCGTTTTATCCTGCACGTAGTAATTGGAAAGATGGATATAGCGATGAATTTGCTTTTCGATTGCTGCATTGATACGCTGATGATTGTATCCAAGCGCATTCACGGCGAGTCCGCCGAAGAAATCAATGTAACGTTTACCATCTTTTGAATAGAGATACACGCCTTCGCCGCGTTCAATTTCAAGCGGAAGCCGATGGAACGTGTGGAAAAAATATTTATGTTCTTTTTCAAAAATCGATTCAGACACGAGAACCCTCGTCGGTTAATTGTTTGAATACTATATACAAAAATTGCACCTTGGACTCAAGCTCTTCTAACGTACCATTATTATAAATTATGTAATCTGCTTTTTCCAGTTTTTTCTTCACATCAAGCTGTGCCGTCATCCGGCTGCGGACGGCATCTTCCGAAACGGTATCCCGTTTGCGCACTCTATTGATACGCTCAGATTCATCAGCATCAACAACTATAACTGCGTCAAGGTTTTTATGCAATCCCGCTTCATAAATAAGCGCAGCTTCAACGATGACGATGTGTTTTCCAGAATGTGCCAACTCTTTGATTTGTCGTTCAATTTCTTTTTCGACGCGCGGGTGGATTATGGATTCCACCTTTTCCATCAACAATTTGTCAGAAAACATTTTAGAGGCAATGAATGAGCGATTCAAAGAACCATCTGCTTGGAAAGCCGATTCACCTAATAGGGAAATCAATCTTTTATGAATGGTTAAATCCGTGCTGCTTAATTCTTTAGCGATATCGTCCGCATAGAGCACAGGTACACCAAAGTGTGCAAAGAGAGAACAGATAGCAGATTTACCGCTACCAATGCCGCCCGTAACACCGACCTTGAGAATATGTTCACTTGGAGACGTCAAAGAAAAAGTCCAAAAACCAAAATACAAATGCCAAACAAATCGCAAAGCATAATACTAAAACTGCAAAGGTAAATTGGATATTGGAACTTGTTTGAAATTTGATTATTGATAATTGAATTTTATCCTTACAGTTATTTTGCCACAGCGATAGAACGGAATTCCCTTACGACGACCACTTTAATCTGTCCGGGATACTCCATTTCCTGTTCAATTTTATTTGCTATGTCATGCGCAAGTTGGTCGGCAGCGGCATCATCAAGTTTCTCGTGACTGACGATAACGCGCACTTCTCTCCCTGCTTGAATCGCATATGTATTAATGACACCATTGAATGACTTGGCAATATTTTCCAACTTTTCTAATCGTTTGATATATTCTTCCACCGATTCACGCCGCGCACCGGGCCGCGCGCCGCTGATAGAGTCCGCCGCTTGCACGAGCGCCGAGATAGGATGTTCCATCGGGATGTCTTCGTGGTGCGATCCAACTGCGTTGCATACTATGGAGTGTTCGTTAAACTTTTTGCAAAGTTCGTACCCCAATAATGCGTGCGGACCTTCGACGCTTTTATCAATCGTCTTACCGATGTCATGCAATAATCCAGCGCGTTTTGCCAGGATCGGATCCAGCCCAAGTTCTGACGCCATAATGCCAGTGAGATAAGCAACCTCGATACTATGTTCGAGAAGATTCTGACCATAACTGGAGCGATACTTCATCCGGCCGATATGTTTGATAATTTCAGGATGCGCACCGTGCAAACCGATTTCGAGCAGAGTGTTTTCACCGGTATGGACAACTTCTTCTTCCAATTCCTTCTTCACTTTCTCGACTACTTCTTCAATGCGAGCCGGATGAATGCGCCCATCGGCAATGAGCCGTTCCAACGAAACACGCGCAACCTCTCGACGGAAAGGATCGAATCCGGAAAGAATCACTGCCTCAGGTGTGTCGTCGACAATGACATCGATCCCCGTAGCTGATTCAAATGCACGGATGTTACGTCCTTCGCGGCCGATGATGCGGCCTTTCATTTCGTCAGTGCCGACGTTCAATACACTGACGGTGGTTTCTAACGTGAAATCAACGGCAGAACGCTGAATTGCCTGCACAATTGTTTTCTGGGCTTCTCTTTTCGCTGTAATCTTTGTTGTATCACGAATATCCTTGAGCGTTTGCGTTGCTTCAGATTTGACAGTCTCAATCAGATTTTGATATAAATATTTCTTTGCTTCTTCGCGATTGATACCAGCCATTTTTTCTAGGCGCAGATTTTCTTCTTCCATCAATCGCTCAAGCTCTTTTTCACACTCAATGAGTCGTTTTTGCCGATCCGCAATCTCTTTGCCGGTAGTCTGAAGTGTTGATTCCTTCTTTGTTAGCAGATCAAGTTTTTTTTCCAGATTCTCTTCGCGATTACTCAATTGCTTTTCGTACGCCTGCAATTTTGACCGCTTGGACTGGGCATCTGACTCAAATTCTTTTTTCTTTTGATACCACTCATCTTTGACTTCGAGAAGTTTTTCGCGCTTGGCGGTTGTTGCTTCCTTCTCCGCTTCTTCAATAATTTTCTTCGCGCGTTCCTGAGCGTCCATGATTTTATTTTGGCCGCTTCGTGCGTTCAAAGACCAGCCCATGAAAAACGACCCACCGCCGATCAACGCTCCAATAAAAATCAAAATATAAGGTTCCATAATATTCCTCTGTTCAAACAACGTCCTGAAAAAACAAAACCGCACACATCTGCCACAATCAAGTGTATTGAAAGAACCTCTCTCTCCACACGGTGGGGACTTGCCTAAGCATTTCACACTTCCACAACCCGCTCGTTCTTCGCTAAATGCAAAGATGTCATCGCAGGGCTATTCACATTGAAGGAATAGATGGCTTGCGCTCCACGCTTATGAGTCAAGCTCCCATATTAACAGAATTGTTTGGTTCTTTAATATGGTATTGATTACGGCTGATGGTGCGGCTTTACAATAAAATCCGCATCCGTATTTTAAAAAGAACAAGTGACGGTCTTATAAAAGCCGTTCGTCCGACGGTTCTGACAAAAGACAATTGTCAAGATAATTGGAAAGTTTTTCCACTTCCGCTTCCAGATGCTCTACTTGCTGCGTATGTTTTTCTCGTTCCTGCAGAAGGTCTTCTGTAATATTCAATGCTGAAAGAACCGCGACCGTCAAAGGTGGCTGTTCCGGAATCTTATCATGGATCTTCATCAACATACCGTCCACATAAGAAGCCACGCGTTTTGTCAGGTCTTCGTTCTCTCCACGAAGTGGATACTCATTCCCAAATATTTTTACTCGAATGCTCTTGCCGTTCATTGTTCGAACTAACTGAATAGTGTTTATCGAATTCTCCACAACTTACCGTCATCGTCTGTTTGCTTTATAAACGCGAATTGATTTTCACAATCAATTCCTTCAGCCGTGATTTGAGTGCTTCTGACTCCTCCTTTGAAAAGAGACTGCTTCCATTTGATTGCGCGTGCGTAAGCTGCATACGAACTTCTTCCATCTCTTGTTCGCGTTGCCGGAGTTCCTCCGCCCAACGGCGCTCTTTCAATTCTAAACTCGAAAGTCTGCTCTGAAGTTCCTTGTTCTCTGCCTTCAATCGAAGAAGCAAGTCGGACACAAGCCGAGCTTTCTCCCATAGCGATTGGAGAGATTCCTCGAGTTGCCTCAAGTCCTTTTTTTCCGCCGTCTCAGCATCTATAAGCTGTTCTGGCAAGCTTTAGCTCCTGATGAGTTCAGATGTTTGCGCACAGTATGTGTACATTAGCTGCGTAATACACCGTTACATTGCCGCTGTACTGCTTCGATTATTTTCTTCAGCGCGTCGTCAATTTCTTTCTCGGTCAACGTACGATCGGGCGATTGGAATTCAAGTGCGTAAGCCAAGCTCTTCTTCTCCGTTCCCGTTTGCTGACCACTATACATATCAAAAAGAACGACGTTTGTGCATAACGGTTGTCCAACTTTTCTGATAACATCTTCCACAGATTTTTGTGGAAGCGCTGCCTCAATTGTAAAAGCCAGGTCCCGCGTTACACCTGGAAATTTCGGCAGTGAAGAGAATTTTCGGTCTCTTGCCCAGCCATTATGAATTGCCCAGATCTTCAATTCACATACAAACACAGCTTCATCAATAGCAAGTTTATCTGCAATCTGTATCCGAACTCGTCCAAAGAACCCCGCATAAACGTCATTTATCTCAATGCCTGTGCTTGGTTCACATAAAGACTCTTGGTTATCATAATAAATAAAACGGTAGTTGTCAAGGCAGAACTTGGAAAGAAGCGCCATCACCTCTCCCTTCAAATCCAACACATCTACATCGCGGGAAGCACTTCCATAGCTGACGGGTGCATTTTTACCGTTCAGCACCAGTAATAGCCGCTCTTCTTCGTAATACGCATCCAGTGTGTCCAGCGCTTTGCCAGTATTGAGCAAGTAGATATTGCCAATTTCGAACAGGCGCAAATCTTTTACACCGTGGTTTCGATTGTGCTTTACGATGCGAAGCGCGCTCGGCACTAAACTTGTCCGCAATGCTGCCATTTCTGCACTCACCGGATTGATCGCCTTCACCAACGGTTTTCCAGCAAGTGACATCGTCGCTTCGTCCTGTAATCCTATCGCAAGCACTTCGTTGAATCCTGAACCGATGAGGTAATCACGGATTTCATCTTGCAGTAAATCGGTTCGCACGTTGGAAGAAAAATCGATAGCCGCATGCGTTTTCGTCTCTATATTGTTGTAGCCGTACACGCGCGCAACTTCTTCGATAATATCGATTTCCTCAAGGATGTCGTTGCGGAAGCTGGGGACAGCGACAAGAATTTCATCTTTCGAAGATGACTTTGCCGCAAGGTCGATCTGTTTTAAGAGAGCAACGATTTGTGCTTTCTTCAATGAGATACCAATAATGGAATTGATTCTCGAAACACGGGCTTTGACGATGAGCGGCTTTCGTTTTTTGGGATAGGCATCGAGTGCACCTTTAAGTAACTCACCGCCCGCTAACTCTTGAATCATCTGCGCTGCACGATTGGCGGCAAGAACCGTGATATTGATATCGGTTCCGCGTTCAAATCGGTACGACGCTTCAGTGGAAAGCCCGAGGTACTTTGATGTCCGGCGGATGCTGCGCGGATCGAAGTAAGCGCTTTCTATGAGAACATTCGTTGTGGTATCACTGATTTCTGTGTTCGCACCACCCATAACGCCGGCAACTGCAATTGGTTTTTCTGCATCACAAATCATGAGCGTTTCGGATGTGAGTGTGCGTTCTTTTCCGTCGAGCGTAATAAACTTCTCACCTTCCTGCGCTGTCTTCACAATAATTTTGTGTCCAACAAGTGTATCGTAATCGAACGCGTGCAACGGATGGCCAGTTTCCATCAATACATAGTTGGTCACATCGACAACATTATTGATGGGCCGAACTCCGACTGAAGTCAGTAAATCTTGAAGCCATTTTGGTGACGGACCAATTTTTATATTACGAAGAACTCGTGCGGAATACCGCGGGCATTTTTCTTTATCGAGAATTTCGATCTTCGCAAACTTCGATGCTGGTACCGTACTTTCTTTCAAGACGGTCTTTGGCATTTTCAATTTCTTATTTACTATCAAACCGATTTCCCGCGCTACACCGATGTGGCTCAAGCAATCTGCACGATTTGGCGTAATTCCGATTTCATACACAACATCTGTTTGTCTAAGATATTTGGCAAGTGAAGTACCAACTTTTGCTTTTTCATCGAGAACAAGAATGCCGCTCGCATCATTTCCAAGTCCAAGTTCAAATTCCGAACAAATCATTCCGTTGGATTCGACTCCGCGAATTTTAGCTCGTTCAATGATAAACGGCTTTCCTTCCGGATCGTGCTGGTTATGCGGGATGATGGCACCAATAAGCGCAACAACAACTTTTTGTCCTGCTGCAACATTTGGTGCACCGCAAACGACATCTTGAACTGTGGTGCCGGTGTTCACCTTACAAATAGTAAGACGGTCTGCGTTCGGGTGTTTGGCTCGTTCTAAAACTTCACCAACGATAAAGTTATCATACTTCTTCGCGAGATCCTCATAGCTTTCCACTTCCAAACCAAGCATGGTAAGTTTTTCTGTGAGCTGCTCTGGAGTGAATTTGAAATCAACAAACTGCTTTAACCAATTTTGGGAGACTTTCATATCAAGGCCTGCGTATCATTCAAAACTGTTTCAGGAAACGCACATCGTTTTCATACAGAATACGGATGTCATCAATATTATACCGCAACATTGCGGTTCGTTCGATTCCCATACCGAATGCGTAGCCGCTATATTTCTCGGGATCGTATCCGACTGCTTGAAATACATGCGGATGCACCATACCCGAGCCGAGCACTTCTAACCAGCCGGAATATTTACATACGCGGCATCCTTTGCCACCGCAGATGAAGCACGTTATATCCATCTCCGCACTTGGCTCTGTGAACGGGAAGAAACTCGGACGGAATCGATACTTGATCGAGCTTCCATAGAACTGCTTTGCGAACGCAACAAGCGTTCCCTTCAACTCACTGAATGTAACGCCGCGATCCACATACAATCCTTCAATCTGGTGAAAGGCGACAAGACTGCGCGCACTTGTGGCTTCGTTGCGATATGCCCAGCCGGGCATGATGGCACGAACAGGTGGCTGCTGTTTCTCCATAACTCTGATTTGCACCGGAGACGTATGCGTGCGAAGGAGAATTTTATCTGCTATAAAAACTGTATCCTGCATATCACGCGCCGGATGATCGGGCGCAAAATTCAACGCCCCAAAATTATAATAATCGCTTTCAATGTCCGGTCCGGTTTCCACAGAAAATCCCATACTGATAAAGATGCGTTTCATCTCTTCCATCACCTGCACAACGGGATGTTTTGTCCCAATAGGTTTCGGACGTCCAGGAAGCGTCAAATCAAATGGAATTTCCTTCGGCTTTGCTGCCTGTTCCAGCGACGATTTCTTTTCATCGAACTGTGCCTGAGCATACTGGCGAAGCTCATTCAGCGCCTTACCCAATGCCGGTTTCTCAGAAATAGCTGCCGTCTTCATCCCTTCAAACAATGCAGCAATTTCTCCACTTCGCGCAAGAAATTTGATACGGACTTGTTCAAGGTTCTGAAGAGTTGTTACTTTTTGAAGTTCTTCTGTAAAAGCTTGTTTTGTATGTTCAATCTTATCTATCATAATAGTGATTAACTAATTTTGATTGATGGGATGTCAGATGAAGAACGAAAACATGATTTTTATACATTGATATTAAATCCTAAATCAGTTTCATCTGCACATATGCCGCCTTGGACACCCCAATTCACTAATTCCGGTTCATTGATTGTTATGAGAATATCTTCCCGCTCTATTCCGGGCGAGGTTTTTAAATTCTCAACTATCTTTCGATAGAGCATTCGTTTGGCTTCTCGAGATCGGCCTTTGAACGCAGTAATTTCTATAATAGTGAACGATCGAGATTTATTTGCATTTCGCTCGAACCTGTCATCCTCAAATTCATACAACAGTTGGTTGCGATCAGCATCCGGTATCTTGAATGAATCTACCAACGCTTGATGCACGCCGTCAAGGATTTTTTTTCTATATCCGGCTTCGAAACCCTTATATATTTCAATTCTGACAATAGGCAACGAACCATTCCTTTTAAGTGAATTCACTGCACATAATTGTTGCTATTCTCCTAAAAAAAAAATCTTCTTACCGACTTTTTATGAGTACTGCATAGAATAATTAATATGCCCACACAAAAAAAGGAGGTAAGAAGATCAGATTTAGGCAGTTGCAAACTTCACAACTTCGGCGAACGCTGCCTGATGATTTGCGGCAAGATCCGCCAACACTTTCCGGTTAATTCCCACTTGTTTCTTTTCAAGTGATGAGATTAATTTGGAATACGTTGTACCATGGATACGCGCCGCGGCATTAATGCGGGCAATCCAAAGAGCACGGAATTCTCGTTTCTTCGTCCGGCGATGCCGATAGGCATGTTGTCCGGCTTTATCAACGTGATGCTTGGCAACGGTCAGCACTTTACTGCGACCGCCCCAATATCCTTTCGCTGAAGCTAAAAGTTTTTTCCGTCGTCGATGCGACGCGACTTTATTTTGTGAACGCGGCATTTCTTTTCTACCTTTCTTTCAACGTAACTACTCGGTTTATGCTAATAAAAATCTTCGCACTTTGTATGCTTCCGTCTCTGCTACGAATCCGGGTTTGCGTAAATGGCGCTTGCGTTTTGTGGATTTGCTCGTCAGGATGTGACTGCGAAACGCTTTTCGTCGTTTAATCTTACCACTTGCAGTGACTTTAAACGATTTGACGGCACTGCGCCGGGTTTTCATCTTCGGCATAAGATTTATTCCTCTGTTTGTTGTTTGGTTACTTCTACACTTTTTTTCTTTGCTTTTTCCGGCACGAAGTACGACACCATCTGGCGTCCTTCCATCTTCGGCTCTTGCTCCATACGGGCAATATCCGATATCGCTTCCGTGAACCGGACAAGCAAATCTTTACCTTGGTCCTGATATGTAATCTCGCGGCCTTTAAATACAACGGTCGCTTTCACTTTGTTGCCTTCAAGAATAAAATTTCGAGCATGCCGAGTTTTAAAATCAAAATCGTGCGTGTCTGTGTTCGGATGAAATCGAACTTCTTTCACAAGCGTTACGTGTTGATGTTTCTTCTGAATCTTATCGCGCTTTGCTTGTTCGTACCGATATTTTCCAAAATCCATAATCTTTGCAACTGGTGGAGTTGCATTCGGGACTATTTCTATCAAGTCCGACGTCATTTCTTGTGCCCGGCGCAATGCCTCGCTTGTTGTCATAATGCCAAGCTGTGCTCCATCGTCTGTTATGACACGCAATTGAGGTGCTTTGATTTCGGAATTAACCCGTGCTCGTTCTTGTTTAATAAGTTCTTCTCCTAAACTGTGAGTGCTTTTGTTTTGATTGTATTGAGAATTTGCGTTTTGAATTCTTCAAATTTCATTGTTCCTTGATCGCCTTTCTTGTGCTGACGAACTGAGACTAAGCCGCCAACTTTTTCCTTCTCACCAACCACAAGCATATACGGCACTTTCTTCGTTTCACAATCGCGAATTTTATATCCGATTTTTTCATTGCGATCGTCTAACTCAACACGTACACCGGATGCTTTTAATCCATTCACTATTTCTTTTGCATATTCCATAAAGACATCTGTGATGGGCAGAACCGCAACCTGTGTCGGCGCTAGCCACAAAGGAAATTCTCCGGCAAAGTGTTCTATGAGAATTCCGACAAACCGTTCCAATGATCCAAACGGCGCACGATGAATAATTACCGGGCGATGCCGTTGTCCATCCTGACCAATATATTCCAATTGAAATCGTTCGGGCATTACATAATCTACCTGAACGGTACCGAGCTGCCACGTGCGGTTTAATGCATCCTTCACCATGAAATCAATCTTTGGTCCATAGAAGGATGCTTCGCCATATGCTACAAAGTAATCAAGTTTCATCTCATCCGCCACTTCGCGGATCTCGCGTTGCGCCTGTTCCCAGAACGCTGCTTCGCCGCCGTACTTCTCAACATTCTTATCATCCCGATAAGACAGGCGAATTTTCACTTCCATACCAAAAGTTTTGAATACCAACTGTGTTAGATCGATGACAGATTTGACTTCTGCTTTCAACTGATCATGCGCACAATAGATGTGTGCATCATCTTGAGTGAATCCACGCACGCGCGTGAGGCCATTCATCTCGCCTGATTGTTCATAACGATATACAGTGCCGAACTCAGCTAAACGAACCGGTAAGTCGCGATATGAACGCGGCTTGAATGAATAAATTTGATGATGATGCGGACAGTTCATCGGCTTCAATAAAAACGCTTCACCGTTTTCCAATTTAATAGGCGGGAATTGCGAGTCTTTATAATACGGATAATGTCCTGACGTCTTATACAAATCAAGATTTGCTATATGCGGTGTAATGACAGCTTGATACCCGCGCTTTCTTTGCTCGTCTCGCAAAAATTCAATAAGCGACTCGCGTATGATGGTTCCCTTCGGAAGCCACAACGGCAAACCGCTGCCAACTTTTGGTGTGAGAAGAAAAAGTTCTAACTCGGAACCTAATTTTCGATGGTCACGGCGCTTTGCTTCCTCAAGCTGGAATAAATATTGGTCCAGTTCTTTCTTTGATGGGAAAGTGACACCATAGATACGTTGCATCATCTTATTCTTTTCATTCCCACGCCAGTATGCACCGGCGACACTCAACAACTTGATGGCCTTTATCTTTCCAGTTGAAGGGATATGCGGCCCTCGGCAAAGATCAATGAAGTTCCCATGGTGATAGAGTGAAATTGCCTGGCCTTTAAACTCATCCAGTAACTCAAGCTTGTACTGGTCACCTTTCTTTTTGAAATACTCGACCGCCTCTTCCCATTTTTTTTCTTCGCGGACATAGGGAACATCACGATTCGCAAGCTCGTTCATCTTATCTTCAATCTTTTGGAGATCATCCTTCGTGAGATTGTGATCGCCAAGATCAAGATCGTAGTAGAAGCCAGTTTCGATGGCAGGACCGATACCGAATTTTGCTCCCGGGTACAATGCCTCCACTGCTTCCGCCATCAAATGAGCAGAGCTATGCCAGTAGGCATGCTTTCCGCCGTCATCAGCCCACTTGAGAATTTTGAAAGAAGCATCCTGGTTAATGGGGCGACTGAGGTCCCACACTTCTCCATTCACTTCAACAGCAAGTGCTTCTTTTGCCAGGCCTTTGCTAATACCTTCAGCAATCTGCTTGCCGGTAATATCGCTGTCGAATTCCCTCTGGTTCCCGTCAGGAAATATGATTTTTATTTTGCTCATTAGTATAAAAAAATCGGAACAATGTCCGATTTCAAGTATTAAGTAAAAAGGATAAAGGAAAAAGTATTCTTTTTCTTTATTACTTCCTTTTGTGATACTTTTTCCTTGTAACCGTGGGCTCAATAGGACTCGAACCTATGACCTCTACCATGTCAAGGTAGCGCTCTAACCAAACTGAGCTATGAGCCCCCTTAATAACGTGGATAAAATAATAGCGAAAAAATCGAAGAAAAACAAGACGGGATTTTGAGAATTCTGTTGATAACGTTATGGGTAAAGGAAATATTTTTCTTACGTGCGGCGATATAGAAGATTACATAAAACCAATTCTATTAGAGACTGTTACATTATAAAACGAAAAATAGGATAGAGTAGCGCCCAGATTCTTCAAAGCAGATTTTTTATTTTATCGAATAAAACAGTACCAAAGTGCTACAGAGTGCATTCCTGCAAGCCCACCTTCTATCGATTTTTGTGCATCTAAAAGTGAAGCAACTCGCTTATTGGTGGCATCGTAAATATTCGCACCGCGAATTGTCATCATTTTTCTGTTGTCCGCATCAAAAAGAAAATTCCCGCGAATCGTAGCGATCCGCCGATTGTTTCCATCATATATATCTTCACCTCTGGTGATGGCAATTTTTCGGTTGTGGGAATCAAAAAGTTCAAGACCACGCATTTTGTAGATACTCATAACAGAAATCTTTTTTTATTTTTGAGACATAAGTAGTATAGACCCTTTCCTCTCTAACAGCAAGACATTTATTTTTTTAAATTTTTGCTCTCCAGTCGTTTTCATTCGGGAATGTATCAGATTCCCCTGAAAAGTGGATTAAATCGCTATGTCAGCTAAAACCTGCATGCATTTTTCACTATGGATTTTCGCAAACTTCCCTTATTATAAGAAAAGTAGCGTTATAAGAAATTTACGTCGTTGATCATACTACATGAATCTTATCTATCTATTGAAAGGTCTTGCAATAGGATTCTCACTCGCGGCGCCGGTTGGTCCCATTGGAATTCTCTGCATCCGGCGAACACTTGCGCAGGGAAGCAAGCGCGGTATTATTATTGGGCTCAGTGCAGCATCCGCAGATATGGTCTACGGCATCGTTGCAGCATTCGGTGTTACACTCATTTCCAATTTCATCTCTCAACAACAGCATTGGATTCGTCTCGTAGGCGGCATTTTCTTGTTCATACTCGGGTATCACACATTTTTTTCCCACCCGGCAACTGATACGATAACAAACGGAAAAAACGGAGATGCGCGCACATTCGTTTCCACATTTCTTCTCACCCTAACGAATCCTATGACATTATTTGCTTTTGCTGTTGTCTTTGCAGGCATCGGCTTAGATAAAGCCATAGGATATCACGTTTTTGCAATATTCTTTGTCGCCGGTATTTTTCTCGGTTCGTTAAGTTGGTTCTCGCTGCTCACAAGTCTCGTTCATTTCTTCCGTGAAATAATCACTACAGATGGACTTGTTATTATCAATAAAGTAGCAGGCTGCCTTTTAACGCTTTTTGGTGCAATTGCACTCTGGGTCGGTTTGAGGGGATTCTAGTACAGTTTCAAGTAATTCGAACTCCGTTTTTAAAAAATCAAATCGAAACGGAGTACACATTGGCTGACACTTACGTGAGCGTACCATGGTTACGCGAGGCGGGGTGCAGCGGGTGGGCTGACCATCTCCCACGAGGGAAGGTGATTATTTCGCTATTTATAAATGTTGAATAGATGCCTTTTTTGTCAATCGAAAATGTGTCCTTTTTTAAATCGGCGAACACTGATGAAATTTATAATGGCTCCCATACCGAATAAAATTCCAAGGTGCGGCAAAATGGATATAAGTCCGACGCCTCTCCATAATACTTCCAAAAATCCGTCCATCGACCAATAAACGACTGTTAATTTACTGAAGAATTGTATAGTCGCCGGCATAAAGTTCGTCGGAAACCATGCTCCTCCAATTGCACTCATACTCAGAATAAATAAAGTACCCAATCCCTGAGCCTGTTGTCGTGTTTGTGAAAATGCAGAAAGCAGCATCCCAAACGCTGTGCATGCTGTCGATGCCGCAATAATGATCAACAGAAGATTGAAGAAATTCGAAAAGATATCGACTTGAAACATAGCCCAGCCAGCAAAAAACATAAACAATAATTGAATAATACCGAGCGACATATTGAAGAGGTATTTGCTCCAAAGAATGTGCACTCGTGAAACCGGAGATGTCAGCAGCCTGAGAAGAACACCTGACTTTCTTTCCTCAAACAGAGAAGAAGACGAAGCCGTGAGAGTGAACAATAAAAATGTCATCGCCCAGCCACCGACACTTCTTGTTGCCCATGGGTTCTTCACTTCTTTGCCAACAAGTTGTTGATCTTCAATGCGAACAATGTTCTGAAAAATGTTAAATTTATTTTTGCCTGAATCGCTGCCCATAATACTAAAATCAGAAAGTTTCGGATGTAAAATACGATTTGTATCTATCTTGAAGTACTTATGGACAATAGAAGCCATGTTGCGATTGAATGCAGTTCCAGATTGCATACCGAGGAATTGTTCAGCTTGCCGCAAACCGCTTTGTGCGATGATTGAAGGAAATTGACTGAACACCACTTGCTGGATAAGTCCCCGGATCGTCTGCATTTCAATATCATTTTTCGGGTCATAGTAAAATTTTACATAGAGTCCGATTGACGTATCTGCATATGCATCGGGGGGTAGAATGAGTGCTGCAGATGCTTTGCCTGTGCGAACGTATTCCTGAATCGAGAGTGCATCGAACGTTATTACTTTTCCTGAATCGTTTTTGAAAGATTTGATAACCCGGAAGCTTTTCATCGTATCAAGCGAAGATTCAATTTGCTTTGCGACGGGCGAAGGACTTTGATTCAATACTGCAAGACGAATTCCCTGCGAACCTGAGCCTGAGCCGCTGAAGATCGAACCGAAAATAGTCATCAGTACCAATGGAACAATAAAAGTCAACAAGACTGAGACTTTGTCTTTCCAGAAACGAAGGTACGAGGCCATGAATAATAGATATACTTGTTTCAATCTCGCAACCTCCTTCCTGTCAATTGGAGAAACAATGCTTCCAATGTGGGCCTGTGCAATTCAACCCACGAATACTGTATTCCTTCCTTTTCTATGCCGGCAAAGAATTCCGATAACAGAAATCCTTTTGCAGGTTTCAACTCGAAATGATCATCTTCTTCAATAAATGCGCCAAATTTCTTAAACATATTTTTATTTTTCGTGGTTGAAGGATTCTTGATGATTGCAATAGTTTCTTCGTAGGTGAGTTGTTCCAGCAGTTTGTCTTTGGTGCCTAAGGCAATGATCTTTCCATGGTCAATGATGCCGATCCGGGTGCAAAGCCGCTCGGCTTCTTCCATGTAATGCGTTGTGTAAATAATAGTCTTTCCCCGTTTGTTCAGGGATACGAGAAATTCAAAAATTGCATTGCGAGATTGCGGGTCGACACCGACTGTTGGTTCATCGCACAATAATACTTTTGGATCGTGTAGTAAACTTGCAATAATATTTAACCGCCGTTTCATACCTCCGGAGTAAGTCTTGGTTTTATCTTTGCGTCTGTCATACAGTTCGACAGCATGAAGCTGTTCCCGAATTTGTTCTTTGAGAGTTTTGCGGGGGATATCGAACATTTTTCCGAACAATTCCAGGTTTTCCTGCCCAGTGAGTTCATCGTACAATGCGAGAGATTGCGGAACAAACCCGATTCCCTTCCGGATCTCCAAAGAATCTTGCGTCACGTTATCGCCATCGATAGTGATTGTACCGCTATCCGGATTGAGATAACCGACAAGCAAGTTCATAAGAGTTGTCTTACCTGCGCCGTTGGGTCCCAGCAGACCAAAGAATTCCTGCTGATGAACTTCCATAGTCACAGCATCTAATGCTGTGATGGCAGCGTATTTCTTAGAAATCTGTTGAATGTTGATTATCGATGCTGACATGGGTCCTCTTTTGACAGGGTACAATGTGAGGTTTCAAAAAGTGAAATAAGCACTTCATTGGTGTCTAGCTTGGTTACGTGGCTTTTCTTGATAAGATACTGTTATTATTCTTTAAATCTAAAGGCGAGAAGTTGTTTGTCCTTTTCAACCTTCTGCATCTGATTCATTCCACGGTTTCTTATTCATAACTACTCGGATAGTGAATCACGAAACAAGCCGCTTCAATTCGCGTAAATCTAATTGGGTAGGAAAGCATTTACTGCCCAAATGTTTTTTGCAACCCCATTGATTCAACAACACGCATTGAGCAGGAATATTAAACCTTTTCAATTCTCACTTTTTTGAAAATATACGGAGGAATATTCGATCAAGTTTCAGATGGAAAATGATAAAAGCCGGACAGTGCAATCGTCAGACAAGACATTTTCAAACATAATAGATTATATACGATGGTAATCCGCTGTCCAATTCTTAACAACTCACTTAATCACATCGCCGGAAATGTTTTTCTTTCACAGCTCTTTTTAATTAAAATTCTCGTTAGCGTTTTGGAAATTCTCATTGCAGATACACTCAATTTTTTATATCTTATTGAAGAATTTTGAGGCGGGTTTTCCCGCCTTCTTTTTCGGCATTAAGGATGTATTTGAAAAACTATTCGATAGTTTTTTAAATCGACAACTGTCGATCCGAAATTCGCAATTGAATTGGCGGGGTAGCTCAGCTGGTTAGAGCGTCGGAATCATAATCCGCAGGTCGAGGGTTCGAATCCCCCCCCCGCTACTGTACGCAGGGAAAATCCCGTTGATTGATTAATCAATGGGATTTTTCGTATATAACAATGTGCACGCGGTCGTTCCTCCCGATGAACTACAACTGCAGAAACGAACCTTCGTATATGATCTTTTTGTTCTGCTAAAGTTCCTTTCTGAAAATCATTCTGAAAGTCATTTACGATTCTCTCAATTTCAATGGCCATCGTTTTAAAATCATGTTTTTCTGGACGTGCACGATTAATGCTTCTCAATTGTTCTTTTAAAAGATCGTTTGATTGTTCCAATTCCTTGATTCGTAGAAAAACAGAATCTATTTTGGCACCAGACTCTACTAAATTTATCAGATTATTGATCTTCTTCGTGTTTTCCTCTATAGCAGCAAGTATCGTCTCCTCTTCTGAATTATCAACAGGATCATTTACGACATATTCCTCCAGACGATAAAGCGCTTTTTGAGCAATATTGCTCTTTGAAATATACTCCTTAATACTCTGAACAACGAAGGATTCCATCAAATCCTTTCGTATTAATAAATGACTACATACGGAACTCCCTTTAGAATGATAACCACCGTCAGCGTAATATTGTTCAATGTTTGGTTTCCAATTTGGATTTTTATACCTCTTCGTTTGTGTCGACCCTTGAAAATTAAAGCCACAATTCACACACTTCAAAATACCGGTTAGTAAATATGCTGATTCACGATAACGTTGATTGAGATTACTATTTGAAGACAATTTTGATATGTTCGCTTTCGACCAGTCTTCCTTAGAGATTATTGCTTCATGTGCTCCTTCGACAATTATTACTTCCTTTTGTGGTGAACGTCTAGTTAGTTTTTTCTTACCAAGAGCACCAATTTCACCAAGTCGTTTCTTTGTCATTGGAAATCTATTATACGCAATTGCACCACGGTACGCAGGATTTTGAAGAATACCTCTAACAGTCACCATACTCCACCGCTGGTTAAGGTTTCTCCATTGCCCTCTGCGAGGGCAGGGTACGTTTTCTTGATTTAAATAATTTGCGATTGCTCTGGATCCATATCCTTTGATTCGTAATTCAAATATTAATTTTAGAAACCGAACTTCCAATGGATCACCGGGACCTAATTTAACTTTTTCATCAGCCGGATTACATTGCTCTCCCTCCCTTAATACTCTTTTATAAGCGCCTGTTGCTTTATCTACCGCAATACGAACTAAACCATAGGGAGCAGTACCACCGTTATAAAATCCTTTTTCAGCATTGCTAAGAGCGCCCCTCAAGGTTGCACGTGCGAGTTTCTTCGAATATTCACTTGCTTCAGCACTTTCAACAACCTCAACTACAAAACTTCCAATGTCGTTTTCTCTCTTGGACTGTGAATTGATGATTATGACCTTTACTCCAAAACGTTCGAAATGCATTTTCCAATATGTATTTTCACGTGGATTATTTGGTCGTCCCCAACGGCTCTCATCATATACTAACACGTATTCAAAGTCCGGATTGTTCTCCACATCTCTGATAAGTTCAGTAAACTTTGGACGCTTAATAAATGTTGTGCCACTCTTACCTTTGTCAATGTACCATCGCAGAACTGTATAATTATTTTGAGCTGCCCATTTTTCAATTTCTTTTATTTGTTGTTCAGGGCTTCCTTCTTGCATATCTGTTGAACATCGTACATAACCAACTCCTTTTTGGGAAACATCAAGATTGTTCTGTTCGCTTATCATTTTTGTTTTCCTCCATTAAGGACGATCGAATTAATTTATCTGCACTTCTTTGGGCGTTTTTCAAATTATTATAAGCTAATCTAGCGATAAAATCCGCAATCGCATCAATATCTTGGCTTGAAAGTTCACCTGACTCTTCAATCTCAAAGATGATCGGCACATCTTTCTTGATTCGGTTGTGCGGACGTTTCATATCACTCTCCACACAACCTGAACTTGGTGTACTATATCTAATACCAAAATCTTAAAAGGCCTATTTTTACTAATAGAATGGCCTTTTCCATTTGGAATTAAAGAGCAATCAATAATATGATAGATGTTGGTAGTCATCGGTATTTTTGAGGTCGGAAAAGGAAAAAGGTCCTGAACACCCGGAAAACCAAATACGCAATAAAGCCTAGCGCTGAAAAGTAGATATAGAACTCCCGATTGTCCGTTCCGATGGAAAAGATTTTGAAGATCGTAAATAAGGCAACACTGAATATGTATATTGGTCCCATATTAAAATAATGACCTTCATCAACCTGACGAAGTTTTCGGATCTCTTCGTTATCAATATATTTCTCACGTGAACCATGCCAGAGCATATTCTTTATGTGAAATGGATTGCCATTTGAAGACTTTAGGATTTCTCTTCTATATAGCTCACGATCGATGATCCGTAGATTGTAGGTGTCGAGAAAATAATTTATCATCTCCATGCAAACACTATCCGGCAATGGTTCAAGGTCTATCTTTGAAAACGAAGCCCATATACGTTTATATACAGTATCTTCCTTCATCTCAACAACAGCTGCACAGATTACAGCGATATTGAGCAAGGTTTCTATGAAAGCTTGTTGACTGGGGGAAATGCGGTCAAGATTATCGAAGAAAATCAGATATGTTTCGGGTGACTTTGATATTCCCTCGAAGAGTGTAGCTTGTAAACGAACACTACCCAAACCTGAAAGCTTTTTCTTCATCATCATCCAGTCTTCCCGTTCTGAGTCAGCTTCAATATGTAAGTCACCATTATAATAGAGCTTCTCGGCCATTTCCTTGAGACAGTCTCCAAGCGGATTGGAATGCTCAATAAAGAGAATCTTGTATTGATTGGGATTGATGCGAACTCCAAGTTGTCCTCTAATTTGAGTCATAAAGTTCGCACTGAAATCTATCCTCTTTGTCCTTCCGGTAAGTATCCATTTTGCTTCAAGCATCAACCGGCTCTTTCCGATGCCTTTGTCTCCAACGAGAAGTGTGTGTCGTCCTCTTTGGAGGTTTTTCACAAGCTGATAGAGCTCTTCGGTTCTTCCGAAGAAGCTCATATCCTGACGTAAATCTGTAAGTGGTTGTTCGGTCATTTTGATTTGTGAAATTCTAATCCTTTACTGCCCATCGAAAGAATACACTTTGGAATAGTCGATCCGAAACGATTCTTTGATGCGAAGAGGATGCGATTTTGTGTCTCTTCCTGCACTTCAAGATGTAGGACACAATCAACTGCATGTTCCAAGAGTTTCGGTCCCGCTGCTGCTTTATCCTTTGTCACTTGTCCGATAATCAGAAGTATGTAGTTCTTCTTTTGAGCTGATCGCCTTAGGACATAAGCACATTTGCGTATTTGAGTCGAACTGCCGGGGAGAGTGTCGGATGTATCTGTATAGATCGTCTGAATGGAATCCACGACTAAAGACTGAATTTCAATGGTCTCTGCGTGTGAGACTACTTTATTAACATTGGTTTCGAACAATAGATAAATATCTTTTGAATGAATTTTTAATCGATCTGCTCTCAGCTTTAGCTGATCAACTGATTCTTCACCGGTAACATATAGAGATGGAATATCCAACTTTGAAAGCATTTGAATCACGAATGTTGATTTACCTATTCCCGGTTGGCCTACTAATAGAATTGAACTCCCGGGAACAAACCCTCCTCCTAACACTGTGTCGAGTTCCTTTATATTGGTTTTGATCCGTTTCACAGAGGACTTCTTAATCTTAGGCAATGGAACAGGTCGGGCGTCGTTTGCTGATAAATGCTGTGTCTGACTAATGAAGGAATTCCATCTACCGCAATCCGGACACGACAAGTGAAACGTGTTAAACATATGATGGCAATGTTTGCACTCGTATTGCATCAGTTCAGTCTCTTTACTATGAATGTTACCTGTGTCTTGTTGTTACGCAATATTTGTCGAATGTCGATTAAAATACCTCTTGTTGTGGAACGAACTTCTGATTGAAGCTCTGCTGCTTTTGCTCGTGCTTTCAATTGGACATTTGATAATCGAAGTCTATGAATTTCAAGTCGAGATTTGGAAGATTCATTTGAACGTGAAGAAAAAAGCTGGGATAAAAGAAGACGGTCTTTCTGGAGCTTCAGCTTTGCAGATTCAAGATTGGCAGAAGATACATAACCGCTTGATGACAACTGGTAATTATGTTTGCAGTTCATTGAATCGATTCTGAATGCCTCTTCCGCATTGACAATCTTCTGGTCCGCTGCATTAATTGATGCATCGGATTGTTGTTGTATAGAAAGTATCTTCTCTTCGTTAAGATTCACTTGATCTAAGAAAAATTGTGCGGAGTTCTTTTGAGCTATTATTTCCTTCTCCTTCAGGGTGTCTCCTTTTTGTTTCAGGAAAGTGATCGTTTCCTTTGGATCCAATAAAATGGAAAGCTGAGCGTAGTTATCCATCTTAGGGTAGGGTGGCACTGATGACATTGTCGATGCAAGCGTGTCCCTTTTGACTATAGTTTTAATTGTAAGGATGCCTTTAGAGATAAAAACGGATTCGAGATTGTATGTAAGGATATCCTCAACTGTTGCATAATTGAGCTTGATTGTATTGCTGCTGCCAGTTATCGGAGAAAATAGCTTGATATTTTCCGGTACTGCGACCTTATCCGCTGCTGATAAATCACCAAAGAAGTAGTTCTCAGCTGAAGTATCTATAAGTGAAAACATTTGAGCAAGAATTTGATTGCTTACATCGATATTGCGAAGAGAGGCAAAAACAGGGGTTCCTTTTTGGCATAAAACTTTTTCAGCAACATAATCTGCGTGGAAGTTTTTGCCAAGTGTATGGAGGTGGCTGTCTTGTCCTTTGAATATGAGTGTCTGTGGATTAAGAGCTCCTACAACCTCAAATGATCCGGTTAACGGTCGTTTTGTAAACATATCATAGGCCTGAACATCAGCAATAACGAGATAATCTTTTGAGTATTCGTTATAATCACGAACGGCTGCTTCAATGTTTTGTTGGGTTGAACGGATAAAGCGCTCATAGCCCTGCGAAGCAATGAAAAGCGTTGGAATGCATCCGAGGAGAAATATTATCGACAGCATTAAATCTGTTTTACTTCCGGTTTGCATACGATAGGAATGCGGATGGTTCATTTCCATGGGAAAAACACATTTCACTTTTGAGAATGGATAAAAGAGTTTTACTCCATTCACTGTCGCTGTATCCAGTAGAGGATGTGAAGCATATCCAATGACAGTACAAATGTAGATGTCCTGCTTTAGGATTATAATCGGAATTCCTGCTAAAGCGATAATGAATATCATCATCATCGAATGTGTTAATGTCCTATGACCGAATCGTCGTTCCAATGGTTTTGAAATGAAGGGGCATATTTTGCCGATAATGCTTGCAGCTGTATCGATATCCGGCAGGACGGCTGCAAAGGCAATAATAATTGCATTTGTAGCATTCAAAACAACTCCAGTGGTCGTGAGAATAAGCAGATAGATAAACTCTGCAAATGTAATGTGAGTCGATGCAATCAATCTCTATCCTCCGGAATACGATACGGAAGATTCAAAAGTCGGAATATATGCTCTTCGCTTTCTATTGGGATGATCGATCCTCCAGGTGAAAGTAATCCTGTTCCATCTGCCTTGAGATGCATATGGAGTTCAATTGCTCTTCGTGCAAGCATTATGTTATGGTTCTTGCTTCCTGTCCATATCAAAAGCAATGTCCACCAAGTTTCTTTTGTCGCGATAAATATATCTATCGGGATATTTTCTCCGTCAACAGATTTGATGAAGCGTTTTTTCTTGGGGCCATTCGATTCGAGTGAAAGCGTTCCTTTAAAACAGAATTGAGAGAGACGTCTGTCTAGAAGATTGGTTTGAACTGGTTCTCCAAAAAGTGTTTCATCTTCCTCTTGAATGAATTTTGGGATACAAATGATATCAATGTCACTCACTACTGGTTCGAACCTGCGAAGTGAGCCAACTATTTCGACTTGTTCACAATCATTTTTAATATCGTTGATGATACCTTCTGCAACGCCTCGAGCGAATGATTCCGGGAACATAGGATTTCCTTTCATTGATTAGTGGATTAGTTCTTTGTGCTTGGTGTATGAATCACGGTGGATGGCCGGTTGTTGTACGCTTTCGCAGAATGTTTCCGATGTTAGATTCCTCATCCGCTGTGAGAAGCTGAACCCAAGGAGTTGTTCCATCTCCATTTCCGTGCAGGCATGTCCATAACCATCCGAATGGATTGGCAATACGGGTCTTTTCACTTGCCTTCAGCATAAGCAGTAAGGCGCGTAAGACGAGTTCTGGGTAATGAATCTTTTCGTGTAGGATTTTGTAAGCATCGTAGCACATCGAGACCTTACGCTCGTGCGTTCCGCCAAGAAATATTTTCCTAAGTTCATCGTCTGCGGGGTTCCAATTAAATTTATTCCGATGCTCCCCGTTCCATTTCACGATCTTCGTGCGAAATGTTTGGCAATACTTCTGAAAACCCTTTTCGTCTAACTCGACGAGATATTGCTCGTTTTTAAGTTGTTCATAAGTGATTTCGTTTTTTGAATCAGATTTATCCCTTGCATGCATGTCTGTTTCTATTTCTTTCTCTGGTTTTGTTTCTGCTTTTGCTTCTGTTTCTGTGGGAACATTTCCGGACAAACTTCGGAGAGTGTTCGGAGTTTCTTCGGATTGTGTCCGAATATTATCCGTAGAAGGTTCGGAGTCTGTCCGAACTTTGTTCGTAGTCCTCTGCAATCGTCGGGTATAGTCGTCCGCTCGTTGCTCGAAGGATTGGCTGTATAAAACATTGAATTCAGACCATTTTTGCAGATCGAAGAGTCCGATTTCTGCGACCGTTTGGATAACTTGTATCACTCGTTTTGATGAGGCAAAGAGATTTCGGCTTAGAATTTTTATTGGAAGTATTGGTATGCTTGTTGCAGTAAGCGGGATTACAAAATATTTTTGCTGGGATTCTTTGGAATTCTGCAAGAATTTTGAAAAAGTTTGATCAATTTCTTCGTTCACACCGATGACTTTCAGATGAAATGTATCCGAGTGCTGGCCAATTTCTTCCAGGAGTCCCCAATAGATACCTATACCTTCAGCGCCGTAATGGGAGCCAAGGATCTGGAGCTTGGAATCGTATCGTGCTGCACATTCGTGATGAAACCATTTCATTCATCACCTCTTCAACTCATAATAGAATTGCTCGAACCGGTCGAGTGCCTTCGTTCGCTCAAGCAAATCGTATTGTTTGTTGTAAGCGTCTGCAACAAGGATCACTACCGCGTTGCGTACACGCGAACGCTTTAGCAATGTTACGTTTTTGATGACGCTTTCAATGACATCGAGAATGACAATTGAATTAGCTTCTGTTAATGCTGAAAGACTGAAATCAGGATGCAGCAAGCGCGCTTGACTCTCAGCTTGTGCAATGATTGTTTCGCCTTTCTCACCTAAACATTCATAAACAACCCTCCGGAATGAACGGAAGATGCGCTCAAAGAGAGTAATGATTTCGGATTGTGACTCCTTCTTTTCTTCAATCTTTTTATCTTTTGGTTCGTCCGTCTGTTTCTTTATGGTCCTGCGAGAATGACGCTTAAACGGAAGCTGTTCCTGGTGTTTATCGTTTGCCTCAACATCAGACCGATTCTGATCTGAGGACTTAATGACCATTTCGGGAAATTCTAATTCAAGCGTACCGGGAGTATCTTGTTTTTGTTCCGGTGTGTTGAGCATCTGCTTGACAAGTTCTGCGAACTCATTGGCTTCATTGATCATCTCCGTTTGTTTACTTTGAATTCTATCAGCTCCCTCTTTCTTTAGGATAAGTGTTTGTTGCTGTGTTGGTGCTTTCGATATTTGAAGTGGAAGCTCATTCGCGTTGGAATCATATCGTTCTTGAATAAGCTCGTTGTTCTTATCAATATCATAGAGAAGCAATCGACCTTTCATAGATGTGGGGATATAGCTGATTAAATCTTGTGAAGAACGGATTTCCTGTAAATCGATATTAGGGACGGATTGCGCGAAATCGTTGCGCTCTATTATTCCGTGTCGGCAAGTTGAATTAGAAAGGAGCTTTTGAACACTTTTCTTGCTTAATGATTCAAGTTGAATCTTTAAGCAAGGTTCATAATAAAACGTCGAGCGAAACTGCTCCATCAATTCCTGTGATGCCTTATAGAAATGGATCATTGTTCCTTCATCACTGGACCGTAACTTGAAAGTCGCAATGACTTTTTCGACCTGTAGACGAAAACGTATGTCTTGATTCATTCTGGCACAATCATAAATGTTTGAACCTCTCAGAAAGAGAAGATCGAAGAACTTCTCTTTCACAAGCGGGTTTGGTATTCCGTATGCGATTACCATGAGATTGATCGAATCAGTGGTTTGCGATTGAGCGAGAAGAAGCGGGTCAAGATGCTTTCCCGGGACACCGGCAATGATTTCGACAGCGCCATTGATCATCATTCCTTCCCTGCTTTATGGAATGACATAGACTTTTTTCATTATGGTGCTGTGCGACGTTTTGATTCGAACAAGATAAATACCTGCAGGAAGTTGAAATATTTCAATGCTGATTCGATGCAATCCGGGTTCGTGAAAAGACTTTTGCACGATAACATTACCAATCAGATTATACACCGTCACCATTGCTGAATCACCAGGTTGAATAGTAAATCTGAGAACAGTGGATTTCTTTTGTGCTGGTGTGTCTTCTGCAGCAAGGTAGATGCAGGATGCAAGAAAGATTGATAAAACGAAGAAGTAAAGGAACTTATAAGTAGTCATTGTCTCTCCGATAGTTTGAGCAGTAGCTGGGCTTGTTGGTGTTTTATGTTGTTGATGTTTGTTTGCAGTGATAGCAATTCGATTTTTGTTCGAAGCAACGCATCATATTCGATTTTCCCTTGTTCAAATCGCAGTTCATTGAAATGGATTAAATCCTCTATCATCGATAATTGTTTTTCAAGCGATTTGAGCTTTTCACCGATGTCCTGCAATTCTAATCGAAGGGCTATTTGAGTAGCTTCCTGTAGATATTTCATATGGTGATACTCCGTTTGAAGTCTTGATAGTTGTAGTATTGCATCTGAATGCTTTGAAGAAAAGAATAACTCGCTTAATGAAAGATTCAAAGAAAGCCGATAGGCATCCTTCGGCATGATATACGTTGCGTTGGAAGATGGATCAATGAATAAGAGATTACCGATGCCATAGCTTGCAGAGATACTCATATTAGGAATCAACCGATGGAAGAAATTAGTTTGCGATACTTGTTCCTCTGCTTTTTGTATATCGATTTCAATCTGGTGTAATTGGAGGCTATCTATAATATTATGAATGGGAACCGTCCCCGCCTCGGGGGGAAAGACGGGAACGGATTGCCCAAACAAAGCAATCCACGTGTGCGATGAGAACAGGATCACGCTCATTACGATGGAACCTATATTGTGGATGCTCTGATTCATTTTGGATTACTCCTAATGACCATCATGAATGATGGTCCTACTTACTGGATGTTATTTCACGAAGAATAGAACCATCCGATTGTCCGAGAGTGCGCGTTTGTCTCCAACTGTTATCCGCATATTCAGTGCGAGTAACAAGGCTGCCATCTGACAGGCCATAAGTCTTTCGAAGCTGCGAGAAAATTCCATTGCCATCTCTCACTTCTGTGACGACAATACTGTCAATGGCAAATCGGGATGACACTTTGACTGATCCGTCTTGCGGATTAATCGTCCGTGTTACCACCGGTAAGCGGAATGTATATGTTTCCAGTGTTCCGTTCCGAAGAACATGTGTGACGATTGTATCGGAGCTAAGACCAAATATTTCTGTGATGTTGCTTTGCTGCGGATTATCATTCAGAAAATCCGAACGAGAGATATATCTCTTAGTCTCGGTCACGACATGGCCGTTTTCTTTTCCATAGGATTTACGGACCGTAATCAGCGGCAAACCTTTAGGATGCGTATATCGCTCAGTGATGGTTGCTCCGTAACCATCTTCGGTAAGTCCACCATAGATTAATACAGTGTCTATACTCGTCTTTGCGAGAATAGCCTTGTGATTCATTGATGGGAGGATTGATAAGCCTTTAAGGTTCGCGTTGCTGTTTGTCCAATCGGCAATAGCTTCAATCTCATCAAGTGCTGAAATGAGATAATCTTCACCGGTTGCTTCAAATTGAAGTTGAGGCGTGTCATTTGATGATGTGTTCTCGGTGGCTTGCTTGCTTCTTTCACATGAGATAAGGATAACTATAACAACAAGCGCAACGAAAACTGTTGCGATGATACTTTTGTGGGTAATCATATGAACCTCTTTGATTTGTGAATGATGAATGAACCCCCATTTTGATTTCGTTGTGTCATGTGCTTGCTCTAGAAGTGATAGACAAGAACCGTTGCTTCGAACTGTTGGGATTCGATCTGAACTAATCCGATGTATGTACCGATCGGAGCAAATAGACCTTTCTCAGTATCGCCAAGCCAAGTATGCCGGTGCGTTCCTTTGGTTTCGTGAATATCTTCTGCAATAGTTTTCACAAGGAACTCTTGTCCTGAAGAATCTTTCTTGACAATCGAGATATTGACAGCGACCGGATTCTTCAACGTGTATTGGACTTCTGTGTTCTTGGTGAAAGAATCAAAAGCACTTGGAGTGAATCGGAGATTGCTCACAATGCTGGGATCGTCTGCTGCTGTTGGGAGCTTGCAAGAAACAAAGCTGATATCCACAATGAGAAACAAACCCCCTCTTAAGAAATGGTTTCCGCTACGCGGATTGTGCAACGCCTCCGGCTCCCTAGAAAATAGGGGGAGAGATTTTAATTGATTACGCATTCGGCAAACCTCCTGAATTACGAGAAGATTCAAAAGTGAGTATGTCGAGGATCCGTTTCTTTTCTTCGGGGTTGTCTTGGAAATAGAGAAAAGTGTTGAACACCTTCTTTGGAGTGCAATCTAGAGTAAGCGCATAATGAAGCTCAATGAGCATTGCCATTAAGCCAGAAACGGTAATCGGTTTTGATTCGAATGGCTCAAGGAACACAGATTCTGAGTTTGAATTCCTCATTACCAAATACATTCGCAGCTTATGCAGAATCAGTCCTTCGAGTTTAATACCAAAACCTTTTCGGACATTCAGAATGATTGTTCCATTTAATTGCTGAACGGAGGAAAGCTTCAGTTTTGGGATTTGGTATTGACGTAATCCGTGGAATACCATAAGCAGAAGTATCAGTTCATCACGGAAGAAACGAAGAACCTCAATCGTGCTTTGGGAGCGTTGACGTTTGCTGAGATACCGGAAGATTTGAAGTGCTTCTTCTGGTGTGAAAGCATTTCTGCATGTCGACCGGAGTAAGATTGCCTGTGAAGGATTGGTTTTTATGATGCCTTCATCTTCCAGGTAGAAGAAAAACCTCCGGATTGATGCAAGTATCCTGCGAATGGTGGAATACTTGACACTCTTGCCGATGAGCTGCTGGAGATAGGATTCAATCTGCTTCTGCTGAATTTGATTGACCACCGAATGTTCGATTGAATCGAAGGGTATATTCTGACTTTGGAGAAAGGCCTTCAGATCACTGACATAGGACTCAATGGAGCTTTCAGAGACCTTCTCCTTCCGCAATGACCTGACAAATGAATCCAGCGAAATGAACTTTGATTCGGATGTCTGCTCTTGATTCAACCGTGTATCCTCTCGGAAAAATTTCTTCTATAAGGCAATTTTCGTGCGCATAAATGCCAATAACAGCACTTTTAAAAATCAGTGTTACAGAATAACAGCGTTTTCAAAAAATGACTGTTATCGGTTTATTCATAGTTAGTTTTGCTCTTTTTACTGTCACTGATTCAGTGATGTTATTCACTAATAATGGGGATACAATTAAAGAGATGCGGCGGGCGAAACAAGGAGGCAGATTTGCCTCCTTGACATTGTAAAAAAAGATTTTGAATAGCTTGAATCAAATTGAAATGTTGTTTTACTTAATCACATAATCATAGTAAGTCCCTTCTATTAGATGACGACAAGGAATATTTATTATGAAGAAAAAAACACAGAACGCACGTTTTGATTTCATCGAGTTTCCGGCAAAATCTCTTGATGACCTATTAAAGACGAAATCATTTTATTCGTTTGCATTTGGGTGGTCCTATAAAGATTGGGGCAATGATTATTCAGATACCAAAGATAGTGGTCTTGGAAGCGGTTTGAATGCAGATCCATCACATAAATCCGGACATCCCCTTGCGGTGATTTATGTTGATGCAATTGAAGTATCGAAAAAAGCTGTTGTCGCTGCAGGCGGGCAAATTACCCGAGATATATTTTCATTCCCTGGCGTTCGCCGCTTTCATTTTACCGATCCAACAGGAAATGAACTTGCTGTTTGGCCTGATAAATAAAGTTGAACACGACCATAAATCACAAAATAAAACGGCTATCGCATCTCTGCAACAGCCGTTTCTTGATTCAAGGGCTTTTCAGTTAGTTCAGCCTAACTATACGCTACGATCGGGCAAGATCAAAGCGATCAGCGTTCATCACCTTGTTCCATGCTGCCACAAAATCATGCACGAACTTTTTCTGAGAGTCATCACAGGCATAGACTTCTGCAAGGGCACGGAGCTGAGAATTCGAACCAAAGATAAGATCGACACGAGAGCCGGTCCACTTCAGTTTACCTGTTGCGCGATCACGACCTTCGAATACGTCACCGTCTTTCGCGTTTGCCTTCCACTCCGTGCTCATATCGAGAAGATTCACGAAGAAGTCATTCGTGAGGGCTTCAGGCCGCTTGGTAAAGATGCCATGCTGCAACCCGCCGAAGTTGGTATTCAATACTCTCATGCCGCCAAGGAGAACCGTCATTTCGGGTGCAGTCAGGGTTAGCAATTGCGCTTTATCAACGAGCATTTCCTCTGCCGATACAGCAAATTTGGTTTTGATGTAATTGCGGAAGCCATCCGCCTTCTGCTCTAGCACGGCGAATGATGGCACATCGGTCTGCTCCTGCGAGGCGTCCATACGTCCAGGTGTGAATGGGACCTTTACTTTGTGACCGGCATTCTTCGCAGCCTGCTCGATGCCAGCGCATCCAGCTAGAACGATCAGGTCGGCCATTGACACCTTCTTGCGTCCAGACTTCGATTTGTTGAATGCGCTCTGAATTCCCTCCAGCGTCTTGAGCACCTTTGCCAACTGGGTTGGCTGGTTGACTTCCCAATCTTTCTGCGGCGCAAGACGTATGCGCGCTCCGTTCGCACCACCGCGCTTGTCAGATCCACGGAAGGTGGACGCAGACGCCCAGGCGGTCGAAACGAGCTCCGATACCGAAAGACCGGAAGCCAAGATCTTGCGCTTGAGAGAGGCGATGTCCGTCGCATCGATCAGTTTGTGATTGACCGGGGGAATAGGGTCTTGCCAGATGAGTTCTTCTTTCGGAACTTCCGGGCCGAGATAGCGTGCACGTGGGCCCATGTCGCGATGTGTCAGCTTGAACCACGCGCGGGCAAAGGCATCGGTGAAAGCCTTCGGGTCTTTCTGGAAGCGGCGGGCGATGGGCTCGTAGATCGGGTCGAAACGCAGTGACAGGTCAGCCGTGGTCATCATCGGCGGAAATTTCTTGGACGGGTCGTGCGCGTCGGGGATCATATGTTCCGGCTTTACGTTCTTTGCCACCCACTGGTGGGCACCTGCCGGGCTTTTCACCAGTTCCCATTCATAGTTGAACAGCATGTCGAAGTAGCCATTATCCCACTTCGTGGGGTTGGGCTTCCATGCGCCTTCGATGCCGCTGGACGTG
>JBEKAY010000018.1:0-62530 GCA_050015675.1 Bacteroidota bacterium | reverse complement strand
ACTCCGATATTAATCACGGGATCTGTCTATATAACAAAAAATTTTATTATCGATGAAGAAATAGCAGAGGTGATTCTTCTTGGCATTCTGTTTTCTCTAAGTATTTTGATATTCAAATTATATAAACAAGAAGCTTTTAAACAAGAAGAATTCATTAATAAAATGAAGAATGATAAAAAGACAACCGAGGAAAAACTTTTTGATTCACTAAGTTATATCGGTAAAGTAAATGTTCAAATAGAAGAAATTAAATCAATTTTTAATACTACGAACACATATCCAGAAACAAAAAATGATTTTAAAAAGACTTTTCGATTCCTTAGCGAACGCGTCCTTGGAATTGTAAACACAAATTGGGCTTTATTAAGAATAATTGACAGCAATACACAGAGAACAATCAGCGAGTGCTTTGAAACAAGGCAAGGCTTTTCTTGCCAGTATCCTCACGTGAGTAATAAAATGATCCTTGAAAAACAGCTCATTTCGCACTTTACTACAATCATTTCTAATTCGAACAATATAAATATCCTTGTCTGTTGTACTATGCCCATTGATGAAATCAACACTGACCAACGTGTTTTTATTCAAGCTATTATAAACGAGATTATTATGCTATTCATTATTTTAAATTCCTCATATTACAAGAACGGAAATAGTGTATCTGAAGAAAATATGTTTAATAGAAAACAGAATCATAAGAATTTACATTCGATAGCAGCGTATAGCTGATTATGGTTCGTTTGAAGCAAACCTGACGCATCTCGCTCGTTTCAATACTTTTGAGAATTATGGAACTATCCCTTTTAGAGGAGAATCTTTGCATTTCAATAATGGCTTATTATACCATCAACGTAATACATGACACGATCTTTAAGAAAGTCAGTGGAATCTAGTGAAAAACAATTCTCAACAAATCGACCTTACATTAAACTTTACCTCAACTAACGCATCTAAAATAAAATATCTGGCGAGCATAACAAAGAAGGGTTCGTATGTCGAGATGGAAATTCAAAATGTATGCCAAAGCGACGGCTTTTTCATTTTCTTTACTCCATACCGTATTCATTTCTGGCTGCTCATCGACAAAAGAATTGAATAGCGAAATGTTAAGCGGAACATATGTCGTCGATGGCCGTGCCGATGAATGGAGTGGAAAGAAAATGCTTGATTTAAAAGATGCAGGATTATTAGTCGGCGTTCAAAACGATGCAAGTAATGTGTATCTTTGCTTTATGGCAACTGATAGAACAACAGCGCGTCTAATGACTACAGCGGGAATGATTGTTTGGATCGAACCTAAGAATGGGAAAAAATTTGGAATTCATTACCCACTACAAATGGGCAGGCCCACAGTTGCAGAAGGGACTGGTTCTTTTGGTTATCGTACTGAGATGGAGATCTTGGGACCTGAAAAAGATGCGATAACCAAGAGCTCAACGCTGACATCCGAAAGCGATTATGGCATCACTGCTGCGTTCAGTGATTCGTCCGGGCTTGCCATACTTGAATTAAGAATTCCTCGTAAAGCAAAACAAGAACCTTATGGAGCCGGAATTGATAACACCTTGAGTATGAATGTCGAATCTGGAAAGATCGAAAAACCATCAGGCGGAAAACATCAAGGCGGAGGTATGGGAGGAGGGGGAAGACGAAGACACGGCGGTAGTGCACCTAACGGTGAAACGCCACCTGAAGGTAGTGGTATTCCTGGTAATGAAGGAACACAAGGTAGTGGTTATTCTGGCATGGGACGAGGGAATTATGGAGAACGAAGCGGCGAACAAAGAACTCCATCCGAACCAATTTCTCTCAGCCTTCGTATCCACCTTGCAGAGTAGAAATTACACGTTGAACATTATCCTCGATCATCGAATAGTCGGTGCATTATCGCAATGAAGAAGAGAATTGCGATATTTCTTTTTTTCCTTATTCCGGCAGCGCAGTCACAAAATATCTTACTGCATGGAATTATTCAGGACTCAAAGAGGATCCCCCTCTTTGCCGTAGATGTTCGCGTTATTAACCTTCAGGATACTACAAAAACATTTTTTACAACAACCGATCAAAATGGGTATTTCAATCTCGACCTGATAGAATCACATCAATATCGATTAGAAGCAACGTACATCGGCTATCAAAAAATCGTGAAAACAATTTCTGTCAATAAATATTCTATCGACTTGGGTATGTTGACAATGTCAGAAGCTCCCATAACAGCAAAAGAAGTCGTTATCGAGGGCAATATTCCGGCTGCTGTGCAGAACGGTGACACAACAGAATTTATCGCACGTGCTTTCAAAACCAATCCTGATGCGGTTGTAGAAGACCTTGTAACTAAAATGCCGGGCGTTGCTGTGAGTAGTACAGGCACTGTGAGTGTCGGAGGCGAGACGGTACAACGTGTCCTCGTAGACGGTAAACCTTTCTTTGGTGATGATCCTACAATGGCATTACGTAATTTACCCGCTGAAGTTGTTGAGAAAATTCAAGTGTTCGATCAAATGAGTGATCAGTCACAGTTTACAGGATTCGATGATGGCCAATCCGTGAAAGCAATGAATGTTATTACCCGCTCTGCAAATTCACATTCAGAATTTGGGAAGTTCTCCGCCGGATACGGAGATGATGATGGCCGTTATTTAGTTGGTGCAGCGCTCAATAAATTTGACGGCGATACCAGACTTTCTCTTGTTGGATTAACAAATAACGTAAACCAACAAAATTTTACTGCGCAGGACGTTCTTGGAACCGGACCAGGCTCGAATGCATCACAAAGGCTTCCCGGTGGACGTCGATCTTCATCAACGGGCGGGGGAAGAGGCCAGGGTGGACGTACCCCGGGCAGTCAGTTCTCTTACGGTGGAAGCAGCGGGAGCACAAACAGTTTCTCTGCTGCGCAGCCACAAGGAATCAATACAACAAATATGATCGGCGGTAATTATGTCGATAGTCTTTCTTCTCAAGTATTTGCACAGGGAAGTTATTTCTTCAATCAGGTCAACAATCAAAATGATCAGACGACAAACAGACAATATTACAATGCGGGAAGTACCGGAAGCCTTTACGATCAGCAGACAAATGCAGACAGTAAGAATTATAACCACCGAGCAAATGCCCGTATTATATATACCATTGATTCTTCGAATTCCATCATTGTAACACCGCAGCTTCTTTTTCAACAGAACAACATCTCGAATGTCTTAGATGCGACAAGTGCTCTTGCAACGAATGTCCCTCTCAGTGAGTCGCAGACCAACAATCAGACGGATGCGTCCGGACACAATTTGAGCGGCCATATTACTTTTCGTCACAAATTCGAACTTTCCGGAAGAACGATCTCCTTAGATTTCTCTCTTGCACATAATCAGAAACTGACATCGACACTTTATGATGCTATGACACAACAAGCGGGCGATTCCGTCGGTGCCGACACTTCGAACCAGCAAGCACATTCTTCAACACTTGGGTACAATATCTCTCCAACGCTTACCTACACAGAACCGATCACCTTCAATAGTCAATTGCAACTTACATATAATGCTTCGTATTCAAAAAATACCGCAGATATGCGAACATATAATTTGAATGCAATGCGACAGCAATATTCGGATTTCGACACTCTTCTCTCTAATACATATGAAAATGAATATATCACGCAGAGTGCCGGTTTGGGTTATCGAATTCGAGGAGATGGACTGAACGCAATGGCCGGATTCTCCGTTCAATCTGCAGTATTGAAAAATGATCAAACATTTCCATTTGCAGGAAATATTTCAAAATCATTTACAGATTATCTTCCCAATGCACTCCTCAGCCTTTCGCTGGGTGCACATGAAAATTTGCGCGTGATCTACCGCGCATCCACACGGCCTCCGAACATTACACAGTTACAAAATGTTATCAACAATTCAAACCCGCTCTTGCTCACATCCGGTAATCCTGAGTTGCAGGAATCGTACAGTAATTCTCTTAACGCTCGATATTCGATTACGACTCCCCAAAAAGCCAGAAGTATGTTCCTCCTGCTCTCTGCAACATTTACGCATGAGTACATCGGCAACGCGACAACTTTGGCAACACGTGATACCGTGCTTTCTGACGGAACAAAATTAGCACAAGGTTCGCAATTAACTATTCCCGTAAATCTCAACGGATATGCAAACGTTCGTTCATTTTTTACATACGGTTTTCCAGTAAACTTTCTCAGTAGTATGTTAAACTTGAGTACAGGTTTGACGTACACGCGCACTCCAGCTGAAATAAATTCTCTTTTAGATATGACAAACACATATTCTATTAGTCAGGGATTCACGCTTGGAAGCAATATCAGCCCTGAAGTTGATTTTACTTTGGCATACTCAGGCAACTACAATATCAGCCGCACGCAATTGCAGCCGGATCAAAACAACAATTACTATTCACATACAGCCAGCTTCAAATTCAATTGGATATTTTGGGAAGGAATTGTATTCAGAAATGATCTGAATAGCACGGTCACGAGCGGTCTTTCCAACGGATACGACCAAAATATTCTATTGTGGAATATGAGTGTTGGAAAAAAATTCTTTTCGAACCAGCGTGGAGAATTGAAATTAGGCGTATCCGATCTGCTCGGCCAAAATAAAAGCATCACCCGCAACATTACCGACACTTACACCGAAGACGTACAGAATACTGCTTTGACACGGTATATCATGCTTACATTTACATACACGCTAAGATAATTACTTCAATAAATAATTATTAGTACTTTATTATATAGAACGATATACTGAAATCCCAAGACATTGTATTCAAAGAAAATTTCTAAGTAAGGAAGGGGGATTTGATGATTCAGAAAATGGAAAACAAAACTCGATCTGTCTCTATACCTGAAAGTAATGGTTCTGCACAGAAACCGTTACTAATCGAACTGCCGAAGCCCATGTTTGAGCGTGATTCATCGATGTTCAAAGCATTACAACAAAGAAAAACTATTCGTGAAATAAGTGATAAAAAACTTTCTTTGCAGATACTTTCAAATCTCCTCTGGGCAGCATATGGAGTAAATCGTAAAAAAGGTCCATTCGGAATTCCTGGAAGAACCGCTGCATCGGCAAGCAATTCACAAGAAATCGATATTTATGTCATTATGCAGGATGGAATTTATTTGTATGATGCGTTCCATCATCATCTAGCTCTGATTGTTCCTGGTGACTTGCGTACCCTTGCGATTGGTGCTGGCCAGGTGAATTTTGTAGCGAAGGCTCCAGTTCAGCTCATCTATATTGTTGATGTTCATAAACTTTCCAATACATCTGGTTATCAGGAACCCGGATTGCAGGATTCTGAAATTCAAAAATCATATTATTATGTTGATACAGGTCTCATTGCAGGCAACGTATATTTGTTTGCTGCTTCGCAAGGTCTGGCATCTTGGTTTCATAATTGCAATAAACCCGGTCTTACAGAAAAATTAAAATTGCGTGCGTATCAGTTGGTACTTTTTGGCCAAACAGTTGGATATCCTGCAAAAAAATAATAAAGGAGATTTCAAATGGAGATTTCAGGAAATACCGTTTTAATTACTGGCGGGGCGACAGGTATAGGTTATGCAATGACCGAAGCTTTCCTGGAAGCAAAGAATCAAGTCATCATCTGTGGCCGTAGGGAAGAAAAACTTTTTGAAGCTCAAAAAAAACATCTTGATTTGCATATTAAAGTGTGCGATGTAGCTGAAGAAGCGGATCGAAGAGAATTGGTAGAATGGATAACTGCCAACTTCAGCCATTTGAATATTCTTGTTAACAACGCTGGTGTACAAAGGGATATTAACTTCACGAAAGGTATTACTGAATTTCTTGCCGGAGAAAGCGAAATCAAAATCAATTTGGAAGCTCCGATAGTTTTATCTGGACTTTTTATTCCATATTTAACCGGAAAGAAAGGAGCTGCCATCATCAATGTTTCTTCTGGATTAGGTTTTGTTCCTGCTGCCCGAATGCCGGTATACAGTGCGACTAAAGCCGGATTGCATGCTTTTTCTATGGCCCTTAGGCACCAGCTCTTGAAACCCGGGATCAAAGTATTTGAAGTTGTTCCACCCGCAGTTGATACGGAATTAAATCCAGCGGGAAGAGCCAAAAGAGGCAACTTTAAAGCCAATCTAACACCCGAAGAGTTTGTGGCATCTGTAATGAAATGCCTGAATGATGATGTATTCGAAATAGGTTATGGAATGACGGAAAGATCAATCAAAGCTTCCAGAGAAGAGTTGGATAAAAGCTTTCAACAAATGAATAGTCGGTGGTAAATCTGCATAGCTAAATTTTAAGCAACCACTAAAAAATATAGACTTGTCAGAATACGGAATGATCACTTCGACCGGTTGAATGGCAAGCGTGAACAGCCTTAGCTCGTAAGATCTCAACAGCTATACATAGAAGGAAATATTCTCGCTAGCATGTTTAAATTCAATAATTAAAGCAGTGTATTTGGTTTGCAGGTCGAATTGCATCACTATCCAATCTTTTGTATTTTACTTCCGCAATTGTATTTCATAAATAAAAGATAAGATAAACTGAGCACGTTCAATTAAAAGTTAAAAATAAATTACCATTATCAGGATGGAAATTTTGCCCCCGTAGCTCAGATGGATAGAGCAGCGGTTTCCTAAACCGTTGGTCGGAGGTTCGAATCCTCTCGGGGGTACTAAAATCCTTCCTTTTATCCGATTTTCAATATTCGGACACTCATCCTTTTTTTCTTGGTGTGCCTAATAGTGCCAATTTTGGCATGCATAGTGCCAAGTTTAGTGCCTAGTGATCTTTGATGCTCACTTCACGAAAGTGAGGTGCCTGATGTTCCTTTCTAAAGTTGGTGACGTCTATTATCTCTTTTTTTCAGATGAAATCGGATCAAGACATAAGGTTTCAACCAAGTGCCGGAAGAAACCTGAAGCACTTACGTTTCTTCGGCAATTCAAGCAAAATGAATTCGAGAAACATAAGAAGCTAAAAGCGATTTCTTTTTCTGATTTCGTAGAGCAGTTCAAGGTATATTCCTCCGGTGTCCATTCTCGCAAAACTCAAAAAACCAATACCACGGCATTCAAAGAATTCCTTCGTGTTGAAGGAAACATGCCGCTGCACTCCATTGGCATTCGGGAAATAGAACATTTCCTCAGCAAGAAGAAGCAGGAGGCTTCCGAATGGACAGCAAGAAAATATTATGGCTCTCTTGCCTCTGCATTCGAAAAAGCTGTGCAGTGGAACTATCTTGAGGAAAATCCCTTCAGGATGGTAGCTAAACCGAAGGGAAGGGAGATACTACCGGCATTCTTTACTGAATCGGATTTCCAGCTTTTACTTTCAGTTATTGAAGATAGGGACTTTAAGGAATTGTGCATCACTGCACTTCTTTCCGGACTCCGCCTTGGAGAATTACTTGCTCTCAAATGGAGTGATATTGACTTCACTTCAAAAGTTATCCTTGTAAAAAATTCCGAAACCTTTACAACAAAGACACGAAAGAACCGGGTCGTTCCAATGAGTGAAGAATTATTCCGATTGCTGAATGAAAGGAAAGCGAATATCAGATTTGAATGTGAGAATGTATTCCATAATAAATACGGAGGGAAGCTTTTGGAAACAACAGTTTCACATTATTTCAAGCTGTATGTGATCAGTGCCGGAATCAACAATAAGCTACACTTTCATTCTCTCAGACATTCATTCGCATCGGCCCTTGTAATGTCTGGCGTGTCGTTGTATGCAGTGCAAAAGCTGCTTGGACACACGAACAGCCAAACTACAGAGATTTATTCGCACTTAATGCCGCAGCAATTGCACTTAGAAGTAAACAGAGGATTGCATCGCATTGAAGGTAGTCTTTTCAATCAAAGTGAAAGTAAATAACGGAGGGAAAACGTGAAAATGACATTATCAGCTAGTAAAATTATTTTGATATATGTTTTGATGGTTGTTTCGTTTTCGTATGCAACTTATAGCCAGATAACTGACACCATCACAATCTACCATAAATATTATTCTACTACCTTCAGCAAGTCGAAACATTTTCCAGTGTTAGTCAAATATTGGTTGATAAAAGCGATGTTCGATTGTGAGCACCGATATAGCCGTTCGAACAAATTCAAGCCGGATCCATTGATACCTGAGTTCACCAATCTGGATAAGGATTATAAGAAATCCGGATATGATCGAGGCCATCAGATGGATGCTTTCGATTGTGGCTGCGATTCAACTGCCATGGTCGAGAGCTTTTATTGCTCAAATGTTGCTCCTCAATTACCGGCATTGAATAGAGGCATTTGGAAGAGACTTGAAGAATACACCCGGAAGTTGGCAAAAGAATACGACAGTATTCTTGTGTGGTGTGGCTCAGTGACATTTGAGGATAGATGTATCGGAGAAGTAGCCCTCCCGGACTATTATTGGAAAATTCTCTACATCAAGAAGCCTAGTATCGTCAAAGCATATTCATTTCGGAATGATATGACTCCAGAAAGAGAACTACATTCCTTTGAGGTGTCGATAGATTCTATCCGAAGTCTATCGGGTTTTGTATTTACTAACAATTAAGCGATCTCCTATTAATTACGCGAAATGCGTTACGCATAATGCGTAATGGCAAAATTTCACATCGTTGCCAAAATGTTATCCTTAACTCAACTATCAAGTTTTTGTTATTTTAATTTCAAAGATTACCCGTTTTATGCTCAAACTGTAGTAAGAGAGTATAGGTTGAGCATAATTTTGATAATTTCACCTTTATGGTTAGTTGAAAAAATACAACAATCCTTTAATGAAACTGTTTATGCTACTTATTTTTTACTTGCTGTTATCGTTGGATTCTCGCATTCATTATATAATCAAGCACAAGAAGCAATTTGCAGCATCATTTGCTTAACGAAAAGCCGTTATTCTAGTGACGATATATGCTCGGATGTATTGCGTTTTCGTACGCGAATAAATAAAATCGGAATAAGTGCGGCAATGGTGATTATCGACGCAACAAAAAAGTCGTCGCATACAGCGCTGATAAACGCCTGCGTGCACACGTGCGATACGATCAATGCTGAGGCGCGCATTGCGGCAACAGATTGATTTCCGCCAGCGACATTCATACTAAAGCGGGTCAAATGTTCTGCAGCCTGGCAAAATGAATCCGATCGTTGATTCACAACCTGGCCATACGCTGCCGTATGGTAAATTGTGCGTTGCAGCAGCAATGTGCTCATAAAGGCAATCCCAAAACTTCCGCCTACCTGCCGGATGACATTGAACAAACCCGATGCCTGCCCGATTTTGCGGCGGGGAATGTTGGAGAGGGCCGCCGTTGAAAGCGGTGTAAACATCAACCCCATTGCAAATCCGCGAATGTACAGTGCAAGCATAATTTGAGAGTGTTCCGAATACAACGACAAAAAGCTGTTGACGTACAGGCTCAATGCCATTAAGATAATACCGATGACGGCCGGAATTTTAGGATTTACTTTGTCGGAGAAATATCCGGCAATTGGAGAAATGAGGGCTTGAATAATCCCGACGGGTAAAAAAAGTGATCCCGCTTGAAATGCGGTATATCCCAGCGATGTTTGCAGATACAGGGGAAGTAAAAATGTGCTGCCGAACATCCCGAATCCGAAAATGAAAAGTATGCCGTTCGCCAAACTAAAATTAAAATCCTTGAGCAGGCGTAAATCAATGAGCGGATGCTCAATGCTAAGTTCCACCGTCAAGAACACGATAAGTGAAAAGGCAGATATCGCAAAACACGAAATGATAAACGGGGATGTCCACCCGCGTGTATTCCATGCAGCATTACCATCCGTTAATGCCAGCAAAAGTGCACAAAGAAATACAGACATGGAAAGGAAACCGATCACGTCAAATGAACGCGTATGTTCAGTTTTGTATTCGCGCTGGATGATGATCGTGGCAAATAAGCCGACGATCCCGACCGGGACATTGATATTGAAAATTGTATTCCAGTTAATATTATCGATGAGATAGCCGCCTATCATCGGACCGAGTGACACTGAAGCGGCCGACGCAATAGACCAAAAGCCGATTGCGATGCCGCGTTGTTGTGGCGGAAATTCACGGGTAATAATAGCCATGCCCGTTGGGGTCAGCAGCCCGGCTCCGCTCGCCTGAATGATTCTGAAGATGATGAGGACGTCTTCATCCCATGCCAGCCCGCAGAGAAACGAACCGAGAGTGAACAGAAACAGCGCCAACAGATACGTTCTCTTGTAGCCAAAATGATCTGCGATCCATCCGGACGTCGAGAGCATAATAGCAAAAACGAGCATATAGGCAGTAATGACCCATTCAGCTTTATCAACCGTAATGCCGAACGACGCCATGATTTTCGGCAAGCCGACATTCACGATGGTCGCGTCGAGCACGGCCATAAACGTGCCGATCATGACGTTTGCCAGCACCCACCATTTGTATGATGTATGTTCATGGTGAAGCGACGGAACATGCCGTACGAACCCATGTTTTAATTGATGTCTTATTGATATTGCCATGATGACTACGCTGGTTTTATGGAAATTCAGAATTTCAATTCAGTCATGGAAAATGGTGCGCCATGACCGGGATAGACGTTTCTGATGTTTAATGTTCTGATCTTCTCAAGACTTGCGGCAAGCGCCGTCTCATTCTGCATGATGTCTGCCACCGTTGGTTTCTTTCTATTGTTGATGGTATCACCGGAGAAAAAGTCGCCTTCTGCGGTAAGGATGCCGATGGAACCCATCGTATGTCCCGGAATGTAAACCGCCTTTGCATCGAACCCGATGTTTCCGAAGTCATGTCCGTCGGATAGGATCGTATCCGGTTCAAATGCCTCAAGAGGAAATTTTTTCATCATCGGTTTGAAGAACAGCGTTTGCCTTACGAACCGTATAACTTTCGAAAGCCCCGTTGATTTTCTCTTTCGATTGAGAATCGTTGTACCGGTTCTGCACAGGCCTGCATCTGCTTCATGTACTGCGATTTTCACACCGTATGTTCTCTGAAGATACGCACAGTTGCCGATGTGATCGAGATCGCCGTGCGTGATGATGACGAGTTTGATTGCAGCGGGAGGAACGTTTTCCCGCGCGAGCGACTGCTCCAGCCGCGATCTGCTCATAGCTAGTCCGGTGTCAATGAGAAATATTCCGTTTCCGGTTTTCACCAGGTATGCGTTCACCATGCCGAGTACGAGATGTTTGATTTCCATTGTTCTGGTCTCCAAAAATATTTATTGTTGTGTTGTTGCTGTTGGGTTTTCCAGCTCTGCAAGCCTTACGGACGCGTTTTTTTTCAAATGTCCTTTCAGCAGGAAAGGCAGAAATACAATGGCGATGAGAAGAGCTGCAATCCCTTCTGCCAAAATAGTGTTCTATGCACCGATATAGTGTGATACTGTTCCAATGAATAATCCGCCTAAAGGCTGCATGCCGGCAAATGCCATTACATAATAACTGATAACTCTTCCTCTCATTTCCGTCGATACAGTGGTTTGTATGATAGTGTTTGTAATGGTTGTTTGCGACATCATTCCAAAACCTGCCAGCATAACAAAAAACAAGGCAACGGGAAAAATGGTCATGTAAGAAAAAAGAGCCAACGCTCCGCCAAAGATTAATAAATTGACAAATAAAATCTTTTTAAAATATACCACCGTATGTAACGAGGCTAAGAAAAAGGCTCCACCGATCGCTCCAATGCCGATAAAGCTGTTCAGGTACCCGAACATGGAGGCGTTTCCATTAAAAATATCTTTCGCATAAATTGGAAGCAGCGTAATAAAGGGAAGTGCAAAGAAGCTGACGCACGCAAGCAATAAAATGACAGAACCAATGGATGGAGTGCGTCGTAGATATTTCCACCCCTCTTTGAATTCGTTCATTACCTTTTTAGAATGCGGCTGTTGAATAAATTTCAGGAATCTCATAAATACTAACGATACGATGACTGCTAGAAAACTCAATGCGTTCATCAAAAAGCAGATTCCTGCTCCGAATTGTTCCAATACGATCCCTGAAATTGCTGGGCCTATGAGTCGTGCCAAATTTACCATGGATGAATTGAGTGCAATTGCATTCGGCAGATCTTCTATATTGTCTACCATCTGGTATACCAACGATTGTCTGGCAGGCACATCGAAAGCATTGATAATGCCCAGCACAACGCTCAACGCAAATATTTCCCATATCGTATATTGTGTGAAGAGAATCAACGCAACAAGCAGTGTCGCTTGAATCAGCGAGACTATTTGTGTCGCAAGCAAAACATTGTAACGATTATATCTGTCGGAGAGGACGCCGCCTAAGGGAGAAAATAAAAATGAAGGGAATTGCAGTGTAAACACACCCAAACCCAGCATAAACGCTGAATGTGTTTGCGTATAGATCAACCAGTATACAGCTGTGCGCTGCATCCAAGTCCCGATGAGTGAGATGGATTGACCGGAAAAAAACAACCTATAGTTGCGGCTGCGAAACGCCTTAAAGGTATTGATGTGCATATTATTGCAGGTTAACCAGCTTTGCCATCACCGCGATTGCATTCATCAATACTTCTTTTTCCTTCTTCGTTGTCTTTTCACCGATCGATCGGGCCAGCCATTCCTGCCGTTCAGACCTTCGCTCTTCAACGGCTTTCATCCCTGCGGCGGTAATGGTGATGAGCACTTTTCGTTTATCTGTCTTAGAGGAAGTTCTCTTAATAAAACCATGGTCAAGAAGTTTGTTGATAATCTGGGACATGGATTGGGCGGTTACTTTTTCCGCAGCCGCCAGCTCCGACGGAAGTATTTCTTTGTAGTCATGTATGACGGCAAGCGTAGAACTTTCTGTTAGAGAAAGCAGCTCATCGTTCTTGGTTTGTGTCCTCAATATCTTTACAAGACGGGAAATGACGACGCGCAGATTCTCCGCTAGTTCGATATCCTCGATGTGTTTCATGTATATCATCCTCCAACCATTATAGTAAGTTTACTTTACAAAGTTACTTAATTATATTTAACTATACAAATGAGAGCAGGTATTTGTCTGTTAATTGATGGTTGATGATCAAGATTAAATGTTTTTCAAAAAGGACTATCGTACTGCTTATTTTTAAATAAGTCTTACTCCACCACCTTCAGTAAGTCGAAGCACTTTCCAGTAGTTGTCAAGTATTGGCTGACAAAGGCAATGCTCGATTGTGATAAGCGATTCAAACGGAAAAATAAGTTCAAGCCAGATCCTTTGATTCCTGAGTTCACCAATCTGGATATGGATTACAAGAAATCCGGATACGATCGAGGTCATCAAATGGATGCCTATGATTGTGGTTGTGATTCAATTGCCATGGCTGAAAGCTTTTATTATTCAAATGTAGCTCCTCAGGTACCTGCATTGAATCGAGGCATTTGGAAGAAACTTGAAGAATACACTCGGAATATGGCAAAGAAATATGACAGCATTCTTGTATGGTGTGGTTCAGTAACAATTGCGGGTAGATTTATTAGAAAAATAGCTGTTCCGGTGACAAAAATCTGAACGTTTCTTACAGCGTATTAAAATATCACGCGCAAGCGTGTTGCCATAAAACGCAGATATTCTTAAGTCCCCCGCTGGGTCTAATTAGCTTCCCTAAATCCTCGGCGTCTTTGTTTTTAATCAGACACGCGCATTGCGCGTGATATTAATGGGCCTCCGGCTGTTGAGGATTTTTGTTGTGAATATTCCCAGCGTTATCTAAATTGAACCATTGTCATAAAGGAGATGAAATATATGAAAACACGATTTCTCGGTAACACTGGAGTAAGAGTCTCCGAGCTTTGTTTCGGCGCTATGACGTTCGGTGGCAAGGGGTACTGGAAGAATGTCGGACAGGTAGAACAGAAAGAAGCCGACGATCTGGTGAACATTGCGATAGAGGGTGGAATAAATTTCTTTAACACTGCTAATGTTTATTCTGAAGGACGTTCGGAAGAAATCCTCGGCAAAGCGCTCGGCAACAAACGGAATGACATCATCCTTGCGACAAAAGTGAGAGGGAGAATGGGATCCGGTCCGAATGATATTGGTCTTTCCAGAAAACACATCATCGATTCCTGTAATGCTAGTCTTAAGAGGCTTGGCACAGATTATATTGATCTGTATCAAGTTCACAGTTTCGACCCCCGGACTCCGCTTGATGAAACTCTTCGCACTCTTGATGATTTAGTAAGAGAAGGAAAAGTACGATACCTCGGTGTATCCAATTTCACCGGCTGGCAACTGATGAAAGCGCTTGCCATTTCCGAAAAGCAGAACCTCGAGAAATTTGTAACACTTCAGGCATTATATTCTTTGATAGCCCGCGATCTTGAAAACGAACTTGTTCCGCTCGTGCTTGATCAAAAACTCGGGATTCTCACCTGGAGTCCGTTAGGCGGCGGATTTCTCACCGGAAAGTACCAACGCGGCAAGCCACGGCCGGAAGGCGTACGAAGATCCGACCCGACCAATCAGTTTCTCCAATATGATGAAGAAAAAGGATTTGACATTGTAGATGAACTCGAGAAAACCGCTCGACCTCATGGCGCAACGATTACTCAGGCAGCGCTAAATTATCTGCTCAGGAAACCGGGCGTTACTTCAGTGATCATCGGAGCGCGGAACAAAGAACAACTCACCGACAACCTGAAGACAGTCGATTGGGAAATGACTGCCGAAGAAATTTCCAAACTCGACGAGTTAAGTAAGCCACCAAAAGTCTATCCATACTGGATGCTGGAAAGGATGTCATTAGACCGATGAGTTCTTTAAAAAAGTTGAAAGAGAAAGTCGCAATCGTTACAGGCGGCGGGCGCGGAATTGGAAAAGCAATTGCTGAGGCATTTGCCCGTGAAGGAGCGAAGGTTGTCATCACCGCCGCGCAACAGAGAAAAGAAATCGAGCGGGTCGCTTCGAACATCGGCGGCACTGCTATCCTTGCGGATGTTTCGAATAAGGACGATGTGCAGAAGCTCATCGATTCTGTCGTTTCGAACTTTGGCAAAATCGACATATTGGTCAATAATGCCGCACGAGGAATGAAATTCGTCAACGAAAGTTTCATGACGGAGCCGAAGCCTTTCTGGGAAGCAGATCCTGACATGTGGCGGATGGTCATGGACACAAATATAAACGGCGTTTTTCTGATGACTCGAACAGTGATCCCTCACATGCTCGAGCAAAGATTTGGAAGGATCATAAATATTTCGATCAATCATGAAACGATGAAGCGCAAAGGGTTCACCCCCTATGGTCCGTCTAAGGCAGCGCTCGAATCGATGAGCACCATCTGGGCCCAGGAATTGGAGGGCATGGGAATAACACTTAACGTCTTACTTCCTGGAGGGGCGACAAACACCGGAATGATTCCGGATAATTTCCCTGAACTTAAAAGAAAAGAGCTAATTGATCCCGCCATAATGGGACTGCCTGCAGTTTATCTGGCATCTGATGATGCAAGCGGGATCAACGGGCAACGAATAATTGCTATTGAATGGAAAGAAGAACACAAGGTGACAGACCATAAAAAAGCTTTTGAATTCTAATGCCGTCGACATGCCAAATAATGATGATCAAATTAGTAGAACAGATGATTGGAAGAATTATCGAACTTGTGTCGATAGCATCGAATCACGAACTGGTTTTGATTTCTTATCAAATGTTCCAACATCGATCCAAGCCGTTATCGAAGGTGTTACAAATAGTCTTTAATACCGTTTAATTGACAAAAATAGTAATTGACAAAAACCATAACGTTTCTTACAATACTCCCGCGCCGTCTCCCCGACTGCCAGAGGCCTAAAAATGTATCAAGCATTAGCTTGATCCTATTTTAATACCGCGAAGAAGATCTTCATAACGATCTTAATTTTATTAGTTAGCCTCCCTAAACGCCTGGCGTCTGGTAGTGCGTCAGGGTTTTTTCTTGAAGATTTTCTCGTTTACTACTTGCTTCTTTTTATCTGCACCTTTATATTAAGTGCAGTTAATTAGAACCACCCGAATGAATCAAGTACTCAAATATCTCAAAGCCCATAAGGGTTACGCTCGAATGAAGGAAATGAAAGCGAGCGGTATCCACACAAGGGAAATCCTGAAAGCAGTTGATGCTGGTGACATCGTAAAGGTGAAGGCTGGCCTCTGTATCGGCTTTCACAGCTTGAGCTTGGTGAGTCGAGCGGACTCGTAGAAGTTTGTCTTGCTATCCCGAAAGCAGTTATCAGCCTTTCTTCAGCGCTCGCGTTTCACGAGCTTACAACATTTGTTCCTGCAGCGATAACCTATGCAATTCCACGAGCGAATAAACCGATCAAGCTTTCTCATCCACCGACGGAATCATTCTATTTTTCTGAAACACAGTATAAGGCAGGGATTGAACATCACGAAACCAAAGCCGGTCATATTCGCCTCTATGGTATAGAAAAAACTATTTGTGATAGCTTCCGGTTCAGGAACAAACTTGGTGAAGATATTGCGATGGAAGGTCTTAAAACATACTTCCGACGGCGAGATTGGAATCTGAATAAACTCATGAAGTTTGCGGAGATATGTCGTGTAAAAGGAATCGTCACTCAATACGCGAAAGCAATCGTCGGATGATAAAAAGTATTCTCATTAGATTACCCTATTCACACGTTCAAATAGTTTCATTCATCAAGAGAACGAGGAATAATAAGCTATGATGTTCAATCCGCTTCAACCATATAATGATTTGCCGCCTCTTCCACCGAAAGTTGATCTTGAAACAAAATCTGTTTTAAAGAAAGCCATATCCGCTGGGAGAGTACTTGCTGAGCTCAAAGGTTTAGGCGAGTCAATTCCCAATCAATCCATGCTTGTCAATACGGTCATTCTGCAGGAAGCACAAGCAAGTTCCGAAATTGAAAACATTGTTACAACGAATGATGCACTTTTTAAAGCAGCCACTTCCAACACATCGAGTGTTGACCCCGTCACAAAAGAAGTCCTGCGTTATAGAGAAGCGCTATGGGCAGGATATAACGCTCTGAAGAAGCGTTCTCTTTTGACAACAAATCTCTATGTCGACGTGGTTCAAACGATAAAACAAAATGATGCTGGAATTCGCAATATCACGGGAACAGCAGTAGCAGATCAACGAAGCGGGAGAGTTCTTTACACACCTCCTGAGGGTGAAGCGTTGATTCGACAAAAGCTGAAAGAGCTTGAAGATTTTATTCATGCCGAAAATCATGTGGATCCTTTAATCAAACTTGCATTGATTCATTACCAGTTCGAAGCAATTCATCCATTTTTCGATGGCAATGGGAGAACCGGAAGAATTATTAATATTCTCTATCTCGTAAAGGAAGGCCTTCTCGACTTGCCGGTGCTCTATCTGAGTAAGTATATCATTGAACAGAAAAGCGATTATTATCGCTTGCTTCGCGAAGTTACAGAAAAAGGCAAATGGGAGCCCTGGATTTTGTTCATGCTCACTGCCATCGAGTCGATGGCAGCTTTGACATCGCAGCGAATTCAAAATATCCGTTCTCTCATGCAAGAGACACTGGAGTCAGCAAAAAAGAAACTTCCTTCGAAAGTGTATTCAAAGGAGCTTATTGAATTAATCTTCCGGCAGCCCTATACCAAAGGTCAATTTCTTGTGGATACAGGTATTGCAGAAAGAAAGACGGCAGCAGAGTATCTCAAGGCACTGGAAGATGCCAGTATGCTCAAAAAACAAAAAGTCGGTAAAGAAAATCTTTATTTGAATAAGAAACTGTATGTATTACTCACAAAATAACGTGTCCATAACGGACACCTATCTATTTCTATATGTCCATATTATACATATATTTGGACACGTAATAAAAACGTGTCCATGACATGGACATATCGATTATTGAAGGAAGTAAGACGCAGAAACTGAAAGAAACACAAACCGAAACTTCTTACTATTGGTGGTTGATTTCACAAATGTGATAAGATGATGAAAGTATGATCGAATGACTACTGAAGAACTTGAATGGCAAACCCGTAGGGATCGAATTAACAAGAAACTGATCTCGCTGCCTCAGCCGTGGAAAATCATTAAGTATAAAGACGTTCGTGATATCGCAACATTGGATCATCATGCCGTTGAGGAATATCCTACGGAGAACGGCCCTGCAGATTACGCTTTTTTTGTTAACGGCACACTCCTTGGGTTTCTTGAAGCAAAGAAGGTTTCCGTTGGAGCGCAGAATGTACTGGAACAGGCCAAAAGATATTCCAAGGGGATAAAAAGGGGAATCGGGAAATGGGGTCCGTATGGAGTCCCGTTATTATATTCTTCAAATGGTGAGACAGAATTCTTTCTTGATGTAAGGAGAGATCAAAACCTTCCGCGCAGAATATCGACTTTCCATACACCTGATGGAATAAACGAAATATTTGCCAAAGGGCAGAATTATTATAACATAAACGTCATTCAATCACCACCTGCTTTTTATCAAATCCGTCCCTATCAGGTCAACGCGATTACTGCTATCGAACAAGCTATCAACGATGGTAAACGTGAAATGTTGGTTGCTATGGCAACAGGAACGGGAAAGACCTTTGTTACGGTTGCACAAATTTATCGACTTCTCAAGTCACAGCAATTTAAACGGATTCTATTTCTTGTAGATCGCAGAGCCTTGGCTGCTCAGGCAGTAAGGGAGTTTGGACGTTTCAATACGCCGAGCGGTTATAAGTTCGATCAAGAATACGAAGTCTACAGCCAGCGTTTTCAGAAAGAAGACTTCGAAGAAGACGAGAAGTTCGATCCAAAAGTATTACCCAATGAATACCTATGCGCACCTACACAAAGCCAAACGTTTGTATATGTCGCTACGATCCAGCGAATGGCTATTAATCTCTATGGATGGGAACGTGCTTTTGAACAGAAGGCAACCGATCCCGATTATGAGGAAGATACCGACAAACTTAATATACCCAATCATGCATTCGATCTTATCATTGCCGATGAATGCCATCGTGGATATACATCGAAGGAAACAGCATTATGGCGCGATGTTCTTGAATATTTTGATTCAGTAAAAATCGGACTTACTGCTACACCTGCCCCTCATTCACTCTCACTTTTTCGAGAAGTTATATACCGCTATACGACCGAGGAAGCTATTCAAGATGGCTATTTAGTCGATTATGACTCTGTGAAAATTAAATCCGGTGTGTTAATGAATGGTGTCTTTCTCAAAGAAGGCGAACAAGTCGGCATGGTAGACCCTGATACAGGGAAAGAGTTATACGACGAGTTGGAAGATGAAAGGCAATTTGCTTCAGAAGAAATTGAAAAGAAGATTACCGTCCCCGATACAAATGCAAAAGTTATTGCCGAATTAAAAAAATATACAGATGCCCACGAAAAGGAATTTGGGCGTTTCCCTAAAACATTGATTTTTGCTGCAAACGACATTAGTAATATTTCTCATGCAGACCAGCTTGTAGAAATATGTAGAAATACATTTAATCGAGGCCACGAGTTTGTTCAAAAGATCACTGGCAATCCCAATGTTGATAGGCCTCTCCAAAAGATTCGTCAATTTCGCAACCGGGAACATCCGGCTATTGTTGTGACAGTCGATATGTTAACGACTGGAGTCGATATTCCTTGTTTCGAATTCATCGTATTTCTTCGAACTGTAAAATCCCGTATTCTCTGGACTCAAATGCTCGGACGCGGTACAAGGCTTTGCCCCGATATCAATAAAGGTTCATTTACTATCTTTGATTGTTTTGATGGAACACTCATTGAGTATTTTAAGAACACGACTGATTTTGTGGTTGAACCGCCAGCCAAAGAAATTATTCCGCTTGAACAGGTCATAGAAAACATCTATCAGAATATTGACCGCGATTATTTTACCAGTATACTCATTAAGCGCCTCTTACGTGTAGATAGAGAAATGAGTGGTGAAGCACGAAAACAGTTCGAAAAGTTTATTCACGAAGGGAATGTAAAGGTTTTTGCGACATCGCTCAGATCAAATCTGAAATCTGATTTTACCGGCACAATGAAAATATTGAGGAACAAGGAATTCCAGGAATTGTGCATACACTATCCGCGTCCTCAAAAGATATTCTGGAAGGCTATCGAAGCGCAGGATACAATAGAATCTGAAGTGGTATTCAGAGTTGAAGATAAACTACTAAAGCCGCAGGATTATTTAGTAGCATTCTCGGAATTTGTAAAAACCAATAAAACTCAGATCGAAGCTCTTGAGGTTCTCTTAAAACGACCCAAGGGATGGAAGACGAATGTGCTGAATGATCTGCGTCTCAAACTCAAGAAGAGCGATTTTGACGAGAATGATCTTCAAAGAGCTCATAAAATAGTCCTCAATAAAGCTCTTGCAGATATCATCTCCATGGTGAAGCACGCTGCCAAACAGGAGGAACCTGTCCTCACTGCAGAAGAACGTGTTCGTTTTGCTATGGAAAAGATGATGAAGGGAAAAACATTTTCAGAAGAACAAAAGAAGTGGCTGGAATATATACGTTTACATCTTGTCCAGACATTAACGATCGATCTGGAAGACTTTAATGATCAGCCAATCTTTTCGGATCGAGGCGGTATAAAGGAAGCGCAAAAAGTTTTCGGGAATAATCTTGAACAACTCATTCAAGAAATTAATTATCACATAGCAGCATAGAAAGCATGTATGTCCGACATTGTCAATAAACTCTGGGGATTTTGCCACACGCTTCGCCACGATGGTATCGATTACGGCGACTACATTGAGCAGTTAACTTATCTGCTCTTTCTGAAAATGGCAGATGAAAAAGAAATCAATCTTTCGTCTGTCACATATCAAAATGAGAAAGGAAAAACAGTAACCCTAAACTGCTCGTGGAAGGAATTGACCGAAAAATCCGGTGCCAATTTACTCGATCATTTTACCGATGTGCTGCGTGTTCTTGCCAAACAATCCGGAATTCTTGGTGATATATTTCAGCAGGCAATGCCCCGCTTTAATAATCCGGTGAACCTGAAAAAAGTTATTTCGATGATTGATGATGAAGACTGGTCGTCGATGGATGTGGATGTAAAAGGAGCAGCATTTGAAGGGCTGCTGGAGAAAGCGGCAAGCGAAGGAAAAAAAGGAGCAGGACAATATTTTACCCCCAGGGTTCTTATCGATGCCATTATCCATGTAATGCAACCTGACCCGAGAGGTAAATCTGAATTTAAGATTTGCGATCCGGCGTGCGGCACCGGTGGTTTTCTTGTTCGTTCGTATGAGTGGCTTGTATCTCCAAAAATCGCCGGCGGAGTATTTGATCGTAAAGATATCAAACGCATCAAAACGAAGACATATTATGGTCAGGATTTAGTCCCACGCCCGCGCCGATTAGCGTTGATGAATCTTTTTCTTCACGGTGTCGAACCGCAGATTTATATTGGTGATACGATTTATGAACCTGACCGCGGTGAGCGGTATGATGTGATCCTTACCAATCCCCCATTTGGAACAAAGGGCGCGAATCAGGCACCGAATCGTGATGACTTTACCATCGAGACGAGCAACAAGCAACTTAATTTTGTTCAACATGTGGTAAATACACTCAAACCGGGAGGCAGAGCCGCAATGGTTCTACCGGACAACTGTTTTTTTGAAGGCAAGGCAGGCGAAGTATTCGAAATACTGATGCATGATTGTAACCTGCATACGGTTTTGCGACTCCCGCGTGGAACATTTACACCATACAGCCAGGGTGTAAAAGCAAATGTGATCTTTTTTCAAAAGGGAATGCCAACTGAGAAAATATGGATATTTGATGCTCGCTCGAATGTCCCGGGCATAACCAAAAAAGATCGCCCGTTAAGTGATAAACATTTTGAGGAATTTGAAAAGTGTTATGGCTCCGATCCTAATGGCAGAAGCAGACGAAAAGACCTTGGCGAAGAGGGACGCGTCCGATGCTTTACGATTGACGACGTAAAGGAACGCAATTATAAGCTCGATATTACATGGCTCAAGGATGAATCGCTGGAGGATAGCGACGAATTGCCAGAACCGCAGGATTTGGCAAGCGAGGCAATTACGGAGCTTGAAGCCGTAGTAGACGACCTGAAAGATATAGTGGAGTTGCTGGAAAAAGAGGAAGGCGTTGAGAAATGATGGACGCACTTCCGATCGGATGGGTAAATGAGAAACTTTTGGAAATTGCAACTTCAAAAAAAGGGAAGAAACCCGAAGTGCTGCGGAATGATCCAGCAAAAGGATTTGTCCCCTATCTTGATATTCATGCCATTGAAAAGAAAGAGATTCGGCAATATGCCGATGTAAAGTCTTCTCGTATTTCAGATAAAAATGATTTACTCGTTGTTTGGGATGGTGCCAGAAGTGGCTGGATTGGCAGGGGGGCTGTTGGAGCAATAGGTTCAACGATTGCTGCATTAAAATCTGATGTTGTTCTTCCAGATTATCTTTATTACTTCATTAAAAGCCGATTTAAAACAATTAATTCAAATACCCGTGGCACTGGTATTCCACATGTTGATCCTGAAATATTTTGGGAAATTGAAGTTCCTTTACCACCACTCAATGAACAACACCGTATAGTCGAAAAACTTGATCAGCTCATAGCCAAAGTAGAATCGAGCAAAAAACGTCTTGATAAATTTCCTCAAAGACTCAAGCGTTTTCGACAATCTGTTTTAGCTGCTGCCTGCTCTGGTAAATTGACTGAGAATTGGAGGGAGGAGAACAAGGTCGAAGAATGGGATAAATCAACAGTTGTGCAAATCGCAGAAAGAATACAAATCGGTCCGTTCGGCACACAACTACACAAATCTGATTATGTATCCAATGGAATTCCTCTTATTAATCCAATGCATATCAAAGATTATAGGATAGTGGCAGATAATGAATATTCAATAACAAAGAAAAAGTATGCAGAACTTAAAAATTATCATTTGAAAACGAATGATATCATCATGGCAAGACGCGGAGAGATGGGTAGATGTGCTTTAGTTACGGAAAATGAAAATGCTTGGTTGTGTGGAACTGGCAGTTTGTTCGTCAGGGCGAATAGAAATGTATATCCAAGGTTTCTTTTTTTTGTTCTTAGTAGTGCCGAGACAAAAGAATTCTTGGAGGGTGAGTCGAAAGGAACAACGATGAGTAATTTGAATCTGGATATTCTGAACAGAATACCAATTTCATTGCCATCGTTTACTGAACAACAAGAAATCGTCCGTCGTGTTGAGGCATTGTTTGCGCTTGCAGATCAACTTGAAGCGCGCTATAAAAAAGCGCAATCGTATGTAGAAAAACTCACACAATCCATACTTGCCAAAGCCTTCCGCGGCGAGCTTGTCCCCCAAGACCCGAACGATGAACCGGCAAGCGTGTTGCTGGAGAGAATCAAAGCCGAACGAGAGAAGAAACTCTCTGAAGAGAAACCAGCCAAACAAAAGAATATCAGACCTAGGAAAGTGATACTGAAGAAGCCTATTGCAGGTAAAAGCAAGAAAGTTGTCAAAGGTTATCGTCGAAGAAAATAAAGTGTCCGCCATTTTGTTTTATCCCAACCAGCCTTCTTCCCTCATTAGCACAATATTCTCTCTCTGCTAAATTTCTTCAATTTATTGCTATTTAACAGGTGCTGGAACCTTCCAGCACCTTCATTGTGTTATAATGTAAGAATATCATACAAACACTTGACATAATATCATACAAACATTATATTAGATCATTCATCAGGAGGATATATGAACAACGGGTCTAATCAACTCGGCGCAAAGATTAAACACTTGCGCTCACAACATAGTATCAGTCAACAAAAGCTTGCCGAGGTGCTTGGCGTTCCACGTCCGGCAATCTCGCAAATAGAGAACGGGATGCGGTCAGTGACAGCAGAAGAACTTGTCAAACTCTCTAAAATATTTAGTTTGACAGTGGATTCACTTCTGGATTTGCACAGTGAGCCGGAGGTAGTTCTTCCGAAAAAAGGTACCGTGAAAAAGAAACAAAGGCAGGAAATACGCATCAATGTTCCTCAGAAGAATCTGGAGAAATTCAAAGAGGTCCTTCTGTATATTCTGGATAAAGTTGGCTCTAAGGCAAATATTGGAGAAACAGTAATTTACAAGCTGCTCTATTTTATTGATTTTAATTTTTACGAGAAGCATGAAGAACAGTTGATGGGCGCTCAATACATAAAGAACCGATACGGTCCAACACCTGTGGAATTCGTAAAGATCGTTGAGCAAATGGCCAATAAACATGAGATCGAAAAAGTAAAGAGTAAATATTTCGAGCATCCTCAGACAAAGTATTTGCCATTGCGGAAACCTGATCTCTCGAAGCTGACTGCAGAGGAGCTCACAGTCATTGAAGATGTGCTGAGCCGCTTATCGGATATGAATGCAACACAAATAAGCAACTACTCGCACGATGACATACCTTGGAAAACTGCAAAGGAAGGAAGTATTATTGAATATGAATCTGTCTTTTATCGAACGCCAGGTTATTCCGTAAGGGAGTACGAGGAAAATGTTCCGTGAGATAGTCAATCTACCAGAATTTGAAAAGGATATTAAGAAACTGCGAAAACGGTTTCGAACACTCGATGGAGATATCGATAATTTAATTAAGTCTGCTCTCGTTCCATTTCACAAGCAGGGTAGTGATTATGGTGGGATTGTTGCCATATCTGATTTAGGAATTGAAGAACCAAAGATATTTAAAGTTCGCAAATTCACATGTCGAGCGTTAAAAGGTCAGGGGAATCAGACAGGAATTCGTATCATATATGCATACTTTAAAGATGAAGATCGAATTGAGTTTGTGGAAATCTATTTCAAAGGCGACAAAAACAACGAAGGTCGAAAAAGAATTAAAAAATATTATCAACGCATTAAAGAGTGGTAGATACTTATGCCAAACGGAAAAACACATTTAATCACCGGAACACTTTGCGGTACTGTGACTTCAATTGTCATTCAAACAAAATTAGACGAAAGAGAAAAGATTGATTTAGGTCATGCCTTCTTATCAACTGGGGTTGGTTTTGCAAGTGGAAGAATTCCAGATATCATTGAACCACCAATACATCCAAATCATAGGGCTTTCTTCCATAGTTTTCTTTTCGGAACCATTTTAGGCTTTGGTGCATTAAAAGTTTGGAAAGTAATTAAAGAGAAGGTTTCAAAAAGGAGGGAGCAAGGCCAATATCTTTTCACCGAAAAAGAACTTGTCCTTGGTCTGTTGTTTATCGCATTGATCGTTGTACTACTCCATTTGTTTATGGATGGATTCACAAAAAAGAGTTTACCCATTATTTGATAATATAGTTTTGTGCCTGATTCGTTCCGCTTGGCGATGCCAAACGGAACTTCGTTCGTCCGCCATCCGGTGATCTCAGTTTTGTTAGGCCGCAACTTTACCCGTCATGCTTCACCTTTTGGCGGGACTCACTCACAAGCACTTATTTGGTAAATGTCCCGAATATGCTTGAAGCAATTCGGGACGGTTGCTCATCACGCGGCACATACACACTCAGCTAAAATTCTATAGCTCTTATTGCATTGTTTCGTGTGCAAGTGCCTTGCCAGAAATAAATTTTCCTTTACTATAGCCTGCGAAATCGATTGAAGTGAACTAAGCCCAGCTGAGGTGAATTCTCATTCCGTGAACATATTTAATCCGAAACGAAATATCTATTGAATCCGCAAACTCAGTTCAACCTTGAGATGACACATTTCGATTTCGCAAGCGTTTCTTTCTGTCACTTTCTTTGCGCTTCAAAGAAAGTGACGTATAGAACATCCTTCACCAAAACCACCACATCGAAAATCCTCCCAATCTCTTGAATCATGCCCGCTTTCATCCGGTCTATTATCACACATTAGGCACTAAAAAGTATTAACTACTCTTTCATCCTTCCGGGCTATTACCTCTCAAAGCAGATCTTGGTATACTTGTTCACGGTTCAAGAGTGTCTTTTTATCCTTCGTTGATCGAAGAGAATTTTTGTACTTGAATGGAAAGGAAGAGTATGGAGAAGATCAATTCTTTATCGTCAAGAAAGATATTGGAGCATCTTGAGTGAGTATAACAGCGATAGGTACTTACCGGGATGTATAGACAATTTATTTGAAAGGTAAACTTATGTTACAAAACATTAAGCAATTATATGGTAACAAACTTGCCGCGTTTGATGGCGACATTGGCCATGTGAAGGACTTCTATTTTGACGACGAGAACTGGGTGGTTCGCTATCTGGTCGCAGACACGGGATCTTGGTTGACAGGTCGCCTCGTGCTGCTCACCCCTCATGCTTTTGGTAAATTGGACCGGGACGAAAAGACGCTGCATATAAAGCTGCACAAAAAGAAAATTCAAGACAGTCCCTCGATCGAGTCACATAAACCGGTTTCCCGGCAATACGAGACCGATTACTACGCTTATTACGGCTGGCCGACTTACTGGGATGGCAGTTCAATGTGGGGTATCGGCGGCTATCCGGTAGTTCTGCCACCTTCGAAAAAGGAGATGGAGATTCAAAAGAAGTATCACCACCGGGACGACAAGCATCTCCGAAGCATTCAAGAGGTAATCGGCTACAACATTCAATCGGTGGACGGAGAGATCGGCCATGTGAGCAGCTTTCTGGTGGACGACAAGAGTTGGGCGATTCATGAACTTGTTATCGAAACTGGTCACTGGTATTCGGGTAAGGAAATCCTTATTCCGACCAGCAAGGTCAAAAAAATCAGTTATGAGGAAGCGAAAGTGTTCGTGAGCCTTACTAAAGCAGACATTCAACAGACAGCGGAAAATGAAATTTCTCAACACATAAAGGCTTAGTGAAAATATGAAAAACCAAAGCAGCCAAACCAACCCGCCTGTTCAGCAAGCGATCAAAGAAGTGAAAATAGATCTTCCGGGATACCCGTTGTATCCTGCAAGCGAAGACATTTTCAACAAGTCCAAAGAAGAGGGGAATATAAATCCTGAGGATATTTCCAAAACAAAGGAATTAAATGAAAATGCTAAAACCGGAAATAATAATGAGAAAGATTTTAAGGATGATGTATCGGGCAGTGATTTAGATGTTCCTGGCTCAGAATTGGATGATGCACAAGAAAAAATTGGAAGTGAAGATGAAGAGAATAACTATTACAGCTTGGGGGGAGATGACCACAACGGTCTGGATGAAGATAAAGGGTAGTAAAATACTTTCTGGTACACTTTGTTGCTGCACGAAATAACCGCCACAAAAAATCAGCGGTAAAGAAAAACATAGAAATTAAGTAAGGAGCATAAATGCCACAAGGCGATAAATCCAGTTACACTGACAAACAAAAACGCCAGGCAAGACACATCGAAGCCGGCTACGAGAAAAAGGGGTTAAGCACAAAAACCTCGGAAGCGCGGGCATGGGCCACGGTAAATAAAATTACTGGCGGAGGCAAAAAAAGCGGCTTCGGGCGCTTACTTGCCAAACATGTGCCTAAGCGTGTTAGCACATGAAAATGAAACCTGTCATTCGTATGGACAACGAAGAAATGCACCTTAGCGGACGTGCAGGGTGGTTGCGTGCCGCGGTGCTCGGGTCGGACGATGCAATTGTATCGACGGCGAGTCTCATGATTGGTGTCGCGGCGTCCTCGGCATCGCAGGGGGCTATCCTGGTCGCCGGCGTGGCGGGCCTTGTTGCAGGGGCGATGTCTATGGCCGTGGGCGAATATGTTTCGGTTAGCTCGCAGCGTGACGCGGAGCGGGCGGATATCCAGCGGGAAACGCAAGAGCTTACGGAGCAGCCGAAAGCCGAATTGGAAGAGCTTGCAATGATCTATGTGAAGCGAGGCATCGAGAAAGATCTCGCGATGAAAGTAGCGGAGCAACTTAGCGCTCACGATCGACTCGGGGCGCACATGCACGATGAGCTTGGGATCGATCAAACATCCCTCGCACGTCCGATGCAAGCGGCGTGGATATCAGCCGCGAGTTTTGCATCCTTCGCCGTGATTCCGATCATGGCTCTTGTCGTCGCACCAGCGTCTCTGCGTATTCCTGTGATTGCGGCGCTCTCGCTCGTGAGTCTTGCGGCTCTCGGTGCGTTTGGTGGTCATCTTGGTGGCGCGCCACTCGGCCGTGCATCGTTGCGAGTCACCCTGGGAGGAGCCCTGGCGATGGCAGTGACCGCCGTTATAGGTCGAATCCTTGGGGTTTCTGTAGTGTAAAAAGTTTTCGGTTCGATTGCTGAATATTCATAAGGACCGAGAGATGAAGATCATTCACAAGACTAAATTGCGAGTAAGAAAGCAGCTACAGTGTACGATCAATCGCTGTTCCTTACTGTAGTAAAAACTGTGATCATTACATATATGTTGTTCTGGGTATTATGGGGTTATAGAGTTTTTTATTCTTCACTTGCTTCTATTTTTCATGAAGTATGCTCAAATAAATACTATAAGATCATTTTGTAAAACGCAACTTAACCAGCAATTCAAGTCGACGAAATGAGCCCGCCTATGTTACAAAGCACACTTTGGCGGCCGGGCGTGGTACGTTAAGCATGGCTAATAGAGGTTTGGATGTTTAATAATAAGCTTTACAAAATGAACTTGTTTCGTTCAGTACATTTTGGAAGTATTCAGCGCGGCAGTCCGTTCCGACTTTCAGTCGGAACGAGATCGCGTGGCGCAAAAAGCGCCACGGACTTATCCGCCATCCGTTAGGCACCACGCAGAATAGAACAAAAAAGTAAATGGAATGTAAAATATTTCCAATACAATCGATAATATACGCGCAATTGCTACAGCACCAACTTTAAGCGTTCTTCTCATGGCAAAGCAATCTTTTTGATAGGAGTTATGAAATGAACTTCATAGCAATAATATTGGCCTTGATAACATTTTTGTCGACGCTCCTCGGCGGATTCATCGTTTTGAAATTCGAAAAAAGTCTTTCCATTATATTCGCTTTTGCAGCAGGGAGCGTCTTAACTGTCGCGCTAATGGAGATACTGCCCGAAAGCTTGGATATTGCAAATAAATTCGGAATCCCGGTTAAGTATATAATGATGTCTGTTGTGTTGTCATTCCTATTTTTTATAATTCTCGAGAAGCAGTTCTCAACTCATCCTATCAAAGGGATAATTTCTGAGGGGCATGTCATGGGACCCATTGGTGCAGGAAGTCTTATTCTGCTAAGCTTCCTAGATGGTCTCACCATGGGGATAGCGTTTCAAGTGCGCGTCTCTATTGGCATTGTTGTGGCCCTTTCAGTAATAATCCATGACTTGCCGGACGGCATCAATACAGTGGTCTTGATGCTCAAGAGCGAACAGTCAAAGAAAAAGGCATTATTCTTTCTTTTTATGGATGGTTTCGCACCGCTGCTGGGTGTTTTGCTCACGTCAATCATATTAATTTCGAAGAGTGTTCTCGCAATATTGCTGGCGGTTTTTGCCGGCGAGTTCATTTTTGTGGGAGCGGCGAGCCTTCTCCCGGAGAGCCAGGCGCACAGTGTCCCCCGAATCGCGGCAGCGGCGACTTTGGGCTTCCTCTTTATATTCGTGATTACGATATTCCTGTAGAGTCATGCGAATAAGTTTATAAACATAATCACAATTGTCCGGTTGAAGTCTTGTACAAATTCCGTACCAATGAAGTTTAAAAATATTTGAATATATACTGAGTTTTTTATTCGAAATCGAAAACACTACAAAAATATCTATCCGACGTAAAACATTCGCTCCCAAAAAGAGTTAATCCCTTTTTCATACTTTTGGGCGATTGTCTTCCCATAGATCTCTCCGTAGTTTAATTCACATTAAATACGGTCTAAATTCCCATAATGAAATCCATCGCAAGGCATAGTATAGCTTTCGGGAGAGTACTCACTCTCGTGTTCCTCCTTGCAAGTGCGCGCTTTACCATCATTTTGCATATGTGCGTGAAGAAACCAGATAAGGCACTGCCTGTAGCTTGTATGTCCATCTACAAAGGAGATGCTTGCCACTCAACCGTAGTTTTCAGTGGTCTTAGAGTTGTTATGGCATTTGTTGAAAAGGATAGCAAGGTGCAGAATGTTGAAGTTCTTCCTTTGCTTACCTCTCCGTTTGTTTCACCTGCACTGGATAACACCTCATCATGGTTTGGCTACTCATTTTTTGAAATCGTTTCTCTACTCTCAGTGGAGAAGTACATCCTTAACGAAACATTCCTGATCTAACTATTGCTATGGTAGCTTTGGCATGCACACGAAGTGGAAATACTCCATCTTCACGTGGTCACGCTGGAGGCTATGTTGCTATGCTCTTCGCTTTCGATGAGCATCGTATAAGAAGAAAAATAAAATTAGTGTAGAGGAGGAACCTAGTAAGTCAACAACAAGTCAATATTAATATAGGGCATTGAGTGAAAAAGAAAAAGGAAGGATCAAAATCTTGAAAAGGGCAGGCATTATCATTCTCCTCATCGGTTTGTTCACGACCTTGTTGACAATTTTCACCCATACCATGAGAGTGGATATTGGCGAAATTATGAAACCAGGAGTAGCAAAGGATTTCGAATACACAGATAACTGGCGTTTGTACGCCGGGATCGGAATGATAGTTATCGGTGGCGTTGTTCTCGTTCTTGGTGTGAATAAAAAAGACGAAAAAGAAATCAAGAACGTCCTTAAATGAACATGCAAGAGGAACGAACCCTCCAAATCATAAAAATAGTGAGTGTGAAGAAATCGTGAGGACACATTTATGAAAAAGCAAAACGAAAATTTGTGGGCTATCATCCTGGCAGGTGGTGATGGTATTCGATTGCGCGAGTATTTGAAAACGAATAGAAATATAGATCGTCCGAAACAATTTGCGAATATCGTTGGAACGCATTCTATGCTCCGGCATACCATTGAGCGAGTGAAACGCATTGTTCCACTCCAACGCATGCGCATCGTCGTAAATATTCAGCATTTGAAATATGTTCATACAGAGATTTCCGAAACGGAGAGAAAATCCCTTGTCGTATTACCGTGCAATCGCGAAACAGCAGTGAGTATTCTGTTCCCGGTCGTGCAAATACTAGCACAGGATCCTTCCGCATGCGTCACCGTGTTCCCATCGGATCACTTTATATTGGAAGAAGAACGTTTTATGAATTTTGTTGAATCTGCTGTGGATTATGTCCATCGCTCTCCCGAGACAGTAGTCCTCGTAGGCATTCCTTCGAAGGATGCTGATACAAATTACGGATGGATTGAACCATCGACATCGTTCTTACGCTATCTAGGAAATCGGTTCTATGCTGTTGAACGATTTGTCGAGAAACCGCCAATAAAACTTGCCACTATGTTGCATTCAAAAAAATGTCTATGGAATTCAATGGTATTCGCAGCGCAGGCAGAGACATTGCTGCATCTCTATCGAAAATCATTGCCGAAGGTGTATCATCAAATGAACTTAATGAAACAATTGGTTACCTCACCGGGCGGAATTGAAAAACTGGATGGTCAATTCACACGGTTGCCATCGTATGGTTTTTCTAAAACCATCATGGAACCAAACGCAAAACACCTCCGTGTTATTCGTGCCGAAGGTATTGCTTGGAGCGATTGGGGAAATCAATCCCGTGTCGCGAGCGATCTCTCAAAAATGGCAATTGGATTGCAGTGATTCAAAAGAATTATGGAAAATCTTATGTGAAGTGTCTCTTTAAAAAGTGAAAGGAAAATGATGGCGCAGAATACAATTGAAAAGATTGAGAAGAAGATAAGCACAAACAAATCTCTCAACGAAAGCGATAAGACACAGCTCCTGAATCTACTGGCAGCATTGAAGCCCGAAATGGCGAAACTCTCGAATCACCAGGCAGAGCATGCAGAGAGTGTCGCTGGATTTATCGAACGCTCAACATATGAAGCGCTGCGGCAGGACAAGAATCCGACGCTATTAAAATTAGCAATTGATGGGTTGTCGGCTTCGGTGAAAGGCTTTGAAGCATCACATTCGCAATTAGTTGAAAATGTAAATAACATCGCGAGTGCATTAGCAAACATAGGCATTTAAAAAACGAGGTGCGTGCATGAAAGAAAAACAAATAGTCGTTGGCGAATATGAAAACGAAATAGACGCTGAAATTGCAAAAGGACATCTCGAATCGTTAGGCATATCAGCATCCATAATCAAAGGGGGTGGAACGCTTCCATCTCTGCAGAATACGGAAGGTGTTCAATTGGTGGTTGATGAGAGGCAGAGTGAGCAAGCCAAGAAAATACTTCAGGAAAAATCATGAAAGACAATCCTCTAAAAAAATTGGAAACACTCGGGCAGTCCATTTGGTTGGATTACATCCGGCGTGATCTGTTCTCCAGTGGCAAGCTTCGGCGTTTGATCGACGATGATGGTCTGCGGGGGATGACCTCGAATCCATCCATTTTCGAGAAGGCAATAGCGGAAAGCAATATTTACGACCAGGATATTCGTGATATATCCGTTAAAAATAAAAATGTTCAAGCAATCTATGAAACTCTTAGCCAGCGCGACGTACAGAGCGCCGCTGACGAATTCAGGTCTGTGTATGAAAAGACTGACGGCAAGGACGGATATGTCAGTTTGGAGGTCAACCCTCATCTGGCGCATGACACCAAAGGTACAATTGAGGAAGTCCGCCGGTTGTGGGCAGCGCTGAATCGGCCAAATGTTCTCATTAAAGTTCCAGCGACCTATGATGGTCTGCATGCTATTCAGCAACTTATCAGCGAAGGAATCAATGTCAATGTGACGTTGCTCTTTGGGCTGCCTCGTTACCGACAGGTTGCGGAAGCCTACATTGCGGGTCTCGAAATGCGCGTATCGCAAGGAAAACCTGTGAAACATGTAGCTTCTGTCGCGAGCTTCTTTTTGAGCCGCATTGATTCTCTTGTAGACCCGATGATAGAAAAATTCATCACGCCTGACGGCAAGAAACCGGAAATTGCGAAGAAGGTGCATGGACAAATTGCCATCACCAGTGCGAAAATGGCTTATCAAATCTACAATGAAATTTTTGGCAGTGATAGGTTTAAGAAACTGGCCGATAAGGGTGCTCGTGTGCAGCGGCTGCTCTGGGCAAGCACAAGTACCAAGAACCCGGATTATAGTGATGTAAAATACATTGAATCGCTCATCGGCCCGGACACGATAAATACCGTCCCGCCTGAAACTATCGACGCTTACCGTGATCATGGTAATCCAAAATTACGCCTTGACCAGGATGTCGAGGAAGCCAATTGGTTAATGGCACGATTACCGGAACTCGGGATCAGTATCGACAAGGTGACTCAACAGCTTGAAGACGAAAGCGTCAAGAAATTCAATGAGCCATTCGATAAGCTGATGGAAGCATTAACAAAAAAGTCATCAAAGGAATGAAAAAGAGAATGATGGAAGTGCTGGCAGCAAACGGTGTGAACTGCAAAGAAAAAATACCGACTAAAGAACGCTCGTCCTTTTCGCTGAATCGGCAGCGTACGGCTCGTGCCAATTGGACGGCAAATCACTAAAAGAAGGAGAATCTCATGTTTATCATTGATCTGTTTGTTGCTCTGGTCGTTGGGATGATTATTGTTTCGATAGTCTCCCGTGCTTTTGGCACAAAGGGGCCCTGGGGCAGCTTGTTGTGGTTTTTTCTGGTAGTGTCCCTTTTCGCGTGGGCTGGTGGTGTATGGCTCGTTCCATTTGGACCCATGTTTTGGGGAATAGGCTGGTTGCCCATTATTATTATGGGATTCTTGGTTTCACTGATACTCACAGCGGCAAGTCCGCGAACTCCGCGCTGGCGCAGGGCTTCAAAAGAAGAAGTTACCTCTGAAGCGGGAACCAGAGCAGTTGTCGACGTCATCTTTTGGGTAGTAATTATTTGTTTATTGATTTTTGGAATCGGTCACTACACTTCGTATCCGAGGGTATGGTAAAACGGGTTTCAATACTCGAAGAGGAAAAGAAAATCTGGATTTTGCAGCCGAGCCTGACGTAGGTTTAGGCTGAAATCCAGATTTGTAGCCCGTGAGAATATATCGCAAAGATACTTGAGAAAGCTGACATGAAAGTAAGTCCTATTGCAGGAAAGCCAGCCGAACCGGCGATGCTGATTAATGTGCCAAAACTTGTCACGGCATATTATACCGAAGTGCCTGATCCTTCAGTGTCGGCGCAGCGAGTTGCATTCGGCACCTCAGGGCATCGTGGCTCAGCCTTCGACAAAGCATTTAACGAATGGCATATACTCGCCATCACTCAGGCCATTTGTCTTTACCGAAAACAGCAGAAGATTGATGGACCACTTTTCCTTGGCATGGACACGCATGCGCTTTCCGTACCGGCTCTTGCTAGTGCACTGGAAGTGCTGGCAGCAAATGGTGTGGAAGTCATGATTGCGGATAAAGATGAATACACTCCAACCCCTGTTATTTCTCATGCTATTCTTACTTACAACCGCGATCGCAAGACTGGACTTGCCGATGGCATAGTGATCACGCCTTCACATAATCCTCCTCACGATGGAGGTTTCAAATACAATCCCCCTAACGGCGGACCGGCTGAAACCGATGTCACCAATTGGATCGAAGTGAAATCGAATGAATTTCTTGAGAGGGATCTTCTGGATGTAAAAAGAATCTCTTACGAGAAAGCTCTTCGCGCTCCAACAACACACCGGTACGACTATCTGAATGCTTACATTGCTGATCTCGTCAATGTGATCGACATGAATTCTATTCGCGACGCTAAAATTAGTATGGGAGTGGATCCACTCGGTGGTGCAGGTGTCCACTACTGGAAACCAATTGCAGAGCGATATAAATTGAATCTCACAGTTGTCAACGATGCAGTCGATCCAACCTTTCGTTTTATGACTGTTGATTGGGATGGACAGATCCGCATGGACCCATCCTCGTCTTATGCGATGCAAAGGTTAATCGGCTTGAAGGATCGTTATGATATTGCTTTTGCATGTGACACCGACCATGACCGGCATGGAATCGTCACCCGAAGTGCGGGGTTGCTGCCGCCCAACCATTACCTTTCTGTTGCTATTTTTTATCTTTTCCGGCACCGACCGAACTGGCGCAAGGAAGCAGCAGTAGGAAAAACGGTTGTGAGCAGCCAGATGATTGATCGAGTCACCACAAAAGTTGGCCGGAAACTTTACGAGGTGCCGGTTGGTTTTAAGTGGTTCGTTGATGGTTTGCTCAACGGCTCGCTTGGTTTCTGCGGGGAAGAAAGTGCGGGCGCATCTTTCGTCCGTCTGGATGGCAGCGTTTGGACAACAGATAAAGATGGAATTGTCCCGGCTTTGCTTGCAGCTGAAATCACAGCAAAAACGGGCCGAGATCCCGGAGAAATTTATCGCGAGCTAACGTGTGCGTTCGGTGAACCTGCCTATGACCGCGTTGAAGCGCCGGCAACAACCAAGCAAAAGAAGATCTTGAAGAATCTTTCCCGTCAGGATATATCGAAAAAAGAATTAGCAGGTGAAAAAATCGAGACTATCCTCACTCAAGCACCGGGAAACAATGCACCTATCGGCGGATTGAAAGTTGTAACACAGAATGGATGGTTCGCCGCGCGTCCATCCGGAACTGAAAATATCTACAAGATTTATGCGGAGAGCTTCCGTGGAGCGGATCATCTGCACCGCATCATCGAGGAAGCGCAAAGTCTCGTGAACGATGCTTTCAAAATGAGTTTTGCTGCACCAATTCCTTCGGAGGCAAACAAATGAGCAAACAAAAATTAACAGGCACAAATTTAGAATCATTGATAGACTTGCTGGCAAGTAAGAACGGTGCAATTCGTATGAAAGCAAGGAAATCGTTGGTGGCTCTCGGTAAACCCGCTGTTTCTTCTCTCAACCGGACATTGCAGTATTCCAAAGAGGATCACGTTCGCTGGGAAGCAGCCAAGACACTTGGTGCGATCAGCGATGTGAGATCAATACCAGCATTGGTGAGTGCACTCGAAGACAGCGACCAAGGAGTTGTATGGTTGGCTGCCGAAGCATTGAGAAAATTCAAAAAGATCGCTTGGCCGCAATTATTACGCGCATTGGTTAAAAGTAAACCCGATTCTGTTCTATTGCGTCAGGGAGCGCATCATGTTTTGCGGAATCAGAAAGAGAATGGATTCAATGATTTGCTCTCGACTCTGAGGATTGCTTTAGAATCCAGCACGGCTTCAGAATCGACACCATTTGCTGCATCTCACATATTAAAACTAATGAAAACAAAATCATGAATACTCAATCGCACATAGGAAGTCTAATGAGAGGTTCTTTGTCTACCGATATCGACGGTTTCGATTCCCTAACTGAACTTGCGCTGGATATGCGATGGTCATGGAATCATGCTGCTGACGATATATGGCGGCAGCTTGATCCGGTACTATGGGAACTGACTCACCATCCTTGGGATGTTCTGCAGACTGTTTCACGGGAGAAGGTCAAGGATGTATTGTCAAATCCTGAAATCCGCAAAAAGATTGATGCTCTTGTACAATCCAAAAAACAAGAAGAGAAAGCATCTGCTTGGTTTCAACAAAATTATCCAAAGGCTCCTTTGACCTGCGTCGCATACTTCAGTATGGAATTCATGTTGAGCGAAGCGCTTCCGATCTATTCGGGAGGTCTTGGTAATGTAGCTGGCGATCAGCTCAAGACTACCAGCGATTTGGGTGTGCCGGTGGTCGGTGTGGGGCTGCTCTACCAGCAAGGCTATTTTCGGCAGGAGCTTGATAGGAACGGCGCACAACAGGCACTTTACCCCTACAACGATCCCGGGCAACTTCCGATCACACCGTTGCGTCATCCGAACGGCGAGTGGCTGCGGTTGGAGATTTCTTTACCGGGTTATTCGGTCTGGCTGCGGGCATGGCAGGTGCAGGTCGGAAGAATTAAGCTTTATCTGCTGGACAGCAATGATGCTGCGAACTCTCCCATTCATCGAGGCATCACCAGCGAACTGTATGGCGGAGGTCCGGAGTTGCGGTTGAAACAAGAGATGGTGCTTGGGATCGGCGGATGGCGGTTGCTCTGTGCGCTTGGCATCAAACCTGAAGTCTGTCACCTGAATGAAGGGCACGCGGCCTTCGCTGTTCTGGAACGCGCAAGAAATTTTATGGAAGATACAGGTCAGCCATTTAAAGTCGCATTGGCTGTTACTCGAGCGGGGAATCTCTTCACCACACACACGGCAGTAACAGCAGGCTTTGACCGTTTTGCACCGACTCTCATTGAGCAGTACCTCGGTTGGTACGCCAAAGAAAAACTTGGTATTACAATTAACGATTTGTTAGCATTGGGCCGACAGAATTCGAACGATTCGTCTGAAAATTTCAACATGGCATTTCTGGCAATCCGTGGAAGCGGAGCGGTGAATGGCGTGAGTCGCTTGCATGGAAAAGTTAGCCGGCACCTATTTGAATCTCTTTTTCCCAAATGGCCTGCAGACGAAGTGCCTATCGGATATGTAACGAACGGAGTCCATATGTCGACTTGGGACTCTGCCTTAGCTGATGATTTATGGACGGAAGCCTGTGGAAAGGATCGCTGGCTTGGGACGACGAAAACTATGGAGCAGGATATTTGCCACATCTCTGATGCCAAGCTCTGGAACTTTCGTATCGCAGCAAGCAAGTCATTTGTCGAATATGTTCGTGGACGATTATCCTTTCAGCTGACCTCTTCAGGCGCGTCTCATGAAGCGGTGGAAGAGTCGAAGTATTTATTTGATCCCAGCGTATTGACTTTAGGTTTTGCACGTCGCTTTGCCACTTACAAACGACCCAACATGCTATTGCATGATCCGGAACGTCTGTTGCGTATTCTGACAAATCCCAAACGACCAGTTCAACTTATCCTTGCCGGAAAGGCACATCCAGCGGATCAAGCGGGGCAAGCCTTGATTCAGCAATGGACACAGTTTATCCAACGACCTGAAGCACGCAACCATGTAATTTTCCTTAGTGACTATAACATGCTTTTAAGCGAGTATCTTGTGCAGGGGGTCGATGTATGGATAAATACGCCTCGTCGTCCATGGGAAGCGTGTGGAACAAGCGGCATGAAAGTGCTCGTCAACGGAGGTATTAATCTTTCAGAGTTGGATGGTTGGTGGGCGGAAGCCTATACACCGGAAGTGGGCTGGGCTTTGGGGGACGGCAAAGAACACGGTGACGATCCTGCCTGGGATGCAATTGAGGCCAATGCGCTTTACGACTGTCTCGAACGCGAGGTCATCCCTGAGTTTTACAATCGCAACGACAAAGGCATCCCGACTGCTTGGGTTGCTCGCATGCGGGAAAGTATGGCGAAGCTGACACCGCGATTCTCCGCCAATCGCGCAGTACGCGAATACACCGAGCAGCATTATCTCCCAGCTGCAACCGCCTATCATCTGCGCATGGACAATAAAGGAGCAATCGGCAAGATGATAGTGGATTGGCAGCACAATCTGGAACAGAAATGGACCACAATGCACTTCGGTGAAGTTAAGGTTGAAACTTTTGGCGAGCAGCATGTTTTTGAGATTCAGGTTTTTCTTGCTGACATCGATCCGAAAGCTGTGCATGTCGAGCTTTATGCAGACGGAATCAACGATGGTGTCTCAGTGACGCAGGAGATGAAGCTTCTTCACCCATTGAATGGCACAACAGGTGGTTACGTTTACAATGCGTCTGTGTCTTCATCCCGCCCGCCAATAGATTATACGGCGCGGCTAATACCGCACTTCGATGGGGTTGCGGTTCCGCTGGAAGAGGAGCGGATTCTATGGCAGCGGTGATTAGATTTCGAAAGATAAAAGAATGAATAAAAAAGACCCAATTCAAAAGTCAACAAAATCGAAAAGAATGCGACAGCCAAAAGATCAGACGCTGTCCGGATCAGGCCAGACCACAAAAAAAACGAACGCGACCAAAGGTCTGGTTCCACCCGAGCGTCCTTTGCATGATTATCTGGCAGACGTATCGGAGCGAGGTGATGTTCGAGTTGGTGTGCCATTGCCTCTGGGAACCTCTGAATCTGAAGGAGGTGTTAACTTTGCCTTATTTAGCCGCCACGCCAGCCGAGTTCAATTGGAATTATTTGTTCATCACGAAGATGCCAAGGCCGCTAGGGTGATTGATCTGGATCCCGCACGCAATCGCACGGGTGATGTCTGGCATGTTTGGGTCAAAGGGATTCTTCCCGGTCAACTCTATGCTTACCGCGTGGATGGTCCGTACAAACCAAGGGAAGGTCATCGTTTTAATTTTAACAAGCTGCTCATAGATCCTTTTGCGTCAGCGATCACACCGTTGCCTGATTGGAATTTTAGTCCGGCATTGGGATACGATCCGTCAGCGCCGGAGCGCGACTTGGTTTGCTCGAAAGTCGATGATGCTGGAGCAATGCCGAAATGCGTGTTTACTCATGAACACTTCAATTGGAATGACGACCAAGTGCTCAAACATCCCTGGTCAAAGACAGTGATTTATGAAATGCATGTTCGTGGTTTTACAATACATCCCAACTCCGGCGTGAAGCATCCAGGCACTTACCGGGGTCTTATGGAAAAGATAATCTATTTAAAAGAACTGGGTGTGACTGCTGTGGAATTGATGCCCGTGCATGAATTCAACGAATGCAATGTGTCTGGTCTCAATCCGCAAACAGGCAAGCCACTCAGAAATTACTGGGGATACGATCCTGTGTCTTTCTTTGCACCGAAAGCATCTTATAGTAGTTCAGGAGGCTTGGGTCAACAGAAGCTGGAGTTTAAGGAAATGGTACAAGCGCTCCATCATGCAGGCATCGAAGTGATTCTTGATGTTGTGTTCAATCACACCGCAGAAGGAAATGAACTGGGTCCAACGTTATGTTTCCGTGGGATTGATAATACGATTTTTTATATGCTGGAGTCAGATAAACGCTACTACAAAAATTACGCCGGTACAGGTAACACCGTCAACACCAATCATCCAGTGATGAGAGATCACATCATGGGTGCATTACGCTACTGGGTGGTAGAGATGCATGTAGATGGGTTTCGTTTTGACCTTGCATCGATTCTTGGCAGGGATGGCACAGGCAAATTGCTAGCCAATGCCCCTCTTCTCGCAAGGATTGCCGAGGACCCAATCTTGAGAAGTGTCAAGATTATCGCAGAGGCATGGGACGCAGCCGGTTCGTATGAAGTGGGCAGTTTTTCAAAGCGGCGCTGGGCAGAGTGGAACGGCCAATATAGAGACGTTGTCCGGCGTTTCTGGCGCGGTGATGATGGGATGCTCGGTTTATTTGCAAGCCGCATCTGCGGCAGTGCAGACATTTACACTAAGTCGGGCAAAGGACCTGAAGGTAGCATCAACTTCGTTACCTGCCACGACGGCTTCACTTTGAATGACCTTGTGAGCTATAACTACAAGCACAATGAAGCGAATGGTGAAAATAATCATGATGGAACAAACGACAATTTCTGCGAGAACTACGGGACTGAAGGCAAGGCTACGGATGTTGGGATCGAGTCAATCAGGAAACGCCAGATCAAGAATTTCCTGTTGACCCTATTCATCTCGCGTGGTGTGCCGATGCTGCTTGGCGGTGACGAATTTCGTCGCACGCAAGGTGGCAACAACAACGCTTACTGCCAGGACAACGAAACGAGCTGGTATGACTGGAGTTGTCTGGAACAGCACAAGGATATATTTCGCTTCACACGTAACATGATCGCCTTTCGTAGTGCCCATCCGATTCTGAGTAAGGAGCAATTCTACACCGATGCAGATATCCACTGGTTTGGATCGAATGGAGGATTGCCCAATTGGGATAACCCGAAAGAACAACATTTTGGCTGTCTGATCAATGAAGACGAGCAGAGCACACTTTACATGATGTTCAATGCCGACGTCGATGCAGTTGATTTCCGTCTGCCTCCTGTACCGCCGGGGACCCGGTGGCATCTGGCCGTCGACACCACTCGCGAATCGCCACAAGATTTGTTTGCTGCGGGCGAGGAACCGATTTTGGAAAATCCACAAACTTACCACCTGAACGCCCGATCGAGCGTTATACTTCTGGCTCGATGCACAGCGTCGATGGAGATCAAATGAAAAGAGCAATTCCGATCACGACCTTGTTTCTCGATATCGGCGGCGTCCTGCTTACCGACGGATGGAGTCATGGAGCCAGTAAACTGGCGGTCAAGAAGTTCAACTTGGATTTGGAAGAGTTGAATAAACGGCATACCGAGGCAATCGACACTTACGAAAATGGAAAGCTCACACTTGAAGAATTTTTAGATCGGACTGTGTTCTACGAGAAGCGGTCGTTTGCTCCAGCTCAGTTTCGGAAATTCATGTTTGCCCAGTCGAAGCCATATCCCGAAATGATTGATTTGGTCCGCCGGCTTAAGACAAAATATGGATTGAAGATTGTCGTAGTCAGCAACGAAGGGCGCGAGTTGAATGAGTATCGGATTCACAAGTTCAAGCTGGATGAATTCGTGGATTATTTTATCTCCTCTTGTTTCGTCCGTTTGCGAAAACCCGACACGGAAATCTTTCGAGTTGCACTCGATACCGTGCGGGTTCCGGCCAAACAGGTAATCTATATCGAAAACACACCGATGTTCGTTGAGGTCTCGGAAGGTTTGGGGATTCGAAGTATTCTTCACACGGATTACAAATCTACGTGCGCGAAGCTGGCTTCGTTTGGATTGCAGAATGAAGAATAAGTCATCCATGAAAACAGTGTACGGACGAAGAACGTATGATAACCAAGATAGTTAGCAGTGTTCTCGGTCTTAGCTGCAAAAAGGAAAATTGAACCATGAATACAAAAACTCTTTCCCCCGAATTGCTTCACAAGATGGATGCCTATTGGCGTGCCGCTAACTATCTTTCGGTCGGTCAGCTCTATCTCCACGACAATCCTTTGCTTCGAAAGCCGCTGAAACTGTCACATGTGAAGTCGATGCTGCTCGGACATTGGGGCACGACTCCTGGACAGAACTTTATCTATGTGCATTTGAACCGTGTCATAAAAAAGTATGACTTGAATATGTTCTACATTGCAGGTCCCGGTCACGGTGGCCCGGCAATTGTGGGTAATGTTTACCTCGAAGGCACTTGGAGTGAAGTTTATCCTAACGTAACCCGTGACGAAACCGGACTGAAAAAGCTGTTTAAGCAATTTTCGTTTCCCGGCGGTATTTCCAGCCATGTTGCGCCGACGACGCCGGGATCGATTCATGAAGGCGGCGAGTTAGGCTATTCGCTAAGTCATGCATTTGGTGCCGCGTTCGACAATCCCGATCTGATCGTTGCTTGCGTTATCGGTGATGGTGAAGCGGAAACCGGACCCTTGGCAACAGCATGGCAATCCAACAAATTTCTCAATCCGATCACCGACGGAGCCGTATTGCCTATCCTTCATCTCAATGGCTATAAAATAGCAAACCCAACTGTGTCGGCTCGCATAGAGCATGAGGAATTGGAGCAATTCTTGCGAGGCTGCGGCTGGACACCTTATTTCGTGGAAGGGGATGATCCGGAAAAAATGCATCAGCTCATGGCTGGTACTTTGGAACAAGCCATCGAGAGTATTCGGCAAATCCAGAGCAATGCGAGGAAAAACAATGATACAACTCGGCCACGATGGCCAATGATCGTTCTCAATTCACCTAAAGGCTGGACCGGACCAAAAGTCGTCGATGGTCTACAAATCGAAGGCACCTTTCGAGCGCACCAAATTCCATTAATAGTAGATTCCGAACATCCCGAGCATCTCAAGCTTCTTGAAAACTGGATGAAGAGCTACAAGGCAGAAGAACTGTTCGATCAAAATGGTCGACTCATACCGGAATTAGCCGAACTGGCACCCAAAGGCAAGCGAAGAATGGGCGCTAATCCTCATACAAATGGCGGGCTAGTACTGCACGACCTCGTTATGCCAGACTTTCGAAAATACGCAGTGAAAGTGCCGTCACCTGGAACGGTTGAAGCCTCTGACGCGCATACGCTCGGAGTATTTTTGCGCGATGTGGCCAAGCTTAACAGGGAGCAAAGAAATTTCAGGATATTCGGGCCCGATGAGACGCTTTCCAATCGCCTGAATGCCGTTTTTGAGGTTACGAACCGCCAGTGGGAAGCTAGGATGAAAGAGAACGATGAATTTCTTGCAACCGATGGTCGGGTCATGGAAATGCTGAGCGAGCATCAATGTGAAGGATGGCTTGAGGGATATCTGCTCACGGGCAGGCACGGGTTGTTTAACTGCTATGAGGCGTTCATTCATATCATCGATTCAATGTTTAACCAGCACGCCAAGTGGTTAAAAGTCACCGCGGAATTGCCCTGGCGGCGCAAGATAGCATCGTTAAACTATCTAATTGCCTCTCACGTCTGGCAGCAAGCCCATAACGGCTTTACACATCAAGACCCCGGTTTCATCGATCATGCTGTAAACAAGAAGGCTTCTATCGTGCGTGTGTATCTTCCGCCCGATGCCAACTGTCTTCTATCGGTTTGGGATCATTGTTTAAGGAGCCGCCATTACGTTAATGTCGTGGTTGCGGGTAAATACCAGGCTCCTCAATGGTTGACCATGGACGCCGCCATCGAACACTGCACAACGGGGATAGGTGTATGGAAATGGGCCAGCAGCGATAAAGGCAAGGAACCAGACGTGGTGATGGCCTGCTGCGGCGACGTGCCTACACTTGAGTGCCTGGCCGCAGTTTCAATACTGCGCGAACATCTGCCTGACCTGAAGGTCCGGGTGATAAATGTTGTCGATCTGATGAAACTGGAATCGAACACGCAGCATCCTCACGGGTTAAACGAGCAGGATTTCGATGCGTTATTTACTAAAGATAAGCCGGTTATATTCGCGTTTCATGGATACCCAAAGCTTGTTCACATGCTGACATACCGCCGCAATAACCACGCGAACATGCATGTCCATGGTTATAAGGAAGAGGGCACCATCACAACGTATTTCGACATGACGGTCTTGAACGACCTCGACAGGTTCCACCTGGTGCTTGACGCGATAAAGCGCCTTCCGCAGTTGGGGAAAAGCGGCGCCAAGCTCAAAAAACTGCTGGAGGACAAACTTGTCGAACACACGAAGTATATCGACAAGAACGGACTTGACATGCCTGAGATTCGGAATTGGAAGTGGGGTCTCTAGAAAAATTCGGAACATAAATATTAAATACAAAAAGGAGTCTTGTATGAAGCTGAATATAAAGGCATTTGCATTGACGTGCAGTTTGATCTGGGGATTCGGACTGTTCGCATTGACATGGTGGATCATGGCTTTTGAGGGGCAGACAGGAGAAGTTACCATTATCGGGAAAATGTATAGGGGTTTTTCGATTACACCTCTTGGTAGTTTAATCGGTTTGGGCTGGGCATTGGCGGATGGATTTGTCGGAGGTCTTATTTTTGCTTGGTTGTATAATGTAATTAGCGGTAGGTGGAGTAATTCCAAATGAATCTTCAATTGCTTACAGACACTGCGAAAACTTTGGTCGCTGCCGACAAAGGCCTGCTGGCGATGGATGAAAGTAATCCAACCTGCAACAAACGATTTGCGAAGTTGGGGATTCCCCAGACCGAGGAGGCCCGGCGCGCTTATCGGGAATTGATTGTGACCACGCCCGGTCTCGGTGAGAGCATTAGCGGCGTGATCCTTTACGATGAGACGATTCGGCAAAAGAAGAAAGATGGTACTCTCTTTATTAAAGTCATCACCGATGCGGGGATTATTCCCGGTATCAAAGTTGACACAGGCGCTAAGGATATGGCGGGTCATCCCGGAGAGAAAATTACTGAAGGTCTGGATGGATTACGCGAACGCCTCAGCGAATATTTTCACATGGGCGCCCGTTTTGCAAAGTGGCGCGCGGTGATTGCCATCGGCGATGGTATTCCCAGCCGTGGTTGCATCGAGGCCAACGCGCAGGCATTGGCTCGCTATGCCGCGTTGTGTCAAGAAGTAGGATTGGTTCCTATCGTTGAGCCGGAAGTGCTCATGGACGGCGATCATACACTGGAGAGGTGTTACGAAGTAACAGAGGAAGTTTTGCGAACAGTCTTCAACCAGCTCTACATACAAGGGGTGATGCTGGAGGGTATGATCCTGAAGCCCAACATGGTGCTTCCGGGATTGACCTGTCCTCTGCAAAAAGAAGTATCCGAAGTAGCCGCTGGCGAACAGAACTATCAAGTGAGATTGATTGACCGCCAGCCAGAAGATGTGTCCGAAGTGGACAAGGCGGCCGATGCAACCGTGAAGTGTCTCTTGCGGTCTGTTCCTGCTGCTGTTCCGGGGATTGCTTTCTTGTCGGGCGGTCAATCCGCTGAACTGGCCTCGTCCCGATTGAATGCCATGAATGTTCGATTCAAGTCACGACTACCTTGGGCGTTGTCGTTTTCGTTTGCCCGCGCCATCCAGCAACCAGCTTTGGAGATATGGCAAGGTAAGGAGGTCAACGTCTTGGCTGCACAGAAAGCTCTGTATCATCGAGCCATGTGCAACCGAGCTGCGCGCCGTGGCGAATACAATGCCTCCATGGAAAGGACAGCGGCATCAAGAAAGCAGGAAACCAATGACTTACATTAAACAGACTCACCAAGCACAGGAAGTGCCGGATAACGATACTGTTCAAAAAAGCAATCGTCCTTACTGGAACCGATTGCATCATGATTGGCGTTTCTGGATCGCCTTATTATTGACGCTAACGGCTATGATTATTTATGTGGTGAGCGAAGATTTTGCATGGCTGCCTCGCGGTCGTTTGCAGCAGCCGCACCAAACACCCGCAGAAAATAGTGCAGCTCCATAGGATTGCAATATATGGAAAGGATATGAGTTTGACAGCAAATATATCGCAACTCACAAAACTTGCGGCATGGCAGGCACTCGAAGCACATTACTCGAAAGTCCGGGAGCTGCATCTTCGAAAGCTATTCGCAGACGATCCAGATCGCGGCGAGCGCATGACAGCAGAAGCTATCGGGATTTACTTTGATTATTCCAAGCACCGCATCACCGACGAAACGATCATGCTCCTTTTGCAATTGGTGAAGGAATCCGGTTTGCGATATCGCATTGATGCCATGTTTCGTGGTGAGAAAATCAACGTCACAGAGAAACGGGCAGTCTTACACATAGCGTTGCGTACTCCTAAAGGGCAATCCATCATCGTGGATGGTGAAGATGTCGTACCTCATGTCCATGCCGTGCTTAATAGGATGGCCGACTTCTCCAATCGGGTGCGCAGTGGCGAATGGAAGGGGCATACCGGTAAACCGATCCGCAACGTCATCAATATCGGTATTGGTGGATCTGATCTGGGTCCGGTGATGGCGTACGAAGCATTGCGGTATTACACTCAACGAAACTTGAACTTCCGTTTCGTCTCAAACGTTGACAGTGCCGACTTCGCTGAAGCCACTCGTAACATCGACGCCGAGGAGACATTATTTATTATTTCGTCCAAGACGTTTACAACTCTGGAGACAATTACCAACGCGCACACAGCTCGTGATTGGGCAATCAAGACTTTGAAACATCCCACAGCTGTTGCAAGACATTTCGTTGCTGTCTCGACAAACGCGGGGGAAGTGGCTAAGTTCGGTATCGATACTGCAAATATGTTTGAGTTTTGGGATTGGGTTGGCGGACGCTATTCGATGGATTCGGCGATCGGGCTTTCGACAATGATCGCCATTGGCCCTGAAAATTTCTACTCCATGCTCGATGGTTTTCACCAGATGGATGAGCATTTTCGCACTGCCCCTTTCGAACGCAACTTGCCGGTACTCATGGGATTGCTGGGTATCTGGTACAACAACTTCTTTGATACACAGACCGTTGCAGTTCTTCCGTATGAACAATACTTGAAGCGCTTTCCGGCTTACCTCCAGCAATTGACGATGGAGAGCAATGGTAAGCACGTCACACTTGATGGGAATGAGGTCGCTTACCAAACTGGTTCGATCTATTGGGGAGAGCCGGGTACTAATGGTCAGCATTCTTTCTACCAATTAATTCATCAGGGGACTAAGCTCATCCCTTGCGACTTTATCGCGTTTATGCAGCCGCTTAATCCACTTGGCCATCACCACGACTTACTCTTAGCTAATGTTTTTGCTCAAGCAGAGGCACTAGCTTTTGGTAAAACGTCACAGGAAATCTTGGCAGAGAACACACCGGCATGGTTAGTGTCGCACAAAACTTTCGAGGGCAACCGTCCGTCTAGTATGATCATCATTGAACGGTTGACTCCGGCAGCTCTTGGCAAGCTTGTAGCACTATACGAACATAGCGTTTTCACTCAAGGCACTATTTGGCAGATTAATTCGTTTGACCAGTGGGGAGTTGAATTGGGGAAGGCGCTTGCCGCACGCATCATCCCCGAACTTGAGTCTGGATCCGAACAACAACTCAATCACGATAGTTCGACTAATACATTGATCCAGCGCTACAGGAAATCCAAGGAGCTGTTGCATGGACGATAAAATTAATTCATCGAACGTCGGTTCAGTAGTCTCGGTGCGCGGCAGTGTCGTGGATATTCACTTCGATGCACATTTGCCGCCCATCTATTCGTTGCTACATGCGAAAGAGGGAAGTATTGCCATCGAGGTCTTGGAGCAACTCGATGCACATGTCGTGCGCGGAATTGCACTGACTCCCACACAAGGCCTCGCCCGCGGCATCGCAGTGGAAGACACTGGCGGGCCACTGAAGGCGCCGGTTGGCAAAGGAATTCTCTCGCGAATGTTTGATGTATTCGGGAACGTCATCGACCGTCAAGATGCGCCAACAAATGTCCAATGGCGCTCAGTTCATCAAGCTCCACCAGCGTTAGTGCGACGTTCCACCAAATCCGAGATCTTCGAAACGGGAATAAAGGTCATCGATGTACTGGTGCCGCTCGAGCGTGGTGGTAAAGCGGGCTTGTTCGGCGGGGCAGGTGTTGGCAAGACAGTGCTGCTTACAGAAATGATTCACAACATGATCGGGCACCAGGAGGGCGTAAGTATTTTTTGCGGGATAGGCGAACGGTGTCGAGAAGGAGAGGAACTTTACCGTGACATGAAGACGGCGGGCGTACTGCCGAACATGGTGATGGTGTTTGGACAAATGAACGAGCCGCCGGGCAGTCGGTTCCGCGTAGGTCATGCGGCACTGACGATGGCCGAGTATTTCCGGGACGACGAGCATCGTGATGTGCTGCTGTTGATCGATAATATTTTCCGGTTCATTCAGGCTGGAATGGAAGTGTCTGGTTTGATGGGACAGATGCCGTCGCGTCTTGGTTATCAGCCGACCATGGGTACAGAATTGTCGCGGCTGGAGGAGCGCATCGCGAACACAGATGCTGGAGCGATCACATCTATTCAAGCGGTGTACGTACCGGCGGACGATTTGACCGACCCTGCCGCGGTACACACGTTTTCACATCTCTCGGCATCCATCGTGCTTTCACGCAAGCGGGCAAGTGAAGGACTTTACCCCGCTGTCGATCTGCTGCAATCGAACTCCAAAATGGCTACGCCCGGTATTGTTGGTGAACGACATTATCTCCTGGCGCAGGAAATCAGGCGGACGCTCGCGCAGTATGAAGATCTCAAGGACGTCATTGCCATGCTCGGCTTGGAACAACTGGCTTCAGAAGACCGCAAGGTTGTCGCTCGTGCCCGACGGTTGGAGCGATTCCTCACACAGCCGTTCTTCGCCACCGAACAGTTTAGTGGCATCAAGGGAAAACTCGTCAGCCTCAAAGACGCACTCGATGGCTGTGAACGAATATTGCACGATGAATTTAAAGACTACTCGGAAAGTGCTCTTTACATGATTGGGGCGATTGGCGAAGCAAAGAAAAAAGCTCCGCTGGACAAACCAGAAGCCAAGGCCAAACCTGGGGATAACACGAAAGCGAAGACTGATTCCAAGCCTGCCGCAGATTCCAAGCCCAAAGCCAAATCTGAACAGCAGTCGAAGGACGAGCCGAAATTAAAACCGGAGGTCGAACATGCAACCGACGCTCATGCATCTTAAAGTTCTCTTGCCGTTTCAAATATTTGCCGAGAAAACCGACGTGTCGCGTATCGTCGCGGAAACACGCGAAGGCTCGTTTGGACTCTTGCCGCACCGACTCGATTGTGTGGCGGCGCTCGCGCCAGGAATTTTGATTTACGAAAATGATGTGGAGGGTGAAGTATACGTGGCTGTCGATGAAGGTGTGCTGATCAAAACCGGCTTGGATGTGCTCGTCTCCGTGCGTAACGCAATTGCTGGAACCGACCTCGGCCAACTGCGTGAGGCTGTTGATAAGGAGTTTTTAGATCTGAACGAACGGGAGCAAAACGTCCGCTCGGTGATGACGAAAATGGAGAGCGGTTTCATCCGCCGCTTAGCGGAGTTTCATCATGAATGAAAAACCAGAAATCAAAAGCGAGAAAGACCGGACTGGATTCAGTCAGGAGGTCGGTGCGAAGGCAGCGCGCAAGATCAAGGCGCGCAATTCCAAGCAGGGTGTCTGGTTTGGTTTGGGTATGATGGGGCTTATCGGTTGGTCGGTGGTGGTTCCGACGCTGCTCGGCGCAGCGTTCGGTATCTGGCTGGACAATCGCCATGCAGGAAGCCATTCGTGGACGCTAATGCTGCTGGTCATCGGACTCGTTATTGGCTGTCTGAATGCCTGGCATTGGGTGGCTAAGGAAGACAAGGAAATGCGAGAGGATCAGGAGGATAATAATAATGATAAATGAAACTTTAAATATGATTTTGATTTTAGCAATTGGCGTTTGGCTCGGTGCGATGTTCTTCGGTGGCCTCTGGTGGACGATCCGCAAGAGCGTTTCGTCCAAACACCCGGCACTTTGGTTCTTTTGCAGCTTGCTTTTGCGAATGAGCATTGCCTTGGCTGGATTCTATTTCATCGCGCGTGGCCATTGGGAGCGTCTATTATTATGTCTCCTTGGATTTGTTATAGCACGCCTAATCGTGATGTGGCTGACTCGGTCATCTGGAGAAAATAAAGTTCGCCCGTCACAGGAGGCCATCCATGCACCTTAGTCCCGATCAGATGATCTTCTGGCAACACGGGTTTCTCAAACTTAATGCCACTATTGTGTTCACGTGGGGACTGATGCTCGTACTGGCTCTCGGTTCTAAACTCATCACGCGCAAACTTTCCATCGGCCTGGAACGTTCCCGCTGGCAGAACCTTTTGGAAATCGTTGTCACCAGCATCGAGAAACAAATTGAAGAAGTCGGCCTGAGTCAACCAAAAAAATATCTTGGCTTTTTGGGCACGCTCTTTCTGTTTGTCGCCACAGCCAGTCTCTGCACACTCATTCCCGGCTACGAGCCGCCGACTGGTTCGCTCTCGACAACGACTGCACTCGCGCTGTGTGTGTTTGTTGCCGTACCGTTCTTCGGCATCGAGGAGCAAGGGGTGGGCAACTACCTCAAGTCATATATGAAGCCGACATTCATCATGCTGCCGTTTAACATCATCAGTGAACTTTCGCGCACGCTGGCCCTTGCGGTCCGTTTATTCGGCAATATGATGAGTGGGGCGATGATTATCGCTATCCTTCTCACGATAACGCCCTTCATCTTCCCGATTGTTATGATGGTACTCGGTCTTCTCACCGGCATGGTGCAGGCCTATATCTTCAGCATCCTTGCAGCGGTTTATATTGCAGCCGCTGCGCGAGTCCGTAAGCCCAAACCTGAAACCGTGGCAAAACCCGAAGAATAAAAATGAAATATAAACTACAATAACAAAAGGAGATATTATGGATAGCATGACTATTATCGCGGTGGCATCAATTGTTATTGCCGGCATCACCACAGGTTTCGGCTGTATGGGACCGGCACTGGCGGAAGGGAAGGCGGTCGCGACAGCATTGAGCTCGTTGGCCCAGCAGCCTGACGCCTCCGCTAGTATCACCCGGACTTTGTTCGTGGGTCTGGCGATGATCGAGTCAACGGCCATCTACTGCTTCGTGGTCTCTATGATTCTCATCTTCGCCAATCCATTCTGGAACCACGTCATAGCCCAAGCCGGAGGAAAGTAAACCTATGTTAATCGATTGGTTCACGGTCGGGGCACAAGCACTCAACTTTCTCATCCTCGTGTGGTTGATGAAGCACTTCCTTTACAAACCAATCCTCCACGCTATCGATGAGCGAGAGAAGCGAGTCGCCACAGAACTGGCGAACGCCGACAAGAAAAAAGTTGAAGCCCAAAAGGAGAGCGACGAGTTCAAGCACAAAAACGAGGAGTTCGACCAACAGCGCGCAGCACTTTTGAGCAAAGCAACGGACGAAGTGAAAGCCGAGCGACAGCGGCTCCTCGACGAAGCGCGGAACGCAGCCGATGTATTGAGTGCCACGCGCCAGGAAACGCTGAGAAACGATGCACACAATTTACATCAAGCAATTAGCCGAAGGACACAGAAGGAAGTGTTTGCCATCGCACGAAAGGCGCTGAAGGATCTTGCTACAACGAGTTTGGAAGAACGCCTAGTCGATGTATTCATTCGCCGCTTGCGAGAGATGGACGGAAAGATGAAGGCAGGAATCGTCGGGGCTCTCAAGAAAGCTTCTGAACCTGCACTCGTACGTAGCGCTTTTGACCTGCCTGCGGAACAACAAGCGGCGATACAAAATGCGCTCAACGAAACCTTCTCGGCTGAAATTCACATCCGGTTCGAAACCGTGCCAGATCTAATCAGCGGTATTGAACTCACAACGAATGGACAAAAGGTAGCATGGAGTATTGCGGATTATCTGACGTCTCTTGAAAAAGGCATCGATGAACTTCTGAAAGAGAAGGACAAATCTAAAGCCAAGACATCGTCCGATTTGACTCCGCAAATCGCCAAGCGCGCCTATGAATTGTACGAACAGCAAGGCCACAAGAGCGATTCGGCAATTCAAAACTGGAGTCAGGCGGAGCAGGAGATTAGGAATCCTAAGATCAAAGTTGAACCTAAATCTGAAACCAAAGCGGAACCCAAACCCGAAGCCAAGGTGGAGGCAAACCCTGAGACCAAAGCGGAGCTCAAACCAGAAGCCAAGGTCGAGTCTAAGTCTGAAGCCAAAGTCGAACCCAAACCTGAAGCAAAGGTTGAAACCAAAGCCGAGCCGAAGCTTGATGAACCCAAGTCCAAAACAAAGAGCCAATGAACATGGAACTCGAGAATCTCCAGAACATTTTGGTTAACACCTTTGCTGGAATAAGCCAAGTGCGGGAATCATATACACCACAACTGACACCACGGGAGGTGGGTACGATCACGAGTGTCGCCACTGGCATCGCCAAAGTGTCGGGTCTTCCCGGAGTAGGCTTTGATGAATTGGTGACATTTCCTGGCGATGTACTCGGTATTGCATTCAATGTGGACGCGGATGAAATTGGCGTCGTTCTGCTCGGCGAATATTGGCATCTTCACGCGGGAGATGAAGTCCAACGCACAGGCCGTGTCATGGATGTAGCCGTGGGCGATGGATTGCTGGGTCGTGTCATTGACCCGCTCGGTCGGCCACTCGATAATAACGGTCCGGTGGCTTCGAACAAACGTCTGCCCGTCGAATGCCCCGCTGCAGCCATTATGGATCGCGCGCCCGTCACGGTGCCTCTTCAGACTGGCATCAAAGTTATCGATTCACTCATTCCAGTTGGCCGTGGCCAGCGCGAGTTGATTCTCGGCGACCGCCAAACAGGCAAGACCGCAATCGCGATCGATACTATCCTTAACCAGCGCGGCCAAAATGTAATATGCGTTTATTGTGCTATCGGTCAGCGCGCGTCTGCCGTCGCGAAGGCAGTGGCAACCCTAAAAAATAAGGGCGCAATGGATTACACCGTCGTCGTCGTGACCGAGGGGAACGATCCGCCTGGTCTTGCTTACATCGCTCCGTACGCTGCGACTAGCATTGCGGAGTCTTTCATGGAAGAGGGCCGAGATGTACTGATCGTTTACGACGACCTTACGCATCATGCACGCTCATATCGCGAACTCTCTCTCATGTTGCGTCGTCCGCCAGGTCGCGAAGCGTTTCCCGGTGACATTTTTTATATTCACTCACGGCTGCTCGAACGTGCAACGCATTTGCGCAAGGAACTTGGCGGCGGCTCCCTTACCGCACTGCCCATCATAGAAACCGAAGCGCAGGATATATCCGATTATATTCCGACTAACTTGATTTCCATTACGGATGGACAGATTTACCTCTCGCCAACTCTATTCGAATTAGGTATGTTACCAGCAGTCGATGTCGGAAAATCCGTTTCGCGCGTTGGCGGTAAAGCTCAGCGTGCAGCCTATCGCGTGGTGGCTGGCGATATCAAACTCGGCTATGCGCAGTTTGAGGAACTTGAAACATTTTCCCGGTTCGGTGCCCGCTTGGATGAAGACACACGCAAGATTATCGAGCACGGACGGCGAATTCGTGCCTGCCTCAAACAGCCGGAATTTTCCCCTGTGTCCGTGCCCGCGCAAATCGCTGTTCTGCTTGCGTTGACCGCAGAATTCTTTGACAGCGTGCCACTTGAGAAGATGACAGACGCCGAGCACGCACTGCACGAGGCAGCATCAGATATCCCTGTGGAGGTGCGTAAGCGATTGGATACTGCTGACAAATTGAGTGATGAGGATCGCAAAACGATTATCGAAATCGCTCGCAAAGTGCTCGAGAAGTTCCAACCCAAACCGGAAGCAAAACCAGAACCCAAGCCTGATGCCAAGGCAGAGCCTAAACCTGAAGGCAAAGATAAATCCGGCTCCAAACCGAATGAGTCCAAGTCAGAACCAAAACTCGAGCGTGAACAAAAATCCAAAGAGGATACACAACCAAAAACTAAACTCAAGCAGAAATCTGATCCAGAAGTAAAAACAGAACCTAAACCTGATCCCAAGGTCAAAACGAAACTTGAAACCAAACCGGACATTCAGACGGAAGTCAATCCCAAACATGAATCTGAGGAGAAGGCATGAGCTACACCTCGGAGAGTTTGCGCCTAATGATTCGCACATCCGAAGTTTGTGCAAAGCGGATGTACTGATGTCGGTCATAATGGGACGGTATGTCACATAATGAAATTTATTCGATCACTTACACAATAGGATAAAATAATGCAGATCCAAATCAATACGGACAACCATATCAAAGGTCACGAAGTTTTAGTTGCGCAGCTTAGGAGTGGAATGGAGAATGCACTAAGTCGAATCAGCGATCACATAACACGTTTGGAGGTCCACCTGAGCGATGAGAACGGCGATAAGCCCGGTCCAAACGACAAACGCTGCATGATGGAAGCCCGCCTCGAAGGCCATAAACCCATCGCAGTCACAGACCAGGCAGCGACCTTAGACCAAGCTGTCGATGGTGCAACCAATAAGCTTATCAGTATGATTGAAAGCATCCTCGGTCGGCAATGCGATCACAGGAGTCACCAGTCCAAACTTGAACAGAAACTTCCGGAGGAGCAATGAGCGACACCACGGCGAGTCTGCGCCGAAAGATCAGCGGTGCTAAGGATCTTCAATCTGTCGTCCGCACGATGAAGGCCGTTGCCGCATCGAGCATTGGACAATATGAGAAATCGGTACGCGCATTGGACGATTACTATCGCACTGTGGAATTGGGATTGGGTGTATGCTTCAGGGAAAACGGATCTTCGCCTTTGGTTGCGGAACGGAAAAGAAAAACAGTTGTGCGTACGATTGGCGCAGTCGTGTTTGGTTCAGATCAGGGATTGGTGGGCCAATTTAATGATGTGGTGGTCGATTATGCAATCAAGACGCTGGCGGCTTTACCGGCCAAAGCCGAGGTCTGGGCGGTCGGTGAGCGCGTCCATGCGCGGCTGACTGATGCAGGGCTGACAGTGATAGGACTCATCTCTGTGCCGAACTCAGTTAAGGCAATCACCCCGCTTGTTGGGCAGATACTTGTGGAGAGCGAGACTCGCCACAGTCATGGCGAAGTCGATGAACTGTATCTTTTCTACAACAGTTCCACGTCTGGAGCGGTTTATTCGCCTGTCAACCAGCGACTGTTGCCACTGGACGAAAAATGGCGACGCAAACTGGTCGAACTTCGTTGGCCAACGAAAAACTTGCCCGAGGTCTTGGGTAGTGGCACCGCGACCTTGCGGGCGCTCATCCGCGGATATCTTTTCGTCTCGCTCTTCAAGGCGTGCGCCGAATCCCTCGCGAGTGAGAACGCAAGCCGCCTTGCGGCGATGCAGCGTGCCGACAAAAACATCGATGAATTGCTGGAAGACCTAAACGGGAAATTCCATCGTTTGCGCCAGAGTGGCATCGACGAGGAACTGTTCGATGTTATCTCTGGCTTCGAAGCACTGAGTACAGAGGAGAAATGATGCGCATCGGTATAGATACAGATCATGGGGGGGTGAGTTGAAAGTGCAACCGACTGTTGTTTTATCACATAATAAAAAATAAATTTAAGCTTATTCGTTCGCGAAATTGCCGAACTAGTAGTAGAGCATAATAATCGGCTTATTCAGAAGATCAAAATGTTGATTTAAGAGTTTGAGTTATATAGCAAGACCCGTTTATCATATAAACACACTCGGTTTGATTCTTATTCGCTGTGGATAAATACGCTGCCGTTTCCTTTTCCGTTGAGAAAGAATCTTTTCAAACACGAGATCCACGGCATACTTAAGTTTATCAGCTGTCGCTTGCGCATGAAAATATCCGCTTTGGGAGTGGACCAGACATTTTACAATAATGCTTGATTTCTCTGAGGTCAATTTCCATCGGAGAGAAAATATATGCAGGAACCGTTCAGTAAGCTTATATGATATAGAATCGATATACGCTTTCTCTTCGTCTTCGAGTTCTAATTTCTGAGTTGAGGCTGTTATGATCATCGAATTATTCCTTGAGACATTTTTAAAATAGACGGGAGTAGTTCGAAAAACGTTCCAATAATTTCAGCCAATATGATCGGTTAGATGCAAGCGCCTTGTGAAGCGTGCGCTTGGAAAAATATTTTCTGACTAATCAATGAGGTAGTAACCGCGATCATGCTCTGAGACATTCTTTGCTCAGCAGGAATCTTTAAAGATTTTGGCTCAAACAGATTCAGCTTCATTCGTGAAATTGCCCGACAAGTAGCCGAGCAAAATCCGTTTTTTGGATCCCGCTATTGCATCTTGATTCAGATGGCGGGATAATCTGCTTATTCAAAAACTTGAATGTCTATTGTTAAATACTTATCCCATAGTTTAATTTTTCCTGTCGTCTTTTGCATTATCATCTTTTGAGTGATCTGATGATGAAGTGTTCTCTTGTATTTTTCTAACAAGTCGTTCAACTGTATCAACAAAATGCAGGATAAGACTCGTTAAGCTTTTTTTGCGTGGAAGATATGATGATTGTATATTTGCAAGCTCTTTACCTAATTCTACTTGAAGCGAAGGTGATTTTGAAATAGAGAGTATCTGTGATGGATACACACTTCGATGTCCAGTGATTAGAAAGCTAATAACACATGCAACAGTTGCGTACGGTGCAATGGCAGGCCCGAACATTTCCACAGCCATAATGCTTGCCGCAATCGGAGTGTTCGCCGCTCCAGCAAGGACACTCGTAAGTCCAATTGCTGCAAATGTTCCAGCATTTAGACCGAATACATAAGCAAAGAACAAACCTGCGGTTGCGCCGACGAAAAAAATCGGTGTGACAATGCCACCACTTCCGCCGAAACCGAGAGTGATAGATGTGAAAACAGGTTTTACAAGGAATGCATACCAATCTGTATGCTCACCGCGGAACCCGGCTTCAATCGTCTCAAGGCCTAATCCGAGATACCTGGCAGAAAAAATATATGTCAATCCTATAAGAACAATGCCGCCAATAAGCCCTTTTAATGGTTTCCATATCGTCAACCGTTCAGATAATCTTTCGCCGGCTTTCAGCATCTCGATAAGAAAAATTGAACATAATCCAAAGAACAATCCGGCTACCATAACTTTTAATAGAAACAACTCGGAAAAAACAGGAATAATATTCACTGGCCCGTGAAAATATGTAACGCCAAGAACTGAAGAAACCTGATACGCAGTTATTCCAGCGATAAAAGAGGGAAGAAGCACTTCGTACAGAATGGCTCCAACAAATAACACTTCAACTCCAAAAAATGAACCGGCGATTGGTGTTCCAAACACTGCGGCAAATCCGGCGCTGATACCGCAAATGACTAATTTCTTTCTATCATGGTCATCAAATTTAAGAATATCGCTGAAGAAAGAGGTCAACCCTGCTCCTATTTGTGCACAAGGCCCCTCCTTGCCAACAGAACCCCCAATGGCGAGAGTAATAATTGTAGCGAGCAATTTCACGGGAACGACCATAAGCCCAATTTTTCCCGATCGCTTATGGATTGCTTCAATCACTTTTTCCGTCCCGTGTCCTTCTGCGTCGGGTGCTAGATATTTTATCGACAATGCACTGAGAAACAATGCAATAGGCAGGAACAAGAAAGTGTACGGTGATTGAAGGCCAATACCAGTTGCCCACCCAAGAATCTTAAGAAATAAAGCTGTCGCAGCACCGACAATTGCGCCTGCAATAGTGGCAAGAAAAACCCATTTGATAATGCTAATAAAGAGAACGGTAGATTCGGTAAGTTGTTTTCTCACGGTAAATCTTTCATACGTAGAACATAATTTTGTTGGAGCAATGATTTAATTTATGAAATTATTCGGATTTTTTTCTTTATCCTTCAAAATTTGTATCCAGAGCGGTGGTTAGAAGAATTACAGTAAGCTAATTGATTTGGATGTAATCGTGAGTTTGCAGACTATAGAAGTGTGCTTTCGATTCCACCTAATTCAAGTAAAATGCTTTAACCATTCCTCTAAATTGCATCTCTTTCGGTTCTTCACTATATTTCCGATGTCAATATATGTTGTAACGCCTAGCGTCCGAGCGACCTGTACGCGTCAATAGAGACCTAAATCGTAAGTGGTGAACTCACACCACCGATGGTTTAGGCTTTTTCATTTTATGGAAAGGATCTCGATGGACACTCTGCAAGGTTATGAACGCGTCATAATCCCTTATGGTAAACCAATCCCAATTTCAAAAACGAATTTACAAATTCTGCTTAATGAACATGAAAGTCTTAGGGCAATTAATAAAAAAGGTGTCATTATTTTTCAATTAAAGAAATTCAAGGGAGATATAAGGGAAATCGCTCGTATCGACACACGTGCTCAACGACCGACTCTCGAATTTGCTCTAGAGCCAAGTCTAAAATGAAGTAGTCTATATTCGGGGTTTAATGTCTTATCAATTCAGCTATCATCCACCACACAGGGGAGAAGTATATGTCAAACAACGGAGACAATGATAAATCTCGTTTCGCTAATCGAGATAAATATGAAGAATTCTATCGCTTGCTATTCCTTCAATCAGAAAAAGGAGTATGGCTTGCACAATTCGACAAGCCGATGCCGATAAACATTCCGATAGAACAACAGGAAGAGCACTTGATGAAGCATGCTTTTCTTTCTAATTGCAATATCGCTTTTGTCAAAATGTATGGATACGAAGATCCGAAAGAAATGATCGGAGCGCGTTTTCCGCAATTGTTCGATAATGCAGAAGCGGCAAACTTGGAAAATCTACGATTATTTTTGAGATCCGATTACAGAATTAATCAGGTTGAAACATGCGAGATCGGTAAAAATATTACACAGAAGTATTTTCTCAATGATGTCATTGGTGTTATTGAAGATGGTCATCTTGTTCGTGTCTGGGGATTGCAAGAAGAAATTACGGCTGAGAGATTTCGAAGAAAAATACTGGATCGCCTCACCCTACAGCAATGTGAAATCCTAAAACTGACCGCCGAAGGCAAAACAGTAAAGGAAATAGCCGATAAACTTGGTATAAGTACCAGAACGGTCGAATCACTACGTAAATGTATCAAAGACACTTTTGAATTGGAAAGCATTCCGCAACTAATTGCTTTCGCTGTTAAGAACGGCATTCACACCCTCCAAAATTAGTCCATTTCGCTTATCAAGGATTCCCCTTTTTCCTCACAGGGGAATCCGCATATTTTTTGCGGGAAGCCGCAATCTATTGCGGACATTCGCAATTTTTTGCGGATTATTTTTCTTGACAAACTTTATTTGACGCACTATCTTTTAGACACGCCCTTCTCAAATCCAGTCTTTAATCAAAAAGATTTTTCGTTGTAATCCCGTGTAATAAAATCGTTTCTCTAAAACCATCGAGAGTATCTATGCGTAATTAATGATTTTCATCAACAGGGCGAAACTGGATATGTCGTCTACTACCACAAATAATTAATCAGTTGCTGAATGTCGAGCTACCTTATAGGGGGAGTCCTGCAATCAAGCGCATCAGATCTCTCCTCAAAAAACTATCTGGACAAACATCTCCACTCATCATCACCGGTGAGCTTGGAGTTGGTAAATTTCTTTTAGCCACACGAATTCATGCCAATTCTTTATTAAAAAATCATCCATTCGAATCCGTCGACTTTTCAAATTTAAGAGAACATGAACAACGCATTAGATTACTTGGAGGGAGTCCGCCAGATCTTCCAACCACACGTCGCAGTGTTCTTGAATGCCCAACCACGGTTGTCTTAAAACATATTGATTATGCTCCGAACTTTCTGCAGGAAAGAATATCCGAAGCCCTATTCAATCGAACGATAACACGTCTTGGTACAAAAAATCAACAACCGGTTCGCTGCAGAATAATCTTTATCTCTGAGAATAATCCTTCAATCCTTTCAAAGGAGGGTCGGCTATTGCCTGCTTTATATAAGGCAATGAAAAAGTACCGCACAGTTCTACTCCCTCCGTTAGAGAAACACAAAGAAGATATACCCGAGCTTGTCCAACACTTTGTCGCTCAATATCAAATTCAGCGTTACAAAAATATTGATCGTGCGTTTATAGAATTACTCAAAAAGCATCGGTGGGAATCGAACATCCTCGGACTCAAAGCCTTTATTAAGTCGTATTATGTTCCACCTGACGATGAGGCAATTAGGCAGAAAGAAAGAATTGAGATTGCCAAAATCCAACTCTTGATACAAGAACATCGTGAATTCTCGCTGAAGGAATCTTTCACAAAAATAGAAAAAGCCTTTGTTCGACAAACATTGATAGAATATGGAGGCAAACAGGTAAAAGCAGCCCAATCACTTGGTATGGCTGACCGTAAAATTCGACATCTGCTGAATAGTGCCTAACTGTTTTGTTCTTAATGTATATCTCCAAATTGAAAGTAATCAATTGTAATTGCTTTCAGCCTTTCAAACATCTATTTTGTATCCATAACATTGAAGGAAAATAAAAATGATTATGGGCAAAAGGAAACTCGGTAGTCAGGGACTAGAGGTATCCGCGATTGGACTTGGTTGTATGGGCATAAGCCAGTCGTATGGACCTGCGGATGAAAAAGAATCGATTGCTACCTTGCATCGTGCCTTTGAATTGGGATGCAATTTCTTTGATACAGCTCAGGTGTATGGTCCATTGACCAACGAAGAACTACTTGGTCGAGTGTTGAAAGGATGGCGCAATAAAGTTATAATCGGAACGAAGTTTGGATTTCATATCAAAAATGGAAAACAGGTCGGTATGGAAACAGACAGTCGGCCTGAGAATATCCGTGCAGCAGTTGAAGGTTCGTTGCAGAGACTCCAGACCGATTACATTGACCTTCTGTATCAACATCGTGTTGATCAAAAAGTACCGATGGAAGATGTTGCAGGAACGGTCAGTGATCTAATCAAAGAGGGAAAAGTAAAATATTTTGGTCTCTCCGAGGCAGGTGTTGCCAACATTCGCCGCGCTCATGTCGTTCAACCGGTGTCTGCATTGCAGAGTGAATACTCGCTATGGGAAAGAAATCTGGAGCCGGAGATCATTCCGGTTTTGCGCGAGCTCGGTATTGGACTCGTGCCCTTTAGCCCCTTGGGTCGCGGTTTTCTCACTGGTGAAGTAAAACGTGCGGAGGAATATCCGGAAGGCGATTTTCGGCGCGGGGATCCACGCTACCAAGGCGCGAACTATGATGCTAATGTGAAAGCGGCAAAAATCGTTCACGAGATTGCAGCGGTGAAGAAAGCAAAGCCCGGACAAATTGCACTTGCATGGCTGTTAAAGAAAGGTGAGAATATCGTGCCAATTCCCGGCACCAAGCGTCGGAAATACCTTGAAGAGAATCTTGCCGCCGAGACCATCCAAATTGATTCTGCAGAGATGAAGATGCTCAACGACGCTTTGGCTCAGGAGAAAATCTCGGGCAAGCGTTACTCCGATAGGATGATCACAACGATTGATCGCTGAGAAACAGCTTCGCTGAATAATATTTGATCAAGATGAACTAATGTTCATGGGAACCCAGAATAGTCTTCCACCGTTATAATTATTTATCATCATACAAGAATTTGGAATCAGTGAATGTGTGGCCGATACATCATATTGAGTGGCAGAAAGATCTTTGCAATGACATAGTAGCCTTGTTTAAAAATTTACACATAGAAAGGAGTTAGTATTATGAATGAAGAAAGCAAATGCCCGATAACGCACAAAGCTCACACTGCTGGCGGCGGTACGACCAATCAAGACTGGTGGCCGAACCAGTTGAAGCTCGATATCCTACACCAACATTCAGCAAAGTCCAATCCAATGGGCGAGGATTTCAACTACGCTGAGGAATTCAAGAAGCTCGATTTGAAGGCTTTGAAGAAGGACCTGCATGCCCTGATGACGAAGTCGCAGGATTGGTGGCCGGCCGACTGGGGTCACTACGGTGGTCTCTTTATCCGTATGGCATGGCACAGCGCGGGTACTTACCGTACCGATGACGGCCGCGGCGGCGCAGGCAACGGTAGCCAGCGCTTTGCGCCTCTCAACAGCTGGCCCGACAATGTTAATCTTGATAAGGCGCGACGTCTGCTCTGGCCGATCAAGCAAAAATACGGCCGGAAAATTTCTTGGGCCGATTTGATGATCCTCACCGGCAACGTCGCCCTGGAGTCGATGGGTTTCAAGACCTTCGGTTTTGCCGGCGGGCGTAAGGACATCTGGGAACCGGAAAAGGACATCTACTGGGGTTCCGAAGATAAGTGGCTGGGTGACAAGCGTTACTCCGGCGACCGGGACCTCGAAAATCCACTCGCTGCCGTACAAATGGGTCTCATCTACGTAAACCCGGAAGGGCCAAACGGCAACCCGGATCCAGTTGCTTCGGGCCGCGATGTCCGCGAGACCTTCGCGCGCATGGCGATGAACGATGAAGAAACTGTAGCCCTCGTTGCCGGCGGCCACACCTTCGGCAAGACCCACGGCGCAGGCGACCCAGCACTGATTGGCCCAGAACCCGAAGCCGCTCCCATCGAAGAACAAGGCCTGGGCTGGAAGAACAGCTTTGGCACTGGCAAAGGTGTACATACCACGTCCAGCGGCATCG
>JBEKAY010000017.1:0-66813 GCA_050015675.1 Bacteroidota bacterium | reverse complement strand
GTGCGAGTTACTTCATCGATATCCGCATCAAGAATATCAAAGAATCGCTTTATTCCGAGTTTTCTACTCTCCATCTTTGTATCCAATAGAGTTTCTGTGGATTTTTGTTTCATCCTTTTTATCATACTTGCAGAGATCTGCCATTGGAGTGCAGCAGTGTATGAATCGGTTTTGACTACCGATTGCTCTAGAGGGTTTTGTTTTCCAATGGTTTCTTCGGTTTCCATTATGATTCCTTTCAGATAAAAAGTCTATCCGATAACATATACTATCATCTAAGCAAAACGAGTTTTTTGGTTTGCGAAAATGAGCGAGCTTGTAAACGATAAAAATAAACTCCGCTCGGCGTATTTGCCGCATTCCATTGTTTTGAATAACTTCCTGCTGACATTTCTTCGGAGATAATGGTTGCTACTTCTCTTCCAATGATGTCAAATATCTTTAGCGATACGTACGATTTTGATGGAAGATAAAATGCAATTGTGGTTGTTGGATTAAAAGGATCAGGATAGTTCTGATATAGCATCAATTCTTTCGGAGGTCTTTCTTTATTTTCCTCTACTCCGGTAGGGTTGACAACAGTAATTCTAAAGGTGCATGAAATATTTGCCTTTGCTGTATCGGTAGCTGTAACCTTTATATAGAATGCTGCCGCTGTATCAGGTAAACCTGAAAAGATTCGTGTTGAAGGTTCGAAATGCAACCAGGCAGGTAAAGGTTTTCCATTACTCAGCGTAGCAGCATAGCTTATTGTATTGTTCCCGTCATCATCAATAAACGTGCTGTCGGGAATTTGATAATTAAACGAACGCCCGACAGTATCTGTTTGGTTGGGTATTGGATTTTTTACATACGGTATAAAATTAGTATGCTTTAAATTATCAATCATACTATCTATACGGACCCAATACACATAGGTATCTGAATAATCTGATTTAGTCCCCGTAGTAAAAAATAGATATTTATTATCCGATGAAACATAAGTGCCCCAATTCCAGGTGGAAAAGTTTACCGACGAACCTAACCTTTTAGGGTTGGTCCAACTTCCGTCATTTTTATGATAGCTTATGTACATAGGCCTGCCCGATGAATTATCAATTGGACTAATAATGAATGATTCGTTTTTTGCAATATAAAAGTCAGCATTATTGCTAGATGTATTTAATGGAAGGCCTAGGCTCTGGATGGTCGTATCAGTATTACTAACGACTAATCTACACCAGTCCAACCCACCAATACTTCCCGGAGGATTGGAGGATAGATAATAATTCCCGAAATTTGTGATTTGTAAATAGTGCATATAAAACTTATTGCCTGTCATGAATTTGGATGGACTACTCCAAACAGTATCATTTCTTACAGAAAAATAAGTATAAGGAGTACCTGAGCCGTTCTGATTTTTTTGGAAAAATAATGTATCACCACTGAGAGATAGTCCGGGGGCCATATAGCCCTCAAACAAATTAAATGGACCGCTCCATTGGTTATTGGAATACTTGAAGTATTTGATTCTCAATGTTGAAGGAGGGTAAGTATTCAGCTCAGTATAATAGATCTCTTTACCATCGGGCGAAATGGCGATTCGTTCTGCTGCAAATAATCCACTACTAACGGGAAGTTGAAAGACTTTAGGTGTATTGCCCGGCGGAGTTTGTCCTAAATAACGTGCAGAATCAGGTATGGCTTGTCCAAAGCATACTGTTACGAACAAGGCATAGACACTAATTAATAAACTTTTCATAAAAATTTCCTTTCTTTAAATTATTGTCCCAAAATTATCGAACTGAAAAACATCTTCTTTTTAAAACTCCTACTACTTGTCTCTAGACGATGAACACACATATTATATTTTGTTTCAATCAATGATCTACTAGGATCCGTTTCCCACGATATATTATGTGAGAAATATGGTAATTACCACTTACTTTTAGTAAGCGGTTAAAAAATTAAGCGAATGGACTGAAGAGAGAGGATAATTGCAAATTAGATAGAATGGAAAGATTGCCGTTTATCTTATAATTACCTAACTCACGTTACGCAAAGAGGAAACGAACAACTGTCATTCCCTCACGTTTTGCCGAAGGCATGCCTTTGGCATTAGAGGAAATCCAGAAAGATAGATGCCCGACTATGACAATCTTATTTTATTAGGTACTGTTTCTGCCGTGCGTAACATCTGTTACCCAAACACTTTTAGCAATACGGTAGTGAAAGGATTTCTAAGCAGATAGTCGAATCATCAGGGAATTGTTAAAGGAAGGTGGAATTATAAACTCAATCTATTTTTTAGATTGGAGGCGAACCTCCTGCTTATTTCAATTGAGTTTTTCATACCGAGAAGAATAACGGAATAGGTACCATTCTTTCTCTTTTTAATCTCGCCAATATGATTAATGTTGAGAATGAAAGAACGGTGAACACGAAGGAACTCATTTCCCGGCAGGAGCTCTTCCCATCTCTTCAGCGTTTGAGTTGATGACCTGTAAACAGTTTCAGACAAAAATAATTTTGAATAACAACTGTCTGCCTGGATATAACAAATATCTTTGAGCTTCACAAAACAAGCCCTGCTTCCTGTTGAAAGAAATATTGTATCATCAATCGTATATTTTTTATGAATGACTTCATCATGAGTTTGATTCAGCAACTTTTCTATCGCTTTGGCAATTCTCTCTTTCTTGAGCGGTTTCAGAATATAATCCAACGCATTGACTTCAAACGCTCTCACGGCATATTCGTCATACGCGGTAACAAATATAATTTTGAAATTAATATCAACCTTATCAAGCAAATCAAAACCATTTTCTCCTGATAAATTTATATCCAAAAAAACAACATCCGGCTGTTCTTTATGAATCAATCTTACTGCGTCTCGAATCCTATGAATAGCGCCGATAATTTCTATTGGATACTCTCTTAAATAGTATGTAAGATTATCCACAGCTAACGGCTCATCTTCTACGATTAACGCTTTCATACGGACATACTCTGATGCGTAATAGTAATCAGTGCATGAACCCATTGGTCTTTTTCGAACAATTCGAATGCAGAACAATCGGGATAAAATAACGACAAGCGTTTTTTAATATTGTCAATTCCGGTTTTTGTACTGATCAATTCTTTATCTTTGATCTGCTGCGATGAAACAAGCCTGCCGGTATTTTTGACGAGAATACTGAGTGTCTGCCCGTTTCGCGTGACCTTGATCAACAATCGGAGAACATCATCGTTGGTAAGGAATCCGTATTTAATTGCATTTTCAACCAATGGATGAATAATAAAAAAGGGTATTTTGAGTTCCAACGAATCTTTATCTATCTCGTATTCTATGTCGAGTTTATCCGCAAAACGTTCCTTCTGTATTGCCAAATATTTTTGGATTGCATCAAGTTCCTCTTTGAGTGGAACGGACATCTGATTGTTTTTGGAAAGTGTATATCGGAAAAAATCTGATAGATCTGCAATCATATCTTTAGCACGAATTTTATCCTTCTCGATCATAGACTGAATCGCATTTAACGCATTAAACAGGAAATGTGGATTAATTTGATATCGTAACATTATTAATTGTGCTTCATCTGCCAGTGCCTTGGTCCGTGCAATTTGCTCTTTTTGTTGTATGATGAGGTTGCGGTAATAGGAAACATAAAGTAATCCTGTCAGTCCCAGCAAAACAATAAAACAATTAATAACACTCCATAGAAAGTTGTTTACCTGAAGGTACAATGTATCATTTATCCAATAATTGTAAATCAGTGCGTTGATAAATGCCTGTATTATTGAAAAGAGAAGAGCGGTAATAAATATAAAAAACACTGAAAGAAAAATCTTGGACGGATATTTAATAATTATTTTCAATTGTACAAAAACAAGAAAAGCACATATTATAAGCCCTGGAATTAATTTTGTTGAATTGGTCTGTAAAATAGCTGTAAATTTTTCTGGCTGATAATAAATCCAATACAACGTATCGAGGATAATCCAAAAGAGATATCCCGAGAACACTGTGAAGATGGATTTTGTTTTATGGGAGTTCATGAAAAAAAGGGGTTATTTATATCTCTCATCTCAAATTACGATAATCTTTATCTGCATTTCAATAGTGCATGGATATAATATAGAAGCTAAGAATTAAAAAACAAGAATACATAGAACGGACGGGCAAGAATACTGAAGGTTCATGCCCCTTTTAGACATCAGACATACTCTACCTCTGAGAAATGTCAGACGTCATCAATCCTGTATCTTCCCGCTTACTACAGCTTTCGCAAATGTCTGAAAGCTACGATCGTACGTTTGCTCAATGTCATTCGGAAAACAACATGCCGGTAATTCTTGCATACGCAGATGGTACTGGATGCATTCGCAGCATGTTCCCTTGCGTGAACACGGCTCATAACTGCAATTGCATCTCTTTATGTTCTTTGGTTTATTGCATTCCATAGTGTCTCCTCGTTTACTATTTCCACTGCGTATAACCTTCGGAAGGTATCATTTGATTGAGCTCTGAGAACCTTCCGAAGGTGGCTTTAATCCGAACTCACATCGTTCAATCCATTCATTCATTTCTAATTGAAGGAACCTGTTCGGAACTATCGAAAGCGATTGCGCAAACACGGCCTTCGCTTTTTCAAATTCTTGCAACTCGAACAGAACTTTTCCTAACCGGCGCAGCCGGAAAAACTCGAGTGTTTTTGACTCCATAGATCCAACCGACTCCAAGATTCGTGCACTTTCAGCAAAGCGTTCTTTCGCGGCATACTCGCGCGCGAGCAGGTAACGCGCGATCGGACATTTCAATCGTTCCAGCCGCGCAATGCGTATTGTGTCTTCCAGTGAGTATGTGAAATAGACTTGAAGCTCGCTCCTTTCCTGTGGATTTTTTAACGCTTCCAACCGAAGCGTACACGCTTCATCGTTTGAAACATTGAAACGAATACCAGCCATCGCCTCGTATTCACTTCTCGCTTGAGCGAGAGAATCCAATCCCCAGTATGCGTCGCCGAGCCGAAGATGAAGCGGTAAAAGAGCATAGCCAATTGTTGTGTCACGAAGTTGAACGTCGACAAACTCGATGTAATTCTTAAATCGCCTCATCTCGAATAAAGCAGCAGCTTTCTGAAAAACGGCTTCTGGTGTCTCGCTCATCCTCAAAGATTGTTCTGCAGATAGTAATGCTTTTTCAAAATCATGATGGATAAGGTGTTCTCTCGTTTCAGTGTTCAAGTTTGCAATGACACGCGCACATTCTTTTCCAAAAATGGATGGACGTCGGAAAAAGTACGTAGCTTTCATGCTGTCTGCATAATCGAGATGAATATTTTTAACAGAAGTTTGCCACTCCATGAGCAACGATTTCAAATCCCGTTGATAGGTATTCTTGAAATCACCACTTGCATATAATTGCTTGAATTGATCTATGCCAAACGAGTCTATAAGAAACCGGCAAAACGATCCGGCTAGCGTGTAACTAATGGATGGATTAGCTTGAATGAAACCGGTAAACGTGAAAAGTGATTCAAGATTTGGGTGTACACCGGAAGCAAACACCATCGCCGCCGCACGATCAAGCGGTTCCTCTATCTGAGAAGTCCGCCCCATTGCCATTGCAATTCCTTCAACCAATCCAGAATTCGGCGCAATTTTCAAAGGCGACCACCCAAACTCCGCCGAAAGCACGTGCACCATTTCATGTTTCAATGCCAATTCGACATTCGCAAGATTGATATGCATTTGCCTCAACCATGGCTTCGTGAGGTCAGTATGAACTGCACCGATAAGCCGTCCTTTTTGTTCAGGCGAAGCATAGAGAAACGAAACAATACGCTCTTGCGAATGAAGATTCATTTCACGCGAAAGCTTATCAAAGTAAAATTCATGCAGCATCCCAATCTGTTCGATGCGCTCGCGTTTGATACTTCCTGCTGAATAAATGATTTCAAAATGCGCTGTCTTATAATTACCGGCAAGTTTCTGCCGGATAAAATTTTCAGACGAAGAAAATCCAAGACGATCGCTCAACGTAAAAACAATCACTACAACCGGGAGAAGCAATGCAAGGAGGATGAGTTCAACGATAGGAAGAACCGATCGTGTTGAATAAGCTATTTCCTTTTTATTCTGACGTATCTGCCACAACCAAACAGCTCCGGCCGCAAAACATCCAGCGGCGGCAAGTGTTGCTAAACGGTACGTCAATAACCGCTGAGTAACCTGAAGCGTTTCGTCGTACGTGAAGCCGGGAAAGAATCCTATGATCGGATTGAAAGCAAATACTTGCGGACGCATAAGAGTAACAAATGGAATATGGAAAAGAACGAGAATGTAGATTACTGTGAAAATAGTTTTGCGCCATCTTCCGAACACAACTCCAACTAAGAAAGCAAGTGAGATGGAAAAGAATACTCCCGGAATTACTATTAATGCGTAAAGCTTTGCACCATCACCAATAGAACAATTCTTCACAAACAATGCATTCGCTAATAAAATGATAAATGGAATAAGAAGAAGAATAGATGAGGCGGCAGCACTCCTGCCGATAAATCTCCAGACATCCGATTTACATTCGGGATTGGTTTGTTTCCAAAGTGCAAGTGTTAGAATTCCGGAAATATATCCGGCAAGCAGAACCGTGATTGCAGAAAATTCAAATCCCAAATAATTAAAAAGCGGAATACATGTGCAGACGATGGCAAAGAGAACAAGGACAAACGTAGAAATTTGCAATGTGCGGGTTTGCATGGTCTGGATTACCTTCCGAAAGTTTTCTTCGTTCAAACGCGAGAACTTTCGGAAAGTTTCATTCGGTATTTAGAATTCCTCGCCTTGTTCACGGCGAATATCGGCACCAAGTGCCTGGAGTTTCTTCTCCATCGATTCGTATCCACGATCAATGTGGTACACGCGGAGAACTTCCGTTGTTCCTTCCGCAACAAGCCCGGCGAGAATGAGCGATGCGCTCGCACGTAGATCGGTGGACATTACTTTCGCTCCAGCTAATTTCTTCACACCGACAACTGTAGCAATATTCTCTTTCACGGTGATGTTTGCGCCAAGCCGAACAAGTTCGGGTACATGCATGAAGCGGTCAAAATACACTGTGTCTTTTATTATGCTCGTGCCGCCTGCCAACAACATCAACGCAATCCATTGTGCCTGCATATCGGTTGGGAAGCCGGGATAAATCGCAGTCGTTACATTAATAGGTGCAATTCTTTCCGGCGGAGACAGTTCTATCCAATCAACACCAGTATTGACTTTTGCTCCGGCATCTTCCAACTTAATTATTAAAGCACCGATATGATGCGGATTGCATTTCTCCAGCCGCACAACACTGCCTCGCTTCCCCGCTATCGCACCGGCAATGAGAAATGTTCCGGCTTCGATGCGATCTGGAATTGTTGCAATATCTGCGGGATGCAATTCATCAACACCTTCAATTTCTAAATGCCCTGTACCAACACCATGAATCTTCGCGCCCATTTTCAATAAAAATTCTGCAAGTTGAACAATTTCCGGTTCCTGTGCTGCATTCTCAATAAGTGTCGTACCTTTTGCAAGCACCGCCGCCATCATGACATTGCCCGTTGCACCAACACTGGAAACATCAAAAAGAATCCGTGCACCATGCAAGCGTTTTGCTTTCGCTATGATATATCCTGCTTCAAGACCAATCTCGGCTCCAAGTCTGCGGATTCCTTCGACATGCAAATTTACCGGACGCGGTCCCCACGCGCAGCCGCCGGGAAGTGAAACTTTCGCTTGACCGAATCTTGCCACCAGTGGACCCAACACATAAATGGACGCACGCATTTTCTTCACGTGTTCGTACGGCGCTTCATAATTGTTGATCGTTGTTGTATCGATAGTCATTATCTGTTTGATCGACGAGACCTGAATACCCATTGTCTCAAGCAAACGGCTCATCGTCGTTATATCGCGCAGGTCTGGCGTGTTGGAAAGATGAGAAGTGCCGCTTGCAAGAATTGTTGCGGGCATCAACGCCAATGAAGCATTCTTCGCGCCGCCAATAGTGACTGTGCCGCTCAGAAATTTCCCGCCGTTGATGACAAATTTATCCAAGACTTGCTCCTTTAATCTTAAAGGATTATGTTCATTCGTGAAATAAATATAGGCGTTAATGGACTGAAAGGCAAAGTAACAATATATCACTCTTGATAATTGCTTACTCTTCTTGTAGTACGTATAACCAATGAATTATACTCAGATAAAACAAAAGGTATTCTTCAATATTCCAAAGCCATTGCTTGCGATCCTGATTATCGCTTGTGCCGTAAGACTCATCGTTGTCTTTGTAAGAGGAAACTTTAGTACAGACTTCTATTGGGAGTATGGAGAAATTGCCAAGAACATTTTAACCGGACACGGCTATTCTCTCTACTACATTTCAAACAACGAACTATCGTTGCATTTCAATTCCAGTATAACGCCATTCCATTCGGCTCTTATGGCGCCGGGGTACGTCGGCTTCTTGCTTCCCTTTATAATGATAGGCAATGTCCTGCTCAGTAATGTTTTTATCATATGTATTCAATTAATTTTTTCCCTTCTCACTATTGTTCTCATATACAAATTCACAGTGAAATACTTCTCTGAACGGGCTGCACTCTTATCCGGTGTTATCGCAGGCATTCTTCCGGACTTCGCTTACTCTGTTATTTCATTCACGCCAACGGTATTTTATCATTGTGCCGTTATTGCTATGTTATTCCTGCTGTACTCCATCATAAAAAAAAGTACGTATACAAAAATCATACAACTATCTGTAGTTTTTGTTTTCCTTTCATACCTGCGCTGGGAATTTTTTCTCTTTGTGATATTATTTTTGCTTCTTCAGATATTTTTACATCGATGGAAAGATACCGGAATAGTACTCCTTGTCACGATCTCCCTTTTGTCTCCCTGGACAATACGCAATTATCATGTGTTTGGTACATTTGTTCCTTTTAGCACGGGTTTTGGTTTGAACTTTTATCGCGGGAACAATCCTGATGAAATCGGCACCTGGGGCGATGAAGATATAAAAAGAGAGGCCCTTGCACTCCCTCAAGATCGCACGTTTGAAGTTCGACTGGATCATCTTTATCGACAACAAGCGTTCAATTTCATTCAATCGCATCCGTGGCAAGCGTTATCCAACATCCCGACTAAACTTTTTCACCTTTGGATTTTCAGCCCACTCCAAGAACGTTCGAATAATTACTTGTTCCAACTATTTTCAGGAGGTTTTTTTATTTTTTCAATCATTGGACTTCTGGTAACGTTTTCCTGGCATCGACATAAATATCTTTATCTCTTTCTAGTATATTCCACCGTTATTGCTTTGCTCTTCTTCACCTTACCCCGGCATCAGACGATGATGAAAATAGTATTGATACCACTGGCCGGTGCTGGGCTGGAGTTTCTATGGAATTTGTTCAGGGGAAAGAAGAAAGACATCGAAACGAAATATAATAACCAACAATCAGCCTAGAGTGGCTAAACATACTATCAGGTTCCTATGAAGATGCATATGAAACAAACAAAATATCCTGATGCGATCTCCGTTATTCACAATCGCAAAAGCGTACGAAATTTCACCGGTGAATCCGTAGCACAGATTGAAATTGATATGCTATTAAAAGCCGCAATGGCAGCACCAAGCGCAGTTAACTGCCAACCGTGGGAGTTTATTATTGTAACCAATCGGAAAACGCTGGATGCACTTAGCGATGCGCTTCCGTTCGCAAAGATGATTTTCAAAGCTGGAGCTGCAATCATAGTATGCGGAGTGCCCGCAAAAGCGCACAAGCAGATGGAAGAGTATACTGTAATCGATTCTACACTGGCCAGTCAAAATATTTTACTTGCCGCAGAAGCAATTGGGCTCGGCGCAATATGGACGGCGGCATATCCGTATCCCGACAGAATGAAATCCGTGAAAACAATTTTGAATATTCCAGAAAATATCATTTCGTTAAATGTCATTCCCATCGGTCATCCGACAGGTGAAGACAAACCTAAGGAAAAATTTAATCCCGAAAAGATACATCAGGAAAGATGGTAAATTGATATTTTCCAAAAACAAAAATATTCTTGAAAGAAATCAAATTGTGACCACCATCGCTTTTATTATTCTGTAATAATATTAATATTGAAGTACAAAAATAATGGTGGATGCGTAATCGAATTATTTCACCCACATAATACAAAGGAGAACATTATGAAACGTTTAGTAACCATATTAATTTCTAACATAATGCTCGTTTCATGGTTGTTATGCCAAAATTATCAAGTGACAAATGTTCAGGAAAAAGAATCTCTGGGCCAACCCATTCTTGATATACAGGGGTCTACAGCACGAATTATCCCAAATATAAATTTTTTGTTCTATACTTTTCCTGTTACAGGACCTGCAGCACCAATTCCAACAAGCAGCGCTGTTCATCCTTCATCAATGAACAATGTTTACCTCATCAACACAGTGATGCGTGGAAATGGGAACATGGCTATCATTGCGTATATAAATTTTGAATCATTTTCCGGTAACGAAGGATATCGTATTGAGTATGTTACGAGCGGAGACGGCGGAACGACATGGTCACCCTACAATATCCTTGATAAAGTCACATCCGGATATTCACCTATTTCTCTTTATTACGATAATGTTATTCTTGAGCAGAGTGATAACGATTATTTATATTATTTTTGGAGAAATCAGGATGATACTAATAGAATTTATATGGCAAAATCAGTAAATGGCGGCGCATCATTTGGAACTAAATCACTAGTGCCTATCGGAGATATAAGTCATCCCGCATCAGGTTTATCATTAAAACCCTTAACTATTTCAGGTACAGACAATTTATTTATTTCATATTCAACCGATACATCATTATACTTCATCCGATCATCAGATGGAGGAGTTTCTTTCGGTTCGCCAAAAAAAATTCTGCACGTAAGCGTGGGTGGACGAATAAGCAGTACGAAACTTGTAGGATCATCAGATGGAACAATGTATCTTTCATATGGTTTCTGGATAATGCATATGGGTATATTTCCCGGTAATGATATGATTAACCAAGGCACCATACTGTTAAAGTCAACAGATTATGGCGGCACTTGGTCGACCATTGATACACTTGGTGCAACGGAATACTCAATTTATGATTTGCATTTAACTAGTACAAAGACCCTCGTCCAAACCAAATATGTATCTCCTAATCTATATCTCAGTTCAAGTCTCGATGGAAAAACATGGTCTGATACAACGCGTGTTAATCCAACCTTAAATACGGCAACAGGAACATTAGCATCGAGTTTTGGCATCTCTTCCGTCCTTATAGACAATTCTAATATCGGTATTGCTTGGACTGATATTTCTACTGGATATGGTGAAATCTTTTACCGCAAGATGGCAATACCTACTGCCCCAGCGGTCGGAGTTGCAAGAATCAATAACTCGGCACCAAATCAATTTGCGTTGAATCAAAATTATCCGAATCCATTCAACCCGACAACACAGATTAGCTTTTCACTCACTTGCCAGAGTATTGTGAGCCTGAAGTTGTTCGATGTTCTTGGACGCGAGGTAAAGACCCTCGCATCTGGCGAATACCACAGCGGCACTCATACAGTTACACTCGATGCTTCATCATTGCCAAGCGGAGTGTACTTCTACCGTTTACAAGCAGGTACTTTTGACGCTGTTCGCAAACTTACGCTCATAAAGTGACTAATTAATACTTTTCAAAAAGCCGGTAGAGGGAACTTGTACCGGCTTTTTTCTTGTCTTTCGTGTGAAAAATCGGTACATAGCTATCAGTAATCATTTTTCAATGCCCGGAGTATTCATCTGAGAACACAAAGGTTTTCATCTAATTCACTATTCTTTAAATCTATTATCTCAAATCTCTAATCTCATAATACCATGCCAGTTCAAATTATACTTGGCGCCCAATGGGGCGATGAAGGAAAAGGAAAAATTGTTGATCACTTGAGCGAAAACGTTGACATTGTCGCTCGCTATCAGGGTGGAGCGAATGCCGGGCACACCGTTGTCCTGCCACCCAGCAAAGGGAAGCCGGAAAAGGAATATGTTCTTCATCTTATTCCATCTGGTATTTTTCATTCACATGTGACCTGTGTGATCGGGAACGGTGTTGTGCTTGATCCGGTTGCGCTCATGACAGAAATCAAGCAACTGAAAGACGCCGGCATTAAAATCGCTGGCCGCCTCCTCATCAGTCATAATGCGCATTTGATTATGCCGTACCACAAAATGCTCGATGCAGCACGTGAACGAGGCGAAGAAAAAATCGGTACAACCGGACGCGGCATTGGTCCAGCATACAACGATAAGTATATGCGCACCGGCATCCGCGTAGTGGACTTGCTGAACCGCGATGTCCTCTGCAAGAAATTGAAACGCAACATTGAGGCAAACAACGAGCTCCTCAATAAATTGTACCATTCGCAATCTCTCGATGTCGACGAGATTATCAATGAGTATCAGGAATTTGATAGGAAGTTGGATAACTATATTACCGATACTTCCGAATATCTGAACAACGCGCTCAAACACAAAAAACGAATTCTTGCCGAAGGCGCGCAAGGCGCTTTGCTGGATGTTGATCATGGAACGTATCCATTCGTGACCTCTTCAAATCCAACAAGCGGCGGCGCTTGTACGGGACTTGGCATTCCACCGACCGCTATAAATTCCATTGTCGGAATTGTGAAAGCGTACAGCACTCGCGTTGGCAATGGCCCATTCCCGACAGAACTTGAGAATGATATTGGCGAGCGTTTGCGGAAAATCGGTGGAGAGTTTGGCGCCACAACCGGCAGGCCCAGGCGCTGCGGCTGGTTAGATGTGGTGAGTCTTAGATATTCCATTCGTGTCAACGGTATTCAAAAAATAGCCATTACAAAACTCGACGTGTTGGATGAGTTTAACGAGATCAAGGTTTGCACCGATTTCAAGTTTGGTGGAAAGAAGTTAATTCATTACCCGACGGATGCTCAGACGCTCGATGCAGTGGAGCCAGTATATCAAACATTTAAAGGATGGCAGACAAAAACTTCAGATATCAAGAGTTATGGAAAACTTCCGAAAGAGGCTAAACAGTACATCGAAGCTCTTAGTAAAATGCTTGGCACAAAAATCTGGATGGTCTCAGTCGGTGCACGCCGCGATCAAACACTCATCGTGCGATAACAGCATTCATTCGATATGAAGACAGCCTCGCTTATCAAATCTGCCACGACAGGCTCTGTTTCTTTATCCGGTCGATTGAAGATATTTTTGATGGCGTTCGCCTTCGTCATTATTGCCGGTACATTGTGGTACACACACGATCTTGTTCATGCATTGAGCCAGAAAGAAAAAGAAGTCGCAGACCTTTATGCCAAATCATTGGAGTACATTGCAAACGGCAAAACGGGCGACGGCGATTATAATTTTCTCTTCACAGAAATCATCAACACAATTGATTTCCCGATCATCATGACGGATCGAAACAACGAACCCGTATATCCCTATAACAATAACATTAAAAATATCTCGCTGAATTCTATTCTTTCCCGTGAAGAACAACGCCAGTTCTTGAAAAATATCGTCGCTGATTTAGACCGCTCTCATCTGCCCATCAAAGTCGCATATCAGGATACGATCATATTAAGTTATCTCCACTATGGTGAATCGACACTCATAGTCCAACTCCGCTGGCTTCCTTATATTGAACTTGCCGTCGCCGCACTTTTTATTCTTATCGGTTATATCAGCTTCAGTTATATCAGACGAAGCGAGCAAAGCAACATTTGGGTCGGGATGGCGAGAGAGACCGCGCATCAACTCGGCACACCGATATCCAGTATGCTCGGCTGGGTAGAACTGTTGAAAGAACAATCTGTAGGCGACCAGAAAGCAACGGAAACATTGCTGGATATGGAAAGTGATCTTCATCGTCTTCAGAAAATCGCAGATCGATTTTCAAAAATCGGATCTAAACCGGACTTGCGTGAAGAAAATCTTACCGAAGTGATTGGCAAAGTAACTGAATACTTCCAACGGCGGATTCCTCAAACCGGCAAGAAAGTCCATCTTGTCATAGAATCACAAGGACCGGTTCACGCACGTATCAACCGAGAGTTGTTCGAATGGGTCATAGAGAATCTTACAAAGAATGCGCTCGATGCAATTGAGAACGGCGATGGAACGATTGCTTTTTCCATATCAGAACATAACAAGCATGTATTCGTTGATGTTTCCGACACCGGCAAAGGTATCACACTCAAACACCGGAACGATGTGTTTCGCCCCGGCTTTTCTACGAAAAAACGTGGGTGGGGTTTAGGATTAAGTTTATCAAAACGCATTATCGAAACATACCATGCCGGCAAGCTTTTCCTTAAAGAAAACAATGCAGGATTTAAAACTACATTTCGTATCAAATTGAATACATGAGAAACGTATGAAACGTTTTAGGATTCTTCTGAGTATTTCTCTTCTCGCGTCTTCGTTTGTCATTGCGCAGATGCCAATAGAGGACGAACTGTACGCCTCCGTTCTTGGCATCGAAGGCAGAACGCACCTCGAACGCGGCGAGTTCATCAAAGAACAACTGCACAAGATGGGTGTTGGGTATGTCACGGCGCCATTTAAGAATATTCCACACTTTAAAAAAGACACGATAATAATTGCGGGCGAGAATATTATTGTGCGCCTTGGGCAAGGGACGAAACGTATTGTTGTCGGTGCACATTATGATGCGTTCAAGGATTCACCCGGCGCAAACGATAATGGCAGCGGCGTTGCTGTTGTACTGGCTCTTATCCAGCATCTGCAGAGTATGGAATGGAATTACTCCGTTGATTTCTGTTTCTTCGATCAAGAAGAATCGAAATTGATGGGTTCAATGTATTACATCTATCAGTTTATCATTCCTATAAAACATTTTGCAATGATCAATTTAGATATTGAAGGCACGGGCGAGGAAGTATTTGTTGGGCCGGTTGGCAGGAACAATCAATCATTTATCCGCTATGTTCATGAGGCGGCAAAAAAAACAGGATTTCCATTCTTTGAGAGCGAAGAGTTCCCCACTTCGGATCATGAGTCGTTTGCAGAATTCAATTTGCAGGATATCGCCATTTCAATCGTTCCGAAAGGCGACGGCGAACGGTTAAGGAAGTTCGTGCACAACGGTTATAAACCTGATTCTCTCGATGCGCCAAAAGTTCTTAGTGTCATGCACACGGTGGACGATCGTTCAAATCTTGTTGCTCCAGCATCTCTGAAAATGTCGTACGACTTCACTAAAACTCTCCTGATGCTGTTGAATGAATCGCGAAAGTAGAGAGATTCTCAAAGTTTTCTGTGGTATAGATTTTCAAAATTTTACAGAATAATAACCAAGAGAAATTTCAGGAAACTCAATCTATCGCCACAACGATTCTTCAATTTCCTTCATCTTTTCTTCTGCAAAAGATTCAATAAAATCTTTGTACTCAAGCGAGCTACTAAACTGTGAAAGGATTACATCTGCGTTAACATAACTTTCGAAATCATCCGACATAGAAGATTCCCGAAGTTTTCCTATCGTATCTGATGAGAAACTTCGGGAATCTTTTACGGATAGATATTTCCGATAGCTTGAATACTTCCAATCTTCCGCCTTATAAACTAATTTCGCAAAGAAAGGATTCAAATGGATATAGCGAGAAAAATGAAGAAGATATTCGTCCGAATCAACATGCTTTATTTTGAATCTTCCCTCGAAAAGATGTCCTGTCCTTTCATAACGATTATTTATTGCCTTCGCATAAGAAATTCCAAAATATTTCATTCGAGTAGATATGTCAATTTCTTCGATGAATCGAACGAGAAAATGATAATGATTCGGCATCAAACAGAAAGCATGTATTTCTGCAATAGCCAAAGGAAAATATTTAAGGAACATTCGTAAGAAGAAAGCGTAGTTTTCAGGTTCAAAGAAAATTGGATCTTTGTTATTTCCACGATTGAAAATATAGTAGAACTCGTTTAAGTCGAAACTCTCCTTTCGATACGGCATGGTTTTCCCTCGCCACGAAGAGAAATTTCGGAATACTATTTACTGCAACGGCGGCTGTTGCGGAACTGTCGATTTCTTCTTCCCATAAATTCCAAAACCAATAAGTCCGCCAAGCATGGAAAAAATCGGATAGAGAATCAACGCATAGATGAGGGATCGAAGGATCCCGCCGATGGTGCCTCCCTCCTTGATCGCTTGTTCAAATTGATCGCGCATATTATCCAATGTGCCCTGCGGAATAGATCCGCGGTCTTCCAACTTCTGCGTTAACTTCTCCATGAAGTTGCGCATCATCTCCGTTTCTACCGGACCGAGAATCAGAGTAATCATCGCACTGAGGGAAGTAGTAATGAGTGCGCCGACAATACCGGCTATGATTCCCAAGATCAGCGCATCGGATGATTCCATCGGCGGCATTTCATTTGTGAATTCCTTCCTATAAAGATACACCGACATCGCACCGCCCAGGAGAATTCCTGCGCAACAACAGCAATTAAGCAGGTTTAAGCCCGGGATGCCTGAGATCGCACCGATGATGAGTCCGCCAAGAATGGCTGAGCGTAGTTTACTGGGTTTTTCGATCATACGTACATACTCCAGAATCTGGTGAATGAATTTTCTTTTTATGAATCAACTGTGAACATGCCTCGATAAGAAGAGGAACGATACACCACGGCATCACGCCGCCGAATAACAAACCGGTTGCTACACGGGTCATCGTTGTGCTGGTATGAAGACCGGTATCGTTTAACACCACGTCAACAAGCATGGGAATAATGACCGCAATTATCAGCATCGGTTCCGGAATGCGTATCCTCTTCAGTGCACCTGACAATAGCATGAACAGCAATCCTGCAAGAAACCCAAAATAAATTGCAGAGCATCGAATGCACACGCCAAACTTTTCTCCTTCAACATGAAATGAACGCGCATCGCTCTGATGACAGATGCGTGAGAAAATGGAGTACACAACATCTGCACTGCCGTGCAGCCCTGCATGCTGAAGCACAGGTGCGGCAAGAATTCCCGCACACCAGAAAGCGACAAGAAATGTAATGATAATGTAAATTCTGATTGAGATTGATATGTTCATAATGTCGTGGTGATATTATCGGAACAAAAGTCCACTTTATCAAGCGCAGGTCAAGCTTGCTTTTCCATCAGGTTTGAGATATATTGAAGCACAATTTTGGAGAAGGCACTATGGTAAAAGCACTCGATATCAAACGAAACTTTCTCGGTATCGAAAAACAATATTCTGCATTTGAAACCTCAAAAGTCGTCATTCTGCCGGCACCGTATGAACATACAGTGAGCTACGGTACCGGAACCAAGAACGGCCCGGAAGCAATTTTAAAGGCATCGCGGCAAGTTGAGTTTTTTGACGAAGAGACAAAACGTGAAATTTTTAGGGAACATGGTATAGCAACTCTTTCGCCTCTTGTCTTCGAAAAGAAAAAGGATGAAACTGCTCTGCAGCTCATTTACGACACCGTGTTTGAAATGGTAGAACGACAAAAGTTTGTGGTGACGATTGGCGGAGAACATTCGATTTCTTCCTCAACGATTGCCGCTCACGCGAAATTGTATCCAAATCTTTCTGTCCTTCAGTTCGATGCACACTCCGATCTCCGTGCCGATTATTTGGGAAATAAGTACAGCCATGCATCGGTGATGGCGAGAGTATGCGAATACCTCGATCCACGCCATCTTGTGCAAGTCGGCATTCGCGCGCAATGTAAGGAAGAAGCAGAATTCATACGCGATCATGGAATCCATACATTTTATGCGCACGAGATTCGCCGCGGCAATTACACAAGAGTGCTGAAGTATTGGGATGATTTCGTTGTGGAAAAACTTTCTGAAAATGTGTATATCTCATTCGATATTGATGCATTTGATCCATCCATAATGCCGGCGACAGGAACGCCAGAGCCAAACGGTTTACTTTGGGATGAAGTGATGCAATGTCTCCGTAAGGTTGCTCGCAAAAGGCACATTGTCGGTTTTGATGTTGTTGAGCTGGCGCCAATTAAGGGATTGCACCATGCCGATGTCACAACGGCAAAATTAGTTTCAAAGATGCTCAACTACGCGCTTTAGTATTGTGGTTCTACATATCTTCAACATTTCTTTAACAGGATACAATGGAACAAACTTTTGAAAAACTTGAACGCACAAACGTCCCGGAATTAGATAAAATCCTTGGTGTTCCTTTCAACGTGTTGAATGACGGTTTTGTGCGCGTCATCGACTATATGGGATCTGATTCTTCCATCGTTCAAGCCGCACGTGTATCGTATGGAAAAGGAACAAAGAAGCTCCGAGAAGATGAAGGGCTCATCCGCTATTTGATACGCCATCATCACACATCACCGTTGGAAATGTGCGAGATCAAATTGCACGTCCGCGTACCGATGGATTGCTGGCGACAATGGATTCGACACCGCACAGCAAGCGTCAACGAATATTCTACCCGCTACTCACTCGCCATCGACGCTGCGCATAATACCAAACCGGATGGATGGCGTATGCAAGCATCGAGTAACAGGCAAGGAAGTGAGGGATTTTTCGAACTTGACAAAGGCAAAATTTTTTCAGCACGCGAGCATGAATTGCAGGAACTTGCCCGTACAGTGTACAACGAACGTATCGAAGCCGGGCTTGCACGCGAACAGGCACGCAAGGATTTGCCGCTGAGCACTTATACCGAAGCGTATTGGAAAACGAATCTGCACAATCTTCTCCATTTTCTTATGCTTCGAATGGAACAACATGCACAATTGGAAATACGCACGTATGCAACTACTATCGGCAACGAAATTGTTGGCAGGTGGTGTCCGATGGTGTGGGAAGCATTCAAAGATTATCAATTCGATGCAATGGAATTATCGAGACAAGAAATTGAAATCATTGCACGTTTGCAAGCTGGCGACGCGGATGGCGCACGAGCACTAGCAGTTCAATTTGGGTTCCTTCCACCGGATGGTGAAAAGATAAAGTTCAATCTTGAACGCAGCGAGATAGAACAAAAGCTCGCGCTGCTTGGCATTCGACCTCCCTGGCTTGAATCGTAAATAAAAAAGAAATAAGCCAATCCCGCGCGCCGATCGATAAAATCAATCGGAACGGAAAGTGAATCAGATGAAACTCATTATCATCGCCGCCATTGCCAATAATCGAGTCATTGGCAAGAATGGAACTGTGCCGTGGCACATTCCCGAAGACCTTGCCCGATTCAAACAGCTTACAACCGGCCATACCGTTATTATGGGACGCAAAACATATGATTCACTTGACAGACCGCTATCCAATCGCGTCAATATAGTCATCACTTCAAACGTCATCAACGGTGTAACGAGCTATCCTTCATTAGATTTCGCCTTGCAAGCGTTAAGCAGCAAGAAGGAGGTGTTCGTCATCGGTGGAGGGCGGCTATTTGCAGATGCTCTGAAGTTAGCTGACGAATTGCGCTTGACTCTGGTCGATAGGGATGTGGACGGCGATACATTCTTTCCGCCATACGAAGATTACGTACAAAAAAACTTCAGACTCGTGAATCAAGAATACAATATTGGATTCTCCTTCATCGATTACGTTCGTATAAAATAATGTAGGGATATATTTTGTTTCGATAAAAAGACCGACGTTTTTATTCAATAAATTCCTTTTGCCGCACTGCCATCAACTAAAAGATTTACACCATTGATGTAGCTTGCCTGATCAGAAGCTAAGAACGCAACTGTATTGCCGATCTCTTCAGGTTTTCCCAGGCGCCCGGCCGGTATCGCACTCGCTATTTCCTTAAGATATTCATCTAACGTCATATTCTTTTGCTTTGCGCGAGAAGTGCTCAATTCTTCTTGCCTTTGTGTAAGAATATTTCCAGGGCAAATTGTATTGATAGTAATGTTATCTTTTGCATGGAGGTTCGCAAGCACTTTTGTGAGTCCAAGAATTCCCGGACGAATCGCAGAAGAAAGAAGCAGTTCGTTAATCGGTTGTTTCGCAGCAATCGATGTGATAGTGATAATCCTTCCCCACTTCTGTTGAACCATCATCGGTAAAATTTCCCGCGTCAATCGTACCATGCTCATCAATGTCAACTCGTGACCTTTGTGCCAATCTTCATCGGTGAGCGATGAAATCGACCCGGTCGGCGGGCCACCGGCATTATTGACGAGAACATGGATGGTGCCGAATTGCTGTTTCGTTTCCAATACTAATCGTTTAATGTCTTCCAACTTCAAAACATCAGCTACCATGGGTACAATCGTCGCGCCTGTCGTTTCATGAATTTCTTTTGCAGCTTCGACAATTTCTTTCTGACGACGCGAGCTAATAACAATTGTTGCACCTTCCTGTGCCAGCGCCATCGCTGATGCTTTGCCAAGTCCCTGACTTGCTGCCGTTACGATTGCTATTTTATTATTCAGTCCGAAGTTCATTTTATTATCTCACTATAAGTTTACGGTTAGGAACAGCGCATCGTTACCTTTCAATTCAGAATAGCAGCGGAGATTTACTTTGCTGCAATCATAGCTGTCAGTCCAATACGGATCATCATAATCGCGATTGCTGCCATAAAGAGTGCGGCAACTTTTGCAAACGCCTTCGATCCTGCTTCTCCCATAACACGAATGATGTAATCGGAATTCCGGAAAATCAACCAGACAAGAAAAAGATTTGCCAACAGCCCGATCACAGCTGCAAGATACCCGTATGCATCGACAATAATCAGCAGCGTCGTGAGTACGGCAGGGCCAATGATAAGCGGGATACCAATAGGAACGACACCAACGGATGTCTGGGGCGCCCGAGTTTTCTCACCGGTAACGGTAAGGTCGATAACGGCAAGCACCAAGAGAACAATCCCACCGCCGACACGAAAATCGTTTTCAGTGATCCCGAGAAAATTAAAAATCATTCTACCGCCAAAAAGAAATACCAGAGAAACAGCCAGTGCAGTAAATGTCGCATCTGTGATCAATTTCTTTTTCTCTAGAGGTTTCATACCACTCGTGAGTGAAAGAAAGATCGGAACTAACCCGAGCACATCAATAGCAACAAAGATCGGGATAAATGAAAGAACAAATATTTTAAAATCGTAATGCATAGACCTCTCAATTCTTAGCACACATTATTTAAGGTGTAATAAAATTCTAAAAGAACAAACAAATTTCAAATTCCAATCACTAAAAATCCTTTTTTAAAATAAAATGTTTGAGAGTGTAGCTTGTTGGGGTTTTGTTTCTTGTTATTTAGAATTTCACAGAACAATTTCTCTTTTGCGGATATGTGTTATTAAGATACTTTAATTCCTTTTTCCTCAAGTTGTTTACGAATAATATCATAAATTTCTTCTGATGTAAGCGAACTGTGTGCACCTGCTGCACTGATAGTTTGTAGAAGTGTTCCGCGCCGTTCACTCAACCAGCCCCAGAGGCAATATCCAAGACGGTTGCGGTCGTTCGGTTCCTCTGTTGGAATTTCTGCAACGGCATTGTAAGCAAGTTTTTCAAGAGACTCTGCCGGAGATTCTATAACTGATGCGGGAGGTTTAGTTGACATAGTTGGGACTTCATTCGCTTGTAAAAGATATAGAGTACTAAGAGAATATAGAAAGTTTTTCGGAGAAAAGACAAAATACGAGACGACATAAAAGAGTGTGTTGAACATGCAACTATGTCTATGATTTGTGATAACAGGTTTGTACCTTTCGATAATATTTATTACATCACTGATGTTACGCGAAACTATCTTATACGCTGATTAACATGGAATGTAATAGAACAAAGTACACCACCCCTTAATCCCGACACGACTTAATGCCGTGTCGGGAAGGGGAGGTGGACAACTATTTAAAAAGCTATAATCCTTTGATAAGGAATATACAGTATGTAACATCATTTACTCATTTTACATTCACGACACAATAAAATAGAACTCTCACGAATTTTATGTTCTGATCGTGTGATGAACTGAAATATCAATAAATTGAAATTTTCACATGGCTTCTCTTTATCTCCATATTCCCTTCTGCGAGCATAAATGCATTTACTGCGATTTCTATTCGATTGCTCCGGCTGAATCGGGAGAGACACACACTTCGCTGCTTGACGGATTTCTTTCTGCGCTGAAAACGGAAATCCGACTGCGTGCAGAAGATAAACGTTTTCACGAACCAGTCGAGACAATTTTCTTTGGAGGTGGAACACCGTCCCTCCTTCATCCGTCCGAAATAGAAAAGATCCTGAACCTTCTTGCATCACGTTTCTCGATCCAAACAAATGCAGAAATCACGTTAGAAACAAATCCAGGAACTGTAAATAAGCAAAAGCTCAAAGCGTTCCATTCCGCCGGTATCAACCGAATCAGCATGGGCATTCAATCCTTTTATGACGATGACCTGAGATTTCTGACACGCATCCATACAGCATCCGAAGCGAAGGAATGCGTGCTCGACGCGTACACGTCAGGATTTAAAAATGTCAGCTTTGATTTAATTTTCTCTTTACCTCACCAATCTTTGCAGCGATGGAAATCAAATCTGGAACAATCCATCGAACTTCAACCGACCCACATTTCATGCTACAGTCTCATTATTGAATCCGGGACACCGCTCTTCAATATGGTTCAATCGGAACAAGTGACGCCGCTCAATACCGATAGTGACGCCGAATTATATGAATTTACAATTGATTTTCTCACCTCTCATGGCTTCGAGCAATATGAAGTATCAAATTTTGCGAAGCCAAATTTCAAATGCCTGCATAACCTCAACTACTGGAACCATTCAAATTATCTCAGCTTCGGTCCATCGGCGCATTCATTTTGGAAAAGTGAACGCTGGTGGAATGTTTCAAACATTGCCTCTTACATCGAACAATTGAACAAGCACATATTACCATTAGCAGGAGGCGAACATCTGACCGAAACAAAATTGATGGAAGAGGCGATCTTTCTCGGCTTGCGAAGTGAAGGAATTGACTTTGAACAATTTCGCCGGCGTTTTGCATGCGATCTTTTAATAGAAAATTCATCTATTATCGCCGAACTAATTCAACAAGGACGTGCACGGATAGAAAGCGGACGATTCCGGCTCACTGCAAAAGGGTATCTCATATGCGACGAAATTTGCCAGTCATTTTCATTTATGAACCCGCCTGAAACTCCTTGAAGTTCAACGCTTTTCCTCATACATTGGCTGTGAATTTTCATGTTGTATAATCCCTGAAGAAAAGAAAAATACTATGAAACAAAAAACAGCACTCATCATTGGCATTGCGGGACAAGATGGTTCTTATCTTACCGAGTTCCTCCTTTCTAAAAATTACAAGGTAGTTGGATTGATGCTCAGGTCCATTGAACTGTCGAGTTCACTCATTGCACACCTCTCCAATAGAATAAATATTGCCTATGGAGATTTGTTGGACATGGGTTCCATCATGGAAACTATTCGTTTGTATCAGCCTGATGAAATTTATAACCTTGCAGCCCAATCATATCCAGGCGAATCGTGGCGGCTTGCCATCGAAACAGCGGAAATAACAGGCGTTGGCGCGCAACGGGTTTATGAAGCTGTGCGAAATACAAAACCGGATTGCCGGATTTACCAAGCTTCTTCATCCGAAATGTTTGGCACACCAACGATTGTGCCGCAAAATGAACATACTCCGTTTGAACCCGTTAATCCCTACGGCGCCGCTAAACTCTATGCGCATTCAATGGCGCAAATCTACAACACAAGCTATAAGCTTTTTATTGCATGCGGCATTCTCTTCAACCATGAAAGTCCACGGCGCGGATTGCACTTCCTAACGCAGAAGGTGGCATACGGTGCAGCGTGCATTAAACTGGGAATTCTTAACTCTCCGGACTTGAATGAACAAGGTGAGCCTATCGTGCAAGACGGAATTATTGCCCTCGGTAATTTAGATGCGAAACGTGACTGGGGATTTGCCGGCGATTATGTGGAAGCAATGTGGCTGATGTTACAGCATGAAACACCGGAGACCTATGTCATAGGTACCGGAGATATACGAACCGTACGTCAATTGTGCGAAGAAGCGTTTGGTTTTGTCGGTTTGGATTGGCAGAAACACGTTGTTGTCGATCCGCGGTTCATCCGGCTGACCGAAACTGGCACCACCGTCGCCGACGCAACGAAAGCAAAAACAGAGTTGGGCTGGTCACCGCGCACATCGTTTTCCGATCTTGTGAAGATGATGGTTGAACATCAGATGAAGCGGTTCAAGAAACACACAAATTAAAAAGCACTCCTCCCCATGTCACCTCCTCGTAGAGGAGGGGATAAAGGTATGGTGGAAATATTGAAGACACTTTTCAACACCCAGAACAAATGAAAATACTCCTTTTAAATTGGCAAGACATTAAGAACCCTGAAGGCGGCGGCGCGGAGGTGTACCTCCATCAAATTTTCAAGCGGCTTGCCGCACAAGGGCATGACATCACGCTTTTATGTACACAATTTTCCGGTGCTCCGAGAGAAGAAGTGATAGATGATATTCGGATTGTGCGGAGAGGCAACCGTAATTTGTTTAATTATATCGTTCCGATTGAGTACGGGAAGCAATTCCGCCGCGAGCACTATGACATTGTTATCGACGACATCAATAAAATTCCATTCTACACGCCGATGTTTGTTCGAGAACCGCTCCTGGGAATGGTGATGCACTTGTTTGGTAAAAGTATCTATAAGGAAGCTTCTATTCCGGCAGCATCGTATGTCTATTGTGCAGAACGGCTTGCTCGCTCGGTCTATCGAAATACTCCGTTAGTTGCAATCTCCGAAAGCACGCGCACAGAATTGCTTTCGCACGGATGCCGGCGGGAAAATATTTTTCTCGTTCCTTGCGCCGTCAACCATATAGCATACCATCAACTAAACGGCGTGACAAGAACTGAGCCAATTATTGGGTATGTGGGAAGAATAAAAAAATACAAAAGCGTCGATCATTTACTACGTGCCTTTGCTATCGTTTTAAAAGTTTTGCCGGAAGCAAAGCTTGTCATCATTGGTGAAGGCGACGGCAAGCCGGCGTTTGAACGGCTCTCGCATGAACTTCAAGTTGACCATGCAACAACGTTCACCGGATTTCTTCCGTTAGAAGAAAAAGTCCGGATTCTCAACCAAATGCAAATAGTCGTAAATACATCCGCAAAAGAAGGATGGGGATTGACGGTGACAGAAGCAAACGCATGCGGTGCGCCTGCAGTTGCAAGCGATGTCCCCGGTTTGCGCGATGCCGTGAAAGATGGTGAGACGGGATTGCTTTATGAATACGGCAACATCGAACAGCTTGCGGAAAAAGTTCTGCTTCTTCTTCGAGACGAACACCTCCGCACACGTCTAACAAAAGGCGCTTTGGAATACGCTCAATCACTCACATGGGATAAGTCGGCAAAAATTATGTTTGATGTGATTGAACAGATAGTGAAACAAAAGTAACAATATTTAATTGGTCATAGATACTTCGCCCCAGAAAAAACGAAACAAAGGCTCATCCATTATGCTTTGGTATATTATATTGCCACCTATTTCAAATTAGGTTTTTAACTTTACGTTACTATATGTACAGAAAATTATTGTTATCCATTGACCGCGGAAATATTTCCGGCTTGTTTGGGAAAAACGGCATCGGTAAATCAACCTTGTTAAAAATATGGGAAGTAACTTTTATATGAATATCCGTATGATAAAGAACACGCGACAGATTTTGCTGCCCTCTTTAATACTGTGTGCAGCGCCGCATCTTGCCTCCGCGCAGACGCCCGTCGTGCCCGCTTGGGCGCAGCCGGCATCCGCAACGCATCAACAAGTATCACCACCGTCAGATTTTCATCGATCCGCCAGGACGTCCAATAAATCAATTGGCATATTCGAGGGCCAGTCCGACGTCGGGGGTGCACTGGTGCAGGGCAGATCCAGTTACGACTCCTCCACGAAGCAGTATACTATCATCTCCGCTGGCTATAACGTGTGGTATGTTCGTGATGAATTCCGCTATCTCTGGAAGAAAATGTCGGGCGACGTTTCGCTGGCAGCAAACATCAGCTATCCGGATTCGCTCGGCTTCGGCGACCGCAAAGCCGTTCTCGTCATTCGCCAGAGCCTCGATGACGATGCCAAAGAAGCTATTGTCGCTTTGCACGGTGAAGGTATGATACATTTGGCATGGCGTCCTGAGAAGGGTTTACGTATCAAGGATATGGAGTATCGCATCGGTAGTCGCGGCGGTCTTCCTGGCGGCAAATCGCCGGACGACCTTGTCATTGCACACGCTAAGCGCATCGGCATCGAAAAACGTGGCGACTCCTTTACGCTTTTCGTCAGCATGAACGATGAACCAATGCACCAATTCGGCGCTCCCATCCAGTTGCACATCGATGAGCCGTTCTATGTCGGCATTGGCTTCTGCTCGCATCTGCCGGATAAGGCCGATACCGCTGTGCTGTCCAATGTCGTTCTTGCGAACACCGCCGGCGATGTCCACTAAAAGAAATAACAATATTTAACTGGGCTTGGTCACAGTAGTGTACGGACAACCGAAATTTGCACTCATGTGAGTAAACGAACAATTGGCACGATACGGAGTCCGATAGAGAATGTGTTGCATCCGAAATGAACAACAACGCAACTTTTACGCGTCATTGCTACATAGATGTGGCAAAGGCGCTATTCATAATTACAATAGTTAGGTGCGAGCCGAACTTCGATGAAATTTAAAGCTTGATTGATACTAGAAAGACAAATTCTTCATCTCACAAAAGCAGAGCGCTCAATATCTGTTTAAGAAATAAGCGTACTTTTTAAATATTCGCTGCTGAAACAGTATGTTGTGCATCTGCAGATCCCATCGATTGAAGAATTTAACCTGTCAGTAAGTAAGATGAACGAGGATGAATTTCGAGTAGCGGATCTATCCTAAGTTATTTTTCTAATTGATCTCGATCAAAGATGATTCCGCAACACTTTAAGAGCGTTGCTGATTTGATGTTCGACGGTCCTCACGCTTAATTGCAATGAGTCGGCAATTTCCTGATTGGTTTTTCCCTCAAAGCGGCTCAGGAGAAATATCTCCCGGCATTTCCGTGGAAGATCGTTGATGATAGAAGTGATTTTTTCTTGAAGCACCGCAAGATGCAATGCTTCAGCAGGATCATCAAGTTCTGATTTGGCGGGCGGAGGAAGTGTTACGTCTATGCGATCCCGTATTTTCTGATGCTTCACTGCATCATAGATAAGATTTCTGCTGATGCGGAGAATATATGCAAGGAAGCTGAGATGAGATCTGATGGACATTCGGTGCTCCCACACGGAGATAAAGGTCTGCTGGACAATGTCGTGCGCCTGATCTGTTTCACTGGTTTGAAAAAACACCTGGCGAAACAAAATTGGTTGATAACGATCAAAAAGCCGGCGAAAAGCCTCCACATCGGAGCCTTTGACCTGTTCGAGCAACTGCGCATCTGTTACCTTCTGTTCCATTGTTCTATAAATGATACTACATGCAGGGAATGATACCTATCAAGATAAGTTGAGTGCAGGAAACTTGCAATATGTCTTTATCAACTTACAACTATTTGTAAAAAAAAATTATAAAGCATACCATAGGTGTTCGAAAGAGGATAATCGTTATTTCTATGTAAAGCAGGTACATCTCGTGAGTATATCACAAAATACCTTACCTCAAACAGAAAATAACTGGCAAGGAATTTGTGAATTCGCGCTTGAGTAATTAACGATACAACATCACTGTCAAACACAACAACGGAGAAATAAAATGAAATCGTTTGTAAATGCTATACTATTTTGTTTTGTAGTATCCATGCTTACATCATGCAAGAAAGACAATCCCGTTGATTCCTCGCCGAGTGTTAAGCAAATCTGGCCGCTTGAACCGGGCAACACTTGGGCTTTCAGTACAATAGAGTATGATACAACAGGAGCAGTAACCCAGTCGGGATCCGGGGCTATTGTAGTCACAACGGACACTATTGTTGGTGGAGAGACATGGTATCACATCTCTGGCGTTGGGTGGGGTGGGTCGATGTTCTACATAAACAGATCGGACGGATTTTTTGGAATGTTGAACAGCGGTACTGGATTAACCAAGGGACTTCTTTTCAAATACCCCGTTAGTGCCGGAGACAGTTGGAATTTCGGTGGAGACCAGATATTTCTTCAATCAGCGGATACTTCGATAACTGTTCCGGCAGGTACCTATCATTGTTATAAGTACCGATTATCTATGGACGATTATTATTTTTGCCCAGGTGTAGGGATTATAGCAGAGGATTCCTATTCAAGTACAAACTCAGGCAGACTGTACAGAGATGGCCGTCTAAGCATTACCTCGGTCACTCTTAAATAGAAGGTGTCTGCTTTGTCGTGCGTTACATCAGCTGATAACCAGATAGTAGAAGGCAATAAATATGGAGAAAACCAAAATCATAGTTTCAATAGTCATTTCATTTTGTTTGTTGGGCTGTAAGAAGGATTCAAACCCGAACAGCTTTCAAGATAACCAAGAGATGATTTCTCCATATGAAGATGTTAGATGGAGAGATTTGCAGAAATTTGAATCACAACTTAATTCAAGCATTATCAAAACATTTTGGTTCAACGAGAGTACTATATGGCCAGAAAAATATTCAGCTTATGCCAAATCTATCATCATGAAAGGGAAGAATCCTGGATTAGGAGTTCGTCAGCTTCACCAACAAGGGATAACCGGAAAAGGTGTTGCTGTTGCAATCATTGATCAAAATATCTGTCTTGACCATCCTGAGTTCGCAAATAAAATTGTCGAATATCACGATGTGGGATGCAACGTGCCATCAAATCAATCAAGTATGCATGGGCCTGCCGTGGCGAGTCTTTTGGTCGGAGACTCTATCGGAACGGCACCTGATGCAAAATTATACTATGTAGCAGCTCCTGAATGGATACCGGACGCAAAATACGAAGCAGATGCTCTAAATTGGATTATTGCCAAAAACAGTTCTTTACCAGATGGAGAGAAAATTCGGGCTGTCTCAATTTCAACGGATCCTTCATACCTAGGAACTTCTACAAAGAATACTGCCGATTGGGATTCTGCTTATGTTCATGCAGTCAATGCTGGTATTCTTATTATCGATTGTACTGACAACCATGGCATTACAAATTTTTGCTATTATGATATAGATGATCCGGACAATGTAGGCGCGTGTACCCTCGGTTTACCTGGTTTGGTATTCACCAATGATATTAATAGAATTTGTATACCAACTTCATTAAGGACTACAGCAGAAGAACAAAATGAGGGTAACTTCTCATATCAATTCACTGGTAGAGGTGGATTAAGCTGGGCAGAACCCTATCTGGTCGGCGTTATAGCACTTGGCTGGCAAGTTCGACCGGATATATCCGGAGATGAAATGATACGTCTGGTACGCAAGTCAGCGTATTTGACAAATAGTGGAGCATTGATCATACAACCGAAGGCATTTATTGATTCTGTAAAGGCATTTAGGAATTGATACTGTAAATCGGCATTATTACAGCACAACCAGATCCTACTATAGTGCGCACTAAAATACCATGCACAAAACATCGTTTAACCAGGCGCTCCACTAAGTAGTCACATTGTGACAAGCTCGGCTTGTCAAGAAAATTGAATCACGCAGCCGGAGGCCTGAGAATGAATCGCGCGAAGCGCGATACAACTTCTTATTTTAAGGATACTAAATATGAATGAGCCCGTGAAAAGCCCGCGGGGCAGGCAATGGGTACATTAAGTATGGCGAGTGGTGGTTTTTCGTTTTTATAATTAACTTTTTAGTACCTCGTTGGTTGGGGAATATTTAATTTGGTTATCAGCATGAACTATAAAACAGGTCTTCACTACTCTCGTTCTTGCATGAGCGACAAATAAAATTTGCCATAAGCAATAAACGCTTGTCTCATAAATTAAACGGATGGTACGTATGTTCAAATTCTTATATCGACTCCGGTATCGCAATTCTTCGCATGATACTGATGACTTGATCCGTAAGACTGAGAATGCCATAGAATCCAGCGTCAGGCGAATTAAAGCGGTCGATCCGGAAACAGATGATCAATGGCGGCGCATGCAAAAGACCCTGGAAAGTACGCAGGGTATCTGCGGCGAAAGATCTGTTATTTCTCGTACAATATTTTTAAAACCGGCTTTTTCATTTGCTCTGGTGTGTGTTATTCTCATCATAGGCGGCATCGTATGGCTGCGTTATTCTTCATCCAGGATATACAAGACGATGAAGGGCCAACACACGACCATAACATTGCAAGATAGTACAGAGGTAACACTGAATTATTTATCGGAATTAAAAGTAAACCGGTCGGTTCTTGATAAAACGCGGCGTGTCTCGCTCAAAGGAGAAGCATTTTTTCATGTACGGAAAAATGGAACTCCCTTTATTATCACAACGGACATAGGCAAAGTACAAGTGCTGGGAACGCAGTTCAATGTTCGGATACGTGATGAAAAGATGGAAGTAGCAGTGTTAAGTGGAAGCGTACAGGTAAGTGTTTTCAAAGATGGAAGGGACAGCAGTATTATTCTCGCGAAGGGCCAAATTTCTCTCTGTGCCAGGAATGAGTATCCCGGACTTCCCGCATCTCTTCCTTTTTCCGATTATCCGGGATGGCTGCAGGGAAAGATTACGACATACAGGTTAAGTCTTGAATCTATTTGCAGGGAACTGGAATCACAGTTTGATATCAGGATAAAGATTGAAAATCCACAACTCAGCGGTGCAACCATCACCGGCACGATCAATGGGCAGAATCCCGAAAATGCATTGGGAACACTCGTACAATTAACAGGAAGTAAGTTTCGCTATGAAGCGGGCACTTATATTATATATTAGCGTTCTGTCTGTTGTTTCAGTGACCTGGAACAGCATGGCGCAGAACAGAGAGGAGCGTGCTTCATTCCACTGGAGGCAATTGCCCTTGAGGAGTTCACTGGATTCGCTTATGAAATGGTATTCGGAATCCATTGTCTATCTCGATGAGGACATCGAAGGAAAAGAAATCTCTGCTTCTTGCCGCGAGTGCGGATTTAACGAAGCTCTTGGTTCTGTTCTGCGCGGAACTGCGCTCAAGTGGATCCGGCGGGGCAATCAAATTATTCTTTCTACTCCTTCACCGGTATTTTCGCAAAAGATAAAAACTTTTTCTGTAAATGGTTATGTACAAGATAAAGAAAGTGGTGAAAAATTAATTGGATGTTATGTATTTGATTCTGTAAGCAAAAAAGGTGTCACAACAAACGCTTTTGGATACTTTAACCTCACACAGAATGAAGGTGACTGCAACATTCTCGCCCGCTACCTTGGTTATGTTGACCAATCTATAAGCCTTATAATAAATAAAGACACAACGATAATAATAAAACTGAGTACATCTCAGCCATTTAAAGTAGATGAAGTTACCGTTACTGGTTCTAATTACGAGGTCCAATTATTACGACCACAAATGGGACAAATGGCCATGACCAATAAGGATGTTAAAGCACTACCTGTATTGCTGGGCGAGCCTGATGTTATGCGTTCGCTGCAAATACTGCCGGGCATTCAGGCAGCAAATGAAAGGAGCACAGGAATTAGTGTAAGAGGAGGCAGCATTGACCAAAACCTTTTTTTACTAGATGATGCACCTGTTTTTCAAATTTCGCACTTGATGGGCTTTTTCTCTGTATTTAATAATGATGCTATAAAAGATATAAGTATTTACAAGGGTGACATCCCCGCGAATTATGGTGGACGTTTGTCCTCGTTAGTTGACATAAGGCTTAAAGATGGAAATATGCAAAATTATAACGTGGCAGGAGGATTAGGAATTATTTGTTCCGATTTAAGTGTCGAAGGGCCTCTTGTTAATGACCGTGCTTCTTTTATTGTATCGGGGAAAGTTTCATATTTAAGCTGGCTTTATAAACTCGTAAATTCTAATGTTGATTTAACGTTTTACGACTTAAACTGCAAACTCAATGCAATAATTGATCCCCAAAACCGAATTTATATTTCTTCATACATTGGTAACGACAATGCTACGATAGGTTTGAATGCCAATTATCATAACAACACAATGTCTGCACGTTGGAACCATATTTACAATCCAGACCTTTTTAGCAACGTTTCCTTTATCTATAGTAATTACAAATACTCTGACGCTTATAATTCTTCCAGTGGCAACAGTTCTATAGATTATAGTTGGAACTCAGGGATCAAACAAATTACTTTGAAAGCAGAATATAATTATTATCTGAATAATAATAACACAATTGATTTTGGCGCATCAACGACGTATAAGGATTTCATGCCCGGTAAATTAGAAGGCAATGAAACAGCCATTGGCAACATTACACAATCGGAGCCATTCAGCAATAGGATTGTTTCTGAACAGGGCGTTTTTGAACATGCGTTGTATTTTTCGAACCAACAAAAAATATCCGAAGATTTATCTTTTAAATATGGACTACGGGCAAGTTTATATCAAAATATCGGTGGACATTGGGTTTATGATTTACAGAATTATCAGGTAGCCGATTCATTTTATGTTGCCCAAAACAAAACCTATGCAAATTCGTACAGTGTTGAACCAAGGCTTGGCATTAATTACAGGGTATCTGAAAATTCATCCTTCAAAGCTAGTTATACATACACAACCCAACAGGACCAATTGCTTATGAAAACAAATGGCGGAGGGCCTCTCGATATTTGGTTTCCTTCAGACAATAATATAAAACCACAAACAGCATCGCAATACAGCCTAGGGTATATACACTATTTTTCAGATAATTTATTAGAAGCAAGTATTGAGGGCTACTATAAAGACATGAACAATATTATTGATTACAAAGACGGTGCAACCTTTCTGGAAAATAGCTCAACGTATACCATTAATAAAACCAGTTATAATTTTGAAGAACAATTGCGAACAGGCAGCGGCTATTCGTATGGTACAGAACTGATGCTCAAAAGCTATTTCGAAAAAATAAATGGTTTTGTCAGTTATACCTATGCACGAAGCTATCGTACAATACCCGATATTAATTCCGGGCAAACGTATCTTTCACCTTTCGATAAGCCACACACGTTCGATTTATTCTTAAATTGTGCGATCTCAGAACGAGTTACAATTTCAACCAATTTCAGATATCAAAGTGGTCAGGTTACTACTATTCCTATCTATGTAATGGAGTTATGGGGTAAAGCATTGACGGGATATTCTAATCGAAATGATTATCGTTTGCCACCATATCAAAGGCTTGATATGAGCCTTACCATTAAAAGCGAACAGACTCCCGGCAAACGCTATCATAGCGAATGGAACATTTCCATTATCAATGTACTATATCACGCCAATATTCAATATGTCAATTTTGTTCCTTCGCAAGATAATCCCAACATTATAAATGCTAAAGGTGTATCTATGTTAGGTATTATACCTTCTGTTTCGTATCGTTTTAATTTCTGAAAACTATATGATACTGTATCACCACTTGATGTTTCAAAAATATTTCTCCAATACAAAAAGAATAATTTCTATCAAAAATATTCTTCATTGTTCCTGTCTCATACTAGTAGCCTTCCTTTTCAGCTCGTGCGAACAGGATCTGAATATTGAAATTAAAACAAACGATAAACGATTACTGGTTGACGGCGAATTTACAAATGAGACTGTTGTTCATAGCATCAGATTATATTGTTCAGGGAGCCTTATTACAGGCAAACCCCAAACAATTGTTTCGGGAGCTAAAATATTTGTAACTGACGGCATAGAAACATTCGATTACATTGAAAATAAAGACACGCTTGGTTTATATCAAACAGTGGGCAAAGTTGGCGGTAAGGGAGGACATATTTATTCTTTATCTATTACAAATATTGATATTGATAATGATGGAAAAATGGATTCATACACAGCAAAATGTTTAATGCCTGTACCGGTTAAATTTGACTCAATGGCATCCTATTATGGCATGAATGGTGACAGGATTGAAGGTACTGTAAGTAATAATGGATACTATACTACATTTTATAATGGGCCAGACTATTTATTTAATTATTTTATAGTAAATAATAAAGCGTTTTACACTTTAACCGATAGACTTGGAAGTGGAGAACTTACCACAAATGAACTGGAATTTAGAACTATAAAGGTGAATACTCCTGGATCAATTGCACATGGGCTTGCATATTCTCCAATAGAACCACGAGACACGAAGGTAAATGAAGGAGATACTATCTGTATTGTTGGCCTTAACTTTAATAAAGATCAATATGAATTCTTAAAAGAATTTGATAATAATACCAATAGCGGCGATCTATTTCAAGATAATATGTATGACCAATTAAAAATACCAACTAACCTATCGACTAATATTGAACCTGCCGATAAAGCTGCCGGGTATTTCTTCGTTTATTCTGTATCAAAGATTAGTAAAGTATTCAATGAATCTTTAAAATAACACGTCAAGCCAGACACTCGAATTGAAAATGCGAAGCAGTAATTTTAGAATGCTAAGTTGCGAGGGAGATGTTCTCTCGAACGATGAGATGTTTATTGGTTAAGGTCGGGAGTAGAACTCCTTCCCAACTGAATAATTTAATCACAGCATTATAAATGCTAAAGGTGTATCTATGTTAGGTTTTGTACCGTCTGTATCGTATTGTTTTAATTTTTATTTTCCGAAAACTGTATGATCCTGTATCGCATCAAGATGTTTCAAAAATATATCTACAATACAGAAGGAAAATATCATATTAATAATTTACTTCTTTGTTTCTGTCTTTTATCATTAGTTATTCTTTTCAGCTCGTGCGAACAGGATTTGAGTATTGAAATTAAAACAAACGATAAACGATTACTGGTTGATGGCGAATTTACAAATGATACAGTTGTTCACAGTATAAGATTATATTGTTCAGGGAGCCTTATTACTGGCAAACCCCAAACAATTGTTTCAGGTGCAAAAATATATGTAACTGACGGCATAGAAACATTCGATTACATAGAAAACAAAGACACGCTTGGATTATATCAAACACTAGGCAAGGTTGGAGGTAAAGGTGGACATAACTATACTTTGTCTATAACAAATATTGATATTGATGAAGATGGAAAAATTGATTCATACACAGCAAATAGTTTATTGCCTGTACCAATTAAATTTGATTCCTTGTTGTCTTATCGTGGATATACTGGTGATGGTCCGAAAGTAATTAATTTAGCGTATTATAAATTATTTTTCGATGGTCCCGGTTATGTGTATCAATCTATTTTAGTCAATAATTTTATCCGTTATGTAACAATTACAGATAGAACAGGATCCGGGCCATTTGCAAGTTTTAAAGTTTATATTAAAGTGCCCAAAGTTCTTTATCCCGATTCAGTAATTAGCTATAGATCTTTTTTTGTATTGCCTCCTTCAGCGGTCAAAAATAACGATACCATAAGCTTTATTTGTTTTAATTTTACCGACGATCAAGTCGGCTTTTTAAAAATATTTGATAACAATACCACTAACAACACCAGCGGCAACAACCTATTTAATAATGATAATATCTATGATCAATTAAGAATACCAACCAACCTACCGACTAACATTGAACCTGCCGATAAAACTGCCGGATATTTCTTTATATATTCTGTATCAAAGATCAGTAAAGTGTTCAATGAATAAATACAATATTAAACAAGGTATTTAAACTTTCTTTAATAGCAGATCCTAAGTATCTTAGGCATGAGGCATCATTTCTCAATTGACAGATTCTATTTCTCGATATTAAGACACATAAAACCAAAGCTCCCATCCCTTCGCAGGCAGTCACATTGCGTTTTTGCCCTCACACGGGAGTCTTCACGCCAAAAAAAACGCAAAGAGCCTTTCTGCCCGTCGCGCCCAGTCGCACCTTGAATCGACAACATAACGTTTATAAAGATTTAGTATATTCGAGTAAACTAAATAACTATAAATGGCCAGCACCTAACATCGGCTCATAAGCAATGCAGGGTTCAGCGTTATGCAAACGCCAGCTAACAGCGAAAAACAATGACGCTCACATTATTTAAATATCTGGTGCGAAATCTTTATAAGCGAACTCTATTGAGTTCGCTCTACCCCGTTGCTTCGCGAGAAATTGAAATTATTAGCTCGCAACGGAGCAGCATTGTTTTCGCACACGTTGTCTGCAATTCGCGCGATAGGTTTGGAGATTTTCCTTTACATTTTTTCAAGAAAATTATAATTTTTCCTATCAGTTAGTGATTCTTTCAGATTTTCTTGTCTCAAATGTAGGACGCAGTATATTGCTTTTAGTCTTAAATTATACAAAAGGCTTAACGCTTTGCTCGCCTTTTGTATAATAGTCGCCGGGCACGGCCCGGAATTATACTTCGGCGGCTAGTATATGAAGCTCAGTAGAACGAGTATCTGTACCACTTTTTTGGATAGCAAATAAATCTCCGTATGTTGCTGAACCGCTGTATGATGCTAAACAAAAAACAAATATGGCATCTGTTTCTCCTAGTGCTGTACCCGTTTGTAGCCTCCATTGTTGATACTGAGTATCGCCAGCCATTATATGAAGCTCAGTAGAATGAGTATCTGTACCACTTTTTTGGATAGCAAATAAATCACCATTTTGTGATAAGCAAAAATCAAATATGGCGTCTGTTTCTCCTAGTGCTGTGCCCGTATGTAAGCTAAATTCTTGATAATTGCTTGCGGCACTAAGTACATGGACCTCGGTAGTATGAGTTTCTGTACCACTTTTATGGATAGCAAATAAATCTCTCATTCCTATTCCTCCTAAACAAAAAACCCATGAGGCATCTGTTTCTCCTAGTGCTGTGCCTATACGGACCTTAAATTGTTGATAGTTACTTGCGGCAGTAAGTATATGGACCTCAGTAGTATGAGTATCTGTATTACTTTTTTTGATAGCAAATAAATCTCTATTTGCTGCTAAACAAAAAACCCATGAGTCATCTGTTTCTCCTAGTGCTGTGCTTATAAAAGGCGAAAATCGTTGATAGTTACTTGCTCGAGTAAATATATGAACCTCAGTAGAATGAGTTTCAGTATTACTTTTTTTGATAGCAAATAAATCTTTGTTTACTGCTAAGCAAAAAACCCATGAGTCATCTGTTTCTCCTAGTGCTGTGCCCGTTTGGAGCCTCCATTGTTGATAGTGCCCTGCCGATTTCCTATCTTTAACAGTTTGTCGAGTAGCCATATGTATATCTCCTTAAAATATTATAGTCAACTAAATATTAAATGTGAGAAGCACTACAGCCCTCACAGAACCGTACGTGCGGTTTTCCCGCATACGGCTCCTTTATCAAAACTCACTTCAAATGGTCAAAACAAAAACATGTATAGAAGTTGTGATGTATCTTTGGTTGAGGTAGTGGATATCGAAGAAAATATTCATTCATCTCCACCCAGTTGAATGAACGTTTCTGACTTCTCCGATTTAGCCACTTTTTCACTATTACACACGCCTGCTTGTAATACCGTAGTATTCCTCGATAGTTTCCACTGACGCCATAATATTGAAAGTGTCCTCGTAGTTTCATCGCAAGCAATTTCCATAGTTCTTGTATCTTTAGCATATTCCTTGTGGCTTTAAGCCATTGGTTTATGCTTTTTATTGCTCGTGTGTATCGTGCTTTGTCCGTCTTGCGTCCAACTTTATATCCACCTTTCCGTGTTTTGTCGTTGAAGTGTGTGAACCCAAGATAGTTGAATGTCTCCTAAGTTGTGAGGGAGATGTTCTCTCGAACGATGAGATGTTTATTGGTTAAGGTCGGGAGTTGGAACTCCCTCCAAACTGAATAAATTAGATAAGCTGCTGTTTTAAAAATGAAGCGCATTCTTCCGGTGACGAAGAACTATGGATGAATTTTGTGCAATCGCCTGCACCTTCCCACAACAATTCTTCGCGCAACGTCTCCACAACATTTTGCCAAAAGTCTCCGATAATCACAATCGGTTTCTCGGCAAGCAAACCTTTGTTGATAAATTCCCACACGGCAGCAAGTTCGAGCAATGTTCCGGTTCCGCCTTTCAACACAACGTATGCATCGCCCAATTTCACAAGCTTCATCATCCGGTCGATTAACGCAGGGACATGAATATTTTCGTCAATCCAGGAATTTGCCGCACCGCTTTTAATATTGAAAGTTACTCCGATGGTCTTGCCGCCTGCCTCTTTTGCGCCGCGAGCTGATGCTTCCATAATGCCGCCGAATCCACCATTGCATACAGTAAAACCGGCGAGCGAGAGTTGTTTTCCAACTTCGTATGCTAATTGATATTCTTTGTCGCCCTCTCTCGGACGTGAACTGCCGAAAATTGTTATTACTTTGTTCATCGATATTCCAACATTTTTTATTTTATCTGAAGATAGGAATTGCTTGAAATGAGAAGTTGATTACCAAACTTAATGTGCGCCTTCACCGCGTGTATCGCGAAGCATGAGGTCGAGTGTCGCTTGACGGGCATTTTTATCTTCAAAAAGTACTTTATAGACTTCTTCCGCCATCGGCATATCGACGCGATGCTTCTGTGCAAGCTGATGAACGGATTTTGCCGTAGCAACGCCTTCCGCAACCATTGTCATATCGCTCAGCACTTCAGCAACGTTTCTGCCTTTCCCAATTTCCTCGCCAACAAAGCGATTGCGGCTGTGGTGGCTCATACAAGTGACAATTAAATCTCCCATACCGGAAAGGCCTGCGAACGTAATTGGCTGCGCTCCCATTTTAGCGCCGAGCCGCGTAATTTCATAGATTCCACGCGTCATAATTGCCGCCTTAGTATTATCCCCAAAACCTGCGCCATCGCTCAACCCAGCTCCAATTGCAATAACATTTTTTATAGCGCCGCCTAATTCCACTCCGCGAATATCCTCATTTACATAGACCCGAAAATAATCGTTGACAAACGCTTCCTGTACAATCTTCGCTGTCTTCATTTTAAAAGAAGCCGACACAACCATCGTCGGCATTTTCAAACTGACTTCTTCCGCATGGCTTGGTCCAGAGAGAATCGCTATATTCTCACGGCGTTCGTGCATAAGCACATCCAATAAAACTTCTGACATGGTCATCAAAGAACCGTTCTCGATACCCTTGGCGACATTACAGATGACCGTATGTTGCAAATCGAGATGAGCAATGCGCTGGAGAACGGAACGAAGAAACTGAGATGGCACAGCCGCGACAATCATATCGCGTTCGTGGCACGAAGCTTCGATGTCGGTAGTAATTTTTATTTCAGATGGAAGAATAACACCGGGAAGAAATTGAGGGTTCTCGTGCTTCTCGCGTATAAGGTCTGCTTGCTCATTATCAAACGTCCAGATATTGACGTGGTGATGGTTGTCGTGTAGTACGAGAGCGAGAGTAGTTCCCCAACTGCCGGCACCAAGAATAGTTATCTTCATATCATTGATGGCACATGAGAATAGAAATTCAGTGCCTTCCTTGGAATTGCGCGTAGTTTAAGATTCGACCGTATCAGTTTTACTTTTCGACGATGTAATTTTCCGTTCAGTTCCTTCAATCAACCTCTTGATATTAGCGCGGTGCGAATAAATAAGGAAGAGTGCAATACCGGTACTGAAGAACACCAATGTTTTATAGCTATGAATTTCATCCGAGAGAATATTATATCGAATGATAAGCGATAACGGAAAAGATGCCGCTGCCATAATGGAACCGAGCGAGACATACCTGAATGCGAAGAAAAATATGAGGAATACGGCTACAGATACTGCAAATTCCGTCGGTGCAATGCCGATCAGCATTCCTGCACCTGTTGCAATACCTTTTCCACCCTTGAATCCGGCAAACATAGTCCAAACATGACCGATTATCGCTGCGCCGCCGCAGATCATTTGGATAATAGTAAAATCGTCAAACGGCGTGTGATTGTAAAATGGCAATGTCGGATCCCAGAACAAACGCGCAATAACCGTCGTCGCAAGGACACCTTTCAATGCATCTACAATGATAATAAACACACCCGATTTCCAGCCGAGTACTCGGAATACATTTGTGCCTCCCGCATTTCCGCTTCCTTTGCTGCGAATATCAAATCCATGCCGCCACTTGGAAAGCATAACGCTTGTCGGAATCGATCCTACGATATAACTCAAGAGCACGACAATAACCATATTTATCATACATCATTCCTTTATTCAAGCTTCAACAAGACAAATGTAAGATATTCATTTTGGCAGCAAGAAGCAACTTACATCCACGATTTCATTCGCCAACGCTCAAAGATAAGCGACCCGAATTCTAAATCTTCCGGTGTTGTGATTTTGATGTTGTCATAACTTCCCTCCACAATACGAATTTTTACACCGAGCCGCTCAACAAGCGCCGCTTCATCAGTTGAATAAAACTTATCCTTCTTTGCTTTTTCGAATGCCTTTACTAATAATTTCGCGCGAAACGCCTGCGGTGTTTGAATCAGCCAAAGCGCTGTGCGATCCAATGTCTGATCGAAAAAACCGCCTCCTGTTGAACGCCGAATCGTATCTTTCGGCTGAACTGCCAGCACCGCCGCACCATATTCTTTGCATACTTTTAAAAGATGTGCGATGCGTTTTATTTCAATGAACGGTCTCACACCATCGTGCACAAGAACGATGTCTGATTCTTTCAGTGCCAACCGGTTCAGCACATTGCGAACCGAATCCTGCCGCTTCGCACCGCCCATTACCATTTTGCTGACTTTATGCAGCCGGAACCGCTCAACGATTGCTTCCATTTCAGACATCGCCGACTCCGGAAGAGCAAGCGCCACTTCATCAACATCCGGACAATGTTCGAATTGTTGCAGTGTATGCACGATGATCGGTTTTCCATTCAACGGCAGAAACTGCTTCTTAATATCTCCGCCAATTCGTGTGCCTGATCCTGCGGCTGGAACAATTGCAAATACTTTCGGCCTTGATTTAGACATTTCTACAAATCCCTCAGGAGTAAAAATTTTATATACTGATGCTTCATAAGGTAAGTTTATTTATAGCCACGACGTTTACGTTGTGGAAACATCTTGCAAATTTTATCGGCTTTAGCCATAGTTAGAATCGTTTTGGCTAAAGCCCAGTTCTTATAGAGATATAAAACCACGACCTGAAGGGTCGTGGCAATATTTTATAGCTTTCTGCGTAACATTAGTTAAATAAAAAAATCAGAAGGGAGTTCTATTTCCGGTCACAATTTCATCAGAAATAAAACACCCTCCTAAAAAACTAAACCACCAGACAACTTAGACAATCAACATCGCATCGCCATAACTGTAAAAGTGGTATCCTTCCTTAATTGCTTTCTTGTATCCGTGCATCAAGAATTCATGTCCGGCAAACGCACCTGCTAACATCAACAGTGTTGATTCAGGCAGGTGGAAATTCGTAATCAGCTTATCCGTAACCTTGAAACTATAAGGCGGGAAAATGAACTTGTCTGTCCATCCTTTTGCCGGTTTCACGTGACCATCCACTGTGACACTGGATTCCAATGCGCGGCACGTACTCGTACCAACAACAAAAACGTTATGCTTCGAGTCGATTGTCTTGTTGATGAGGTTTGCTGTTTCGCTGGTTATCTCGAAATACTCTGAATCCATTTTATGTTTCGTAAGATCTTCCACTTCAACCGTCCGAAATGTTCCGAGGCCAATATGTAATACAACCGGTGCAATCTTTACACCTTTCGCTTCTAGTTTCTTCATCAACGTTTTCGTAAAATGTAATCCCGCAGTCGGCGCTGCAACAGCACCCACCACACGAGCATAGATAGTCTGATAACTGTCTTTGTCTTTATTGGTTGCATCACGTTTGATATAATGAGGCAGAGGTGTCAGTCCAATGCGATCGATAATCTTGAAAAAATCACCTTTGTGATTGAAGCGCACCGTACGTCCGCGCGAAGTCGTATTGTCGATTACTTCACACCAAAGTTTACCGTCATCAAAATAAATTTTATTGCCGATGCGTACTTTGCGCGCTGGATCGACTATGACGTCCCAGATATTTTCCTCAGCGTTCAGTTCGCGCAACAGGAAGACTTCAATTTTCGCATTTGTCTTTTCTTTCTTCCCATAGAGCCGTGCTTGAAATACACGCGTCTCATTGATTGCAAGACAATCACCCTTTTGAAAATAATCTGCAATTTCATAGAACTTTCGTTCATCTATAGATTCATCAATGCGGTTCATCACCATGAGTCGCGAGTGATCGCGTGGACTTGCCGGTTGCTTCGCTATCAAGTTACGAGGAAGCGGATATTTGAAATCGGATAGCTTCATTGCTCATATCCCTTCTATTTTTTTATCATGAAGGCAGTGGAAAAAACTTTCCCGCCTCCTGTTATTTAACGAACTACCCATCGGCTTATTTCTTGCGCGACGTTTTTGTCTTTTTGCCGGTTTTCTTTGCAGGGGCTGTCGGATTCAACAGCGCCGCACGTGCGGCAGCCAAGCGCGCGATTGGTACGCGAAATGGCGAGCAACTGACATAGTTCAAACCGATAAGATGACAGAATTCAATGCTCGATGGTTCACCACCATGTTCACCGCAGATGCCAAGTTTAATGCCAGGGCGCGTTGCACGACCTTTTCCCACGGCGATCTGCATAACTTTGCCAACACCATCGCGATCCAACACTTCAAATGGATCCTTCGCGTATATTTCTTTTGCAACGTAAGGAACAAGGAACCGTGCTGCATCATCGCGGCTGACACCGAGTGTTGTCTGCGTCAGATCGTTGGTTCCGAAGCTGAAGAACTCGGCAACCTCTGCAATCTCATCCGCGGTCACAGCACCGCGCGGAATTTCGATCATGGTGCCGACCATATACTTGAACTTCACGCCTTGTTCCTGCATCACCGCTTCCGCAGTTGCACGGACAAGTTTTTCCTGGTGCCGCAATTCTTTCACATTGCCGACAAGAGGAATCATGACTTCCGGCGCAACTGGAATGTCTTTCTTTTGCGTTTCGGCGGCTGCCTCAAAAATAGCGCGTGCCTGCATCTCAGTGATTTCCGGATAGATAATGCCAAGACGACATCCGCGGAAACCAAGCATCGGGTTGAATTCGTGCAATCCTTCTACGCGTTCCTTAACCTTCTCATAACTGATGCCCATTGATTGTGCCAGTGCACGCTGTTCTTTTTCTTCGTGCGGCACAAATTCGTGCAATGGCGGATCAATTGTGCGGATCGTAACCGGTTTTCCGTTCATTGCCTCAAAGATGCCAGCGAAGTCTTTCCGCTGCAATGGAAGGAGTTTCGCAAGCGCCAGCTTCCGTTGATCTACAGTATCAGCAAGAATCATTTCGCGCATCGGCCCGATCTTGCCTTCACCGAAGAACATATGCTCTGTGCGGCACAGACCAATACCTTCGGCGCCAAATGCGATTGCGTTCGCAGCTTGATCCGGCTGATCAGCGTTCGTACGAATATTCAGCGTTCGATATTTATCAGCCCACAGCATCACTTTTTCGAAAGTCTGATAGACCGGCGCATCTTTCGGATCGAGAGTTTTTTCAACAAGCACCTGCAGTACTTCTGACGGCTTCGTTTGAATTTTGCCTTCGATCACCTGTCCGGTTGAGCCATCGAGTGAAATCCAATCGCCTTCCTTCAACACTTTGTCCTTCACAGTCATTGTGTGCTTTGCATAATCGATCTGCAACTCATCGCAGCCTGCAACACAGACCTTGCCCATTTGGCGGGCAACGAGCGCTGCATGCGAGGTCATACCACCGCGTGCAGTGAGAATACCTTCTGAAGCATCCATACCTTTGATGTCTTCCGGCGAGGTTTCGATACGGGTAAGAATGACTTTTTCACCGCGATTCTTCCATGCTTCTGCATCGACAGCATTGAATACGATACGTCCGGTAGCTGCACCTGGACCCGCATTCAAACCTTTCGCCAGCAAACGTTCAGACTTCACCGCTGCTTCTTTTTCCTTGAGGTCAAAAATCGGGCGGAGCAATTGATTCAATTGATCCGGCTCGATGCGTGTTAACGCTTCTTTTTCTGAAATAAGTTTCTCAACAACCATATCCACTGCAATCTTGATAGCGGCAAATGCAGTCCGCTTTCCAACACGGCATTGAAGCATGAACAACTTGCCTTGCTGGATAGTGAACTCAACATCCATCATATCATGATAATGCTTCTCAAGCGTTTTGCGAATTTTGTCCAGCTGTTCGTACAGTTTCGCATCCTGTTCTTTCAGTTTTAATATCGGCAATGGCGTGCGCGTACCGGCAACAACATCTTCTCCTTGCGCGTTCATTAAATATTCGCCGTAGAAATAATTTTCTCCAGTCGCAGCATCGCGTGTGAACGCAACGCCCGTTCCAGAATCTTCACCCATATTACCGAACACCATCGTTTGCACGTTCACTGCAGTGCCCCATGACTCTGGAATATCGTACATTTTACGATACGCAATTGCACGGTCATTCATCCATGAACTGAACACTGCGCCGATAGCGCCCCACATCTGTTCCAGCGGATCTTCGGGGAAGTCGTGTCCGGTCTTTTCTTTGATCGCCGCTTTGAACTTCACAACGAGTTCCTTGAGATCTTCGGCTGTGAGTTCAGTATCGAGCTTCACATTTTTCTGATGCTTCTTCGCTTCGATAATTTCTTCAAATGGATCGATGTCGTCTTTATTCACCGGCTTCAATCCAAGCACGACGTCGCCATACATCTGCACGAACCGCCGGTATGAATCATACACGAAACGCTCGTTCTTCGTCTTTGCAATAAGGCCTGCAACCGTTTTATCGTTCAGGCCAAGGTTGAGAATCGTGTCCATCATGCCGGGCATTGATGCACGCGCACCTGAGCGAACGGAAACGAGCAACGGATTTTTGGCATCGCCAAGCTTTGCGCCCATCGCCTTTTCTACTTTCGCAAGTGCAGCAAGAACTTCCTTCGCCAACGATTTCGGATACTTTTGTTTGTTCTGGTAATAGGTGGTGCACACTTCGGTCGTTATGGAGAAACCCGGTGGAACCGGCAGCCCGATATTAACCATTTCGGCAAGGTTTGCGCCTTTGCCGCCAAGAAGATTTTTCATTTCAGCCTTACCTTCGGCTTTTCCGTTGCCGAAGAAATACACATACTTTGGTACTTTTGCCATTTGAATTGTTATCCTTTCAGTGAGTATTATTTCTTATTTGTTTAATGAAATTAAAGAATCTCTTGCAGGAATAGTCCTACAAGTTTTTGAGAAAAACTATTTTGTTATGTCCTTGAGTTTTAATTTATACGATTTAACAACTCATTTAGCTTTTGTTCACCGGATATAATTTCCAGCTGAATATCGGCAACTATTACAGATTCCGTCTCCAGAAATCTCCCAAACCGTTCTCTCAGCCGCGTAGCGTCTTTTTCTGTCGTAATAATAAAGTCAGTGCTTGTTTGTTTTCTTGCATCAATAATTGCCTTAATATCATTATCCTCGTACCAATGATGATCTGAGAAAATAATATGTCTCACGACTTTTACATTCGCATTCATCAATAAATCTTCAAACGATTTCGGATTGCCGATTCCAGAGAACGCAATTACATTTTTACTCGTAACTATTTCAGCTTTTACAATCTCATCGGATGAGATACGTTTGAATGCTTTCAGTTTCGTTTTCAATCCGACGGTTGGCATCTTAGCTGGAAGCGAGTTACGCTCCCGACCCACTGCGCAAACGTGTTCATATTCTTTGGTATCCGCACATCGTGTCACTGCAATCAAATCAGCACGCTTCAATGATTTCAATGGCTCACGTCTATTTCCAGCCGGCAGCAATAAATCTCCATTCAGAATTTCTTCTGTTGTTAAGATGACGATGTCAAGATCACGATGTAAATATCGATGTTGAAATCCATCATCGAGCAGAATTATTTTTGCGCCAAGCTCTATGGCTTTACACACTCCTCGCACACGCTGTTCATCAACAACAACTATCAGCTCTGGGTATTTGTGTGCAAGTTGAATCGGTTCATCTCCTGCCTCTTCTACTGAGGTAAAACTGCCGCGTCCATCACTTACCACAATTGTCCCGGAAGATTTTCTGCCATATCCTCTACTGACAACCGACAACTGACTATTGATTGCTAATCTTTCGATCAACATTTCCACAAACGGTGTCTTGCCAACGCCACCCGCAGAAATATTACCGACAGAAATCACTGGCATGCTTACATTTTCAGATTTTAAAATTCCTATGTCAAAGAACCAATTGCGAACAGCAACTACCAGCCAATAAAACAAAGAGAACGGCACTAAAAGTTTTCGCATTCTTTTTCTCAGTTGTCAATTATCAGTAACAATGAACGACTGGCAACTTTTTACTTGGTACTTTGTATTTATTTTTACTTGGTACTTTGTATTTATTTTTACTTGATTTCCAATATTCGTTCTGCAACTCGCCGCGATGCGCCAATCGTGCCCAGCATGACCTTCACTTTGGAAAGCTCTGCTTTCATATCGGCAAGTCGTCTTTCATCATTCAACAATTTCATCGCCGACTTTGCCATTCTCTTCGCAGTTGCTTTATGCTGAATAAACTCCGGCACAATCATTTTCCCCGCTACAATATTAACGAGGCCAATATTCTTGATATGCACAAGCGCACGGCCTATCAAGTACGTCAGCCAGGAAGTTTTGTACACCACAAACATCGGCGTTCCAAAACAAGCCGTTTCCAATGTCGCCGTGCCGGAAGTAACAAATGCAAAATCAGCATTCGCCATCACTTCGTACGTCAATCCCTTGATAAAATGAACGCCTTTTAAATTGTAGAGCGTTCGAAAATATTTTTCTTCTAACGTTGGCGCAATACCGACAACAATTTCTGCATTGTTTTGCACAGAAATCATCCGCGCTGCAGAAAGCATTTCAGGAAATATAGAGTCGATCTCCTGCTTGCGGCTTCCGGAGAGCAATGCCACAATCGGTTTTTGCTCATCCAATGAAAAACGCTTGCAGAAATTCTTCCGGTCAAGTTTCGATTCCAGCACTTCCAACAAAGGATGACCGACAAATTCTGCATCGACTCCTTCTGCACGATAGAAATCCGCCTCAAATGGAAAAATGACCAGCATTGTATCAACAAGCGAACGGATCTTTTTCACACGCGATCTATGCCACGCCCACACCTGCGGACTGATATAGTAGACGATTTTGACATCATAGCGTTTCGCAATACGCGCAAACCGGAGATTAAATCCAGGATAATCGATCAGCACCAGCACATCCGGCCTTTTGAACTTTATGATTTGCTCAAGAGTGTGTTCCATCGTCTTGATGAATGGAAGATGTTTCAGCACTTCCATGAAACCCATAAACCCAAGCTCGTTGATGTGGTAAATAAGTTCCATTCCTTCGCGCTTCATTTTGTCGCCGCCGACGCCATACACATCGACATTGGGAGAGAGCCGTTTCAACTCCCGCACAACACCGGAGCCATGCAAATCGCTCGATGCTTCACCGGCAATGATCATTACGCGCTGAACCAAGGATTACCTCACATACCAAAGAACAATAAGAATTACCAGTACCAAACTTAATGCTTGAAACGTTCGCCGTTCAGAGTGTATCGCTTCTTTCCAGTTCGACAATTGTTTTGACTGAACCGGATTGACATACGCCGACAAGCGCGGAATAAAACGCGGAACGTTGCGCTTGAATTCCAAATATGTCGAACCAAATTCTTTCTCCAAAAATTCTTCTTCCGCCATCACAATTTGATAATACTGAAAGCTGAACCACATCAACGCCGCAAGTAACAGCCATGGAAACGATGCGTTCGACATAATGCCGATACCGACATACGTGAGTACATTGCCAACGTACAGCGGATTGCGAACACGCGCGAACGGTCCTGCCACTATCACTTCCGGCGCGCCAACACTGTCTGTTACACGCGTTAAACTTCCGGCGTATGCAACACCCCAAAAACGAATAAACTCGCCAACCGTCACGACGACAAATCCGGTTGCCATTGTTATTGCTGTTGGCTTTGCAAAGACAACCATCGCTAAGAGAAATGGAATTGGCGTATAGCTGCGAAGTGAAAAGATCTTTTCTCGAAAAGACTTCAAGTATTATCCTTGACTAAAAACTTCGCGGCGCGCCATCGCGGCTTCTTGCCGATGACGAATACGCTTGCGCTGAACAATTTCTTCAATCTTTACCTGCACATCACCAAAGTTATTGAATTCAAAATATGTAATGTTTTGTTTCTGACAATGCTTGATTAACTGCCGCTTCGCAAACACAAAATCCGCATACCGAACCGGACACCGATCAGAATATCCATCGCCGATATACACGATGATATCATCATCGGCTGAAGCGTTCAGCATATGATTGCGTTTGCAACTGCCGCACAGACTACATTCCGCATCTGTGTACGGAAAAGAGACCTTCAGTCTCTCTTCGACAAACTCTGCATGATTCGCAAAGAACGGTACGTGACCTACTCCTCCATTTGATAAAACACGTTCCACATATACATCTAAACCGTCGGTAAGAATTGTAATCGGTACATCACGACCCACACAGAAACGGACAAACTCAGGAAAATGCGGATCGATAGAAAATTGGTCCACATACTTTAATAACTCACCGCGTGTGATAGAAGGAATCGCATTGCATAATTCCATAAACCACATTTGCATGGTGATTTCACCGCTGAGTAGCCGTCGAACACTCACTTCCGCTTTCTCACCGGCAAATTCTCGAAAGAACTGCTGACCCACATCTTGCTGGCAGACAGTGCCATCAAAATCACAAAAAACACGAATCATTTAATATCCTTAAGTTCCAAAAATCTGCCAAAGGCATCACTTTGGGAAAATTCCAAACAAATTCCAAATTCTAACCTTTATACTCTTACTGCTTTATATTTATAGTTTGTGATTTGTGTGTTTGTTTTGAATTTGACGCTTGATATTTTGGATTTCTTTCACTTACAATTTCATTTTGCACAATGTGAATTAATTCTTTGCTACTTCATTGAACCGCACTGAAACAAGTTTCGAGACGCCCTCTTCTTCCATCGTCACGCCGTACATTGCGTTCGTGGCTTCCATCGTTCGTTTATTGTGTGTTACGACTACAAATTGCGTATTATCCGAAAACTTGCGCAGGATACGCGCGAACCGGTCTATATTGGAATCATCGAGCGGCGCATCCACTTCATCGAGAATGCAAAACGGACTCGGCTTCACTAAGTAAATAGCGAACAATAACGCAATTGCAGTCAGGGTTTTTTCACCGCCGGAGAGTAAATCAATCGATGTCGGGCGTTTGCCGCGCGGCTTCGCAATAATTTCGATACGTGCTTCGAGCGGATCCAACTCTTCCGCATCGAGCCGGAGATCGCATTCGTCGCCTTCATCAAACAAACTTTTGAATGTTGTGATGAAATTTTCGCGAATCAATTCAAAAGTTTGCAGAAACCGTTTCTGAGCCGTAGCATTAATTTCATCAATCGTCTCCAGCACCGTCTTTTCGGATTGCTCCAGATCGTCCCGCTGTGCCGATATAAAATCGAACCGTTCCTTCTCGCTTTTATATTCATCGAACGCTGCAAAGTTCACCGCGCCAAGTGCATTGACTTTCTCTTTCAGCCTGTGGACTTCTTCACGTGCCGCCGAAAAATCGTACTGGTTCGCATCCGGAAATTCCTGCGGCTGAATATCAATATCGAAATCTTCCTTTGCACGTGTCTTGAGATTATCTGCTTTCATTGTCAGTTCTTGAATCTTGATCTCCAGATCGTGAGCCGATTTCAGAGAACCTTCCTGCTTCAGCCGTTCATCTTTCAGTTTTAATTCAATTTCATGAATCTCACTTCGCTTGATAGAAAATTCCCGATCAACGGTTTTTTTCTGTTCCAGCACTCCGTCATATTCCTGCTGTGCCTCGTGAAGAGTAACGGCAATCGCTTCGAGATCGGCAGCGAGTGTTCCAATATCTTCTTTCGCTTTAAATATTTCCTCAGTTCGTTGATCAAATGTCGTCAAGACCGACTGCAATGTTGTTGCGGTGTATTCTTTTTCCTGAAAAACACTGCGCTCTTCACTTTTGATTGTAAGTACCGATAGGTTCGCTTCATTTGCGAGGCCGGAGTATTCATTCCAAAGCGCATCCATTGTTTCCACTTCACTCATTGCCGCACCGACCTGCTGTTCCGCTTCCGCCTGCCGCCGTTCTAACGCAACAATAGATGGCGTCAGTGTTTGGATTTCTTTATTCAACAATTCAATTTCTTGTCCAAGTTTTTCTGCTTCTGCATCATTGCGCTCGATATTATCCTGCGCACGTTTCTTTTCAAATTCGATTTGAGCGATGCGGATTTCTACAGAAGTCTTTTGTTGTTCGATGGTGCGCGCTTCTTCAGCAAGTTTCTTCAGGTTGACATTTTCTAGGTCTTCTATTTTTTTCTGAAGATTATGCGCAATGCGTTCGTGCCGATCACGTAGCTTGCGAACATCAGTGGTAAATTCTTCCAGCTGCGACTTCTTGCTTATATGCCCGCCTTCGTCTTGCCGCACACTTCCGCCGCGAACAACTCCCCTGTCTGTAACGATTTCGCCTTCCAACGTAATACATCGAACTTGAGGATAATCACTAATAATATTGAGCGCAGCAGGAACGTCGTTCACTAAAAGCGTGTCATCAAAAAGAAAATTGAATAATCTCTCGTGCAGGCTCTCAAATTGTACTAGGCTGCTCGCCCATCCGACAACACCAGCGCTTTGAATGGGGACACGATGATTGGTAAGACCAGGCAACCGGTCAAGGCAGATGAACGTCGCTTTTCCCTTATTGTTCTTTTTTAAGAAATCAATAGCGGCATACGCTTCCTGCACATTATCGACTACAACAAATCCCGCCGTTTCGCCAAGAGCGGTTTCAATGGCGATGCGATACTGCGGTTCTGTTTGAATAGCTTCTCCTACCGTCGTCTGAATTTTTGCGCTCCATTCGCTGCTCGTGATGAGATACTTCGCGCCTTCGGAGTACCCATCGAAACTCTCTACTAATCCTTTCAGAAAATCTATGCGCGCCTGCTTGCGCTCGACATCACCCAGTACTTCGTGATCCTGCCGGCGCAGTTGTTCAATTTCATCCTGCAACTTCTGCTTATAATCTTCCATTTTATGCGTTCGCACTTCTGCTTCCGCAAATGCAAGACGAAGTTGTTTATTCTCTGCTGTGAGCGTGGCAATCAGACCGGAATTTTTCTCGATGTCACGGTGATATCCGGCATTTTCTTCCGTTGTATAGCTGACGCGGCCGCGGATGTTTTCAATGCGCGCTTTTACCTGGTTCTCGCGATTACGCAGTTCTGCAAGTTCATGGATCAGCGTTATCACTTGTTCTTGATTTGTTTTGAGTTCGGTGCGTTTAGCATTCAGCTGGATTTCAAATTCATCGAGCTGAATTTTCTTAAGCCGATACACTTCTTCTGCAACAGCAATTTTTGTCTGGAGTTGTTCCAACGAATGAGTTAATTTGGTTTGTTTCTGCCCCAACTCCACCTGCTGCTGGCTCAGTTCTATTTTTTCCCGATTAAACCGTTCTATATTTTCCTGAAGTGACCGCTTACGTTCTACAGAAGTGGCACGGTGTTGTTCCAGTTCGTGGATCGCTGATTGTCGTGTTATGAGATCTTCTTGAGTTGCAGTGAGTTGCCGTTCTAATTCTTCTGACTCCTGCCGCAGCACATCCAGCAAAGTTTCTTCCTGCTTCACTTCTACTTCCAATCGATTCTTTTCATCCACCACAACGGAAAGCTGCTGTGTCAGCGGTTCAATTTTCAAAACCACGTTGGAGAAATCGCGAATGAGTAAATCCAACTCCAGTGCTTGCAGTTGCTTCACTAATTCGTTGTACTTTTCCGCTTTCTGCGCTTGGCGTTCCAGCGAATTCACCGCCTTTTCCACACCACGAATGATATCATTCACGCGCGTCAGGTCTTGTCGAACAACATCAAGACGGCGGAATGCTTCTTTGCGTCGATACTTGTATTTCGTAACACCGGCGGACTCTTCGAACAAACGTCGCCGCTCATCTGAGTTATCGCTGAGGATGCTTTCCACCATTTTCAATTCGATGACGGAGTACGCATCCGAACCCATACCGGTATCCATAAACAAATCGCGGATGTCTTTTAATCGGCAAAGAGTCTTATTCAAATAATATTCGCTTTCGCCGGAGCGAAATACGCGGCGCGTGATAGTCACTTCGCTATAATCGGAAGGAAGGATCCCTTTTGTGTTTTCAATGGTGATGGAGACTTCTGCAACGTTCAGCGGTTTCCGTGATTTTGTCCCGTTGAAAATGACATCTTCCATTTTATCGGATCGCAGCGTTGTAGGTTTCTGTTCACCCAACGCCCAGCGGATAGCATCGACCACATTTGTTTTACCGCAGCCATTCGGCCCGACGATTGCAGTAAGCCCTTCATCAAATGAGAGGTTCACTTTCTGTGCAAACGATTTGAACCCAAATATTTCTAATTTGGATAGGTACATTACCCAAGGTTCTGCGCGAGATGGACGATGAATTTTAGATACGAACGCAGAGCAAAGACTGAATCGTAATAGAAAAACAGTCCGCCTAAAAGAACAGTACACATAAGAATTCCGCCGACATACGTTTTCATCGGGCTCAGATCGTACATCACTGAAATTCCCTTCAACACACGTAAAAATGTCCAGAAGAGAAAGAGAAAAATAAGTACGAGTGATGGGATGACATACGAAGGGTTCTCCATAATTTTAAATAAACTCATTGCAATCGGGCTTAAGAAAATAATGGGCGCGGCGCCCCATACAGAAACCGAATAGACATGAATCCAAGAGACCTGCGCTTTTATAAATAATGCAAGAAACCACATCAAGAGTGCAAGAATTGCTCCGATCACAAAGAACATGCAGGTCAATGCTACAATACCGGCAAACGGATGCCACGTTGCACGAATAAACTGCTCTTTCACATAATCCATAGTCGTAAGATACGTGATGATATAATCTGCAAATCTATCTGAGCGATAATGGTACATTATACTGGACAGCAGGCCTGCAAGTGTGACTGAGACGGCACCGGAAAGAATGAGAGTATGTCCAATGGAAACCGAATGCAGATCGCGTAAATCCACAAAGAAATTATACGATCGAATCAACGCGCGCTCCAAACTTTCAGCAAATCTGCGGTTCGTGTATTCATATCCCATAAGAACGATGACCAGAAACCCGACGAGGACATGAATCCACGGAAAACTCATGCGATAATTCCCTGCAGGGATAGCAGTGATGCGTTCTTCATTATAAAGCACGCGAACAACTTCATACGCTAAGCGCTTCTCCCGCGTCTGACTAAGTAACCCGACAGGATAAAGATAACGATCGCCAAGTCCAAAGTTGAGTAGAGGGCGATCACCGCGCCAATCTGTAAGAGCAAGGACGAAACTGCCCGACGCGTTTGCTTCCTTTATTGCTGCATAGTACTGGATAAAGAATCGCGCTTGTGCTTCCTGCGACATCGGATCGCTATATCCGTTCCGGTTATTTTGCTCAACTTCTTTTCCATAACTGAGCACGACAAACGGTTGGCTCGGATGATTTTTTTCCCATTCCGATAGCAACTGTCGGAAAGTTTTCAAATCACATTGGGGCAACGTGATGCCGACAAAATCCACTCCGGAGGTGCAGACATCATTCTTCAACATTCGGGAGCCGTAATACACAGGGCGATCATCAAGCTGGTGAATCACTCCGGAGATTTTCTTCACAAAGCCAAGAGCCTGCTCATCTGCCGAATCAAACTGACTTCCTATACCCCACGCAAGCACACATGGATATGTGCCATCTCGTTCTACCATTTCCCGCGTTTGAATTTCTGCCATTGACTGGAACGCTTCTTCGTTTAATATTTCCGCTGGGACATTCCACACTGGCGCTTCTTCAACGACGAGCAATCCATAGCGGCTGCAAAGGTTCAGCATGTACGGATGCGGCGGATGAAACGCAAACCGAACTGCGTTCGCCCCAAGTGACTTGATGAGAATGACATCCTTCTCCATCTGTTCATACGAAAGAGATGCCCCGAATCTCGGCGAGTCTTCCTGCCACACGACACCTTTCAATATTATTTTGTTGCTATTTAGCACTAATACGTTTTCTTCAACACGTACGGATGTAAAGCCCATATTCAAATTGTACTGGTCAACAGTTGCTCGTTGCTTTCCATCAACGGAAACGATACTCGTTTTGAGAATATAGAGCTCGGGATCTTCCGGACTCCAAAGCTTCGGTCCGTTCACTGTCAGTGCAAGCTGGATAGTTGCATTTTTGTTTAATTCGAGCGTGAGAGGCGCAGACATTCCCTGTGCAATGAGAAGATCCGAGAATCGTTCATGCAGCTCGATGTTAACGAAGTAAGAAGGTTGTTTTAATTTCAATGAAAGTGAATCTCGATTCAGCGCCCCGAATTGTTTATTGCTCAAAACGCACTCAAGCCGAACAGTCGCTTGTTTCGTCTGATCGTTCAAACTCGTATGAAGGTGAACGCGATCCACCCAAAGCCGTGGAGTTGCCAACAAATAGACATCACGTAGAATGCCACCGTAATTTTTCCATCCCCAAACTTGTTTCCAAACAGGGAGCGTGGTACGTGCATTCAACTGGTTACTCGCTACTACCTTGATTGTATTTTCCTGTCCAATCTGCAATGCATCATCTGGGATATCAAACTCAAAGCTGGTATACCCCCCGAGATGTTTCCCGATGAAGACGTCATTAATATAAATTTCGCATTCGTAATTAATTCCAAGCGCTACAAATTTGAATGCAGACTTTTTAAGAAGCTCTTCGCTTACAATAAAGGTGCGGTGTAACGTTACTTGTCCTTCATAGGCCATCGAACTTGGGATTCTGATGTCACGCCATATATCGCCACTAATAGAATATTGCCAGGTCCCAGCCAAATCAATTTTCTTGCGTGTGGGAGAATCAATATGCATTCCTGCGTCTAACCCCTCGAGCGTTGGTTGACCATTTGTAAGAATCAATGGCTGAGAAATCCCAACAGCACTAAGACTCGAAATAAGTGAAAGGATGAGGAACGCGAAAAGAGTACGGTAAATGTGAGGTTTTTTTGCCAATTTAATGAACTTGTTGTGCGAGGAAGTCGACTTTATCGAACCTCGACAAAGCCGGGTTGCCGTTTTGTATAACTGCATCGCCCAAAATCAAATTAATATAATACATAAAGCCAGCGAAAGCAATTGAATTTCCAATGCATTTAGTGGTTTTTATGCCGAATGTTTGCTATGATTTATACAAGATTGTTGTCGATTGAATCCTGTTTCTCTTAATATATCTGCTGAATAATGCCCAATACGATTCAGCACGTAGAAAGTGAGATGTTTTTATGACTCGGCCAATCCTCTCTTACACAGTTGTCCCATCAATTCCAAAAGAACTTCAATGTCTTCAATCCATTGCATATAATCTGCTTTGGGTGTGGGATCACGAATTGATGGAACTATTTATGCGGATTGATCTGGATTTATGGGAACAAACAAATCACAATCCAGTGCTCATGCTGGGAATGATTAAGCAAGAACGACTGAACACGCTAATTCAAGATGATGCATTTCTCGCCCAAGTGGAACGTGGAAACCGGCGTTTTTCTGAATATCAGGATACTGGATCAACATGGTTTCTTAAAACTCATCCGGCAGAAAAAAATGCATGCTTTGCGTACTTCTCCGCAGAGTTTGGATTGACTGAGTGCCTGCAAAATTATTCCGGCGGATTGGGAGTTCTTTCTGGCGATCACTTAAAAGCTGCCAGCGATTTGGGACTGCCCATTGTTGGTGTCGGATTATTATATCAGCAAGGATACTTTCGTCAATACCTGAACGCTGACGGATGGCAGCAAGAACGATATCCTGAAAATGATTTTTATGCACTTCCAATCACACAAGTACTAGATTCCGATGGAAGACCAAAAACTGTTTCCGTGGATTTCCCCGGCCGGCAAGTGTTTGCACAGATTTGGTTAGTGTGCGTCGGACGCGTGAAGCTGTATCTTCTCGATACAAATATTCCTCAGAATTCTCAGCAAGATCAGGACATCACCGATCAATTGTATGGCGGGGATAGGGAACTCCGCATCAAACAAGAAATTCTCCTGGGCATCGGCGGTTGCCGCGCATTATCAGCGATCGGATTAAAACCATCGGTCTATCATTTAAATGAGGGGCATTCATCATTCCTTACACTGGAACATTGCCGCGATTTGATGCGGGAGTACAAAATCAATTTTGCAGAAGCACGCGAAGAAACAATCGCATGTACAGTTTTTACTACGCACACACCAGTATCTGCCGGCAACGATTATTTTGATCCGAAGCTGATGGAACAATATTTCAACCAGTACTATCGTGAGTTGGGATTAACACAAGCGGAATTTCTAGGACTCGGACGTGAGAATCCAAATAACACCGCCGAAAGTTTTTGCATGACTATTCTTGCTCTCAAAATGTCAGGACATAGTAACGGCGTAAGCAAGTTGCACGGCAAAGTATCACGAGAGATGTGGAAGAACGTCTGGCCCGGTATTCCCGCACGCGACATCCCAATTATCTCCATCACGAACGGTGTGCACGCACCATCATGGATCAGCCGCGATATGGCTGGGCTGTACGATCGCTACCTTGGTCTTGGCTGGCGTGAAGATGTAGAACAACAATTTGGTTCGTGGGTACGCGTGCATCATATTCCCGACGAAGAATTATGGCGCACACACGAACGTCGGCGCGAACGACTTGTTGCTTTTGCGCGCAGCCGTCTGCGATTACAGCTTGAGGCCCGAGGTGCAACTCTTTCCGAAATAACGCAGGCAGATGAGATTCTCAATCCGGAAGCGCTCACTATCGGTTTCTCACGGCGTTTTGCAACATACAAGCGCTCAACTCTTCTTCTCCGAAATCCCGAGCGCCTCATCAATATTTTGAGCAATAAAGAACGGCCTGTGCAAATCATCTTCGCCGGTAAAGCGCATCCGAATGATAATCCGGGAAAGGAATTAATCCGCCAAATAATTCACTTCGAACGCCGGCCGGAAGCGCGCAGGCGGATGGTCTTTATCGAAGATTATGATATGGTCGTTGCACGCTACCTTGTGCAAGGCGTCGATGTGTGGCTCAATACACCGCTCCGTCCAATGGAAGCCAGCGGAACGAGCGGTATGAAAGCGACGCTCAACGGTGCCATCAATGTAAGCATTTTAGATGGTTGGTGGGCTGAGGCATGCAATCCTAACACCGGCTGGGCAATCGGCCGCGGAGAAGAATATCGCAATGAAGAGTACCAAAACGAAGTGGAATCGAATGCGCTCTTCGATCTTTTAGAAAAAGAAATAATTCCGTTATTCTACACACGCACTGCAGATTACCTGCCTCGCCCGTGGATCAGCAAGATGAAAAGCGCTATTCGCGACATTGGGTCGGATTACAACACCAACCGGATGGTGCGCCAGTACGCAGAGGAGATGTACCTGCCGGCTCTTCAGCGTGCTAGAGTTCTTTCTGAAAATAAACTAGAGCGAGCAAAACAACTCGCAGCTTGGAAACAAAATCTTCGAAATAATTGGAACATGCTCAAAATTCTCGATGTCAGGATAGACAAACACGACGGTTTCAAAGTCGGCGATGAATGTATTGTTCACGCTTGGTTAGACTTGGGCAAGCTCACACCAGAAGATGTATCGGTGGAAATATTTTTTGGTCCGCTCGATGCAAAAGGTGATATTGATTCACCAAAAACATTGCCTATGCAGTTCGGCAAAAAAACAACTGATGGTACGCATGAATTTACCGGAACTATCAAACTCGAAACTAGCGGGCGGATGGGGCATACTGTACGCATACTGCCAAAGCATCCGGACATTGACAGCCCATTCCGCGAGGGATTAATACTGTGGGCGTGAGGTGATTTGACAATCAGTGTTTTCTCAGTAGGGACGTTCAGCTGAACGTCCCTACAAACACCAACTTTCTTGCTTCAACGCTTTCTCTCTTTATCGTCCGAGCTGCGGTTCGGCGCAGGTGGTCGTAGATTCCGAGGACTCGATGAACGTTCGGCTGCACGCTGACGCACCTCGCTGTCGCGGACTATTTCTTGTTTCGCCGGTGTCTCGCCTGCTTTCTTCCATGTATTCTGATCACGTTGCTGCCAACCTTGAGGAGTGCTGCGCATAATGTTGCCGTTTGGAGCTGCATAAACATTATTCTCTCTCGGTGATGGACGAGTCGCGATTCGCGGTGTCTCTGGTACTGCGACCGGCCGCGGTTGAGGCTGTGGCAAAGAAGGAGTAACAGGTCTGACTATCGGACGAGCTTCGGATTGACGCGGCACTGTCGGCGTCTCAGTTCTTGAAACCGGTTGCGGTGTCGGTTGCGGAATAGTAGGAACCACCGGTCTAGTTATCGGACGAGCTTCGGATTGACGCGGCGCTGTCGGTATCCTCCTCGCAGCTTCTCTTAAAGGTCTTGGAGTTTCAATCGCAACCGGGCGTCTTACACCAGCTGATCTGTTATCATAGAGAGTTGCAGAGCGGGTCGTCCCGGAAGTACGTCTTACTTCATTCTGCGATTTCACGACAGGTGCGCTTGATGCTGTCTGTTGGTATACCGGATGATATCCTGCACGATAGACCGCCTTCGTTGCGGGATGATAGACCGGGCGATATTCCGCCGGTCCCCACCACCCAGCATGTGTTTCATTTGACCGATGCGCAAACCATCCATTTGACTGTCCCCAGCCGGCACCAAACGACCAGCCTGTCCAAGGATCGTAGTGAACGTTGAAGCCCCATGTCCATGGTCGTGCATAATAGTGATGTTTATACCAAGGATGATAATTGTATCCTGTCCCATACACTACTGTTCTGCCGTACACATAACATCCCGTGTAACCGGCGGTGTATCCAACATACACAATATCGGGAGTGTAATTGTACACGCGAACATAACGAACATTGTACACCGGATATCGGGATGGAATTGTATAGATCACTCCAGGAACATCGATGCAAACTTCCCATGGACCATATGGGGACGCTCCATCAAACCATATTCCTCTATCGCAGTTGTAGTACCGGCCGTTCACGCGAATCACCGCTGTTGATGTATTCACTGCATACTCCATCCCGGTGTTCTCGATCGGATCGAATTGCGGATCTCCGTCATATTCAACTTGAGTTGTCGTTTGCGCACGATCCACTTCCGCCATTTGCGGGATCTGTGAATCAAAGATAGCTTCCTTTGCCGGTATTGTTCCCGCAACACTCGCAAGCACATCGTCGCACTCTGAGCCGGGAGGAATATTTTTAAAATCTTCCGGCAGTTTATCTGATGCGATGAATGCCCACGGACCCGTTATAGACTTTGCAGTGTACCACCTTCCTGAGATGAGGATGAAACGTTTTTGCGTTTTGATTTCAAGAAACAACCGGCTTGGAGTATTACTTGCGTAAAGAAGTCCGGTTCCCTCGATCGGCACAAGTTGCATGGGTCCGTCCGTGGTTATCAATTCTGTCGGTTCTGTACTCACGACAATCTCAGGTACTTTTCCAGTCTTCGATACAATATCATTTGCGGTTGAATCTTCATACGATTCATCGTCGGATTTCATTTGATTGGAAAGATCGAGAACGGAGTTCGGTGGTGCAGCAATTTGACGCCAGGGTCCTTTTATTTGCTTTGCGCTGAACCATATGTCGCCCCCACGAAGAAAGAAATTCCCCGCAGAAATATCTTGAACCAAAAAATAGGGAGTATTGACGACGCGCTTCAGCGAAGTTCCTTCAACGTCTGTGAGAATCGGATCGCCGTCAATCCGAACAAGCACGGCGGGATGATTCATAACGATGATTTTGGGCGGAGTCACTTCGAGTTCGCGGGCGTTGTCCCTTTCTTTCTGTGCTGTCTCAATGCTTTCGAGAAGCAGATCGAGCGAGAAGGTGAGATCAGAACGCGGTATCACTTCTTCCAATGCTTCAGCAATTGCTGCCGTATCTGCATCTGTTCCTGAAGGGAATCTAATCCTTCGCACTTCCATTCCTTCAAGCTTCACTGTTCGTGTTGGACGGTCAGTCAGCACCGTGCACGTTACCCAGATAGCCCCAAATACAGGTTCATCCGTATCATTCTTGACGATGGAGACCGCAGCACGGGCTTTCAGAGAATCTCCGGAGTACGATTCAATCTGCGGTTGATACATAGTAATTGTGCCTTCAGTGCTCAAGACTTCACGAGGCCAGTCTTGGGCATACAGTGACGTTGTAAAGCATATCATAAACACAAATAGTAAGTATTTCATATTCTTTCTCCTTTGGTATTGTCCTTAATAGATAACCGCCACGTGAAATTTAATACATAATAATCAATCTTTTGGACACTCTCACTGCACATATTAAACGTATGGTACAACGAAAGAGTGCCTCAATCGGTAAAATAAAAAATTCTTATTATCCTTTTTGTCACTGTTGGTAATATGACAATAGCCATGCCATAATTATTTCAGCCAAAACACAATAAAACCTCGGTGAGACTGTTTACAAGAATAATCATGGTGAACTATAAAAAGCACAATGCGAACCCCTCTTGCAGGTGTAAGGTGACCTCGCCCCTCCTTGTTAACCTATCACTCCGTTCGCAGCCTCCGCTTGATGCCGAAATAGATGCCCCAGAACACCACAGCAAACGGCACATAGATCAACGCCTCAGTTGGATGTTCAAGGAAGAGAAAAGCTGACCCGTTGTCGGTATGATAATATGAAAACGGGCACAACGAAAAGAAAATGGCGAAAGCAAGCACGAACGATCGCGCCTTTATCCATCGGCGTGTGGATTTTAACGCTCTTACTTCTTCATTATGTGTCAGCGAAGGAATATTTTTCTCGACAAATGGATCTTTGTACTTCTGTCGTGATTCTTTTTCAAACTCCGGATGTTCCTGAAAATATTCTTCCACCAACTTCTTCGTATCGCTGCTGCATTCATTTGCAAAATACAGCGGCAGCAGATCGCTCATCACTTCTTCTGTTATCTTCATACAACTTCTCCTTGCATTATAAGTAGAGAAACTAATTTTACTCGCGTACGAAATGTTTTTACGTTCGCAGCAATCGTTAAGTTGATTGCGCATGTTATGGAATTATTTATCGATGACATTTTTATTCCGTCCCCATGCCAGCCACATCAACGCGGCTATAATGAGAAGCAGTGGTATAACCAGCAAACTTCCTTCCGGACCTGTTGCGCCGCCGCTCAAAAGAATATTTCCCTGCGGATGCACAGCAAACAGATGTCCCTGTGCAATTCTTCCGCTGTCCGCTGTTCCCCAAAGATAAGATTCCGCCCAATCCCATGATGCATGAAAACCTATTGCCCACCAGAGGGATTTTAAATACCAGAGACTGATGCAGCAAACAAATCCGTCGAGTACAGCGGAAACTATTCCGACCGGTGACTCTCCAGTGTTCGTTATATGGATGCAGCCAAAGAGAATGGAAAGCACAAGGGCGCTCCACCAGAATCCTATGCCGCGCGATAAGGTCACCAGCAGATAGCCGCGTAAAAAGTATTCCTCATAGAGACCAACTAAAAAAAATCCAATACCCCAACCAATTGCATATGTGATCGCTGCTTTACCGAACATCTGCTGACCATCGAAGATGAGCAAACCGCTGAGATTCAACACGCCTACCAGGATTGATAGAGCGATCACGCCGCAGAATAATCCATAGAGAAATCGCACAATGCGCCGTGATCCTTCTAATCCATAAAAAATAAGAGGTTCATGTTCGATCCGGGCCATGACCATCGTGGCTGCCAGCAGCCCAAGAAAAGCGGCAAGGTCGCTGGCACATGTCTGCAAGGGCTGCAGCTCTTTCATAGATAAATGATTTTTCTCAAGAAGATATATCGTCGGCATGATGAACATTGCTGTAAACATCCCCATCAGGAGGACGAAGATACCGATACTCCAGCCGGCGCGAATTCCTTGCTTGCCAACGAAGACGCGACGAAAAGAGGATTGAGATACTTCCGGGGAAGTCAAATCATCATTCATGATAATTCCTTGTTGTGATTTTAGATAATAGAGAAACTAATTTTGCGCGTGCGCGAAACACTTTTACTTTCGCGGCGACAACTGTTAAGCCGGTTGTGCGTGCAATCTCTTCGTATGATAAACCTTCTTCCGCTCGCAGAACCAGAACCGTTCGGTCGATCTCTGGCAACTGCTGCATTGCCTCTAAGGTCAATTGCAATTCCGATTGAAGTTCCGTCCTCGTTTCTAACGCAATTGCGGTATCGGGCATTGCCTCGTTCAGCGATGTGTGGCGTTTATGCTGCTGCCGTTTATACAGAAAACGATTCCGCGCAATCGTGAAGAGGTATGCCTTCACGGTCTCGGTGCGTATTTCGGAATCGGCAAGCCATGCACGCTCGAACGTCTCCAGCGTAATGTCGTTCGCTTCGTCCGTATCGCCGCACAGCCAGAACGCAAACCGATGCACATCCTTTGCGTAAGTGTGATACAACTGATTGAACGTGAGAAGATTCATACTCATATCTATACTATACTATCTTTGATATAGGAAAAAGTTACATGAAAAATGAAGTATTTTTTTAATATTGACGACATGTTTACTACGTTATGAGGAAGATGTCACAAAAATGAGTCGGGAGTCTAGTATTGCAGGATTCCTGACATTCTACCTTGTAGGGGCGAGGTGACCTCGCCCCTACTTGCGTATAAATATAAAACTAACTACCATTACACCAGCCAGAGGCCTGAGAATGTATCAAGCGATAGCTTGATTCTATTTTAGTGTCTCGTAGGATTACTGAAGCTACGCAATTCTCCCTCCGAACAAGATGTAAAGCTGTAGGGATGTCTTAGCAACTCGCAACTCAGTTTTCCAAAACAGGTTTGGTATGATGAATGCAGATTCGTTGGTACCAAAGAAGCAATTGTGCAAGGCTGGAGTCTGTCCATTAAACGTAACACGTTGTCAAAAAAGTTATTTGAAATATACTTTTACTATTCCTTAATGTATATAATCTACCATAAAAGTTAAAAACAAAGGATAGAATTATGTTCAAACTTCCACCGCTTATTAAAATATTATTAGATAAACTCCATATTGATTTATCAAATTGGATTTTTTTTAATCGTATCAATTCTCCAATAGATAAACGAACAATTAACACACATATTACTCTTAACGTGAACGTCTCATCTGCTGAAGAAATACCAATGGTAATAAAGAATCCCCAATCATTTGAACAGCTTAAAAAGGCCATTTACCCGCAAATAACGGGTAGTAGTGATTCTGTTATATCTGAAGATGAAAAGAAACAGATAAATAGTAGGATTGACGAAGCAGTTGTTTTAATGAATTTGAACAGATTAGATGATGCCCGAAGTTCATTACTAACGACCCTCGGTGAAATAAAAAACAATACTCGATATACAAAAGAGCAAGTTAGGATTTATAATAATATGGGTGTCATCTACAACCGACCAAAACCAGACGGAGATTTTGACGAAGCAATAAAATATTTTAATGAAGCATTGAGTCGGGACCCGAATTTCTATAAGGCAAAAATGAATCTTGCCTCTGCTTATATAAATAAATCTGATGAAGAATCTATAAGTAAAGGCTTTGACGTAATTAAAGCTCTTTGGGAGATAGAGAAGAAACAAGAGGTTTTACAGGTTTTATTATGGGGAATTTATAAGAAAGAAAAGAGACCAGAAAAAGTAATAGAATATTTTGAAACGAATAAGGATGTTTTAGATCAATATATATCAAAAAATGATTCAATTCTTAATATGATGGCATCTTTTTATCTTGAGTTAGGAAGACTTGAGGAGGCAATTATATATGTCAATAAAGCCTTTGCGTTGTCACCAGAGGAAGCAGCTATTATAATAACTAAAGCAAAAACATTAATTCTTAGAGCACAACAGAATTATACTATCCCCTCCGAGTTTGACATCATACCTAAGTTTAGCGATTACAAGGATGTCAAAGATGCTGAAATACTATTTAAAGATGCGTTGGAAAAAGCCGAAAATCATAAATTAGATTATTTATTACCTGAAATTAGGTATGGTTTAAGCGTCTGTTCGATATGGTTAGGAAAATTTAATGAAGCAAAACATTCATTGAAGTTAATTAGACAACAAGATTTGTCAGAATCACTTGCACATGAAATTAATGTTTTAAATTTTGCTACATATATACATGAACGTGAGTTTGAAATAGCTTATTCTGTTCTGATAAATAGTGAAAATTATTCGAAGACGAATTATCAAGAAAGATTCAGAATTGCGCGAGTGTTTTTATATAACGGCGCGCCCGAACAAGCAAAATTGATTTACGATTCGTTAGAAATTGAAGCAGAAAGAAGCAAAGATATAACTTATTGGCTTGATTTAAGCATCGCTTTCATTTTACTAGACCAACAACAAGAGGCAATAAGGACAGCAACTAAAGTTAAAGCCTTGGCAGAGGGAAAAAATGAAAAAATTAAGAAAGCCGCCTTATCTCATTACAATGCCATTATGTACCATTATTGTAGAAGAAAGGGTGGCCAAGATAGTGAAACAAGTCGTTTAGTTGAAGGGATGTTTGATCTTCAAAAAATATTCCCGGGAGAGAAAATAATTACTCCAATAAAAGCCATTGATGAGGAAGGGAAGCCAACCGAAGAAATTAAAGATATGCTTGCAGAAATGAAGCAAAGCTACGAATCAATCCGAGATACTTTTAATTCCAATCCTATACCGACATATTTTTTGGAAAAAACATTCCATCGATCTTATTCTGATTTAATGGTTAATAGGGATGATCCAAATTTTATAATTCAATTTACTGATGTTAACGAGATTTTTATCAATGAATTGAAACGCCATTTTGATAATGCTGATGGTTATATTTTCGATTATTTATCCCTTCTAGATTTGGCAAAAATGGGTTTTTTGGGTTTTCTTGAACAAATAGGTAAACCAATTTATGTACATAAATTGCTATTTCAAAAAATTCAAGAAGAATTATTACAGAATGAGTTTGAGGAATTACGTAAACTTTGGAACTTCCTGAGACGTAATAAGACAATAGTATTTATTGAAGAAACATCGAAAATAAAATTAAAATCTGAAAGAATAGACGATATCTTTGACAAATGGCTTGTTGAAAGCATAAAATTTGCCAAAACAAATAATCTATCAATCTGTACAAATGATTTGCGACTTTACCAATTTTTAAAATTCGAGGATATCAATCCAATCAATATAACTATTCTGTTAAAACATTGGCAAGAGAACAAAATCCTTGATAAAAAAATGTATTCTAGGTCTCTGGGAGATTTAGCAGAAAGATTTTATGTGTTTTTGCCGTTTAATGGTGAGGATTTGTTTGAAATAGTTCTCGAAGATGGTGGGAAAATCGCATTAAGAAGTTATCATTTGGTGCGAGAAGTATTTTTGTCGGGTTCTGATTTACAGAGTTTTGTAATAGTCTATGCAAAGTTTATTGACTTATTCTGGCGAACGGGATCTTTGCCCCAGGAAAAAGTGAACTGGATAAACTTTCTAACAAATATAATTATTGAATTAATTGATAGAGATTATAAATCTCTTAAGGAATCTAACTTTGTTAAACAAGAAGACCTTGATATTGCATTGAATGGATTGATTCAAAAATATAAGCCTGCTATTGAAGGTTTTGCATTTATGTGGGAAACCGCAATTAGCACTGGAAGCAACGATGATTTGAGAGAACTTCTAAAAATAACAGAAGACGGTTTAAAAAATGATTATTTGCGTGAACCAATGAAAACTCTAATACAGCAAATACAAAATAAATTAAATGGAAGATAAATCACATAACAGCGATAGATACGGCACACGAAACAACACAAAGACATTGAATTTCTAAACTCTCTCCGGCATCAACCAGAGAGAAATAATAACACACAACAATAACTAATGATGTTCAGTCAGTCTGAGCCTGTCGAAGACTGACTGAATAGATGGGACTCCGTTTTACCACCCTTCGACAAGCTCAGGGTGACATAACCACCACTAACAAGAAAGGAAAAGGTATACTGTAAACAAACCACGAAAAGAATGGCTCTGCCAATGAAATATATACTGATGTAAGTAAGCACATACTGAGCGCTGAGGTTGTTCGAAAGCCTAAATCTTTTCTGTTTTACATTCATCTTCCTTCAAAGGTGATATGACAGATGGAACGCATCATTGAAGCACAATCGAAGAACAAAGGGATTACAATTTTTTAGAGAAAGGGAAAATTATGGGCACGAAACTGGATTTGATAGAAAACTTTATAGCCACAAAATGGCAAATGCTTCCTTCCTGGGCAAGGGTCGTGAGTTATTTTATTCTGCTCTTTGCCTATGTGTATCTTCTCATAACTCCCCAATTTATTTATGGTGAGTGTTACATCAAAGATGAAGATGGAGGATTAAGTGCATACCGCAATAACTTCGTCCATGTGAATATCGACGGCCA
>JBEKAY010000016.1:0-67923 GCA_050015675.1 Bacteroidota bacterium | reverse complement strand
GTGATACTTTTATCCACTCGGCAGAGAAAAAAAAAGACCCCGACTGTTTGGGCCGAGGTCGTCTGAAAATGGAATATTATAAAGCGTTAAATAGCCACTTTTTTCTTTTTGGGGGATGTCTGTAAATGCATATCTATATATTTGAGCAACTCCGTTCGTCCATCGCCACTTATAATTGAGAAGGGTACAATACCGCGACAACATCCATCTGCCAACTGGTTTTGGAAACGCTCTTTATACGTTTCAATTTGCTTCCCTAATTTACTAAACGGCAGTTTATCCGCTTTTGTAAGAACAAGCAAATAAGGAACTTCATAATATTCTAACCAATCCATCATCATCAAGTCTAAAGGCGTCGGCTCTTGGCGTGAATCGATTAACTGCATCGCTAAGACAACCGGTTCACCTCGCTTCAAGAAATCTTCAATCAATTTCTTCCAACCAGCGCGCATTTGCTCAGGCACCTTGGCGTATCCGTATCCCGGTAAATCAACAAAATAAAAATTGTTGTTGATGATATAGTAATTAATCTCGCGCGTCTTTCCCGGAATAGTGCTAGTGCGCGCAAGGTTCTTCTTGTTGCACATCTTATTCAACAAAGATGACTTGCCAACATTTGATCGTCCAATGTACACGATCTCACGTAATTCGTTCTTCGGAAGTTGTCGAAGATCGATGACGCCCTGTAAAAATTCTGCTGATGCAATCTTGAGCATACTTTTCTCCTACACAACAAAAGCAAGAAAGGATAGCAATATGCTATCCTTTTTTGTTCTCCATATTATTCTGTAACCGCCGGAGGTGATCCTGCATTAGTTTCCGGTGCTTCAGAAGCGGTTGTCACATCAGCACTCTTCTTCGTTTTTGATGCGCTTTTCTTATGAGAAGCAGATTTTTTCGCCGCCTTTGCAGCCGCTTTTTCTTGACCAACATTAAAATCGACAAGCTCTAGCACAGCAAGTTCAGCACCATCGCCTAATCGTCTGCCAAGTTTTACCACTCGCGTGTATCCACCTGGACGTGTTGCAACCTTTGGTGCAATGTCCTTGAACAATGTTGACACTGCCGCTTTGCTCCGTAGAGATGCAAACACTTCACGCCGCGCAGATATATTTTTCTTATCGGGTACAGTTTCTGTTGCAACGGCGTTCTTTGCTCGTGTAATAATTTTTTCCACGAACATTCTCGTTTCCTTTGCTTTCGCAACGGTCGTTTTAATTCTCTTGTGGACAATCAAAGCAGTGCACAATGCTGCAAGTGTTGCTTTGCGATGGCTGCTTGTTCGTTTAAGTTTTCGTCCTGAGTTATTATGACGCATACTTCACTTTCCTTCTACGACTTAGTCGTTGCCTTCTTTCAAATACTTATCCACATCCATTCCGAATGTCAATCCATGCTGTTCAACTATCTCGGAAAGCTCTGCCAAAGACTTGCGTCCGAAGTTGCGGAATTTCAATAACTCGGATTCACTGCGCCGCACCAAATCTGCCAACGTTTTGATATTGGCAGAGCGAAGACAATTGTGCGAACGTACTGATAATTCCAATTCATCCACAGACATTTTCAAAACTTTCCGTACTCTACCGACTTCTGCTTCTTGTTCTGTTTCAGCTTTCTCTGCTTCGGGCTCTATACCAAAGTTGATGAATAGCTGCAAGTGATCTCGTAATATCTTTGCTGCATGGGTCACTGCTTCTTCTGGTGTTATCGAACCATCGGTTTCAACATCAAGAACAAGTTTCTCAAAATCAGTTTGCCCGCCGACTCTCGTAGGTTCAACGGTATAGCGTATATTCACTATAGGCGTGAAAATCGAGTCAATAGCGATTGTTCCTAACGGTAGATCAGCCGATTTATTTTCTTCGGCAGGAACATACCCTTTTCCGCGGCCCAAGCGCAACTCAATCTCGAAGTCAGCATCTTTATTCAAGGTGGCAAGATGGTAATCCGGATTTAAGATTTCAATTTCTGATGAAAACTTTTGAAGGTCACCGCTCTTCAACTCGCCGGGACCTTTCAGATGCATCACCACTTTTGCAGCTTTTTTGTTAATCGGTTTTATCCGAAGCTGCTTCAGATTCAGAATAAAATCGGCGACATCTTCGACCATTCCTTTGATCGTAGAGAATTCATGATGAATTCCTTCAACACGAATTGCGGTGATCGCTGTGCCAGGTAAGGATGACAACAATACGCGGCGCATAGAATTCCCGATGGTCACTCCAAATCCTTTTTCCAGCGGTTGAAGTGTAAATCTTCCCGAAGTAACAGAATATGTCGACTGTTCCAGTTCGACTCTTTCAGGCATTTGCAGGGTACTCATAGGCTTCCTTTTCCCGAGTTCATCGAGGTAAATAAAAATTTTTGTCTCATATAGTTAAATTCTTAATTATTTCGAATACAATTCAACAATCAACTGTTCGTTTGCATTCAATGGAATATCTGCGCGCTCCGGAATCTGTAAAAATGTACCAGTCATCGTCGCCTTATCAATACTCAACCATGGCAGCATCGAAGTGTCCTTCACGCGTTTCATTGCATCGTGAATGAGAGACAGCTTCTTGGCCTGATCCCGAACTTGAATGACATCGCCGGGGTTGATAAGATATGACGGAATATCGACGATCTTATTGTTCACCATAAAATGCCGATGGACAACTAATTGCCGCGCCGCTTTGCGTGATGGCGCAAAGCCCAATCGATAGATAACATTATCAATGCGGCGTTCCAACATTTTCACCAACGCATCGCCTGTCCGCCCTGATTGCTGAGATGCCCGATGAAAATAATTTCGGAATTGCGCTTCCAAAATCCCATACATCCGGCGAACTTTTTGCTTCTCACGCAACTGGACGCCATATTCGGAAATCCGTGACCGACGAGATTGGCCATGCTGCCCTGGCGCATAATTCCTTTTTTCAAGCGGACACTTATCCGTCAAGCACTTAGTTCCTTTTAAGAACAATTTTTGCTTTTCACGACGGCACAGTTTGCAGTTGGCATCAATGTATCTTGCCATAATTCTCCTAAATAATTTTCTATTTTCGATTTTCAATTTCCGATTGAACAATCACTAAATCGGAAATCACACAATCGTCAATTGTTTTACACTCTTCTACGTTTTGGTGGACGGCATCCATTGTGCGGAATTGGCGTGATGTCACGAATCAATGTCACTTCCAATCCTGCGGTTTGCAATGAACGCACAGCTGCTTCTCGTCCGCCGCCCGGTCCTTTAATAAACACTTCAACACGGCGAAGTCCAAGATCACGCGCTTCTTTCGCAGCTGCTTCAGCGGCAACCTGAGCGGCAAAGGGAGTGCTTTTCCGTGATCCTTTAAATCCGTTTTTACCAGACGTTGACCATGCGATAACGTTGCCATACGTATCTGTCAGCGTAACGATTGTGTTGTTGAAAGTTGCTTTGATGAACGCTTTTCCGTTTGCATCAACATGCACTTTCTTTTTTTTCTTAGTAACTGGTGCTGTTTGTTTAGCCAATGAAATTATCCTTTTGAAAGAATCTCTACAAAATAATTACTTCTTCTCGAGTGCTTTCTTCTTGCCGGCAACTGTCTTCCTCTTACCTTTTCGTGTACGGGAATTCGTACGAGTTCTCTGTCCGCGAACCGGCAGGCCTTTGCGATGGCGCAAACCACGGTAACAACCGATATCCATCAGCCGCTTCGTGTTGAGCTGATTCTCACTCCGCAGCGCACCTTCCACTTTTAAATCCGATTGAATGACGGCGCGAATTGCCGCTACTTCTTCGTCATTCAAATCGCCAACCTTCTTGGCGCCATCGATCTTTGTTTTCTCAAGGATCTCCAGCGCTGTGGAACGGCCTATTCCGTAAATATACGTAAGGCCGATTTCGGTGCATTTATTTTTTGGTAAATCAACTCCAGCAATACGAGCCACGTCTTTACTCCTTGTTTATCCTTGCCGCTGTTTGTGTTTCGGGTTCTTGCAAATAATCCGAACAACACCTTTACGCCGGATGATCTTGCAATTCTCACACAACTTTTTTACTGATGATCGAACTTTCATAGCATGTTCCTCTTTTCCACTTTTACGATTTCGAAATTTGAATTTTCAATCCCGAAATTTATTTATATCGATACGTAATCCGACCTTTCGATAAATCATAAGGCGACATTTCCACCGTCACACGATCTCCCACAAGTATCTTGATATAATGCATCCGCATTTTACCGGAGATATGAGCAAAGATTTCTACACCGTTATCAAGTTTTACCCGGAACGTTGCATTCGGCAGCGTATCCGTAATAACTCCATCAACTTTGATCGGTCCTTGCTTCGCCATTCTTACTTAGGACAAGGTGAGAATTTCTGCCTTGCCGTTTTTAATCGCTACCGTATGTTCAAAATGCGCCGACGGTTTCCCATCTGCCGTTAAAACTGTCCAGCCATCTGCCGCTACTTTCACGCGCCAAGTTCCTGCGTTCACCATCGGTTCGATAGCAAGCGTCATTCCATCTTTCAATGCCGGCCCTGTTCCCGGTTCACCATAATTTGGAACAGACGGTTCTTCGTGCAATTTTTTTCCAACGCCATGCCCAACTAAATCACGAACAACTGAAAATCCATTCGTTTCTACATATTGTTGAATCGCGTTTGATATATCATGCACTCTATTACCCGCAACTGCTTGCTCAATTCCTTTGAGCAACGATTCTTCTGTCACACGCATCAATCGCAATTTTTCTTCGGAGATTTCACCAACTGCAAACGACCAGGCGCCATCTCCATAAAATCCATTCTTCTTTGCGCCAACATCAATGGATAACAAATCTCCATCTTTTAACACACGCTTACTCGGAATGCCGTGTACAACTTCCTCGTCTATCGACATACAGAGTGTTGCGGGAAACAAATTACTCTTATCCCACCCGTATCCTTTAAACGCCGGCTCTCCGCCCATGGAGCGAATATAGTCTTCTGCTGCTTGATCAAGTTCTAAAGTCGTTACGCCTGGCCGAATCTGAGCACCCACTAACTTGAGCACATCTGCAACGATTCTGCTGCTCTCGCGAATTAACTCAATCTCTTCAAGCGATTTCAAAGAAATCATCACACAGTTCGAGGCTTATCGTCTCCCCCGAAGTTTACCGCTCTTCATAAATCCATCATAGTGGCGCATTAACAAATGCGATTCAACTTGTTGGAGCGTATCAAGCGCAACACCCACCACGATAAGCAAACTTGTTCCGCCAAAAAATTGTGCAAAACCTGGTGTCACTCCCAATTTAATCATCAACGTTGGAAGGATGGCTACAACTGCCAATGCAATGGAACCCGGCAGTGTAATCTTTGTCAGAATATTATCTACAAATTCTGATGTATGAGTGCCGGGGCGAATACCCGGAATAAATCCACCCTGCTTCTTCATATTATCAGCCACATCCTTTGGATTGAAGGCAATAGCAGTGTAGAAATAGGTGAAGAAAATAATCATCAGGGCGTACACGAACGAGTACGACCAAGAACTATAACCAAACCAATTCGTTGACAATTCATTCATGAATTCGCTGTTCGGGAAGAACGAAAAAATAATTTGGGGAATGAACATAATTGACTGAGCAAAGATGATCGGCATGACACCGGCAGTATTGACACGCAAAGGAATATATTGCGTTACACCGCCATAGACTTTTCTTCCGACAACGCGTTTGGCATATTGCACAGGAATGCGGCGTGTACCTTGTGTAATTAACACTACTCCAGCAACGATGAAACCCATGAGGACCAAGATGACTAATTCTACAATTAAATTGCGTGTACCACCCTGCACAAGTTGAAATTCAGATAGAAGGGCATTCGGAAACCGTGCTACGATACCAATAAAGATTATGAGAGAAATTCCATTACCAATACCGCGTTCAGTGATCTGCTCACCCAACCACATCATAAACATAGTACCTGTTGTAAGAATAATCGTTGTGCTGAGATAAAAACCAAGTCCACGGACAGCTTCCGGTACAATAGGAACCCCAGCAGTAGACGTACTCATCAGTTTTGCCACAACACCTGTTGCTTGCATCAATGAAATAGCAACCGTACCATAACGCGTGTATTGTGTAATTTTTTTGCGTCCTTCTTCGCCTTCCTTTTGAAGCTTGGCAAAATAAGGCACCACTGCGCCGAGCAACTGTATAACAATCGATGCGCTGATATATGGCATAATACCGAGCGCAAAAATTGCAGCATGGGTGAACGCACCGCCAACAAAGAGATCATACAATCCGAAAAGTGTATTCTCGGATGATTTCTTGAGGGAGTCCGCCAACAAAACAGCATCTACACCCGGAACAGTAATGAATGAGCCGATACGTACAATAATCAGCAGAAGCGCCGTAAAGAGCAGCCTCTCGCGAAGCTCCTGGATTTTAAAAATATTCGTAAAGGTTTCAGTCAGCTTACTCATGATTTCACAGTCGTATTTGTAAGAATCGTGGCTTTCCCTCCGGCGGCTTCGATCTTCGCCAGCGCCGATTTGCTAAAAGCATGCGCTGTAATTTCTAACTTCACTTTCAGATCGCCATCGCCAAGAATTTTCACAGGTACATTCTTCTTTGCTATTGCTCCCGTTCTAAAGAGAATCTCAGGCGTCACTACACCACCCGTCAATTTCTTCTTCTCAACTAATATTCCCAGAGTTTCAATATTCACTATTTGCAGTTCAGTACGGTTGCGTGGAGTGAAACCAAATTTCGGCACACGACGCGTCAGCGGCATTTGTCCGCCTTCAAACCACATTTTAAACTTGTGACCTGAACGCGCCCTAGCGCCTTTGTGTCCCTTGGTTGCCGTTCCACCATGCCCTGAACCTTGTCCACGGCCAATTCGCTTTGTTTTTCTCCGTGAACCTTTTGCCGGTGTTAAATTGCTCAGAATATCTTTCGCCATTATTGCACCTCTTCCACTTTAACGAGATGCCGGACCCTGTTGATCATTCCGCGGATTTGCGGTGTGTCGTTCTTGACGATAAAATAATTCGGCCTGCCAAGTCCAAGCGCTTTAATCGTCAGCTTGGCATCCTTGAGGTGATCAACGATGCTCTTGACTTGTGTGATTTTTATTTTCTTCTGTTCCGACATAGTAAGTCTTTACTGAGTTTATTGAAACAATTCCTGAACTGTGATCCCGCGGCGCGCGGCAATCATTTTGGCATCTGAAAGATTCAAGAGCGCCTGCATGGTTGCTTTCACAACGTTGTGGGAGTTGGGTGAACCCATTTGTTTCGTGAGCACGTCTTTCACGCCTGCCATTTCCAGCACGGCACGTACACCACCGCCTGCGATAAGACCTGTTCCGGGAGACGCTGGTTTCAGCATCACTTTTCCCGCTCCAAATTTTCCAATGACTGAATGCGGGATGGTTCCCTTAAAGATAGGGACAAAAACGAGGCTCTTCTTTGCATCGTCTGTTCCCTTTGCAATTGCATCTTGTACTTCATTTGCCTTGCCGAGCCCGACGCCGATATGTCCGTTGCCATCACCAACGACAACGATTGCGTTGAAACTGAAGCGACGTCCGCCCTTGACCACTTTGGCTACACGGTTGACGTTCACCAATCGCTCTTTAAGTTCTAGTTCGCCTGCTTTGACTTTTGCCATGTTTTTCGTACGAGTATTAGGAGTTAGAATTTCAGTCCACCTTCGCGAGCACCATCCGCGAGTGCTTTGACGCGGCCGTGATACAGATAGCCGCTGCGATCAAAGACTACTTCTTTAATATTCTTCTCAAGCGCTTTTTTTGCTGCTGCCACTCCGACAAGTTTATAACGCTCTATCGGAGTCTTCGCTTGCTTCACATCTTCACGCAAATCCTTCGACAAGGTCGATACCGACAACAACGTTTTACCGGTTGAGTCATCGATAATTTGCGCATAGGCATGTTTAGCACTTCGGAAAACCACTAATCGAGGACGCCCCGATGTGCCTTTTATTTTTTTGCGGATACGCGCCTGTTTCTTGGCGAGGCGTTCCACAGTGTTTTTTTGAATCATAATCCGTTTTTCCTTACGTCAAAATTACTTTGCAGCCGTAGCAGCAGCTTTACCAGCTTTGCGGCGGATGTACTCACCTTCGTACTTGACACCCTTGCCTTTGTATGGCTCTGGCGGACGGAATGACCGTATCTTCGCAGCGACTAATCCAACAAGCTGTTTATGAACACCGCTTATAATGATGCTTGTCTGCGTCGGCGCTTCAATCTTAATACCATCCGGCGATGCAAATAATATTGGATGACTGAACCCAAGCAGAAGATTCAATCGTGTTCCCTTCATCTCTGCGCGATAGCCTACACCGATTATTTCCAATTTCTTTGAATACCCAAGAGTCACGCCGATAATCATATTTTGTATAAGCGCGCGCCACAATCCGTGTAACGCACGATATTTGCCTTCATTCGATTTGCGCGTAATGAGTATCTGCTGACTTTTCACTTCAACGCCAATATCTGGATGTACTTTTTCAATTAACTCACCCTTTGGCCCTTTCACAGAGACAGTTCCGTCTTTCACTGCAACTGTGACGCCTTTAGGAATTTCAATTGGTTTTCTACCGATACGTGACACTGTACTCTCTCCTCTTCAAACACTTACCAGATATAAGTAAGAATTTCACCGCCAACGTTTTCTTTTTTCGCCTGCGCATCCGTCATCACGCCTTTGGATGTCGAAATGATGGCAACACCCAAACCACCAAGCACACGCGGCAATTCATTGGAACCGCGGTACAATCGAATGCCCGGCTTACTAATGCGGCGTAATCCGGTGATGACCGGTTTTCCATTATAGTACTTCAGATTAATCCGCAGAATATTCTGCTTCTTGTCTTCCAGCACCGTGAACCCACCAATAAAACTCTTTTCCAGAAGAATTTTAGAAATCGCCTTCTTCAAATTGGAAGATGGAATATCCACCCTGCGATGCTTCGCTTTTGCTGCGTTGCGGATTCTTGTTAAATAATCAGCGATTGGATCTGTCTTCGACATCGATTCAACTCTCTTATTATAGTTTTACCAACTTGCCTTGCGAACACCGGGAATCTTGCCTTCAAGCGCGAGCTTACGGAGGCAGATACGGCAGAGGCCGAACTTGCGATAATAACTGCGCGGACGGCCACAGACGTTGCAACGGTTGTGTTGTGAAACTTTGTGTTTTGGCGTTCTCTTCGCCTTTACTCGCATTGCTAAGCGTGCCAAGCGAACTCCTTTGCTTTACTTTTTCTGGACTTCTGGTTGAACAATTTCTTGCCGTTTTATAAACGGCATGCCAAGCTCTTTTAATAATTCATACGCTTCAACGTCATTCTTGGCTGTGGTGACGAAGGTAATATCCATACCGCTTACACGTGTTACTTTATCTACATCGATTTCCGGAAAAATAATTTGCTCTTTTACCCCAATAGTGTAATTTCCATGACCATCGAATGATGTGTCTGATAAACCACGAAAATCTCGAACGCGCGGTAATGCAACGCTGATAAACCGATCTAAGAATTCGTACATTTTAGCACGGCGCAATGTGACACGGCATCCGATTGGAAGGTTTTCTCGCAGCTTGAAATTGGAAATTGCTTTCTTCGATTTTGTGATGGCGACTTTTTGTCCAGTAATAGATTCCAACTCATGAACAGCTGCATCAAGCAATTTTGGATCCTGTGTCGCTTGTCCGACTCCAATATTAATAGCGATTTTTTCCAACCGGGGCACTTGCATTTTGCTTTTGAATTGGAATTTTTTAATCAGCGCCGGGACAGATTCCTTTTGATACCGCTCGAACAAACGTGCAACCACACCTTTTTCCTGTCCACCAGTCGCCGCTTTTTTACCTTTTGATTCCGGTGCAGACTTTTCAGCTTTACCTTTGGCTGCTGGTGCCGCTTTCTCTCCCTTACCTTTTGCTGCAGGTACCGTCTTTTCTACTTTTTCTTTATTAGGAACTTTCTCGTTCGCCATGGATTACTCTCTTAGAACATCTCTTTACACAGTTTGCAGGTTCTCATTGTCTTCTTTTTATCACTCGTGGCATCTTTTACATGCGTGTGTCCGACACGAGTTGGTTTACTGCACTTAGGACAGATCACCATTACGTTAGAAGCTCGGATGCTTCCTTCTTTCTGAACAACCCCGCCTTGCGGACTCTTCTGTGAAGGACGCGTGGCTCTTTTAATAATGTTGACGTTCTCGATAATCACCCGCTGAGTATCGGGAAACACTTTCAACACTTTGCCTTGTTTTTTTCGGAACTCGCCCGAGACGACCAAAGCAGTATCATTTTTATGTACATGTAAATTCTGCGCCATAATTTTTAGAGCACCTCAGGTGCAAGGGAAATGATTTTCATAAATTGACGTTCACGTAACTCTCTCGCCACCGGGCCAAAAATACGTGTTCCGCGCGGTTCACCCTGGGCATTGAGCAGTACCGCAGCATTCTCATCGAACCGGATGTACGAACCATCCTTCCGGCGAATTTCTTTCTTTGTCCGCACAACTACAGCGCGCGAGACTTCACCTTTTTTTACCGGAGCGCCTGGAATAGCGCTCTTCACGGACACAACAATAAGATCGCCAACGCCAGCGTAGCGCCTATCGTGACCACCGAGGACACGAATACACTGCACGCGCTTCGCACCCGAATTGTCGGCAACCACTAAATTTGTTTCTTCCTGGATCATCGTCTTCGCCTAATCTGAAAATAACCTATTTCGCCTTTTCAATGATTTCCACTAACCGCCAGCGCTTGCGTGCGCTCATCGGCCGGGTTTCCATAATCTTCACTGTATCACCAATACCCGCTTCTTGCTTTTCGTCATGCGCCATCAACTTTGTTGTACGGCGAAAGTATTTTTTGTACAGTGCATGTGCGACCTGACGCTCTACCGCAACAATAATACTTTTCAACATTTTGTTACTTACCACTTTACCGATTCGAACTTTACGCCGTGCGCGTTTCGGAATTTCCTTTGGGATTTCTGTCATCATCATCTCACATTACTTTGGCTGCTCAACTTGCCCGTCGTTAGGCGTTGCATGCGCAGATTTTTCGGTTGATGGGTTCAATTGTCGATCGCGGAGAATCGTTTTAATCCGCGCAATTCCTTTTCGAACATGCCCTAACTTCATCGGATTTTCTAATTGACCAATGACCTTCTGAAATTTCAGATGGGACAAGTTCTCTTCTTCTTCTTGAATTCTCTTCAGCAGTTCCGCGTCAGAGAGTTGCCGCAAATCATGTGCCTTCATTGCTTCGCCTCTTATGCACCCTGATAATCGATACGGGCGACAAACCTTGTTTTGATTGCAAGCTTGTGTGCTGCAAGCTTCAATGCTTCCGCCGCCGCTGCACGGTTGATACCGCCCAACTCAAACAGGATGCGGCCAGGCTTAATCACTGCTACCCAAAATTCTGGCGAACCTTTGCCGCTTCCCATACGAGTTTCCGCTGGTTTCTTCGTAACCGGTTTATCCGGAAAAATTCGAATCCAAACTTTGCCTTCACGTTTCATCATTCGAGTCAATGCAACACGAGACGCTTCAATTTGTCTTTGTGTCACCCATCCCGGTTCCATTGCCTTTAATCCAAAATCTCCGAAAGCAATCGTTGCACCACGTGTCGCCTTACCCTTCATGCGTCCACGCTGGGCTTTTCTATACTTCACTCTTTTTGGCATCAACATAGATCAACACTCCTTATTGCCGCGGTCCAATAATTTCACCCTTACAGATCCAAACTTTTACGCCAATTGCTCCGTAAATAGTGTGCGCGGTTGCGCCCGCATAATCAATGTCTGCCCGAAGCGTCTGTAAAGGAATACGTCCATCTTTATAATGTTCTGTGCGTGCAATTTCTGCGCCGCCAAGGCGTCCTGCACACATCACCTTAATTCCTTCAGCGCCCATACGCATTGCAGCAGTGATCGATTGTTTCATAGCTCGCCGGAACGAAATTCGTCCTTCGAGTTGACCGGCAATCGCCTCTGCTACAAGAAAGGCATCCAATTCCGGGCGTTTGATTTCATGAATAAGAATTTTAATTTCTTTTGATGTTACTTTCTTCAGTTCTTCTTCGAGTTGAGCGATTTCTTTTCCGCTTTTCCCAATCACAATACCGGGCCGTGAAGTGTGAATGGTCACCACTGCGCGCTTCGGAGTTCTATCTATTTGAACCCGTGCAATTCCAGCTTTCTTTAATCGGTTGCGGACATAATTCCGCACAAGTGCATCTTCTTGTAATTTGCTAGAAAAACTTTTATCGTCGTACCAATTTGCATCCCAGGCACGAACGATTCCGAGACGAAATCCAACTGGATGTGTTTTTTGACCCAAGTGACCCTCCGATTAACTTTCGGTTACTTCTTTTGTTGCTGCTGCTGGTTCCGATTTCTTTGCATCGGCTTTCTTTGCACCGGTTGAAGCTTTGGCTTTTGGTACTATCGCCTTCACTTCCTCGCGCTGCGCCACTACAATAGTAATATGATTTGAACGCTTACGAATGCGCAATGCACGCCCCATTGGTGCAGGCGACATTCGCTTTGCCATCGCACCGCCATTGACAAACGCTTCCCTGACATATAAGGTTGCGGTGTCAACCCGTCCGCTCTCTTCCTTATTTTGTACGTTGGAGATCGCCGAACGAAGAACTTGTTCTGCTGTTTTCGAAGCGGCTTTTGTTGTGAAGTGGAGAATGCTCAACGCTTCTTCAACTCCTTTGCCGCGGATCAGATCAATCACCAGCCGCATTTTGCGCGGTGAGGTTCCGATATATCTATTTATTGCTTTCGCTTCCATATCTCACTCTTATATAACAGACAGTTCTTACGCCGGTGAAGTTGTCTTTTCGCTCTTTATTCCGGGATGTCCTCGGAAAATGCGAGTCGGTGCAAACTCACCGAGCTTGTGTCCAACCATCGCTTCGTGAATGTACACCGGTATAAATTTGTTTCCGTTATGCACCGCAAAGGTATGCCCGACAAAATCCGGAATGATGGTGCTCGACCGTGACCAGGTCTTAACAACACGCTTCTGGTTGGACTTGTTGAGCGCTTCTATTTTGTCTTGCAATTTGTGGTCAACAAACGGACCTTTTTTAATCGAACGGCTCATAGGTACTTACCTATTACTTACGACGTTTTATAATGTATTTATTTGATTGATTCTTCCGCTTGCGTGTTTTCAATCCCTTGGCATACTTGCCCCATGGCGATTCCGGATGTTGATACCCACCACCGCTTTTCGAACGGCCCTCGCCACCACCCATTGGATGGTCAACCGGATTCATTGCCATACCACGTGTTTGAGGACGAATACCAAGCCAGCGAGATCTCCCCGCTTTACCGAGACTAATATTTTCATGGTCTGCGTTACCGACTAATCCGATAGTTGCATAGCAGTCTGAACGAAATTTTCTTATTTCTCCCGAAGGTAATTTTAGCGAAACCCATTCGCCCTCTTTCGCCATCACCTGTAAGGAATTACCGGCACTGCGGCCTATTTGACCACCCTTGCCGGGAGCAAATTCAACATTATGCACAAAAGTACCTGCTGGAATATTTTTCAATGGCAGCGCATTACCGTTTTCAATTTCAGCTTGCGGACCGGACACAATTTTTGCGCCGATTTTCATTCCAATAGCCGCGATGATGTATCGCTTTTCACCATCAGGATAATGGATCAATGCAATTCGTGCTGCACGATTCGGATCGTACTCAATTGCAGCAATGGTTCCAGCAATTCCATGCTTGTCGCGTTTGAAATCAATAATGCGATATTGGCGTTTATGTCCGCCGCCGCGATGACGCGAAGTGATACGTCCAAGATTATTCCTTCCACCCGATTTTTTATTTGATTCGAGCAGAGCTTTTTCCGGCTCTTTCTTTGTTATTTCATCAAACGTCGAGATTGAATAGAATCTCGTCGCAGGAGTCATCGGTCGTAATTTTCTAATTGCCATAGTCTCTTCTACCTTTACGATCAGACGTTACCGAAGTAATCGATCTTATCGCCTTCTTTCAGCGTTACGATTGCCTTCTTCCATGTCTTTGTGTGCCCTTCAAAGCGGCCGCGTTTTGTCATCTGATTCTTACGCTTTCCTTTGACGATGATGGTGCGCACACTCGTCACCTTGACATTAAATTTCTTTTCGACTGCTTTACAAACTTCAATCTTGTTCACGGAGGTCGGGACCTCAAACGCATATTGACGTTTGTCGCCTAGTTCTGTCATTTTCTCAGTAATAATTGGTCGAACGAGAATACCTACCATTGCCTGTTTTCCTAATTCTTCAAAGATTTTTGCAAAACATTAACGGCGCTCTTTTGGATAAGCAGCACTTGATTTTTTAGAATTTCAAATGTTGATGCTTTATCCGCTTCGCGCACTTGCAACTTCGGAATATTGCGTCCTGACTTCAACAGTGTTCCATCCGTTGTCTTTGTCAATAACAATGTTTTTTGTTTATCTATTGAAAGAGCTTTGAGTATCGCTGACATTTTTTTTGTCTTTACTTCATCAAATTGAAAATCTTCCACTACCTTGACAGCCCCATCTTTTGCTTTATAGCTGAGAGCGGACTTACGCGCAAGCTTGCGAACCTTTGCAGGAAGTTTGACTACATAATCATGCGGAATTGGTCCAAATATCGAACCGCCACCAATCCACAGCGGTGAACGAGTCGTTCCTGCGCGCGCACGGCCTGTTTTTTTCTGCTTAAACGGTTTCCGACCACCGCCTCTTACTTCGCTGCGTGTTTTTACTTTGTGTGTACCCTGACGTTGATTTGCCTGGATACTGCGCACCGCTTGATAGATAACGTGATCATTCGGCTCGATCTCAAAAATACTCGCATCGAGCTCAACCTTCTCGCCACTGAGCGTGCCATTTATATTATAGACATCAACCTGCATGGTACTTTTTCCTTACGAGGAAACCCTTAATTATGCTTCTTCTCAATTTCCAAATATCCATTGATCGCGCCAGGAACTGATCCGCGAATAATGAGAATATTGGATTCCGGTATCACCTTGACTACTTTTAGGTTCTTTATTGTGACTCGTTCAAATCCCATCCGCCCGCCCATACGCATACCTTTGAAAACACGCGATGGATAGGAACTTCCGCCGATAGATCCGGGAGCACGTACACGATCTGATGCGCCATGTGTTGTCATACCGACACCACCGAAATGATGACGTTTCACAACACCCTGAAATCCGCGACCCTTTGATTTTCCACTCACGTCAACAATATCACCAGGGGAAAACATATCAACCTTCACTTCGTCGCCTGTTTTCATTGAAGCTCCATTCGCTCCTCTGAATTCACGCATCAAACGCAGCGCCTTCGTTGCTGCCTTTGCAAAATGTCCCTTTAATGGTTTGTTGACAAGACGGTCTTTCTTCTCATCAAAACCAAGCTGGATTGCATCATAGCCGTCTTTCGCTTGTGTTCTGACCTGGGTGACGTAGCACGGCCCTGCTTCGATAACGGTGCAAGGAACTGCTTCACCATTCTCATCGAAGAGACTTGTCATTCCAATTTTTTTTCCTAAGATGCCACTCACTGTTTCTACTCCTTTGCGCCTCAGCGCATGAGCCTTTGTTTCTATAATCTCAAGTAAGAGCTTTTACAAATTATAGTTGCCCTTACCACACATTCAATTCATTCAAACACATTTTGAAGAATCTATACTTTAATCTCGACATCAACGCCTGCCGGAAGTTCTAACTTCATCAGAGAATCGACAGTACGACTTGTCGAATTGAGTATATCAATCAATCTTTTATGTGATCGCGTCTCGAACTGTTCTCGAGATTTCTTGTCGACGTGCGGAGAACGATTGACAGTATAGACACTGCGTTTCGTCGGCAACGGAATCGGGCCAGACACAATAGCGCCTGTCGATTTCACTGTCTTAATAATTTTCTCTGCAGACTTGTCGATCAAATTGTGATCGAATGACTTCAGCTTTATTCTAATTTTTTGTCCAGCCAAGAAAAACTCCTCAGACTACTCTCCGCTCTCGAGTTACCCCAAAAGCGGAATAAGCGATAAGTTACTTTATGATCTTTGTAATAACACCAGCACCAACCGTGCGTCCACCTTCGCGAACTGCAAACCTCTGTCCTTCTTCCATTGCGATGGGAGAAATGAGCTCAATGTTAATGGCATCAAGGTTATCACCCGGCATAACCATTTCTACTCCTGCTGGTAACTCAGCGACGCCAGTAACGTCCGTAGTTCGGAAATAGAATTGAGGACGATACCCTGTCAAGAACGGTGTGTGACGTCCGCCTTCTTCTTTCTTCAATACGTAGATCTGCGCTGTGAATTTCGTATGCGGTGTAATCGTTCCCGGTTTTGCAACAACCATTCCACGCTCAAGTTCATCTTTTTCAATACCCCGCATCAACAAACCTGCATTATCACCTGCAACCACTTCATCCAATTCCTTGCGGAACATTTCAGCGCCGGTAATAACCGTTTTTTTATGCATACCGAGACCAACGACTTCTACTTCATCGCCAACCTTTGCTTTACCACGTTCAACACGACCTGTTCCGACCGTGCCACGGCCTGTAATGGAAAACACATCTTCGATCGGCATTAAGAACGGACGGTCTGCATCACGTTTCGGCATTGTAATGTAACTGTCAACCGCATCCATCAATTCCATAATACATTTGAATGCAGGATCATCAGCCTTCACATCCGGCTTAAGGGCTGCTTCCATTGCTTTCAATGCAGAACCGCGAATGATAGGTATTTCATCACCAGGGAAATCATTCTTCTTTAATAAATCACGAACTTCGAGTTCGACAAGATCCAAAAGTTCCGGATCGTCGACTGCATCCACCTTATTCATGAACACTACCATCTTCGGCACATTCACTTGGTGAGCAAGCAAAATATGTTCGCGCGTTTGCGGCATAGGACCATCTGTTGCAGCAACGACCAATATCGCGCCATCCATTTGTGCAGCACCTGTGATCATATTTTTAATATAGTCAGCGTGACCCGGACAATCTACGTGCGCATAATGGCGCTTCTCTGTGGAATATTCAACGTGCGCTGTGTTAATCGTTATACCGCGCGCTTTTTCTTCTGGAGCATTGTCAATTGAATCAAATGTTCGAATCTGGGAGAGACCCTTCTTGGCAAGCACCATAGTGATGGCAGCCGTCAGAGTGGTCTTTCCGTGGTCAACGTGGCCGATCGTGCCGACGTTCACGTGCGGCTTACTGCGGTCAAATTTTTCCTTTGCCATGTGTTGATCTCCTTTAAGTAGATAAATGTGCTGATTTTATAAAAACTTTACGCGGCTACGTTACTTTTTCCGCGAACTTTTTCCACAATTTCTTCTGCAATATTCTTTGGCACTGGTTCATAGTGGGAAAACTGCATTGTATAAAGCGATCTGCCTTGTGTCATTGAACGAAGTTGAGTCGCATAACCAAACATTTCTGATAGTGGCACATGCGCTTTAATAACCTGCGCGTCTTTTCTTGGAATCATTCCTTCGATTTTGCCACGGCGAGAATTAAGATCGCCCATGACATCGCCAAGATATTCTTCGGGGGTTACAACCTCAACCGCCATTACTGGTTCAAGCAACACTGGTCCGGCTTTTTTTGCTCCAGCTTGAAACGCCATAGAACCTGCAATCTTAAATGCCATTTCCGATGAATCGACCGCATGGAACGATCCGTCAAACAATCTTATTTTAATATCTTCCATTGGATATCCGGCGAGCACTCCGTTTCTCATTGCTTCAATAATACCCTGTTCGGTTGGTTTAATATATTCCTTTGGAACCGCTCCGCCGACTATATCGTTTTCAAACTCGAACCCCCTGCCTTTTTCGTTCGGTTCAACATCGATCCAAACATGCCCAAACTGACCACGACCACCCGATTGGCGAACGAACTTACCTTCCGCTGTTACTTTCTTTGTGATCGTTTCTTTATATGCAACCTGCGGTTTTCCAACATTTGCTTCTACTTTGAACTCACGCCGCATTCGATCTATAATAATTTCCAGGTGCAATTCACCCATACCACTGATAATTGTTTGCCCCGTTTCTTCATTGGTAGAGATACGAAATGTAGGATCTTCATCGGCGAGACGTTGCATTGCCTCACCCATTTTTTCTAAATCAACTTTTGTTTTCGGCTCAATCGCAACGTCAATTACAGGATCAGGAAATTCCATCCGCTCAAGAATAATAGGATCTTCTTCAGTCGAAAGTGTATCACCTGTGCGCGTGTTCTTCAAACCTATTGCTGCTACAATATCACCGGCGTAAGCTTCTTGAACTTCTTCACGATGGTTCGCATGCATGCGAAGAATACGGGCGATGCGTTCTTTTCGATCTGTAATAATATTATGGACATACGAACCGGCAGAAAGTGTTCCAGAATAAACTCGGAAATATGTCAACCTGCCGACAAAAGGATCGCTCATAATTTTAAACGCTAATGCTGTGAACGGTCCATCATCGCTTATTTTCCGGATAACATCATCATGTTTGTGAGGATGATGTCCATGAATTTCTCCGTTGTTGATATCCCTAGGCGATGGCAGAAAATCAACGACCGCATCCATCAGATCCTGTACGCCTTTGTTCTTAAAAGAAGAGCCGCAGAGAACTGGAATAATTTCACCTTTAAGCGTACAACGTCGCAAAACTTGAATAATCTCTGCTGGGGAAATTTCTTTTCCGTTCAGATATTTTTCGAGTAACGTATCATCTTCATCAGCAACCGCTTCGAGCATCTTTATTCGATATTCATTCGCCTTGGGTTTTAGTTTTGCTGGAATATCAATTTCATCCCAAGTAGCTCCTTGCGTGTCTTCATGATACATTCTGGCTTTCATTTTAATCAAATCGATGATACCAGCAAACATATCACCTTCACCGACAGGTAATTGAATTGGGATAGCATTTGCTTTGAGGCGCGATTTCATCATATCTACTACAGCAAGGAAATCTGCACCAGCTCTGTCCATTTTATTGACAAATGCTATTCGAGGCACACCATACTTATCGGCTTGCCGCCAGACTGTTTCAGACTGCGGTTCTACACCGCCAACAGAACAGAACAAAGCAACAGCGCCATCGAGCACGCGAAGCGAACGCTCGACTTCAATTGTAAAATCAACGTGGCCCGGCGTATCAATGATATTGATTTGATGGTTGCGCCAGAAACACGTTGTCGCCGCGCTTGTAATCGTGATACCGCGTTCCTTTTCCTGTTCCATCCAATCCATCGTTGCAGCTCCGTCATGTACTTCACCAATACGATGTGTCCTACCAGTATAGAATAAAATACGTTCGGTCGTAGTCGTCTTACCGGCATCAATATGTGCCATGATGCCAATATTTCTAGTTTTTTCTAAAGAATACTCACGGGGCATAAATTATCACACACTCCAACCCACAGACTCCATTATTCAAGACTGGGTGGATTAAATACAGCAATGAAAAAAAATTACCATCTAAAATGCGCAAAAGCTTTATTGGCTTCGGCCATACGGTGTACATCATCTTTCTTCTTCACCGCACCACCTTCACCAGAAGACGCAGCAAGCAACTCTGCAGCAAGCTTTTGTGTCATTGATTTATCCGAGCGTTCTTGGGCATAAGTAATAAGCCAACGAATTGCAAGAGCGGTTCGTCGCTCGAGACGAACTTCTGTAGGAACCTGATAGGTCGCACCACCAACTCTTCGTGCTCTAACTTCAATCAGCGGAGACGCGTTATCTACCGCCTTTTTAAATACTTCTAAAGGATTCTTTTCTGTTTTTTGCGCAATTTGATCAAGCGCGCTATAGACTATATTACGGGCTATATTCTTTTTCCCATCCTTCAATACGCTGTTAACGAATCGGGAAATAAGTTCATCACCGAACTTTGGATCTGGCGTTACACGCCTTCGTATGGCTCTTTTTTTTCTCATCGGTTAATACATTACTGTTTAGGTTTTTTAGCTCCGTATTTTGAACGTCCTTGCTTTCGATCCTGCACACCTTGCGTATCCAAAGTACCACGGATAATATGATAACGCACTCCCGGCAGGTCCTTCACTCTTCCACCACGAATAAGAACAATTGAATGTTCTTGAAGGTTATGCCCTTCACCGGGGATGTATGCCGTTACTTCAATTCCATTTGTCAAACGTACACGAGCAACCTTACGCAATGCTGAATTAGGTTTCTTCGGAGTAGTTGTATACACACGTGTACAGACACCTCTTTTTTGAGGGTTGCCACCGAGAGCAGGCGATTTGCTTTTCCACAACACCCTTTCTCGACTATCTTTAATAAGCTGATTAACTGTCGGCAATTAAAAACTCTCCGAAATTTCCTGATTTTACATTAACTAAAAGCTGTTTAATATAATATTTTTTCCTCTAGAAGTCAAAGCAAATAATTTCAAATATTGAAAAACTATTCTACCAATTTCACTTTCCGCTTGACCTTCTTTGTTTCGACCTCAGAAGTATTTGCCTCTTCCGAAGTCTCCTCAGATGCGTCTGAAAAAACCGGTTCAGGGGCAGAAACAACGATGTCCTTGAACTTCTTTTGCCCTGTTCCTGCAGGAATGAGATGCCCCATAATAACATTCTCTTTCAGGCCAAGGAGATGATCTATCTTTCCTTCAATAGCCGCATCTGTCAGTACCTTTGTTGTTTCCTGGAACGACGCAGCTGAAATAAAGCTTTCAGTTGTTAAAGATGCTTGTGTAATGCCGAGAAGAATTGGATCCGACGTAGCCTGCAATGCATCACGGAACTCAGCAACCTTCTTCGATTTTTTCTTGAGATCTGTATTCATCTCACGAACAATTCTCTTTGGAACTGATTGACCATTCTTTAACTTTGCATCACCCTTACCAACGACAATAACTTTATCTGTAAGATTTTCATTTTCGTCGTTCAATAGATTCTTGTCAATATGATCGCCCTCAAGGTACTTTGTATCACCTTGATCTGCGATCCGAACCTTTTGCATCATTTGCCGCACGATCACTTCGATATGCTTATCATTGATTTTCACGCCTTGCATACGATACACTTCTTGAATTTCATTCACGAGGTATTCCTGCACCGCAGTCGTTCCCTTAATCCGTAAAATGTCATGCGGATCAATAGAACCAGCAGATAAGCGTTCACCCGCACGAATTAAATCTCCTTCTTGAACTAAAAGGTGCTTGCCTAATGGAACGAGATATGTACGTTTATCTTTGCCATCGGGACTTTCGATAAACACTTCTCGCGAGCCGCGCTTCGGTTGACCAATAGATATCGTTCCGTCAATTTCACCGACGACAGCCGGATCATTTGGATGCCGTGCTTCAAAAAGTTCAGTAACCCGCGGTAATCCTCCGGTGATGTCACGTGTCTTACCGATATCGCGAGGAATTTTCACTAGAATTGCACCAGCTTGAATTACTTCACCGTCGTCAACATTCAAATGTGCCCGTGTCGGAATTGGGTACGATGAAACCTTGTGTCCCTTTTTATTGATAATTGCAATTCCAGGGATGAGGCTCTTTTCACGGCTATCGATAACAACTTTTTGAATGTGCCCTGTCTGCTCATCCGGTTCTTCACGATACGTCAGGTTCTCCTTCATATCGATATATTCAACTTTTCCTCCATGTTCCGAAACAATAACCGCATTGTACGGATCCCATTCGTAGACGAGTTCGCCTTTTGTAACCTTTGCACCATCTCGCACCAACAATGTTGCACCATATGGTACATCATATTTCGTGAGCATGCGGTTGTCACTGTCTAACACATTGATCACTCCGCTTCTGCCAGAGACCATTAAGCGGGTCGTATCTTCTTTCGTGAACTCGAGGAATTTAATTCCATCATATTTCACATGTCCATCGAACTTAGAAATGATTTGCGATTGTGCAGCAATAAGACTTGCTGTGCCTCCTGTATGGAACGTACGCAATGTCAACTGTGTACCAGGTTCGCCAATCGATTGTGCGGCAATAACGCCTACCGCCATTCCCGGTTCAACAAGATTTCCTGTGGTGAGATCACGGCCGTAACATTTTGCACACACACCGCGACGCGAGTCGCACGTGAGCACAGATCGAATGATGACTGTTTCAATTGATGTTTCAGTTATTTGCTGTGACTTTTCTTCATCGATCAGTTCACCGCCGTGCACAATCACTTCTTTGGAAATCGGATCCACAATATCTTGTAGCGATACACGACCAAGAATACGTTCTGCTAACGGCTCCTTAATGTCTTCTGCTTCTTTCAAAGCGCTGGTTATAACGCCTTTGATCGTGCCACAATCGATTTCACCGATGATTGCATCCTGTGCGACGTCAATCAATCGACGTGTTAAATAACCTGCATCGGCTGTTTTCAATGCGGTATCAGCAAGACCTTTACGCGCTCCGTGTGTAGAGATGAAATACTCCAAAATAGATAGGCCTTCGCGGAAGTTCGCGATGATCGGATTCTCAATTAATTCTCCTGTCGCACCCGACATGCTTTTTTGCGGCTTCGCCATAAGTCCGCGCATACCGGCAAGCTGACGAACTTGTTCCTTCGAACCACGTGCGCCTGAATCTACCATCATATAAAGAGAGTTAAATCCATTTCGATCGTGTTGCAATGCTTCAAATAAGCGATCTGCAATTCTGCTTGTAACGCGAGTCCAAATATCAATTACTTTATTATAGCGCTCGCCATTGGTAATGAAACCGCGGAAGTATTGCGATTCCACATTCTCCACATCCTTTTGTGCTTTTTTAACGAGATCAATTTTCTCTTGTGGAATAACGACATCGCCGATGGAGACGGAAAGTCCGCCTTTTGTTGCATAAGTAAATCCCATTGTCTTCAATTGATCAAGAAAATTCGCTGTAACGAGATTGCCGCATCGACGAAACACCGTCGAGATAATCTGCACAAGACGTTTCTTATTCAACAATTCATTCACGAACGGGATTTCTTTTGGAACAATTTGATTGAATATAATACGCCCTGTTGTTGTCTCGACCAACTCAGTATTTACGCGCACCTTAATCCTTGCATGTAATCCAAGCCTTTCCTGATCATATGCAATGATTACTTCTTGCGGTGAAGAAAATATTTTCCCTTCTCCGAGATCACCTGTTTTAGATTTTGTCAGATAGTAACAACCCAATACTTGATCTTGTGTTGGTGTAACAATTGGCGCACCGCTTGCTGGCGAAAGAATATTGTGACTCGAAAGCATTAACATACGCGCTTCGAGTTGGGCTTCATAGGAAAGCGGTACGTGCACCGCCATTTGATCGCCATCGAAGTCTGCGTTGAACGCCGTGCAAACCATTGGATGAATACGAATTGCCTTGCCTTCTACCAGGACTGGTTGAAACGCTTGAATGCCAAGTCTGTGCAGCGTCGGGGCACGGTTTAACATAACCGGATGCCCGTCGATTATGTTTTCTAAAATGTCCCACACTTCCGGCCCCTTCTTGTCCACCATCTTCTTTGCACTTTTTACCGTCTTAACCAACCCTCGCTCAATAAGCTTACGGATGATGTGCGGTTTGAATAACTCGACTGCCATATCTTTCGGCAAGCCGCATTGATGCAATTGCAATTCAGGCCCGACCACAATAACCGAACGGCCGGAATAATCTACACGTTTGCCAAGCAAATTTTGACGGAAGCGTCCTTGCTTCCCTTTGAGCATGTCGGAAAGTGATTTAAGCGCACGATTATTATCAGAACGTACTGCATTGACGCGGCGCGAGTTGTCGAAAAGCGAATCAACCGATTCCTGCAGCATGCGTTTTTCATTGCGCAAAATAACTTCCGGAGCTTTAATTTCGATGAGCCGTTTTAACCGATTGTTGCGGATAATCACACGGCGATAGAGATCGTTCAAGTCAGATGTCGCAAATCGCCCGCCTTCTAACGGAACCAAGGGCCGCAACTCTGGTGGAATAACAGGGATGACATCCAGGATCATCCATTCAGGTTTATTCGCTGCACCGCTTTCGGGATTACGGAACGCTTCAACAACACGCAAACGCTTCAACGCATCCTGCTTTTTTTGCATGGATGTTTCCACAGCAAGTTGAGCGCGCAATTCTGCGGCAAGGTTATCTACATTCACGCGACTGAGAAGATCTTTAATAGCATCGCCACCCATTTTTGCGATAAACTTCTTAGGGTCATCGTCATCCAAGTCCTGATTTTCTTCAGGCAGGGAAGAAAGTATTTCTATATATTGATCCTCCGAAATCAAGTCAAGTCGCTGCAAACCGGTTGTGCCCGGGCTGACGACAACATACGATTCATAGTAAATAATTTTTTCTAGTTCTTTGCCAGCGATTCCAAGGATGGTACCGATCTTGCTCGGCACAGAACGGAAATACCAAATGTGCACGACCGGTACTGCTAATGAAATATGTCCTTGTCGTTCACGGCGAACACTTTTCTGTGTCACTTCGACACCGCAGCGATCGCATGTTATGCCTTTGTAGCGAATGCGTTTGTATTTACCGCAATGGCATTCCCAATCGCGTACTGGGCCAAAAATCTTTTCGCAAAACAATCCATCCTTCTCAGGACGGAACGAACGATAATTGATCGTCTCCGGTTTCGTCACTTCACCATGCGAGCGGCTCAGGATCATATCCGGCGACGCAAGGCTAATCGTAATTTTTGAAAATGTTTTCTTTGCTGTTAAATCTGTATAAGGCATATCGCCTCCGTCAATCAAACTATGTTCATTATTGAATGAGTAATTGCTGCATGTGAGCAGCACCTATCACGATCACTCAATCTTCATTTCCAGACCTAATCCTTGCAACTCGCGAACGAGCACATTGAACGATTCAGGGATATTTGATTCTGGAAGGTTTTCACCTTTCACTATGGATTCGTACACTTTCGCGCGCCCAAGCACGTCATCTGACTTCACAGTGAGAATTTCCTGTAAAATACTCGCAGCACCATATCCTTCGAGCGCCCACACTTCCATTTCTCCAAAACGCTGACCGCCGAACTGTGCTTTACCACCCAACGGCTGCTGCGTAATGAGAGAGTATGGCCCGATGGAACGTGCATGAATTTTATCATCCACCATATGGGACAACTTCATCATATACATATACCCAACAGAAATTTCCTGATCGAACGGCTCACCAGAGCGGCCGTTGATGAGCACTGACTTCGAGGTTTTACTGAGTCCTGCTTTCTCTAACCATTCTTGCACTTCTTCCCATTTTGCACCATCAAAGATCGGTGATGCAAATTGTTTTCCTAGTTTAATTCCAGCCCAGCCAAGCGCAACTTCAAACAATTGCCCCAAATTCATACGGGAAGGCACGCCTAACGGGTTAAGCACAATGTCAACCGGATGACCATCAGGAAGGAATGGCATATCTTCCATAGGCACAATAATGGAAACGACACCCTTATTTCCGTGACGCCCTGCCATCTTATCACCTACTTGAAGCTTACGCTTTTTAGCGACATATACTTTTGCCAATTGAACAATTCCCGGTGCAAGTTCATCTCCGAGTTGAATTTTATTTTTCTCATGGCGATAGAGTTCTCCGATCTCACTCGTTTTCTGATTGAAGTTTTCAAAAATACGGACGACTAAATTGTGTTTACGTTTATCGTCCACCCACTCTTGATTAAAATCGAGTTTGTCAAGATTTTCCATCTTTTGGAATGTATCATCTTTGAAAACAACACCAGCACGAATAGCAATTTCTCCATCAGTATTTCGAATGCCGATCGATTTTTCACCTTCGAGTACTTGGTCTAATTTATACCCAAGCTTCTCTTCCAAATCTTTCACTTCCTTACGGCGCAATCGTTCAAGTGACTCTAACTTTTTCTTGTCTTCTTTCTTACTCTCCGTATCTTTCTTCTTCCGGCTGAAGAGCTTTGTCGAAATAACAATACCTTTCATACCCGGAGGAGCTTTAAGCGAGGCATCTTTCACATCGCCAGCCTTCTCTCCGAAAATCGCCTTCAAGAGTTTCTCTTCCGGCGTCGGATCGGTTTCACCTTTCGGTGTAATCTTACCGATGAGAATATCGCCTTCGTTCACCTCTGCACCGATTCGGATCACACCATTCTCGTCGAGATCTTTTGTTGCTTCTTCGCTGACGTTCGGAATTTCGCGCGTGAGTTCTTCTTCGCCGCGCTTTGTATCCCGTACTTGAAGCTCAAATTCTTCAATATGCACAGAAGTGAAGACGTCTTCGGACACAATGCGTTCGCTGACGATGATTGCATCTTCGAAGTTGTACCCGCGCCATGGCATAAACGCTACCAAAATATTTCTGCCAAGCGCTAATTCTCCGCCGTCAGTGGCACAGCCATCGACTAACACATCATTTCTCTTAAAGCGTTGACCTTCCTTCACGACCGGTTTCTGGTTGATGCACGTGTCTTGATTGGTTCGGAGGAATTTTGTCAATTTATATTCAACGCGGCGCTTATCATCAAAGCTGATAATTGCCTCGTTGCTATTCTCGTCGATATCGTATAACACGATAATGCTGTCACCATCCACGGATTCAACTACGCCATTGCGTTCTGCAACTATAATAGTCCGCGAATCCCGAGCAATGGTTTCTTCCAGTCCCGTTCCTACCACAGGCGCTTCTGGCTGTAATAATGGAACTGCCTGGCGCTGCATGTTCGATCCCATCAATGCACGATTTGCGTCGTCGTGCTCAAGGAATGGAATCAGCGCGGCAGCTGCACTCACGATTTGATTAGGTGCGACATCCATATACTGAATCTTCTCAGGTTCACTTACCGGATAATCGCTCTGGTATCTTGCTTTCACTTTTTCTTCAGTGAAACGTCCGCGATCGTCCAGAATTGCATTCGCTTGCGCTATCGTCACCGCATCTTCACGTTCTGCGGTCAAGAATTCAATCTCTTCTATCACTTTGCCGTTCTTAACCTTGCGGTACGGAGTTTCGATGAATCCGAAATCATTAATGCGCGCGTGTATGCAAAGTGATGAAATCAAACCGATGTTCGGACCTTCCGGCGTTTCAATTGGACAAAGCCGGCCATAGTGCGTATAGTGCACGTCTCGGACTTCGAAACCGGCGCGCTCGCGAGTAAGACCGCCTGGTCCGAGTGCCGAGACACGGCGCTTGTGCGTCATTTCTGCCAGAGGATTCGTTTGATCAAGAAACTGCGAAAGCTGGTTCGTCCCGAAGAATGCATTGATAACACTTGTAATCGTTCGGGCATTGACCAAATCTTGCGGTGTAATTGTTTCTGCATCGCGTAAGTTCATTCGTTCACGAATAGTACGCGTCATGCGAGACAATCCGATGTTAAATTGCTGAGCGAGCTGTTCGCCAACCGTTCGAACGCGACGATTTCCCAAGTGATCGATATCGTCCACCGCTCGCTTGCCTTGCTGAAGATCAATGAGATATTTTACAATGGCAATGATGTCATCTTTTGTCAGCGTTGTAACATCTTCGGGAATACTCAAGTTGAGTTTAATATTCATCCTGTGCCGACCGACATCACCAAGATCGTACCGTTTCGGATTGAAGAACAATCGGTCGATCAGATTTTTTGCAGTGTCAAGGTCGGGAGCTTCACCCGAACGCAATTGTGTGTAAATTGCTTCTAACGCATCCTCCGAGGAACGTGCAGCATCTTTGAGTATCGTGTTTGCAATAACAGAACTCGATGCCGCATCATCGGTCTTGAGCAAGCGAAGCTTTTTCAAGTTTGTTTTTTTAATCTGCTTGATATGCTCTTCAGTGAGTTTCGTATCTTTATTGATAAAAACTTCACCCGTTTTTTTATCAAATACATCGCTGCATACTTTTCGATCTATAAAATCTTTCAAATCAGCTTTTGCTATTTCGATCTCTTCTACAAGTCCGAACAAATCAAGAATATCATCGTCTGAAGAATATCCCAACGCACGAAGCAAGGTTGTGACCGGAAATTTCTTCTTCCTATCGATGTACGCATACATTACATTATTGATGTCGGTAGCAAATTCAACCCATGATCCGCGAAATGGAATTATACGTGCCGAATACATCATCGTACCATTTGGGTGTACCGATTCGCCAAAGAACACGCCCGGCGAACGGTGTAACTGACTCACAACCACGCGCTCGGCACCGTTAATAATGAATGTGCCGCGATGTGTCATCGCGGGAAGATTGCCCAAATAAACTTCCTGTTCAATTGTATCGACAAATTCTTTTCCGCCTTCTTTCTTAGTGGACAATCGCAGTTTTGCTTTCAACGGAACGGCGAATGTTAAACCGCGTTCCTGACATTCGACGACGGAATACTTAGGCTTCTCGACATAGTATTCCGAGAACTCGAGGAGAAAATTCTCACGTGCATCAGTGATGGGAAAATTCATTTCAAACACCTGCTGCAAGCCAAGCTTCTTCCTGCGATGCGGAGGCGTATCGGCTTGGAGAAAATTATTGAACGAATCAAGCTGGACGTTCAGTAAGTCCGGTGTTTCAATGACTGACGGGATGCGTGCAAACGATACACGTTCTTTGGAACCGTTGGATTGGTTTTTCAACGTAACCTCTCCTTGATGATATGAAGATTTTTGAATTCAACCATTCCGATTGAATAATAAATTTCACTAAAAATAAACATTTATCATGCGATCGCCGAATGCCAATCTATATACAGCATAAGCCGAGAGTTCTTTAACCCGATTTCTCAGGAGAACCATCGGCTTAGCGACCTATGCATCCTTCACGTTCTTAACAAATTTTTCATTTGTATAGTTCGTACATCTGCTTGCCAACCTTCAAAATTATGAGATGGCAAGCAGAAAGGATGTGCTACTTCATTTACTTGAGCTCGACAGTAGCGCCTGCTTCTTCGAGTTCTTTTTTCAGTTTTTCAGCATCGTCTTTTGAAAGACTTTCTTTCACTGTCCTCGGTGCGCCATCGACAAGATCTTTGGCTTCTTTTAAACCGAGGCCCGTTGCTGCGCGCACAACCTTAATAACGTTAATCTTCTGTGCACCAGCGCTCTTCAATTCGACATTGAACTCTGTTTTCTCTTCTACTGCTGCTACTGGCGCAGCTGCGGCTGATACGGCGCCCATCATGACAGGAGCGGCGGCGGTAACACCAAATTTCTCTTCGAGCGCTTTCTTCAATTCAACAGCTTCGAGGAGCGTAAGTTTTTCAATTTTCTCAACGATTTCAGCAACGACGGACATTGTAATTCTCCTTTAAAGTATAGTTTTCAAATTCTAATTAAGCCGCCTTCTTCTCAATGGCATCTATTATATAGACGAGGTCACGCGCAACCGCGTTCACCGCACCGACGATACCTGAAGCAGGGGCATTTAAGCTCCCGAGAATGGCGGCAATTATTTCCTTGCGCGTTGGCATATTTGCAAGCTGTTCCAGCTTTGTGGCATCATAGACTTGCTTTTCGACAACGGCGATTTTGAGTTTTAACTTTCCTGTTTTCTCGGAAAATTTTCTGATAATTTTCGCTGGGGCCGACGGATCGTTATATGAATACGCGATACCGGTAGGGCCAACGAGTTTATCAAACACCCGATCATAACCGCTTAACTGCTCAAGTGCTTTGCGTGCAAGAGTATTTTTCACAACAGTGTACTCAACACTGGACTTCCGGAACTCGCGGCGCAATTCTGTTTCTTCTGCAACCGTCAGTTTGGAGAAATCCGCAAAATACATTGCTACAGCACGCGCAGCTTTCTCAACAACTTCGGCTATGATCGCCTCTTTTTCACTGCGTTTCATGGTTTTCCTTTACGTTAGTTCCTATTGTTGAATGAGAAGCCCTCCGTAATACAGAGGCATCCAACGCTCTAAGCGAACATGAGTGCGTAATTTCTATTATCAATGCGCTCCAGCTTCAGCACGATCGATATGCACGCCAGGCCCCATTGTTGTGGAGATAGCGATGCTTTTTACGTACTGACCTTTTGCTGTTGCAGGTTTCAAGCGCATAATGGTGCTAAGGAACAAATTTATGTTCTCAATTAATTTTTCTTTTTCAAAATTTGCTTTACCAATAGTGGCGTGAACAATTCCTGCCTTTTCGACTCGGAATTCAATCTTGCCAGCTTTTACTTCCTTCACCGCTTTTGCGACGTCAGCTGTCACAGTACCACTTTTTGGATTTGGCATTAAGCCGCGGGGACCGAGAATTTTTCCAAGCTTTCCAAGATCACCCATGACATCTGGAGATGCGATTATCACATCAACATCCGCCCAACCCTGCTGAATTTTTTCTAAATAGTCTTTGTATCCGACGTGGTCGGCGCCTGCTGCCCTGGCTTCTTCATCCTTCGGCGATTTTGCGATCACGAGTACGCGGACTTCTTTCCCAATGCCATGCGGCAGTGCAACAGTGCCGCGAAGCGCTTGGTCTGCCTTCTTTGGATCAAGTCCAAGTCGAATGGCAATGTCAACTGCCTCAGAAAATTTTGCAGAAGCAGTCTCTTTAACTATCCCTACCGCTTCAGCAATAGAATAGTTTTTAGGTTGAACTTTTTTCGCAACAACTTTGAATCGTTTGCTATGTTGTTTCATTGTCTGAACTCCATATCCAACAGTCTTAGTCTTCGACTGTAATGCCCATACTGCGGGCCGTGCCGGCTACCATGCTCATTGCTGAATCGACGTTTGCCGCATTCAAGTCGGGCATTTTTAATTCTGCAATTTCGCGAACTTGTTTCTTTGTTACTTTGCCGATTTTTGTGCGGTTCGGCTCACCGGAACCTTTTTCTAATTTCGTGGCTCGCAGCAACAATGTTGCCGCAGGAGGCGTCTTCGTAATAAATGTGAACGATTTATCACTGAAGACCGTGATGACCACCGGTATGATAAGTCCCTGTTGATCCTTCGTCCTCGCATTGAATTGCTTGCAGAACTCCATAATATTCACGCCCTTTTGACCGAGAGCGGGACCAACCGGTGGTGCAGGATTTGCCTGACCTGCGGGGATTTGGAGTTTAATGAATCCTGTTATTTTTTTTGCCATGCTCAGTACCTTACATTGTTAATTCTAAAACAATCTATTTATTTTTCTATTTCTACCTGCGAAAAATCAAGCTCAATCGGTGTCTTGCGCCCGAAGATACTCACCATCACTTTTACTTTGAGTTTTTCGGAATTCACTTCTTGAACAAATCCATTGAAATTGTTAAATGGCCCTTCTGTCACCTTCACTGGTTCACCAACATGGAATGGGACATCGAGAAGTTGCGTCTCTTCCTTTTGTTCCATCTTCCCGATGAGGCGGCGTACTTCCTCCGGCTGCAATGGCGCCGGATTTTTCTTATCCGGTACGAATCCCATCACTGATGGTGCTTCAAGAATAAGATGTGTTGATTCCTTATCAAGAACAGCTTCTACCAAAATGTATCCAGGGAAAAAATTCTTCAATCTTGATTTCTTTTTTCCATCTTTAATCTCGAAAACTTTTTCTGACGGAATCAGCACGTTTGAAATCTTTTCCTGCAATCCAATGCGCGCAATCTCGGTTTCTAGGTATGTCTTCACCTTCGCTTCGTGCCCAGAATACGTTCGTAATACATACCAGCGTTTATCCAACGTTCATCCCCCGAAATTAAAGAATTGCTCTGAGAATTTCCTGCACCGCAAGATCCACGACATACGTAAAAACCGCAATGATCACCGTGACAAGGATGACGATTTTAGTTGATTCCATGAGTTCTTCACGCGAAGGCCATGTCACCTTGTCCATCTCTTTCGCGACATCAGTGAAAAAGTTTATGATTTTTTCTTTCATCGCTCAATCTTCTTTCTTGTTTTGAGTGACTATGCACGTCAGGAGGGAGTCGAACCCCCAACCTGCGGTTTTGGAGACCGCTGCTCTGCCAATTGAGCTACTGACGTATCATCTTTTTGCTCTATTTGCAGGCGGTGATACCGCTGCCCAACTGAATAAATTACTCTCGTGCGTAACAAACCATGAGTATGAATCAGAACTAAAAAATGTTACTTGGTTTCTTTATGCGGTGTTCGCTTTTTGCACCAAGGGCAATACTTCTTGTATTCAACTCTTCCGGTTTGCTTCTTCTTATTCTTTGTTGTAGAATAATTGCGCCGCTTACAATCTGTACACTCTAACGTAATGATGTCTCGCATAGTGGTTCCTTCATATTCTTCTAATCTAACTCATTCGAGCTCGCGATCCCGCTTCGCGGGATGACCAACTCGTAACTACTCGAGCTTGCGATCGGGATTGAACCGATGACCTCTTCCTTACCAAGGAAGTGCTCTACCAACTGAGCTACGCAAGCGCTCAGAATTTCTTTGAGCAGGTCGCTTTTCTAAGGGCATCGCTCAAAACGTAAAACGTTTTGAGCGGGAGACGGGACTCGAACCCGCGACCAACAGCTTGGAAGGCTGTGACTCTACCAACTGAGTTACTCCCGCATGCATTCCATTCCGTCTTATAAAAAGAACTTGTTCACATCAAGTGAACTAAATTATTCCATCCCGTAAAGAGTGGGCAGGGGAGGATTCGAACCTTCGAAGGCATGAGCCGTCAGATTTACAGTCTGATGCGTTTGACCGCTTCGCTACCTGCCCAACAACTCTGCTCAATATAACAACGGCTCTGCTTCTCAAAGCGAAAAATATTCTTCACCAGTTTTAAACGAGCTGGCTATCGGACTCGAACCGATGACCTGCTGATTACAAATCAGCTGCTCTACCAGCTGAGCTACGCCAGCATACTAACGCCGGAAGCATAACATATCCTCCAGCGATTTTTCAGAACATCAACCGCAGTATATACTAAACATCGGTAATACTGGTGATTCGCCCGGTGCGCTTAATTGCCAAACTATAAATATAGAAAAATTTTGCAGATAGTCAACGGTACTACTCAAAATTTATTTCTTTCCATTTTGCTTAACAAACCAATTTGCATCAAAATTGTCCGGATCGAGGCGTAAAACTTCGGTTATAATTTTTTTCGCACTATCCATTTCCCCTTGTTTCGCCAACCAATAAGCATTTCGCAGAAGCATCGTACAATAGTATCGCATAAAATCCTTCGCAACTGGCTGGTCGGTTTTCCATGCAGCAAAAGGAACAAAGGCAGATCGAGAGCGAATTGTGTCTTCCTTTTTGGTGAGACGTAAAAAAAGACCTGCAGGTGTGCGTCTATATTCCGAGGAAAACTCTTGATCTATTCGAGCATCAATATATACCGCGTGTTCAGGTAGCGATTGTTCGACAATTTCTGATAATAGGTTTTGCCATTGCGATTGAATGACATTAAAATTAAACGGTAAATCATGTTCAAACTTATTCAACTCTTTTAAAAAAAGGGTTGCACCTGGATGAATTCGCGCCATCAACCACGGAGCATTGTGTTCAAGCTGGAGGAAATACCAAGAACGATTCTGAAGCAAGCTTTTATCAACGATGGTTACATCACATCGTTCATGCCGGACGAATTGATAATACAGCGACGGTGAAATAAAATAATCCCACTGTGTAGCCAATACAATTGTATTGGGCTCAAGATCAGAAAATGTTTTCTCTACAAATTGCTGTGGAATTTTATTTTTTGTCTCATCAACTCTTTCCCAGTTATAAACAATTTGTATAATGGGAAGAGCACAGAACATTATCGTAATAATTATTTTTACCACAGACCGGCTGTTTTCTATCCGTTCAATTATAAAATCAATTCCGTATGCAATGATGAAGCCAATGACGATGTAAGTAAGCAAGAAATATGAATCAATATCAAAGATGTCATAGTTGACTGCATACATAATTGTCGCGCCAAATAATAATGCAAGAAATGTAAAGAGCCGGCGCGATTGTTTGAACAGCGCAAGCAAACCTACGATGATACATACGATAACAATAAAATAAAATTCTGATGTGAAGTCGCTTACATAGTAATTCAATTGTTTCTGCACTACACTCCAACCGGAAAACATCCATACACGAAATTGCTTGCCGCTTACATGCCAAAAGAATCTCTCGACCGTGGTAGGATGTCCCCAATCAAGAACTGGAAGGCTTGATGAACGAATGGGTAAATACAAATAGACTGAAAGGCCAAGAAGGAAAAAAGGTGCAATCTCGAAAATTCGTTGGAATGTTTCTCTGCTGAATCCAAAAATGCGAAAGTACAACCACAAAAATCCCGGCGCTAACAAGATCGTCGTCATATGATTCGAGAAACTCAATCCTAAAATAAATGCGAAGAGAATCAACCTGCGCGAGATGGTACGCGGTTCCGTGCGTTGTTCTTCCAAACCGCTGACAAACATCCATATCGTAAGAAGAACCAGGACAAGATGAAGCGCATAAACTTCAACAGCGGTTGATTGAGACCAGAATGTTGTCGAGAATCCGATTATTAAACTTGCAATAATTGATGCAAGAAAAAAACGACGCTCATTTATTTCTTTTCGTTTTCGGTTTCTTGGTTGAAACACAAACACTGCCCTACGAATAGCAAGCGTCGTTTTGAAAAACACACCAACAGCAATTGCTGTAAGTAATGCAGTAAACATATTCAATCTTATGATTTCTTCCATCGCAGAAGGAATCATTATCCAGCAGCGTCCCAGCAATGTAAAAAATGGATACCCTGTCGGATGTGCAATCCCAAGTGTGCACACTACGGTAGCAAGTTCGCCTGAGTCTGTGAACCCAACCGAGCGGCACATCGTGGTACGATAGACACAAAATGAAATTGCGCTCAATAGAAAACTGATAATGTTTTCATTCCAGAATAACGGAGAATATTTCTTCATCATTTAACAGTCGTGGATTTTTTCTTAGATTTATTTTGAAGTGGTTGTTGGTCTATTGGAATAAAAAATACTGAAAAACATAGAGAATTGCATTAGCCGAGTCCAGCAGATGAAGTCCATCTATGAAGGTGGGGTTCAACTGCATTCTTTAGAAATCTGCCAAACAAAATCTAATAAACATTTTTCAACGGTTGTTTTTTCAGCATACATTGAGTACGTTTCTGTTATCATAAGGAACTTATAGACATGTTCAAAAATCTCGGTATTGTTGGCACGGGAACGATGGGCATAGGAATCGCCCAGCTTGCTGTGCTTTCTAAAATTGATGTTCAATTATATGATGTGAACGACACACTTTTACGGCGATCAACTGTACGCATCAATGCGAACTTGCGTAAAATGGTGAATCACGGCGAGTTAACTCCAGAAGAATTACAGGCAGCGATGGATCGGATCCGCACACGAACAAGTCTACCTGATCTTGGGAATTGCGACTTCATTATCGAATCAGTGATCGAAGATATTCGTGTGAAAAAAGATATTTTCAAACATCTCGATGCAAACACAAAGAGCATAACGATTCTTGCAAGCACTACATCTTCCCTTTCTATCACTTCCATCGGCGCCAATACTCGAAATCCCGAGCGCATTGCAGGTGTGCACTTCTTCAATCCTTTAGAAACGTCCGCACTTGTTGAAGTTGTAAAAGGATATAAAACGAATAACGAGACGATCGAGAAAATCATTGCATTTGTCAATCTGCTCGGCAAAACTTCTATCGTTGTGAAAGATACTCCAGGGTTCATCGCCAACCGTGTCTCCCAACCCTTGTTCGGTGAAGCGCTCCGTTTGCTTGGAGAGAACGTAGCAAATGCCGAACAAATCGACCGCATAGTGAAAATAATCGGCGGTTTTTCTGTCGGGCCGTTCGAACTGATGGATCAAATGGGTATCGATGTAATGCTGGCTGAAGCGCAATCCTTGTATGAGCAATCGTACGGTGAACCTCGCCTTCGCCCTCATCCGGTTTTGAAACAAATGGTGGAATCGGGATGGCTGGGGAAGAAAACAAGCAAGGGATTTTTTAGTTATGAAGAAACGAATGGCAAGTAATGAACAGTTGAGTCTTTAAGTATTAGTAATGGAGTAAAGATTGAAGACAAACAAAAAGAAGACTTCCGGAGTCTCAAAAAAAAACACGAAGGAATTAAAGGTAAATATCAAAGTTACTGAAGCAGCTCCATCAAGCGCGAATTTGAAACCAATTCCGGCTTGTATCTTCATCACCGGCGAATCTCCAATGGTGGAACAATATGCCGAGTTGTGTATTGCACACGGATATGACGTCTCCATTTCATGGAATGAACGGCTTGCGCAGAATCCGAAATTCAAATCTGATGGCATCAAAATCACGAATATCATTCCAGCAAATACATCACTTGCAATAGAACTGACCAATATTGATCCCCTTGCGAAGAAAAAGAATATTGAACGGTTCGATAAAGCGTTAGCGGAAACCGCACCGATTCTTTCTTCTTCTATTACAGTAACAGCAACGGAACAATCTTCATGGATTTCAGGCAAGCACCGTCTTGTGGGTATCGCCGCACTTCCAACACTTATCCTAAAACCACTGGTCGAAATCGCACCGACAATTTATTCGCCAAAGGAAACGTTGGAAGTCACAAAGCGCTTTTTTCAATCGATCGGGAAGGAAATTGAGATTGTGCAGGATCGCATTGGCATGGTACTGCCGCGCATGCTTTGTCGCATAATTAATGAAGCTGCCTTCGCCATAACCGAAGACATTGCAACGCCGCAAGATATTGACACTGCATTGAAACTCGGCGTCAATTTCCCATTTGGCCCATTTGAATGGGCGGAACAAATTGGATTGAAGCAAGTATATGCCGTACTTATGGCGCTTCATACAGATTTACAAGAGGAACGTTACCGAGTGACTCCGCTTCTGAAACAAATGGCGATTACCCGGAAATAGTGAGTTAAACATTAGCAAAGAACAGTGATCAAAGCATTTTTGTTTATTTATATGCAGGAGATAATGCTATGGAGCAGATCAGACGGATATTCATAATGACCTTATTTGTACTTGGCATTTCGTTCAGCCAGCCCAAGCTTTTGCTAGACAAACCCGAAATTGACCTCGGTATTATTTACAGTGGAATGAAGAAGCAAGGTAAGATTGTGCTAACGAATATCGGTAACGATACATTGCAGATCTACTCGGTACAGCCTTCGTGCGGCTGTACGGCCGTAAAACAACCCAAGGGTTTTCTCCTTCCATTCGAATCCGATGTGGCAGAAGTGGAATTCAATTCCAGCGGATACCACGGAAAAGTAGAAAAGCATGTTAGCATCATTACGAACGACCCGTTGTCACAAAATGTTTCGATAAGATTAATTGCCGATGTAACGGAGGAACTTGAATCTACAAGTCATTCCACCTTAATATGGCTGGGGAACATTGGTCTTGGCAAAACTTTAGTGCAACAAACATCTTTAAAAAATATATCGGATCACAAAATCAAAATCAAAAACTTCACAACTTCTTCCTCATCCATTAGCATAATAATAGAGAAGAAGATGCTCAACCCGAACGATACGCTTGATGTGCAGATGACAATCAGGCCAGAGAAGCTCGGCTATGCCACCGACAATTTTACGGTTGAAACCGACAGCAAGAACCAGTCCCGTGTAGAAATGAAGGTATCCTATGTGTGCGTGAAAGAGAATTGAACATGCGTCAATCACTCCTTGAAGCACTCTTGCTCATAGTTGCGGCAATTGTATTAGGCGTTGCATATACCTTTGTAACGAAGCAGGGATTTTTCGTTAAGACTCAATCAGTTCATTCTGCGGCGACTTCCAATATGGAAATGATTTCGCTTGCGACGGCAAAGGAATTATTTGAATCGAACAATGCTCTTTTCATCGATGCTCGTCATGAATTCGATTACCAGGCAGGACACATTCGCGGTGCTGTGAATGTCGCATTGAAAAAGTTCGACACACATCTGACGTGGTTGAATAGAATTTCAAAAGACAAGCTGCTGGTTGTCTATTGCGACGGCGCCGAATGCAACTCCAGTATCGAATTGGCAGTGAAACTGATGGAGTCAGGATTCACGAACGTAAAAGTTTTTTTCGGCGGCTGGCAAGAATGGAATTCTGCCAAACTGCCTATAGAAAAATAACCGACTCTCCTATTTCGCATTCAAAGAATTCAAAATGAAATCACTCCTCTCCAATACAATCCTCATTCTTCTTGTCCGAATTTTTCTTGGCGGAGTATTTGTCGTCGCAAGCCTAGATAAGATTATGGATCCGAACACATTTGCAAATTCTATACTTCAATACAAGGTTGTCGGACCGACGCTTGCAATGTGTACAGCCACAATTCTTCCGTCGTTGGAACTTCTCTGCGGACTTAGTTTAATTATAGGCATCTATCCGCGCGGTTGCGCATTGCTCATCACTATAATGCTTGTTGGTTTTACAATCCTCGTCGCTTCCGCTCTTTTGCGCGGACTCGATATTTCGTGCGGATGTTTCACTCAAGATCCAAATGTCAATAAAATTGGCTACCAAAAAATTTTAGAGAATTGCGGATTAATTGTCTTGAGCGTATGGCTGCTCTTCGCTCGGAATCAAGGCATCAATCTCCTTCAATTGTTCGGGAAGCAACCCGAAAAACCAACCAACTAATTTGATTTCGGTCATAATGAAACATGCCATCTCTTTGTGTCAATGATGAAATTGTTTTGAAAATTCTAGAACCTGAAGACGCCGATTTGCTATTCGCTTTAGTTGACAGTAATCGTTTATATTTACGTCAGTGGCTCCCATGGATAGATACAAATACAACACTCGAGAACAGCAAGCTTTTCATCCGCTCAACGCAAGAACAACATAAATTGAATTTTGGCTTCCAATGCGGTATCTGGTTTCGGGGTGTCATTGCAGGCATCATCGGATTTCACGGCATCGATTGGATGAATAAGAATGTTGAAATCGGTTACTGGCTTGGTGAAAAATTTCAAGGTCATGGTATTATGACGAAAGCATGCCGTACTCTTGTGGATTATGCATTCTACGAATACCAACTCAATCGCGTTCAGATTCGCTGTGCCACCGGTAACAAAAAAAGCAATGCTATAATCGAGCATCTCGGCTTCATCAAAGAAGGAAACACACGACAAGCAGAATTTTTATACGACCACTACGTCGATTTGTACGTGTATGGTATGACCGCAGACGAATGGAAAACACGCTATGGTTCACAATCAAACAACATCAAATGGACTGAATGACATCGAGCTTATAAAATCATTGTAGATTTATCGATGTCGCAATTATAAAGCCTTAGAAGATTACAATAAAATGACTGCTTTGTCGATTAATTATCATTGGTCATTCAAATTGAACATATCTAAGAACTAAATATTTCTGGCAAAAAACTTCTTGGTTGCATTTACTTTTTATCAAATCATTTTCTTATCTTGCGATTAATAATTACAAACGGATAAATTCATTTTTTCGTGGAGGGCAGCATGAGAATTTCTATTAATTTTATTTTTCACCTCATCGGTTTTGGATTGGTCTTCACAGCACTCCTCGGCGGATGGATTATTGAAAGGAGAATTCGTACTGAGAAGGATTGGAATCAAAAACTTTACGTTGGAAGAATCGGCCGCCGCTTCGGCTTGCTTTCGCCTATCGCTTCCGTCGTCATGCTGCTTACCGGTATCGTGAACATCTTTAATCTCTACAACGGCAATATCAATCTCTGGTACACTGAGGGTTGGTTGATCGCAAAGATCATCCTCTTCACCTTCCTTCTTATAAACGGAGCTCTCTTTGGTCCAATTCTTATCCGTCGTCGCACAAAATTAATGCAAGGCATTGCAGAGAAAACCACACTCGAAGACGCAGAAAGCACTTTCAAAATCTTAAGTAAAAGCATCACGACTTTTTATCTTGTTCAATTCCTTCTTCTTATCATTATTCTCTGTCTGTCAGTAGCCGGTGGAGGGAAACATCCTGGAATTATTTAATGATGAATGCCAAACGATTCCTTATCGTTGCAAGCGTTTTCATATTGCTTGGATGCCAAGAACATATTCCACAAAAAGGAATGTGGGCTGGTACCATCACGATCGGAGAGAACAAGCAGATTCCTTTTCAGCTTTTTCTTGATTTGAATTCCGCTGCACCTGCTGGTTATTTTTTAAATGGCACAGAACAAACTTCGATTCCTGAAATTCGAATTCATGGCGATTCGCTTTCGTTTATTTTTTCTGAATACGGTGCAGCAATGTGCGGAATTTGGAATGGCAAGGAATGGCGCGGCAAGTTCTTCCGTTATCGTGCTGATACAAGTTGGAACGAATTTGTGTCAATACCAAAGGAAATTGTAAAAGAAAATAATGCGGCGGCAGTTTCAATTGGACTTCCGCTTGCCGGCAAATATCAAGCATATATTTCCAGCTCAAAAGGAGTCGACAGTACTACGACAGCAAATTTTTGGGTGAAGAACGATAGTGTTTTCGGAACACTCATTGCGCCGGATGGCGATTATGGTTTGCTTGCTGGTACACAGGTTGGTTCCATGGCAACACTGACTCGTTTCACCGGATGGCAGGCATTTATAATGGAACTGGAGCGACAGGGCACAAACTGGAATGGCTGGTTGTATACACGAAGTGGCAAACCGATAACATTTATACTCGCTCCACAATCGGTGCTTTCGTCAAAATCAAAACCAGAATATATAACAACAATGAAGAACCTAAAAGCGCCGTTCACATTTTATGGAACAACATCGGCCGATAACGTCGTGAGAAGCGAGGATAGCTTATTTAGGAATAAAGCGCTTTTGATCGATATTATGGGGACTTGGTGCCATAACTGCATGGACGCCGCACCACTTCTTCAGCAGATCTACTCTGAATTCGGAAAAGACGGATTGGAAGTAATCGGACTAGCATTTGAGATCAGCAATAATCCAGAAACAGCGAAGAAGAATCTTGACCTTTTCCAAAAACGATATGGTATCACTTATACGGTGGTCTTCTGTGGAAGCACAAACGATGCGAATGTTGAACTCAAACTACGATCTCAACTAAACAACTTCTACGCCTACCCGACAACAATCTTTGTGGATAAAAAAGGCATTGTGAAAAAGATCCACGGCGGCTTTAACGGTCCCGGCACAGGAGAAGAATACCAACGACAAATTCAGCAATATTATGAAACAATAAAACAATTAATAAAATGAATCTGTAAAATGGCAGGTTGAGCCGGCAGATTAAGGATTCGCAGCTTGAGATGTAGGTCTAACTTTTTTATTTTAACTTAAAAATTCTAACGAAAGGATAATGCAATGGACCACAAACTTGTCACAACGAACATCCAACTTGACGGATACCGCGTCGTAAAAAATCTTGGTGTGGTGCGCGGTATTATTGTACGATCACGCTCGCTCTTCGGTAATATCGGAGCTGGTTTTCAGATACTTTTTGGCGGGAACATAAGTCTTTACTCCGAGCTCTGCGAACATACTCGCAGCGATGCGTACGAACTGATGATTCGCCATGCAGAAGAACTCGGTGGTAATGGTATTCTCGCCTTTCGCTACGACGCCACAGAAATCGCTGCCGGTGTTACAGAAGTATTGGCTTATGGAACAGCCGTTGTTGTGGAAAAAGTTTGAATTGAATTAATACTGTCCATTTCAATCTTACTTTGAGTTATTGCTGGCTTCAAAGTATGTTTGATTTACATAAAGATAGAAAATTATTTTGACGCGGGATTAGAATGTTTGATAAGAAGCCAATTGATTAAACAATTGGCTTTTTATTTTATTCGTACCTTAATGATTCAATAGGATCGAGATTTGCAGCTTTCCAGGCAGGATAAACACCGAAGACTACTCCAACAAACGTAGTAATCGCAAATCCGATGAGTGCCCAATCAAGTGGAAATACCGGCGGAAAATTAAAAGCAAGCGCAGTTAGATTGCCGCCAAGTATACCAAGCCCGACACCAACAACGCCGCCGATTTGGCACAGCACAATAGCTTCTGTGATAAACTGGGATAGAATATTTGACTTGCGAGCGCCTAACGCTTTCCGAATACCGATCTCTCTTGTGCGTTCGGTAACAGAGACAAGCATGATATTCATAATACCGATACCGGCAGCGATCAACGCAATGAAACTGATAAATCCGACACCAAGTTTAACATAGAGTGTAAAATCGTTGAACGTAGCAATAAGCGAATCATTAGAGGAAATTGAAAAATTATCTTCATCGCCGGGAGTAACTTTTCGTAATGTGCGGAGAATCATTCGTGTCTCATCGACACAGTCATCATATGTTTCAGGGCTTTTCGCTTTAACCTTGATATAGACACTGCGTATCTTGCCATATTGATTAAGGAATGTACTAAGTGGAATATTCACCTTGTTTTCAGATTCTGCTAATGTGGAACCTTTCGATTCAAATGTTCCAATAACAGTATAACGCTGTACACCTATTTTAACGATACTGCCGACTGCTCCGCCATGCGGAAACAGTTTGCGCTCAACATCCGCCATAAGAATGACAACGAATGAGGCATACTTCACATCATCATCCGTGATATTTCTTCCATCTTTAATTGTCCAGTTGTTCGTCCGTATTCCCTCCGGTTCCTCACCGCCGACTCCGACATTCGGATTGGTTTTAAGCGCTCCAAACTGTACCGTTTCTGAACTCTGAAATACTCCGATACCAACATACTGAGCAAGTGTTATCCGCTCTTTGACAGCTTTTGCTTGTTCGTATGTTATATCTTTCCATTTCAGTGATTTCATCCATTGTGTGCGAGTCGCGATAGTTGGCTGCTTCTGAATCTGGAATGTATTGGAGCCAAGACCGCTTAAACCAGTTTCAATACTATTCTGCAGTACCTGAACGGCTGTCATGACACCGATAATAGAAAAGACTCCGACAATAATACCCAGCAACGTCAATGTCGAACGAAGTTTGTTGGAGCGAATGGCCATCAAAGCCATTTTTATAATTTCAGAAAACTGCATAGAAGCTCTTCAGAGGCAATCAAGAATACCGATCCTTATGACCCCCCAGCTTTCCCTATTTATTCATATCTGAGAGAATCGATAGGATCGAGATTTGCTGCTTTCCAGGCAGGGTAGACGCCGAACACTACTCCAACAAACGTAGTGATCGCAAATCCAATCAGTGCCCAATCAAGCGGAAAGACCGGCGGGAAGCTAAATGCAAGGGCAGCCAAGTTACCTCCAAGTACGCCAAGCACGACACCAATGATACCGCCGATTTCACACAATACGACAGCTTCCGTGATAAACTGTGACAGAATATTTGACTTGCGAGCACCGAGCGCTTTCCGAATACCAATTTCTCTTGTGCGTTCGGTGACAGATACAAGCATAATATTCATAATACCAATGCCGGCCGCAATCAATGCGATGAAACTCATAAACCCAACGCCGAGTTTGACATAAAGTGTAAAGTCATTAAAAGTCGAAATGAGTGAATCGTTAGAGAAAATCGTGAAATCATCTTCATCGCCCGGGGCCACATTTCGTATAGTCCGAAGGATCATCCGCGCTTCCTCAACACAATCATCATACACTTCTGTATTTTTCGCTTTGATCATAATATGTATGCTGCGAAGTTTCCCGAATACGTTCAAGAATGTACTCAATGGTATAACAACACGATTATCATCATTTCCACCTAGGGATGAGCCTTTTGGATCAAATGTTCCAATAACACGATATCGATCATCACCGATACGAATTTCATTCCCAACAGCGCCACCATGAGGAAAGATTTTTTTAACGACAGCATCCCCAAGAATTGCGACATAGGAGCTGTAGCGAACTTCATCATCATTGAGGCTCCGTCCTTCTTTGATTGTCCAGCTATTGGTAGAGATACCTTCGGGCTCTTCTCCAGCCACAGCGACACTTGGATTTGTCTTCAGAGATCCAAATTGAATAGTCTGACCCCATTGCCATGATTCGAGCGCAACAGATTGTGCAAGCGTCATCCTTTCCTTGACAATCAATCCTTGAGGATAGCGTAGATCTTTTCTTTTCATCGCTTTAAGCCATTGGGAATGATTTGCGATGACCAGTTCTTTCTGAATCTGGAAGGTATTGGCTCCAAGACCGCTTAAACCAGCTTCAATACTGTTCTGCAGTACCTGAACGGCAGTCATAACACCTATAATAGAGAAGACTCCAACAATAATACCCAGCAAAGTCAACGCCGAGCGAAGCTTGTTGGAGCGGATGGCTGTCAAAGACATTTTAAATATTTCAGAGAATTCCATAAGTCAATTCAAAAGGAAAAAGTTTCCTCTATTCATACCTGAGTGCGTCAACTGGATCGAGGCGCGACGCCCGGTACGCCGGTAAAAACCCTGAAACAACTCCAACAATAATCGAAACGAGCAGGGCAATGAATACTACACTCAAGGGCATGGCTGTTGGAAGAAATGTATCAATTATTAAACTTAGCGGAAAGGCGATAATAATACCGATGATCCCGCCGATGAGACATAACGCAGCAGATTCCATCAAGAACTGCAAAAGGATGGTACGCCGAGGCGCTCCAATTGCTTTGCGGATTCCAATTTCTCTTGTGCGCTCTGTAACCGATACAAACATGATATTCATGATTCCAATACCACCAACGAAGAGCGACATTCCTGTTATAAATAAACCTACGGCAGCAATAACACCACCGATTGTATTAAATGTCTGGATTAACGTCTCTTGCTGGTTGATTGCAAAATCATCCGGCTCTTTCGGTTTGAGGCCGCGTGATTTACGTAAGATACCCCGGACTTCTTCCTTCGTGTTGTCCAATTCATCCACAGATTTTGCTTTCACCATAATCTGAAGATCACTTCTAAACGACATAAATTCTTGAAAGAAACGATTGAGAGGAACATAGACTCTATTATCAAGACTTTGCAATCCAAGAAAGCTACCTTGTTTATCAAACACACCTAATACGTTGTATGCATACCCGCCGATTTTAATAATTTTCCCAACAGGATTTTCGTTAGGGAATAGATTTGCAGCTACTTCAGAACCAATGGCACACACTGGTCGTCCTCCATCTGCTTCCATTGGAGTAAAAAATCTACCGAAGGCAATAGTTGATCCACTTGTCTCAAGCAAGTAAGCGCCCGTACCAATTACTGCAACATTCTCTATCAGCTTTTGCCCATATTTGACATTCCGCATTGCTCCCGTTGCAGGGTTCACCGCTTGTGCATATTCTGAATACTTTTCAACATCCTTTGCCTGCTGTATGCGAACATTTCGCCGATTTTTAATTATCCACCAATCATCTCCATGATCGGCCCATGACCATTTCTGCACATATAACACATCAGAACCAAGAGTGGCTATACTCTTATTGAAGGCTCGATTCAGTCCTTCAATCGCTGTTCCCATAAGCGTTACAGAAACAATACCGATAACAATGCCAAGTGTCGTCAACACTGAGCGCATTTTGTTGGCACGGATGGCGGCAAATGCAATCGCCATCCCTTCTTTGAATTCATCGAATACAAATTTCATATTATGCCATAACCGTTGCTGGTTGAGTTAATACTTTCCGATTTTTAATTGGCTCGTCCACTTCCATTTTACCGTCGCGGAGACGAATCCGACGATGTGCGTGCAATGCAATATCCTCTTCATGGGTCACGAGGATGATTGTATTACCTTCCTTGTGCAGCATATCGAATAGCATCATGATTTCATCGCCGGTTTTTGTATCAAGGTTTCCGGTTGGCTCATCTGCAAGTAAAATGGATGGCTGTGTCACAAGTGCGCGCGCTATGGATACACGCTGGCGTTGTCCGCCGGAAAGTTCGTTTGGTTTGTGATGGATACGATCCGTTAATCCTACGCGTTCAATTGCCGCTCGTGCTAATTTCTTCCGCTCCATCGATCCAATTCCGCCATAAATGAGCGGGAGCTCAACATTGTGGAGAACATCTGATCTGGCAAGCAGATTAAACGTCTGGAAAACAAATCCGATTTCTTTATTTCGAATCTTGGCAAGCTGATTGTCGTTCATATCGCTGACGTTTGTGTTGTTCAATTCATACAAACCAGAAGTAGGTGTATCAAGACAACCAATAATATTCATCAATGTTGATTTGCCGGAACCAGACGGGCCCATAATTGCCACATATTCGTTTTTCTCAATCTGGATTGAAACACCATCTAATGCATGAACTTTTTCTTCGCCTACTTGATAGAACTTTGTGATGTTCGTGAGCTGAATAATACTTGGCATTCTAGTTTCCTTCCTGTTACTCTACTTCTTTCATTTTTTTTCCGATTGATGAAGAGGCACTGAATTATCGTGCTTTACTTCTTATCTACATCCGCACTTGCGCCTGTTTTTTTCGCTGATTTATTATCCACTTTTACTTTTGAATCGACTTCCAGATCACGATTGATCGCTTTGAACGGTCCCGACACAACATCTTTACCCTCAAGCCCATCTGCCTTCACTTCAATGTAGGTATCATTACTGATGCCGCGTTTAACAGGTAAAGTCTTAGCAATACCATCTTTCACAACAAACACAACTTCCTCAAGTTTATCCTCTTCCTTCTTTTTACCCGCGACTAATTGCGCTTCTCCTTCTTTAGGTTCATCTTTCATCTCTTTCTTTGGGGCACGTACTGTAACAGATTGGATGGGCACGGTCAGAACATTAGAATGGGTTTCCGTTTCAATATCTGCCGCCATCGACATTCCCGGCCGGAATTGAATACCTTCAGGAGTATTGATACGAATTCGAACTTCAAAGTTCGTCACTGCGTCTTGTGTTCCTGTGCCGGTCGATTTTGCGGTGTTAGCAATTTGCGTAACGATGCCGGTAAATTTACGATCTTGATACGAATCTACTTCGATGTGCGCCGTATCTCCCTTTTGCACCATCACAACATCATTCTCACCGACATCGACACGTGCCTCCATGGTAGAAAGATCAGCTATAGTCATAATTTGTGTGCCCTGCGTAAACGTACTTCCACTGACGCGCTCGCCGAGTTCAGATATCAATTGGCTCACAACACCTGCCATCGGTGAATAAATAGTAGTTTTCGAATATTGGTCACGAAACTGTTTAAGGGTTGCATTCGCTTGATCATATCCCGCTTTTGCACTCAGGTAACTCGCCTTTGCAATATCCATATCTGAATCAGAAATAAGTTTTTTCACAATAAGTTCTTTTGCACGAGTGTAATCTGCCTCGGCTTTCCGAAGGCCGGCATTTGCCATTTCTAACGTCGCTTGTGCATTTTCTAATTGAGCCTGGTATGCATCCGGTTTTATGCGGACAAGTAACTGTCCTTTTGCGACACGCTGGCCCTCGCGGATGGGCAATCCGATAATTTCGCCGCTGACTTCTGCATTTATCTTCACTTGTATTTCCGGTTGAATTTTTCCTGTCGCCGAGACAATCTGTGTGATTGTTCTCCGTTGAACTTTTTCCGTTTGAACGGTCACGATAGTTTCGCGCCGGCTGCCAAGGAATACCAGCACAGCGAGAACAATAACCACCGCCCCGATTATTGAAAAAATGATTATCTTTTTCTTTTTCTTTTTCCCATTACCATTTGCCATTGCTTACTCCTCAGTAGTATTAACTTTTATAAAAATATCCGATGACTCTTTTTAATAATTCCGTTCGCCAATCATATATTCCAAATTGTACTTGGCAGTAATAAATCCGTAGGTTGAATTTATTTTCGTTGCCTGAGCATTTACAAGATTAGCATTTGCAGTTTGGAGATCTATTAAAGTGCCGGAACCAAGGTTATACTTTTCTTCTGCTATCTTATAATCCTGTGAAGCAGAAGTAACACTTTTCACACTATAATCATATTGACGGCGTGAAGCTTCGAGATCAAGTAAAGCCTTTTTTACATCAACACTCACGTTAAGTTCTGTCTGATACAGTGACAGCTCCGCATTGCGCTCCTGCACTTTTGCAACCTGAATACCTTGATTCGTCGAGAAACCATCAAACAACGTCCAGCTTAAATTGATGCCCCAACTCATATATTTATAATCTGATAAATTTGACACTTCCTGGGATTGAAGGCTATATCCTGCATTTGCTTTGACACTTGGAAGGTAATGACCCCATGCTTGTGTTACACCATAACCGGCACTCTTCATAATTTCGACTGCACCCTGGTAATCCTGACGTGAAACAAGGGCACGTTTTCGCATATCGCCAAAGCCGCCAAGTGATTGGGTTGTTGCTCCAAGGTCTGTGGAATCGATATCCGGAGAAATCGCAGGGTCGGCAATTGCATATTCATCGTTCACATCAAGTCCAATAAGAGACACTAAATCTACTTTGGATTTATCGTACGTGTTCTGTGCGGTGATGAGATTTACTTCATCAAATGCTACTGCAGATTGTTGACGATACACATCGCTGATGGAAAGAGCACCAACACGGCTGGATTCTTCGATCCGTTCCAACTGCTTTTGGTCCCGTTTGAGATTTTCTTCACTTACTTTTACAAGCTGTTCATTTTTAAGTACCGTTAGATAAAATGATTGCACCTGAAAAACAATAGATTGTTTCGTTCTTGTGAACTGTTGATCTGCTTGCGTTTTGTTCGATGATGCTTTATTGAAATTTGATTCCCGCGAAAGTCCGTCGAAAATCGTGTAAGACAAATTTAATCCGGCTGAATAGGAGGTCGTTAAGTCCTTTCCTCCCACCTGTTGCGGACTAAACGCCGTAGTTCCATAAATGGAAACTGTTCCGACATTCACCCAATTATTGATTGGGCTTGGCACAACGGAGACAGGTGTTTCAGACTGCGTTCTCCCCCATCCACCCGAAGCCGACAAAGAGGGAAGATAAGAACCATACGCCGCCAGAACTCCGCTTTGTGCAGCATTGACACCGTTAGCGGCCTCTTGAATATTTAAATTGCGCTGCAGAGAAACAGCGACAGCATCATTTAATGCAAGCGTTTTCGTTATTCCGGGCTGCATTTGTGCGCCGCAGAGTGTAACTGTTAATACGATTAAAGTTATTATTTTTTTCATTGATACATCTCCACTGTTTCTAAAATTGGTAGGAAATAAAAAACTACATATTATAAACGGTCAATTTACTGTAAAGTTACATCGAACATTATAAACTTAAAAGCCAATTGGCGGTTTAGACGCTAACAGTGATGCTGTTGTTTCATTTTTCAGGGTAACGCCTCTTTTATTATATAGGCAACTGCCAATTTCTGATACCTTCTTTTTTCTTCCACCTCCACAATCTTGGTAATAACAAGATCGTAGTTTCGTTTCACTTTCTCAACAAGTTTTTGATTCTTTGAAGTAATATCAGCCCTACATAATAGCATAAGATCATCAATGTCATTGCTGGTTTCAAACATCAATCGGCGAACAGCGGAATCTGTCATGCCATCATCAACTAATGCCTGCGGACGGAGGTGAAGGCGAATAACCTTATTGTCCAGTGCTTCGTGATAACGTTTGTTGTTGTAATAATCAATAAATCGTCCGATCTCCTGTTCCAACTCCCAGGGCATATAATATTTCTGCAAATCGATTTCATTCTTCATCGAACGATGCTTTCTGTGTTTGTTTGTTGGACCATAATGGTTCTCCTTTGCTAAAAGATGTTTTAAATATACTCAAAACCATCTCTTAGTTTTACACCCTCATCTGTCCAAAGGACTCTGAAACGTAACACCGCGCTTAAAGGTTTGTTTCGTATTAATCAATTTATCTATTTCAGCTTTCATCTCTTGTACTTCAGGAGAAGGTATTTTTTCTTCCTTTACAATAAACTTTTGACCAAGGGCTATTGCATCGTCAGTTTTGCCTATTCTCATAAGCAATTTTATTTGAAGATATTTTGGTAAGAAATAATTAGGTTTAATGTTAGCAGCTTTTATATAATGTTCTTCAGCTTTCTCATATTTCTCTAATGCTTCATAACTTTGTCCGAGTGTTATCCAAAGATTCGGGTCATTAAACGTCATCTTTGCATTTTCCAAAAGAGGGATTACCTCGTTATGCTTTTGCACGCGTTGAAGTACATCGCCATACATGAATAAAAATTTACCATTATTTTTAAACAACGGATATAATTTTTGATAATTGTCTACTGCATTAGTCAGGTCGTTTCGCATTGTTGATTGAGATGCACTTTGCCAACTTCGATAACCAGCTTGCAGGGTTATAGTATGCCATCCAATCAATGCTGCGAGAGCTAGAAAGCACATTGCAAATATTTTCTGTCCATATACCGGAATAAAGAAAGAAATATCGCTTTGCGGTAATCTGCTGGCTGATACAACTGAAAGTAGAAAAAAAAAGCAGAAGTACAAAGGCAAAATACTCATTGGATAAGCAAACCATGAATCTACAACAAATGCTAAAATTGAAGCAAGAGCAGAAAATAGGAATGGATTCTCATTACTCTTCTGCTTTTTCAAGCTAAAGAATGCAACCCCTATAATGGCGATAAATATGAAAAGACCAATAATTCCCAATTCAGCACAAATTTGAAGTGGTTCGTTGTATGCGTTCAATACATGACCTGCAACCTTTTCTTCATATAACGATCCAGCGCCACTGGCAAAGTAATCCGCCTGGTAATTTTCATACTCTACTTTGAATTTATCGAAGCCAATGCCTACTAGCGGATTTTTTGCAATCATGTGTAGAGAGATTTTCCATATAAATAATCTACCACCTGCGGAATCCGGTTTTATTATATAAATAGAATACACGAACACTGCTAATAATGCAATAAAACCAGCACCGCACACGATCATTATTATTTTTTTTCGAAGAACGGACATCAGTTTGACAATGATGTTCCATTTTATTGTCGCTATAAAAAACACGCTTGTAATTACAGCTAACCAGGAACTACGGCATCGAGTGGCCGGTAGTATAAAAATTCCAACTAAAAATGTCGCAAGCCCAATGTATCGGAGGCTCCTGTTTTTCTTATCGTTCCCTGGTATAAATACAAATACTCCAAGTGCAAATGAAACAATAATTGCTAAATATTCAGCATAAAAGTTTGGGTTTTCGAATGTTCCTAGAATGTTATAAACTGAATGAGGCGAACGGTAACCAATATTTTGCAGGATCCCGAAGACGGCTTGAACAAGACCACAGCAAAGAAATGCTATGATTGAGCACTTACGAAAATCAAAAGAAGTTTTATCTGCACTACCACAAATAATTATTTTTAATACGAAATAGAACAACAGCAACAGTGTAAGTTCAATGATTTTTTCATTAAGAAACAGTGCATCATAAGAAAAGATGAAGCGGATAAGTGACCATAACCAGAATAGGATGATCATAATGTCAAGGCCATTAATTATGACACTTAGTTTTTCCCTTCGAATGGCAAGATCATACCCGAGCCATAATAGCATAAGAGTGGATGTTGAATAAAAATAAATTTGTTTTGCAGAAGAACCCCCTCCCATCAATGAATGAGATTCAATAAAGGGGGACATAAAAAACATGCATACAATAATTAAAAGAACTCCATATTTTAGGAATGCCATCAAGAGACCTCCAACACGATCAGTTTATATATAATTCAAATAGACTCAGGTAGTCGTCAGTTTGTATATATTCTTTCACATAGATTGCCGAGAAGAAACAGGGAACCTAAAGGTATCCTATATTAATTTGTCCATTGACCGTTGAAAGTTTTATTACACCCCTTCCATCGTTTAGCGTGCATTGAAATCCTTTAGGATCATTTAATTGTGATTTACAATGCAGACTTTCAGTAAATATGACACCTGTTCTTACATTCGCATTCACAATAGCCGAAGCATCCTTATTCAGGAGTAAATTAATACTACCATTGATAGTTTTTAGTAGGCATAATCCGTTTTGGGGAAACGTCTGGTTAATCTGTATATTTCCATTAGCGATTTCAACCTGCACATTGGAAAAAATGTCTGATGCATTGACTGTACCATTATGGAGCTTGATTTTAAGATTATTTTTTATACCAGATATTCGGATATCTCCATTTTTATTTTCTACACTCATTGACCATTCACTTGGTATTTCTATCTCATAATTAACCTGATATTGTATCCCTTGCATCCCATCGGGATGTTCCGTTTTTACTCGTACTTGATTTTGCAATTCTTGGATGTCAATATTAATATCTGCAAGGTGAAATTTTGCTTCTTCTAATGTTTTTGCCTGCACACTTTTCCAGCCTGTAATTTTTATATTTTCTCTTTTACTTGTACCTACAACACAGACTGTTCCGTTTTTATTACTAATAAAAAATTCTTTTGGTCCATTGCTCGCTAATATTAACTCATATTTATCAATACACTCTTTTTTACTAATCATATTGTCGTGGTAATAAGAATGATATTTTTGATTGTCAAGGAAGTATTTAAAAATCGAATGAAGGAACGAAAGGTAGGTCATTTGTTAACATTCATTGTTGTATACTAGGCATTTGACCTATCCATCACATGTAATTGCTCTTCAAAAAGCCTTTGATATGCTCCTCTTTTGTGATAGAGCTTACGATGTGTCCCCTCTTCCACAATCTGCGAATTTTCCAACACCAAGATACGTTTAACATTCACGATCGAAGAGAGACGATGACTGATGACAAGAGAAGTTCTCTTTTGAAGCAGTCTCTTCATTGCCTCCTTTACTAATTGTTCTGATTGAGAATCGACAGCAGAAGTGGCCTCATCCAAAATGATAATCCTTGGGTTTCGTAAAAAAGCTCGAGCCATAGAGATAAGTTGTTTCTGTCCCCCCGACAACTGATAGCCATGCTCGCCGAGTTCTGTTGCGTAACCAAGAGGGAGGCTGGTAATGAACTTGTGGATATTAGCGGCATTAGCAGCTTGTTCAATTTCTTCTTCCGACGCCGTCAAATTTCCCCAAACAATATTCTCCTTTATAGAACCTGTGAAGAGGAACGGTTCTTGTGGAACGACACGGATGAGTTGCCGTAAGACAGACAAAGGCAATGTTGAAATATCTACATCATCAATATAGATTGTTCCTTTTTGAGGTGTGTATAATCTTAAGAGGAGATTGATGAGTGTAGTTTTTCCTGCGCCACTTCCTCCGACGATTGCAACAGATTCTCCTGATACAATTTCGATATTGAGATTAAGTAAAACATTTTTTGGACTTCCTGGATATGAGAAATGAACATTTTCAAACTTAATGTTCCCGGCAAAGTCTTTTATGCTCGTATGCGATTGAAATTCCTGATGATATTCTTCAGGTGGTTCATCGAGGATTTGGTAGATTCGTTGAAGAGCAACGACAGCATTTTGTGATGAAAGTATAAAATCAAACAAATTTGATGCGGGACCGAAAAGCATACCCATATATCCAGCAAAACCTATCAGTTCGCCGACAGTCATTTGCTTGTTTACTATCAGAGAACCTGCATAAGCGAAGATCAGGATGGGTCCCATTCCTTGGATTATTGATCCTATACTTCGTGAGATTTGAGAAATTTGCCAGGTATCTAAGCTTTTTTTCATTCCATCAAGACAGTATTTATGAAATTTCCCGACCTCGTGAGTTTCTGTAGTGTAGATCTTCACACTACTGATTCCTGTTAAACTTTCTTGGGCTTTTCCTGCAACCCTCGCCCACGTCTCGCGCTTCAAGAGTTCCTTTGCGCGAATCTTATGTTTGAAAATGGCCTGATTGATAAGGAGGAAAGGTACGATTGCCAACGATAGAAGAGCAAGTTTCCAATTAATAATAAAAACTATGAAAATACCAAAAACCAAACCGAGCATACTACTGACAAGCCCTATGATTCTTCCTCCCAGAAGCGAAACACTCTCTTCTGCATCCTGGAAAATGCGTGTGATCAGATAACCGACTTGTTTGTCCATAAAGAAGGTCATAGGCAAATGAAGTACATGCTCCACTAACTCATCTCGGACTGACTGTCCTGCTCCCAATTGGAATTTCATACCAACTTTACCCTGTGCATAGGAGAGAAAGGTTCTCAAGACAATGACAAGAGTCCAACCTACAATAAGGAATAAAAACAGGCTTGCATCTCCATTGGTGATCGCTTTATCAATAGCTTTCATAGAAATCCACGGCATTGGGAGCGTAAGCAACAGAGATACCAACATCAGACCAAGGCTGGCTAACCATAAGCGGCGGTGTGGAGATAAAAAAAGGATGAAGCGTTGTATAAGCTTCCAATATGCGTTATCAAAAAATATTTTTTTCATTACATTCCTAGAAAAGATATTGGCAACAACCTCTCAGAACTTATATGAAACACCAATCGAAGGGATTATCGGAAAAAGTGTTACAGGTTCACGTGTAGGGACTCCATTCGCATCATACGTGTATTTGTATAAAAGAACATTCTGTCTTGAGAGAACATTAATGATATCGAGATAGACGCTCAGAGGATTATTCCATAGAGTATACTGCTTTTCGAGCCGGAGATCAATACGAAAATATGGCGGAAAATATTCGGAATTTTCATTATCAGTAACCCACTGTTGAATATCAAGATTCTTATTATAAACACTTTTCATTGGAGTAAAAGCATACCCACTTCCATAGAAACAGCGGATACTTCCTGACCACCGCGAGCCTAATTGAGTGGAAAGTGCAGAAGATATCGTATGACGCTGATCGGTAACTCTTGGTTTATATTCATCGCCAGAGTTCTTGAGTCGTTCCTTGGATATCAAGAAACTGTAACTGAAAGAGGCATACAGACCTGAGAAGTTGATAGATCCGTATGCGTCCATTCCATACGCATATCCTTCAAAATTGGTTTCTTTCGTTGGATAACTCAATATACCATTAGATGAACGTTCCACAGGAATTAAATCCGTATACAGTTTATAATAAGTCTCAAACCGGATATTTACATCATCACTGGGATGATGCTCAAGCCCTATAATATAATGCAAAGCGCGCTCGTTCGCTGTATTCTTGGAAGAGGGGATACTCATTTTCAACTGGTTATACGTGGGCGTTTGATAATATATTCCCCAAGCAGCTCGTAAACACCATTGAGTCATAAATGAATATGAAGCACTGATACGAGGGCTAAATGACAACTCTTTATTCATATCGAAGTAGTCAATTCGTCCGCCAATATTGAAAACCAAATCTTCTGTTGCTTGCCACTGGTCTTGAATGTAGGCATTCCACTTATATGTATCATCAACTGATAGATTAGTCGAATCATTATTTTGCAAAATAATTGGATATACATAAATAGATGTATCCGGGTAATATTCCGTAAGATTAGTAATCTTCACTTCAGAGGCAGAAAGTAGTCGATCTACAATATAAGAGACTTGTTGGTAGCTTCCCCCTACTTTAAATGTATGAACCGCCGTTGGTTGGTAGCTAAGAGAAATCAGGGCTTCTGTCGTAACAATATCAAGATCATTTATAAATTCGCCGCTATCTCTATAGATATAATAATAATCAGGTTTAGTTGGAAAAAAAAATTGATTTTCTATTAAGCCATATTGCTTTTGATAGTTGTGTTCATTTGCATAAGTAAAAGCACTCTCAAGTAAGAGAACTGGGGAAAAAACACTACTCCATTTTAAACTTGCAAAACGATTATGATTGCTATAATCTGTGCCGGCGCTATCTCTTTGATTACGTGTTCCATCCAATCTTTGATTAAAGATTATTCCCCAGTTTAAAATTGTACTCACTTTGTTCGATGGAGTCATAGTAAAATAATCATTAGACAAGATAAGTCCTAAACTAATCGTGTTCATTGGCGAAAGTTTATAGGAAATCTGTCCCTGCACATCATTATATGTGACATATACTCCGCTTTTTGCTTTCATCATCTTCGTCATTAAACCAAGGTAGCTTTGTCGAACGCCTATAATCCATGTGCATTTTTCTGAAAGAGGACCTTCCAGCATAAATCCTCCATCGATCAAACTCGTATAAGCTGATCCAGCAATGTGTTCAGCATTTCCCTTCCGATATTTGATGTTAAGAACGGAACTTAACGCGTCGCCGTACTCAGCGCTAAATCCGCCGCTCATAAAATCAATCTTTTGTACCATATCGACATTAAATATCCCAACACTTATATTTGGTATTTCCTTCAGATGAAACGGCTCATAGACACGAACACCATCGATCATAACAAGGTTCTCATCGAATGTTCCACCCCGCACATTGAATTCTGCATTCATCTCATTATTGGAACTCACCCCGGGCAAGGTTTGAACAGCTCGGTACACATCTCTTGTAAGACCGCTCATTTGAGCCACTTGTTCTCCTTTCATCTGGTTATTACTTGTCTCGTCAAGCATAGATGAACCCGCGAATATGTTCACTTCTTGAAGAAGATAGGACGTTGGGGTCAGAGCTATTGTGAGCATTGTGTCAGTTGGTCTGAGAGCCATCTTTTGAGATTTGTAACCGAGACACGTGACTGTCAACTCTTGATCTATTTGTGTGCAAGGAATGAAGAACTTCCCTTGTTGATTGGTTACAGTTCCTGTTATATTATCCCTGAGCATCACATTTGCATAACCAAGCGGTTCGGCGGTAACGGCGTCACGTATCATACCTTTTACTATTCGTTGCTGCGCGCTTCCACTTGATGGAACCAATACGAAAACAAGGATTGTCAATAGAAAAATAATTTTCCAGATTTGCTGCATTGTGCAATGCAAGAGATTGTTCATTCCCACTGCAGTTCATTTATTCGTGTGTTGTCTTTTGTGCTTTGCTAACTTAACTGACGTAAATAAAAGGAACAGGGAAAATCCTATTATTAACCACTCTTGTTAATATATGTCTGCTGGACAATGAACGCAGCCGTTAAAAATGTCCATGTAGCAAGAATCGCCACATATCTGGTCACATCCACATATCTGGTCACATCCACAGACATATACGTTCGTTGTACCACATGTATTAGTACCACAACCTTCAGTTTCTGACGTAGACGGTAACATGGTGTACGTTGTTGGAAATTGAACGTCTTCATTAAGCAATTCGATGTGTGTCATTTGAGATATCACCTCCTTCCTTTTATAGCGTAAAGTGGATTCATATAGGATTTATCCCTGTTCCTGTTGTACTGCGGATTTAGATTGTTTTTTGCCAAATCCATAGATTCTAGCAATATCATCTTTCTGGTCTTTTGTAATATGAGCATAGATCAATATAGTTAGTTCAGCGATCCGTTTCGCCAAAACACATCGGAGAGGGTCGGGGGTAAGAATATCGCCATACTTTTCTTCGCTATGTGCAAGACAATCACCTCCACAAAGAAATCGTACCCAGCAGTGACTGCACGATTTGCGAGCCGTTACAATGGCTTCGGTCATAAGAAATTTTTCCCAGTAAGGATCGTAGGTTTTGGTAACTACGTTCCCCAATAAGTATTTATTATTTCCAATAAACCTATGACATGGGTAAAGTTTGCCATCCGCACCAACACACAAATATCCCCTTCCAGTACTACAGAACCATAATTTTCTTTTGTTATTATGGCAATGGTGCAACCCTTTAGTAATATTATCAAAACCTAGGTATTCATTTTTTTTAATCTTCTCAAGCATTATATCACACATCTTCTCGTATTGTTCAATCAATCTTTGAATATCGCTTTCATTGTTAATAAATATTTTGCCCTTTACTCCTGCCGCGGGTTCCTCGTGTACAGTGGTGAAACCCATTGATAAGAGATGGTTGACATTGGTGACGAAATTGTCTGCATCCCAAGAGGTGACAGTAGCTCGAGCATGGATACTGTGCCCGGTTATTCGAATGTAATTTGAGGTGTTTTCTTTAACATCCGAATATGATCCTTTATTGCCTTGATAGGGACGATTACGGTCTTGCGTTTCCTCGTTACCATCGATGCTTATTTGTACTGCCACCTTCTTGCTGTGCAAATACTGGATCAGCTCCTCTGTCAGAAGTGTTCCATTGGTGGAAATTGTGAAATGAATATTTTTTCCTGTGCTTGGTACTTTTGCTTCTACATATTCGATGGTTTCTTTCATTACGGGAATGTTGACGGTAGGCTCTCCTCCAAAGAAAACGACAAACAAATCTTTAAGATTACCTGATCGTTGGATCATAAAATCAATCGCACTTTTTGCGACGTCGGTATTCATGAGAGATCTTTCTCCTTTATATGCTCCTGTGTCCGCAAAACAATAACGACAGCGTAAATTGCAATCCTGAGATAAGATAAGATCCATAGCCCTTAAAGGGAGTTCAGAATCTCCCTCTACCTTTATCGGTTGGAAGTCAAATGGACTTTCCTGAAGCAAGCGGGCTTGTTTTAATTCATTCATGGTTGTAGTGATTTCATCTCTTGAATAATTCGGCGTCAGGATGGAGAAAATATTATCGATTGTGCTTTCATGTGCATGTGCGAGGATTTCATAAGCAAGATCGTCAACAGCAAAGATACGAGAAGTCATAACATCAAAGACGATATTCTTGCCCTTCATCTTGAATTGGTGAAGTTCTGGTATATAGAGACTAGGAGTTTCCATATCGATTTCCTTTATTATAAATGAATAAGAAAAAACTTGTTATGTAACCTGTCAAACGATTAGTAAAAGCGAGGAGTCGTTCTGACTTTAGAGAAAGAATGGTTCTTGCTTCTGGGGAAGAAGCGACTTTTAGTGCAGAAATAAGACGTTTGATTTTCTGTAGTGCCCATTTGCTAGTGAACCAGTATCCGTAGTACGTAAGCCATAAGGTCATTACTACTACAACGATCAGTTTATTGCCCAATCTCCAAAGACGTGTGTCGAGACGAATAGGCCTATTCATATCAGGATTCTTAAGGGAAATTACTTTACCAAGTACCTCTGTGTTTGAGGCATCTGCGAAAAAAGCATTATCCCCTTTTTCTATTAAGAAGGTCTTACCATTTTTTATTTTTTTTAATATTACCCTATGAGTAATGATTTTTTGGCCCTGACGGTATGAAAAGATATCACCTGTCCGAATATCTCTAGGATGAGTGTAGAGCAGGGTTACCTCTGCACCATCCTGAATAAGCGGGTACATGCTTCTCCCTTTTGATACAAGCGTTATAGTCCCGGATTTATAAATGGGAGAATCTTGCCAGTATGGAAGCACATTTGCCATCGTGTGTATCAATTTCCCAGTCATTGTTTTTGAAGTGTCATCCATTTTTGCAAAGAATAATGCTGCTTGTTCTATATTGTGCATAATATTAGTACAGGTTGAGGCATCTATATCGTTTAGTGGTTTACCTTGAGAGACAGCGTTATGAGCACATCCACCGCCGCAAAGATGTCTAGCCCAGCACTTTTGACAAACTGGTTTTTCTGTAACTTTGATCCCTTCAAATTGTGCGAATATTCTGTTGTCCAGTGATGCATCGTCAATATGTCCGGCAAGAAATCTGTCATCGTTGATAAAACGATGACAGGGATATATTTTTCCACTCGATGATACTGCCAAATACCAACGACCTGCGCCACAATGATGCTCTGAAGGTATTGAAGTTGTGAGAGAAGATAGATATTTCAACATTTCTGATGGTGCAGAATATGTCGGTGAATCATTTTGGATAGCCATAGATACAGGCAACTCTGGAAAAACACAGGAAAAAGCACAATCACCAGCACCTTGATGAATGATGCATATACCTATTCGAGAAAACATTTTGAGATCTATGGGTGGTTGAGATTTGCTGGACTTCTCTATAATCCCGACAGGATATATTCTTAGAAGTAACTGCTCCAAATTGGTTTTCACAGAAATCGGTAAATTTGCGTAGGAACATTCAGCAGTTGTAACAAGTAGTATTTCTACGGGAATGGTTTTTGCCAAAGATACAATTTCGTTGTTAAGTGATAAAAGAGATATTTTTAGAATGATCCTTAAATACTTAGATTGTTTTTTTGCTAGTGTCATCCCAAATTTCCACACAGTTGTACAGAAGTGAAGAGATGAAGAACAGCGTAGATCAAGGATCATTGTACCGACTTCACCCGTCCCAAGGCCCTGAAGTAAGAAGGAGATTGATTTCTTTATTACTAAGAGTTCTTGTGTGGAACCAGAAAGCACTTCCAACGTAAGGACCTGCAGATGATCTGCTGAACCAATAAATCCATCCATTGACTCTCGGCTCTTCTTTTCCAAACTCAAGAGTTCATCTAATGCTTGTTGAATATCGGATTGTTCGTACTGTCCCAGAAGTGGTTGTAGATTGATATTGTCATTCCTGTCGTTGCTTGCATGTAAACGAAGGATTGCTTTTGCTACATCACTCATTTTAATAAGGAACGGACGTTCGACACAAAATCCTAAGGAGTGTCCATTACTTTCGATGATATGTATTTCAGGAAGGTGCATAATAAAGTATGAATTAGTATAAATAATCACAGAATTGAACACTAAAATTCATTCCTTCAAAGAGCTTTTTTCGTCTCTCTGGAGGAAGGCTGTAATATTTCGAAATTGAGCGTTCAATTTGTTCTTTGTATTGAGTACACCACTGTACATCTGGAGTGTTAAGTGATCCTGTAACCAATTGTGAATGGAACATACACCCGCCTCCACAAATGAAACGAGCCCAACAGTTGCTGCAGGTTTCCTTGTTCCGTACTTCTAGATCTAAATAACGAGTCTGATTTGCACCAAGATCAGTAAAAACAGTGCCCAATGAATACTGTGGATGACCAGTGAATCGGGGGCAGGGGAATATGGTTCCATCGGTGGCAACAGAGAGAAATGATCTACCCGCATTGCAATGGAAAAAGAATAAGTTCTGTTTAACAACTCGGCTGATTGTACGAAGAGAATTAGAGGAATAGAAATGACAGTTGCCTTCATATTGACAAAAAGAATTATCTATCAAATTTGCTTCCCCCTCTATGGTATGTTCTTCAAAGGATTGAAGGAGAATCTTTTCAAAACCTAGCGCTGTCAAAGCAACAGTTATTTCTTGTGCTTCTTTCGAATTACTATGAGAAACCAAAGACAGGTATATATTTTTTTTGCTCCCTTTAATGAGATTATTCACTTGTTGTATATCCGATCTTTTAAGAAAGGATAACACATCTTCACAATTTGCCGAAAAGTTGAATGATGAAAACAGCTCGGATGCAAGACATTGAGATAATAAATCGACCCTCGTATACATCAACGGAACGTTAAGAACAAATCGAATGGTCTTGAATAATCGTGTCTCCATCTGTTTAGAGTACTTGAATATTTCTTGGATTACACTGACTTCATCACTCTCAAGGGCAGCGCAAGATAAAAAGACAATATGTTCCCCTTTATATTGTCCTGAACGATGGAAGAGTAAATCAATAGCATTTTTTGCTACTTCAATTGTCATAAGCTTCTGATTTGGAGATCGAGTGGAGATCTGCAGATCTAAGCCTACGATGTTTTCATATTTTTTTTGAACTGAAGGACTCTGGTATTTTTTTGTCTTTGGTATAAGCTCCGTATCTTGATTGACTACTCGAATGATACCTACATGCATGAATTCCTTGATGATGGAGGACGCGTCATTGGGTGGAGTTGTCATGCTTTGCGAGATGCTTCGAAGAGTAGCACCATTTGTTGAATCAATGAGTTGTAACATTTCATAAGCTGGTTTGTCTATAGAAAAAACCAAACGCCTGTTCACGTCAAAGACAAAATGGCTTCCGTTATTTTTAAAGCAATGCACATCGTTTTTACGTAATGTAATATCATTATCTAGTTGCGATTCTGATAAGTCTGTACTTCCATGTGGGGAGGCCTCAAGGTCTACCAATTTTTTCCCATTTATTGGCAATTCTGACAAATCTATGCTTCTCGGTGTGGAGATCTTGAGGTCGGTCAGTGTTTTTTCATTCTTTTCGATTAGTGTGTCAAGAATTGTGCACAATTTTTGGCAGGGTAATTGTTTAGCTATGTCTTTTGCCTTTAAATAGTAGAACGTACTTTTTTCGAGAACTTCTTTTCCGATGGATCGAGCAACAGGATGATCAATGATCTCTTGTTCAGATAAAGCTGTCGCAGATGCAGCCAAATGTATCTTTGTGAGGACATACGTATAGTTTTCATTACGAAGATCCTCGCGCCAATCATCCACATCGTCTGCAAGCTGAAACCCAATATGGTACTGTTCAAGAAGTTCTGATAGAAGTGGAATCCACTCTTTACGGTTATTCAACAGGCATATTCCTGCGCATGATATTTTCACTGGAGAGAACTTCTGGCCAAGATATTTCAAATCAGCTTCTGAGAAATCTTCTAGCTTCCCCCAGTGTTTTTGTTTCTCCCACAAGGTACTTCTCGAATATTCCGTAAGATATTTTTCGAAAAATAACCAAAATCGTGAGTGTGCAGGAAAGATTCGTTGATATTCTTTTACCCACTTGTAATACAGAAGATTAGACGCGAGCATTACGGTTGCTATATCTTCCTCCTGGATCAAGTGATTTTGATTATCCATAATACGGTCTTGCCCAAGTATATATGCTGTCATAAATTTATTACCGAGCGCAAGCGGCCGGATGGTATTGAGAGGCAAATGGCTGCCCATAGCATCTGATAACCAATAAGGAATTAAAATTATGACATCGGTTTCTCTTTTCCTATCCATTTTCTTATAGAACTTTTGATAGAACGAGGGATCAAAGTCAATGATTTCTTTAATAAAACGACCAAAAATCATTATTAACTCATTCGCGTAGTTTTCTTGATTGTACAGGGAGAACATTATTGTCCGATCCTCCTGAGTTTATATTTGATCAAAGTCTCTACACACATTGCTGTCGTTATCTCCTTTGAGCCAACTTCTCCGTTGATATAGAAGTAGTCAGCAGGCCAGGAGCCTTCGGCTAAATTTTGTGTTTCTAAGATATATTTGACTGCCGGTTCTATTGCATCGCCATCATAAGAAAAATTCAGGAGCGCGGTCGCGGCGAATGCTGTTTCTAATGGGTTACACCAGCAGCCAATGTCTTGTTGTGAGAATAAAAGATGTTCAATTAATAATGGGCATGCTGGGGTAAGCTCGGTAACACTACCATCATTGAAGGCTCTCGAAACGGTATAAGAAAACACTTGTGGGGAATGGTACCATACCTGTGAACTCTGTATATGTAAAATATCGGCCTCTTTTATTAAATAGGAGACTACCTCGGGAATCATCTGGCTTTTGCCGAGAAGCCCATAAAGAAATAGGATGTTTGCATTGACAATGCTATCGATGTCGTTCTCTGTGTTAGGTGGATCCTCTATCCATGTTTTGAAAAGAGAGGAGGATGGATCGCGATATTTGAGCAATTGGTCGCAAATTTCAGATTGTACGGCAGAGTTGTTTTTAGCAAGAGCAGCTAATACACATGCTGTATCATCAAGATCGGGAATTAACGAACAAGTTTTTCCAAAATAGTTCCAAGTACCGGAATCCTCACGTTCAGAAAGTAAGAATTTTAATGCCTTCTTTATCACCTGTTGAATCTGCGGTGTATTATCAACAAAGGAAAGTGCGTGTAAGATAAATGTTGTGGCAAATACGCACTTTCTATAAAAAATCTCACCACTTGCGTTTATTCCGAAAATTGGAAACTCACCCCAGCCTAACTGTGCATTGCATAAAAAATCCACTGCTTTCTGAATGGAAGAATCGATAACATTCTTATTCATTTATTTATGTCTCTTTTTCCTAAGGAGTTTCCTGTAGGGCAGTTCTAATAATTAGATATTCTGTATTGCAATATGCGTTTTCAACTATTTGAGTATGTGTGGTGTATGAAAACGTGATTCCTAGAACCGCCTTTTAGCTAAAATTAGTATTACTCGAAACAGATAGTTTTGTTATTTCAATTAATATCGATGGTTTGTTCCATAAGGCTTTACGTAAAATGCGTTCAAACGATCGCTCATTTTGAGGAATTTCAAGTGCACCCTCAACAATATTATTTAACGTTTCATCCGAAAAACTCAAGATTGCTTCTCTAATATTATAATTGATTTCATGTTGCGTACCAAGACGCTTTTGCCAACGTATCTCATACTCTGGCAAACGTGAAAAATCATCCTGTTTAATTGCTTCTGCAGCAACTTGTCCCGCAATCATCCCTCCAACCATTCCACTTTCTATCCCACCGCCGGAAACTGGATTAACTTGATGACCCGCATCGCCAACTAACATCACGTTGTTCTTCACTAATGTATTACACGTTTTTGCACATGGAACTCCACCTGCAATTTCACTCAGCACAGCGGCATTTGGATATTTACGTTCAACAAATTCCTGCAAGTATCGTCTCGCAGATTTTTTCTTTGCTTTTTCTACCGTAATTCCCAAACCAACGCTCGCCGTTTTGTTTCCTTTCGGAAAGACCCAAGCATATCCGCCCGGTGAAACATTTTCGCCAAAGTAAAATTCTAAAATATCTTGCTCAACGTCGATTCCCAAAATTGTCATCTGTGCACAACTATCCATGTCATGGATGGAACTCGCTGTATCGATTCCAGCCCACTTACCGACACGTGCTTCAACACCATCTGCGCCTACAACGATATCCGAATGAATTTCAACAGGGTTGTTTTTAATAAGCGCTTTCACTCCAATGGTTTTGCCAGTGTCATCCTTGAGAAGGTCGTATACATATGTTTTAGTAATAATCTCTGCACCTCTGTTTACCGCTAATTTTGCCAACTCAATATCGAACAGGCGCCGCTCAAGCACGTATCCAACTCCAATAGGTCGCAGGACGAATGATTTTCCATTCGGTGCAACAAAGCGAAATCCCTTTAATATTGTCGCAATCCATTTTCTATCAGGTTTAATAAATTGTAATACATTATGACTTACTGCTTCTGCGCATCTTACCGGGTAACCAACATCTCGATCTTTCTCCAACATCAGCACCGAAATACCGCCTGCTGCTGCAAATCGAGCAGCTGTCGAACCAGCAGGACCCGCACCAACCACTATAACATCATATTTATTTTTTAGCATATACTTTGGATTTAGCCATTAGTTGGTGATTGAGTGGTTAGCTCGTTGATTCAAAAACAAAGGTTGGTTTTTTGGTAAATGTTGTACTCCTTCTCGATGGAATTGTAGTACTTCCCACGGACATGCCCACACACACTTGCTACAATTCGTACATCGTTCATCTATAATAGAGATGCGCGATTCCATCAGTTCAATTGCATCTTCAGGGCACACACCCACACAACAACCGCAGTAATCGCATTTACCTGGTACTACATGAATCATCAATGATTTATTTTGGCACATTTTTAAACTCCAACTATTCTCTATTTTTTCCCATCCCCTAACCTAACTGTGCATCACTTAAGAAACTAACAGCTTTTTGAGCGGACGAATTGATAACAGTCTGATTCATATTGTTATATCACTTTCCAAGTTAGCGTAGCAATGCCAAAAGTATAGTCATGCAAACCACCTACTATTTCATTTTTTGTTCGACCTCAATATTTCCGCTTTTCATGCACAAACTCCTTTTAGCCTCTTTGAAGTTAAATCTATGCAATAAAACCAAAATATTTTATTTCCCAGCGATTATCCATTGTCTCGCTCGTTCCAGTACCGTGTCTTTTCCTAAAGGAATGCCTATTTCTGTTTGGCGAACTTCAATATCAGGTATTATTCCTCTTCGATCTTTCGTGTTCCCATTGGCCCTAACAAAAAATGCAATGGAAACGCTCATATGTAACTTAGTATTCGGTAAATCGAAGGGATAGATAGTTCCATATGCCGTTGGGATTCCTCCTGTTTCCTCACCGATCAATGTTGCAAGCTTGAAGTCAGCGACTATGTTTGCCAAGATCATTGCACCCGAAAACGTTCTGCACCCAATCAGAAAACATGTCTTTCCACGATATCGCAAGGAATTTGCATCAGGAGGTTCAACGGCAGGTGTATCAATTATAATTTCTCCGTCCTGCACAGCAAGATATTTTCTCATTTCCGAATTCACCCAAGTCCATGGGAACCATCGGAGCCACCATGGAGCCATTTTCCGCACGTACGCCTTGTATTGCGCACTCATTCTTCTCTCTACACGCTGGGCCATCCGATAAGAAGAATCTGTAATGAAGGGAAGAAGCTCCAAACCAAGTCGAGGATCCCCGCCCCCATTGCCGCGCAGATCAATAATGAGACCTTTGATAGGCTTTGTTTGAATATCGGTAAAGGTGGTCGAGAGAAACTTTCGAAACTCCTCCAGATTTATCATCGCACGAAAATCAATGAAGCCAATACTGTCTTGCAGTCGTTCATAGTTATATCCCCAATATTTGCGAAACACAGTGCTTCGCATAGTAAGCAAAGAATCTATTTTACGGAATTCCTTACTGGTGACGCCTCCAACGCGTCTCGCGATTTGTTCTTGAGAACCGCGTTGTTGCACAAGGAGATCGTATGGAGGATGTATGTTGTTTAACCAAAGAAGCATTCGTAGATATCCAGCGACGCACATTTGCCGGTATACTATTCGTTCTCCACTGAATACGCGCAGAAAAAAAAAGAAGAGAGAATCCATTGAACAGCCATTGATGGATACAATCCGATTACCGACCGCGAGGACTGAGTCGTTGGAGTAATTTCGGGTGATGGTAACCCCCAACAGTGTATCGTATGTGATGTTAAATGGAAACAAAAAACCTTCGGGCTTAGACTGATAGTATTTGAACTCTTCCCATGGTACACCAACGTTCGTATGAGCATCACCAAATCGTGCCACAATAGGGGCAACTTTGAAGTAGAATTCTATTCTCGTCATCGGAGTTGTCAGTTCCTGTTCAAGAATCCAGCGTAATGAATCGATTTCGGACTTCGATGTGTTTGCGTACAAATTTGGATGAACGGCTTCCAAGGTTTCCATCAGCATCTTCAAATCACTCTTCAATTCTTCTGGTAAGTACTTCTTTCCAAACTCTTCCGGCTTCACGTCCGTGCGGACATTAGGTTCATGGAGCATACTTTCACATCCGGCTAAAAAGAAAAGTGCCATCATGACAACTAAGATGGTAACAATGCTGTCTTTAACCGCTCTCATGTTTCTCCTTGATGTATGCAAGCAGATGAGTGCTAAGCTACGAAAACGAAAACTATCAAAATTACACTGTCGCTGCGCGAGTACCAATTACTCACAATTTTCTATTCCCCTCTATGATATAATAGAAATAGAATAGTCTCTTGTGGTATCAATAGCCGGTATTACTTCCCAACTTCATTACCGTTATTAGTGAAATGGTAGTATTATTTTATTTATATATCAATAGCAATTGGATTATTTTAAAAATAATTTTTTACCTTAGTAATATGTTTCTTTTTCACTGGCGGCTGACTCATTACTTCATCTTTGATTGAAAGAAGGTACTGCAACGCTGCATCGTGTTCGTTCGGAATAGCGCCATCAAGTATGGCATCAGTGATTTTATCTTTTAAGACACCTACCATCGGAGATTCGTTCAATCCGCACACCGACATAATTTCTTCGCCGCGTAACGGCGGTTGCCAATTCCGAATACGGTCCTTTTCTTCCACCTCCATCATTTTAGCGATAACAAGATCGTAGTTTCGCTTCACTTTCTCAATAAGTTTTTGATCCTTTGAAGTAATATCAGCCCTACATAACAGCATAAGGTCATTAATATCATTGCCGGTTTTCAAACATCAATCGGCGAACAGCGGAATCTGTCACGCCATCATCAACTAACGCCTGCGGACGGAGGTGAAGGCGGATTAATTTTTCAGAAGTTTCAAAAGAATAGAATTATTAGAAGCCATCTCAAAAACCCTTTCGAAGAAGGATGATGATGCGAGCGAGATGGACAAAGCCAAGAAAGTTTTCAGCGTGATATTCATAACGAACAACAAGACGACGGAAATTATGCAACCAAGCAAACAAACGTTCGATACGCCATCGTTTAACATAACGACGCA
>JBEKAY010000015.1:0-71120 GCA_050015675.1 Bacteroidota bacterium | reverse complement strand
AGTATTGCCTTCAACGTTGAAAATTTAACTCATTCTCCAACTTATACATATCAACACTTCCGCAGAAGTGCTAATGGGCCAATAGTTGATAACCTGGCTTCAACTTTATATGGACCAAGAAATTTTGAACTTAATTTACGATATAGTATTTAAATCACAACAGAAGATGATATCTGTGCAAGAGATATTGATCTTTGATTATTTGGAAAGGAGGGTTGAACGACAGTCTTAAAAATAGTTTATTGTGAGAGTTGTACGTTATAATTAACTTATTTAAAAATTCAAAAAGGAGATTTAGCAATGAAGAATACATTGTTACTCTTGGGCGTCGTGATGCTTATTGGTATGTTCAGTATTGCAAGCGCACAAACTTTCATGGATTATGTTTCATCCATGAAGGGAGATACCGCTGTCCTCAAGGATTTTTCGGACATGGGAAGTCAAGCAAGTAGTTTAACTAATGCTGTGACGTCGGATTCAATCAGCGTGCCCGCAGGGCGCGTTTATATGCTCAGAGCAAACGGATTTTATCCTCTTGCTGCTAACCTTACCACACCTTCAACCAGACCTACTGTGATTGTAGGAGCAGACAGCAGACGCTTGGTAACTAATACAGATGCAAATTCTGCGCCTCCGGTAATAAGCGGTTCTACTATCGAAGGACAGACTTCAAATACCGGCGCTATCAACTGGCAAAACAATTTGACAATAAAAAATTGTGCTATTTGTGTTGGTGCACCCGATGGCAATGAGGGATGGGCATTTGTAGGTGACGCAGCTCCGAACAAAAGAATAGTTCTTGAAAATGATCTCTGCGAACATACAAGATGGGTCGTCGTTCAATCTAATAATGACGCAGGAACAAGCTTATTTATAAATGATTGTTATTTTGTGAATTTAGTTGGACAGCCATGCAGACGTAACGGTGGTGTATATGATAATGTTAATAATCCTACGGATACGATATGGGTGGAAAACACAACGCATGTAATGGCTGAAGGAAGTATGTATAAATTCAGAACTTTCGACCTCAAAAAAGCGTATTTCAACCATAATACATTTATTAACTGTGCGGGAAGCACATTTGAAACTGTCGGATACAGTAGCAATATGGTTGTTACCAACAACATATTTGTGAATAGCAACGTTCAACCATTTGACACGACTATAGGAAGGCAAGACGCAGGTGAAACAGATATAGATAATCTGCCTACGGGTCTTATTAATTGCGCTCCATTACCTGCTTCTATGACACAAAATGTCAGAAAAATATTAGTTGACAATAACGTTGTTTATTGGGATGCAAGACTTCTTAATCTGAATACCATAGAAAATGGTGCTCAGATGAATGGTTCTATAGCTTGGAAATCACAAGCGATTACAATGAATACCAGAACTCAGGCAATGTTTGATGATAATGTAACATATCCATATTTAACTGAAGGCAGATGGTATAAAGAACTGCCTACTTTTACTAATTCTAGGGATCTTTTGACTGGTCAAGTTGACTCAGTAAAAGCTTTCGCCCTTGGAACGGTTAATCTTTTGGTCGGCACTAACATTTTGTCTGATTGGCGATTATTAAATCCTAGTAGCCAATATTATGTTTATGCAGACTGGCCAATTCCAATTAATCTTGCCTACAGTAATGCTGATTTATTAGTAGGTGGAACAGGTCATTTCCCGGTTGGTGATTTAAACTGGTTCCCCACTAAAAAAGCACAGTGGGATGCCCAGAAAGTTGCGGAACATACTGCAATTGAAACCGCATTGAATACAGGAAACACAACTGGCGTTAAAAACAATAATGCCTTACCCGTAGAATTTGCTCTTAAACAAAACTATCCGAATCCGTTTAATCCGAGCACTACAATTACTTTCTCTTTACCTTATTCGGCTAATGCCAGCTTGAAAGTTTTTGACATGCTTGGTCGTGAAGTAGTGACCCTCGTGAATGGATATACGACGTCAGGTGTTCACGAAGTCCAATTCAACGCGGCGAATGTTTCTTCAGGAGTTTATTTCTACAAATTAACAAGTGGCGATTTCACACAAATAAAGAAAATGACACTTGTGAAATAAAGATGTAGCTGTAATATTTTAGTTTTTTATAAAACCCTGGTAATTATTATCAGGGTTTTTTATTATGTAATTAGGTTGGCCTGTAATCAAAATAGATTTAAGAAAAGAATTCTAAAAGACTCTTTTTTAAGATACATCACACACTTGTCCAGAATAATGATTCCGGGAAGTGTTATCTTAGAATTAAAAGACAACAAGATCGAACAACCTGAGCGACCTATGTTAATAAAGAACGATAGTAGAAGTTCCGCACATATACCTAGATCTTTTACTATATTACAAATTACTTGAACACTCTTGCACCAATCGAAAGGCATTGTGTTTATTTTTACGACAGAGCGTCAACATTGTTGCTCTTATATCAAGACACCTCCTAACAGAATATACTGTCTTTTCTTGGCGTCCGAAGTACCGAGGAAAGATTAATTTTATCATTACTCAACGAAGAAAAATATGGTTATATTATTTCATCAAAACAACTAATCAAGAGTCTACAATATGATACAGAGATCAAATACACACATACTAAAATATTTCATTCTTCCATTATTACTACTTCCCATTTTGTCTGCATATTGTGAGGAACGTGTTAATAAAACGCAAAACATCGTTGTCCAAATCGAAACTAACTATACAATTAGTTTTGCTGAATTACAGAAATATGTTTTCGATTATCATTATAACTTAATGTATCGGAGTAACAAGGCAGAGGCTTACAATAGAGGTATGGATGATATGGTTCTTAAACAGTTGAAAATAATAGATTTTTTTAATCGGGGATTGAATAACAACAAAGAATTGCTACAGGGCATCAGACGGACGATCGACGAAGAATTAGTGATTCAATATTTTAAAACTCAATTTTATGGAAAATATGTCAATGATAAATCCGCACAAGATGCTTATAAGGAAATGGGGAAAGAGGTTGTTTATCAGCAGATCGTTTTAGTAAAGCCAATAAACGCCTCATCGAAGATTGTAGATTCTTTGAAAATCTTAGCAAATGAAATAAGAATAAAATTAGACAGTGGTGTAGATTTCACTGAATTGGTAAAAAAATATTCTCAGGATACTGCATCATCCCGTTTGGGCGGTTTTATGCCGCCTCTAGGCTGGAAAACGAGCCTCTCAAATACCTTTAACTATATTATTTTTCATCTTTCTGCCGGAAAGGAACGTATTTTAGAAAACGATCAATCAATCTATATTGTTAAAGTTACTAAAATCAATAAGATAGAAGTTCAACCATTTGAAGATGTGAAGAATGATATTCTTAAAACTCTAGACGAAAGATATATGGACTTCAGCCTTAAAGAGTTTGACCGTACAAAGAAAAATCTCATTGATGAAAATAAGTTGAAATGGAACAAAAAGGCATTAAAGCAGCTCGTAAAGTGGTCAAATATTCCCAATTTTTATCAAAACTACTATGCAGATAGTTTACGACATGCAATTACTGATGGAAGAAATTTTCTCATTCTAAAACATTCCAAAGGTAAAGTTGATTTGAAAGAATATCTGCGTTTATTGGACGATGTTTTAACATGGGGTAGGGTTCCATCACATAAAGAAGATGATATAAAAAAATTCATACTGGAAGCTGTGCGGACAAATATCATTGTAAATAAAGCCACCGAACTGAATCTTGAGAAAGATATATTTAATCCTCGTACTACTAATCCTGTTATAAGAAATGGGCTTATCAGATTGTACAACAATCAAATAATTGAAGGACAAATTCCCGAACCAACCGAGGAAGCTCTCAAAGATTTTTATCAGGCAAACAAGGATTCACTGTATTATCAATTGGCTAAAGTGAATATTTATGTTGTCATTGATTCAAATAAGAATACTATTAATGAACTGAAGCGCAAACTCGATCAGAATATTCCCTTTGAAAAGTTAGCTCCAGAAATATTAATAAAAACATTTATAAGGGGACGTGATAGTACTATCAATTCGTATTTAAATGAAGAAAAACCTTTCTTAGGGGAAGCAGCTTTTAAATTAAAATTATTCGAAACTGCCGGACCAATCGAATACAACGATCCAGCCAAAGGAAACCAGTATGTACTCATAAAATGCATGGCGATAAGAGAAGAGAAACAATTGTCTTACAGGGATGTGGAAAAAACTATTGCTGATGAATATAAAGAATTTCATAGAAATAAGATATCAAACGCTGTGCGAGAACAGCTTAGGAAGAAATATTCTGTGACAATCTACAAAGAGGTTCTAAAGAAGAATCTGGCTGAAGTCGGAATCAATGCACAATAGTAAGCTATAGAGACATCTGAAAGATGTTTTGGTAATCTCATTTTCCAATTTTAGAGAAAAACGAGATTGCTTCGGCACAATACACCTCGCAATGACTATTCCTTCTAATATTTCAGAAGTCTTCTTTATTAAGCTCATTGTTTATTCTATACGAATTATTCTTGATACTGAAATATTTGACTCATAAGAAAATAAACAGAATTGATCTAACAGAAATGGCAAAGATGTAGTTGCTGGAATATCCGGAGAATTAAAAATCCCGGTAACTACTCAGCGTTTTTGACTAAACAACGAAATAATTCCCTCTCCTTTTAGGAGAGGGTTAGGGTGAGGTCAAATAAAACAAATGACCCCACCTTTCCCGAAGGGATGCCTTTGACAAGTCCTCCCTTATGATGGGAGGAGATTATATTGGAAAAATCTAGCACTATTCAAAAATATGTCGAGTATTTACAAATGCCATTAATATAAGGAAAGAATAAATGCAAATATTATTTTCTATATTTAATCACATTTTTATAAAACGTCATATACCCGTTATCTCTGTCATCCTTTTATTCTTACCCATTGAGAACACTCTCTGTCAAAAACTGCAATTGAATGATCTGGAATATTTTGAAACGACTGGATTTAATGTCTTAGTTTTTAGTAATCAATACAACGGTTTCTTCTTTGATGAAAAAACAGCTGGGATAGAACTGATTCATCACGGTGTAAGAACGGCAACCGGTGGTGCAGTCAGATTAAATCCTACACCGGAACAATGGGATCAGATACCAATAGTTAAGGAGCGAAAAGTAGATAAGAAAAAAAATTCTATTGAAGTTACGCTGCAATACAAAGAATTCGATTTCGATTCCAAAGTAATTGTTACGGCAAAAGATAATGGAGTAACTATAACCGTTTATCTAGATAAACCGCTGCCGGAAAAGCTAATAAATCATGCCGGTTTTAATCTCGAATTTTTACCTTCTTCATATTTTGAGAAAACATATTTAATAGATGGAAGAGCGGGAATTTTCCCTTTATATCCTTCAAGCGAGATGGTAGTTAAACCTATCAAAGAAAAAATACGGCAGTTCAGTGGTTACTCGACATTTGATGATAGAGGAAAAGGCGAATTTATTGAACCAAAACCTATTGCCTCGGGTAATACAATAATACTGGCACCTGAAGATCCCGAGCGCTGTGTTAAAATCCAATCCTTGAGCGGTGAACTTATGCTGCTAGATGGACGTAATTTAGCACAAAACGGATGGTTTGTAGTTCGCAGTCTTATCCCTTCGAATAAATCTGGAAAAGTAGTAGAATGGTTTTTAAGTGCAAGTATAATTGAAAACTGGAAACGTACTCCTGTTATTGGATTTTCTCAGGTCGGATATCATCCTTCCCAGGGGAAAAAAGCAGTTATTGAATTGGACAAAAATGATTCTCCTCTGAAAACTGCTTCACTTTATCAAGTCACAGCGGACGGAAAGAATATCGAAAAACTTACGGCAGATGTTGAACTTTGGGGACAATATCTTCGTTACAAATATGTGACGTTTAATTTTACATCCGTTAAAGATTCCGGTTTGTATTTTATTCAATACGGCGAACAAAAGACAAATACATTTCCAATAAGCACTGAAGTTTATAACAATGTATGGCATCAAACTCTTGATATCTGGTTCCCTGTGCAGATGGATCATATGTTTGTCAGGGAAGCATACCGTATTTGGCATGGTGCTGCATTCCTTGATGATGCACTTCAAGCTCCTGTAAATATCAGACATTTCGACGGCTATTGGATGGATTCAACAACGCATACAAAATACAAGCCTCTCGAGCACATTCCTGGATTAAATGTAGGCGGGTGGTTCGATGCAGGTGATTTTGATATCGAAACAGCTCATCATGCCACCGCTATTCTTAGTTTTGTGGATTCTTGGGAACTCTTTGGTCTGCAGCGCGATGAAACCTTCATTGATCAAAAGACAAGATATGTCGATATTCACCATCCGGACGGTAAACCCGATCTTCTACAGCAAATAGAACATGGAACTCTTCAATTAGTTGCTCAGTTTAAAAATATAGGATTTGCAGTAAGGGGGATTAATTTCCCCAACCTTTATCAATATCATCATCTGGGTGACGCCTCGACAATAACCGACAATCTGTTATACAATCCCAAGCTAAAACCTTACGAGACTGACGGATTGACCAGCGGGACTTTGGATGACAGATGGGTCTTCACAATGAAAATACCATTCATCAATTATTCTTCAATTGCGGCAATGGCAGCTGCAAGCCGTGCATTAAAAGATTACAACAAACAACTTTCCGAAGAATCATTATCATATGCAATAAGCGCATGGGATGAAGAACATAAGAATTCTGCACAGAAGGACACGTCGATATATGCGTGGTTTTTCAGTGGTGCAGAGGTATCCGCGGCTCTTCAACTATATATATCTACAAAGGATAAGCGGTATGCTGAAATATTTGATGAATTAATATGGAAAGAACTCGATAACGATAAAGCACTGCTATTTAATATTTCAACGGCGGCTCGGGCAGTGCCGTATATGACCCAAGAATATAAAGATAAGCTGGAAAAGTATGTCATAAAATATAAGAATCAAATCGAGAAACTTAATCAACAAAATCCTTACGGTGTTCTCATCGGAACAAGGGTATGGGCTGGAAATCATGAGCTTGTTGGCTGGTCTATTGCAAATTACTATTTAAATAAATCATTCCCGGATATAATCGGACGTGAATATGTATATCGAGGGCTTAATTATATATTTGGCTGCCATCCTTATTCAAACATTTCATTCGTTGCGGGTGTCGGTACACATTCAAAGAAAAGAACATACGGAAGCAACCGGGCAGATTTTTCATTTATTGCAGGCGGGGTTGTCCCCGGTGTCCTTATTTTAAAACCTGACTTTCCAGAGAACAAAGAGGACTGGCCTTTTCTCTGGGGTGAAAATGAATGCGTCATCGATATTTGTGCCGACTATATATTCCTCGCGAATGCAGTAAATGATTTGTTGAATAGAAAGTGATAAAAATAAATATGTTTGCGAAGCAGTTATTAAGAACATATATTAAGATATTGATAATGTATTACTGAACGGCAAGGTATGGGAAAGAGTTGACATTGTTAAAAAATTTCTAAGTCACTTTTCATTAATAATCTGGAGGATCATATGTATAACATATTAAAACTTTTTACGGGCAGATGGATTGTTTTATCGATAGCATTGCTGATAGGAATTCCCGGAGTAAGCAATGCCCAGCTTGTTACAAACGGAAGTTTTGAAGAATCCAACACTGGCGTTGTTTCAGGATACGATGTTAAAGGCTGGTTTATTCAAGTGCAAAACAATCCATCTCCGGCGCCGGTATTTGAAATTGTGAGCGACACGGTTGAACAGGGAAACCGTGCATTAAAAGTTACTGTTCATGGTCTCGGACCAGATTTTTGGGATATTCAAGCAGTTGCAGATAGTATCCCTGTAACGAACGGAAAAACTTACAACTATTCAATTTGGGCAAAATGTACGAAACCGGGCGGTCAAGCCAGTCTTACTATGGGGAATTATGCTTTTACCGAATACAAATATATTCGCCCGGCTAATCTTACCACTCAGTGGCAAAAGTACACGATGCAGTTTACTGTTAATGATAATCAAACATTTATTAGAGGGCCTGTTCATTTCAATTTTGCCGCAGACACGGGAAATAGTATCTATATAGATAATCTGCAAATTGCCGATGTGAATGCAGGCAAAACACCTGTCATCGTCGAAGCAGAATCTGGCAACCGCGGCAGCAATTTCCCTGTTCTGCAAGATGGTAATGTTACTTATGTTAGTGTAAGTACTGACAATGCAAACCTTACCTACCCTGGCGATACAAACCGTATAATAACATATCAAGTAACTTTTACTGATTCCGGAAGCTATAATCTTTTTGCCCGTGTACGTGTCGGTTCGGGCGGATACAGTGATGACAGTTTTTTCTACGGTCACGGGTTCGGCTTGAAGAATGATACTTCATCTAACGATTGGTATATGGTAAATGGCCTTGCAGGTGCCGGATTTTCAGATCCAGCCGCTTGGGTCGATGGTCCGGGATCACTTGGTAATGGAGTATGGAAATGGATTAACATTACAAAAAATATATACTATAGTAAGGGGGATTCATTCTTCGTAAGCATGGACAGCCTGACAAAAACGTTTCAAATCGCCGGCCGTGAAAACGGATTGGATATTGACAAGTTCGCCTTCGGTAAAACGTATTTGTATTTTACAGTCAGAAATCTTGATAGTGTGCAGGCTGGTTCAACTACGATGCAAACGATAACAATAGATTCGAGCCTGATTTGGAAAGGCCCGGCATTTGCAACCGGGATGTCTAAATTTATCGGTTGTGCTTACGGTAGTGCGGATTCCAAGTTTATTAATTATTGGAACCAGATTACTCCTGAAAATGCAGGTAAATTTGTTACCGTAGCTACTTCAGCCGACTCATCACAATGGAATTGGACCGATCTGGATGCAGCGTATAATCTTGCAAAAACCAATCATTTAATTTTCAAAGATCATAATCTAATTTGGGGGCAGCAGCAGCCGACGTGGATAACAGCAGCCGGGTTTGATTCTGCTCATCAGGTAAATGCGATTGAACAATGGATTCGGATGGTTGGTAATAGATATCGCGCAATGGATATGATCGACGTAGTCAACGAACCTCTCCATAATCCCGCACCATACAGAGCTGCATTAGGTGGTCTCGGCTCAACAGGATGGGATTGGGTTGTCTGGGCCTTCCAGAAGGCTCGGCTTTATATGCCAAACACAAAACTATTACTAAATGATTACGGCATTATCAATGATAATTCAGCCACGACTTCGTATCTTCAAATTATTAACGTATTACAGAGTAAAGGTCTGATCGACGGAATTGGTGTGCAGGGGCATCGCTTTGAGCTGGAAAGTGCGGATACAAACATCGTGAAAAATAATCTGGATAGACTTGCTGCAACAGGGTTACCGATTTATATTTCTGAATTCGATCTTGGAAACCTTCTCAATAGCGGTACTCCTGATGATAATCAGCAGTTACAATTGTACCAAAAAGTATTTCCAATATTGTGGAGACATCCGGGAGTAAAAGGAATTACGATGTGGGATTATTTGGAAGGTCAAATCTGGCAAACCACTTGTTACTTGGTCCGTGCTGATGGTACAGCAAGACCTGCTCTCTTTTGGTTAGCTCAATATGTTAAAAATAATCCAACCGGTGTTGAAGAAACAGTTTCGAGAATACCATCTCATTATGAATTGGAACAAAATTTCCCCAACCCGTTTAATCCGGCTACAAGTATCAGATACGATATTTCTAAAACTTCTCAAGTAACGTTAAAGGTATTTGATATTTTGGGCAGACAAGTTCAGACTTTGGTGAATACAATGCAGGCGCCTGGTCAATATACGGTTACTTTCACTGGTCAGAATCTTGCAAGCGGAATTTACTTCTATCGGTTTGAGGCTGGAACCTTTACCGAGACGAAGAAATTAATGCTGCTTAAATAGTATCACGTGATACCAAGGATTATTGGAGAAGGAACATTCGATATGCTCACTCAGGAGTCAAGCGGTATGAGATGGAAGATACTGCTTGACGACTGAGAGGGCAAAGCGGATGATGCAAGAGACGATGTCGACATCATCGAACTTGGTGAACAAGAAATTAAAAGATATTTGGATATGAACGGAATATTTTATTGTATCATCTTGCTTTACTTAACTTCAGTAATAAAATAAGAAATGTGTATAAATTTTAAACAAAGTGGAAATTTTTTGCAGAGGATACAAGTCTATTATTATTTGATTATCCCTCGATTTTCCGACGGATGGTTAAGGTAATAGTTTGAATTTTTCGCAATACTCTAGTGACATCATACTCAACGTCGAATACTTCCGTTCACGATTATAGTATATTTCGATGTAATCGAATAAGACTTGGTCGGACTCCGTCTCGTGTCTCAAAATGCTAAAATTGCAGATGTTCTGTCTTTAACGTATGGCAGAAACTTTTTGTTCCAGCATTTCCTAAACAATACGAGTTTCATAAGTTAAGTTAACGTAATTAATCCGTTATCAAATAATTTAATGAGGCGGAACATGAAAAAGATACTATTGCTTTTTGTGTTGTTCACTCTCATTTCAGCGTCAACAATGACGTACTCATCAAATAAAAGAGTCACGTTGGAAATCAATCCAGAATATAGGTGGGTGAAACACGTTCTTTTGAAAAAGGTAATAGCTTTTAATGATTATTAGTACTAATATATTGATGGATGGATAATAGAATAACAAAAATAACAGTCTCTCCCGTTCAAATATCAGGAGAATCTTCCAAGCCGCATATTACGAGGCGAGGTGTAGCCATTGTCATAGGTATTTGGTGCATCTATACACTGCTTACTGCTATTCCACCTCTTCAATCTTTCCAAGTTCCTTTTTTAACGGCGTTGTTTTGGCAAACAATTCAAAGCGCATTCAAGTTTATTTTAAGCGTACCAGTCTGGTTCATTGTTATTCGTTGGATGCATAAAAAACAATGGTATTGGAAGGGCCTTGCGCATTTATTTCTTGGTCCTATATATGCACTTTTAAATTATGCGTATCAGTATTATATGGCTGTGTGGTTTGGAACTAGAGTATATGCTGAACCATTACAAATCAATCCTGGTTGGCTTTTATTTTTCAATCTCTTCATCTATATTATGCAATTTATTTTATACCATGGTTATGAAATTCTAAGAAAGTTGCGTATCAAAGAGAAGATTACTCTGGAGTTGTTGACCCTTCAGAAAGAGCAAGAACTTGCAATATTGAAATCACAAATCAATCCTCATTTTTTCTTTAACACACTCAATACCATTAGTGCGAGGGCCTCAAAAGATGCAGAAGAAACACGTACTATGATTGCACAACTTGCCGATATGTTCAGGTACGTGATGGAAGGTTCTAAAAATGACTTGGTGCCTTTACAAAAGGAACTAAAATTTGTTAAAGATTATGTTGATTTGGAATCAAAAAGAATGGGAGATAGACTCGCGATTGAGTTTCAGGTTGATCAATCACTCGCTACATTTCCATTACCCCCGATGATTCTCCAACCGCTTATTGAGAATGCAATCAAGCATGGAATTACACCGCTTGAAGAAGGAGGAAAGGTTACTGTGCAAATTCAAAAGAATGAAGATGTAGTTGTATTTCGAGTTTCCGATACGGGTGTGGGTTTATCGTCTACTGATCCGTTGTCGACAATGAGCGGTATCGGTTTGAAAAATACAGATGCTCGTTTGCGAAGGATTTATGGTGATTCAGCCAGGCTTAAAATTAGTTCACTTAAGAATTCCGGATGTGAAGTCACTTTTATACTGCCATCAAAATGAGGATAAATTATTCAACAATAATAGTTGATGACGAGCTTTTTGCCCGAGAAATGATTAAAGAATATCTCCAAGATTTTCCTGAAATAAAAATAGTTGGAGAGTGTAAAAATGGTAAGCAAGCGGTTAAAGCAATCAACGAGAACAAACCCGATCTAGTGTTTCTCGATATTTGCATGCCAGGTATGGATGGATTTGAAGTTCTAGAACATATAGATCTCATGCCTCATATCATTTTCACAACAGCATATGGTGATTATGCGATAAAAGCGTTCGAGGTAAATGCAATTGATTATCTTCTCAAGCCATATGATAGGAAAAGATTTTCTGAAGCGATTCAAAAAGTAATTTACCGAAGTACAATATCCAATAACGAGATAGAAGGGATGTTGCGTGTATTGCAGCAATCGAAGGAGCCGGAAGATTATCCAAAACGGATATTTGTCCGTGTTGGAAAGAAGATTATTTCGGTTCAGCTGCTTGATATTTTATGGATTGAAGCTAATGGAGACTATACCCAATTACACACCAATAGTGGTACTTATCTCTGTAACTTAAGTATGAATACACTCGAACAAAGATTAGATTCTAACCAGTTTTTACGTGTACATCGCTCCTATATAATTGCATCAAGCTCAATCGAGCACCTTAGAGGAGATGGTGAAGGAGGGCTCGTAGTTTTTTTGAAGGATAAATCTAAAGTGAAGGTAAGTCGAACATATGCAGCGAAGTTGCGAAAGAATATCTGGTAATTTTTTATTTCGTGATGTTCGATCTTTCCTTCTACAAATGTTATGGATTTCTTCTAAACAAAGTCTGCCGGGATTCCTAACAGAATAGATTCCAATCTAAGCAAAGTATACAGTGGTTTGAAAATAAAAAGTAACCTCTGTTTTGACACGATTGTTCATCACGTTCTATAGAAGTTCTAGCAAATGGAGATAGAGTTCGCGTTATTCGTCCACGTCAATAATTGAAAGAGTTTGGTTGAACTTCCTACTACAGAGAATATGCTTTGTATATTCTCATTTTTATTTCTCACTATTAATGGCTCTCATTAGTATATAGTCATTCCTTCATTTATAAATGATTATAAAATATATAGAATCCAGAAGATCATTCGGAGGCATTTTATAGTTTTGTAGGTAATACAATATGAATTTCCGCAGTTGGGCGACTTATTTTGCAATTTAACGAAAATTAATTAACATTTGAAAAAATGTACTGTATACTTTATATAATACTGTAAGGGATAAAGAAGGATAATCAATTTATTATCAAATCAATTAATGAGGCGGAACATGAAAAACACATTCTTACTCATGTGCATTTTGATGCTTACTGTGATCGCCATCGGAAGCGCACAGGTCTTCACCGGACCACCAGATTGGTTATTGGGAATGAGAGGCGATACTGCAGTCATAAAGGATTATTTCGATATGACTCCCAATGCGCCAAATACTTTATATAATGCAATAGCTGCTGATACGATGAATGTGCCGGCAGGACGTGTTTATATGCTGAGATCGAACGGATACTATCCTTTGACAAATAATATTGTAACACCTACTTGGAGACCTATTGTGATTGTTGGAGAAGACAATAAACGCTTAGTAAATAATAAAAATATAAATTCTGCGCCTCCGGTAATATGCGGTTATCCGGTTGGAGAATGGCCTTATGTTTCAAATACCGGTGGAATTTCTTGGAAAAATGATTTGACCATTAAAAATTGTAGTATTGTTAGTGGTGCATCCGATGGCACTGAGGGATGGGCATTTTTTGGTGACGCAGCTTCAGGCAAAAGAGTAGTTCTTGAAAATGATCTCTATGAACATACAAGATGGGTCATCGTTGAATCTAATAATGACGCAGGAACAAGCTTATTTATGAATGATTGTTATTTTGTGAATTTATCTGGTCAACCCTGCCGACGGAGTGGTGGTGTCTATGATGGTGTTAATTATCCTCTGGATACAATCTGGGTGGAAAACACAACGCATATAATGGCTCCTGGGAGTATGTATAAATTCAGAAATTTCGATTTTAAAAAAGCGTTCTTCAACCATAATACATTTATTAACTGTGCGGGAAGCACATTTGAAAGTCTCGGATACATGAGCAATTTGGTTGTTACCAACAACATATTTGTGAATAGCAACGTTCAACCATTTGACACAACCTTAGGGACTGCAGACTACGGTGAAACAGACGCAGATAATCTGCCTACGGGTCTTATTAATTGCCGTCCATTACCTGCTTCTATGCCACAACATGACAGAAAAATATTAGTTGACAATAACGTTGTGTATTGGGATCCAAAACTTCTTAAGCTGGATAGCATAGAAAATAATCGTCACACTAACGGTTCTGTTGCTTGGCAATCACAAGAGATTACAATGAATACCAGAACTCAGGCAATGTTCGATGATAATACAACATATCCATATTTAACTGAAGGCAAATGGTATAAAGAACTGCCTGCTTTTATTAATCCTCAGAATCTCATGACTACTGTAGTTGACTCAATAAGAGCTTTCGCCGTTGGAACGGTTGATCTTAACAGCATTAACAATTTATCTGATTGGCGATTAGTAAATACAGATGAAACTAAGTATTATGTCTATTCAGACTGGCCAATTCCAGTTGATCTTTCCTACAGTAATACTGATTTATTAACAGGGGGAACAGGCGGTTTTCCGGTTGGTGACTTAAACTGGTTCCCAACTAAGAAAGCATATTGGGTTACTCAGAAAGATGGGGAATATGCTGCGATTGAATGCGCATTGCAAGGAGGATGTGGAGATGGTGTTACTCCTAAAAACGTTAATACCATGCCCGTAGAATTTGCTCTTAATCAGAACTATCCAAATCCATTTAACCCGAGCACTACAATTACTTTCTCTTTACCTCATTCAGCTAATGCCAGCTTGAAAGTTTTTGACATGCTTGGTCGTGAAGTAGCGACCCTCGTGAATGGCTATACAACATCAGGTACTCACGAAGTTCAATTCAATGCAACGAATCTTGCTTCGGGAGTTTATTTCTATAAATTAACTAGCGGCGACTTCACACAAATGATGAAGATGATGCTGGTGAAATAATATCAAGTGATACCAGGTGTTTTGGGGGAGTATTATTCTCTATATTCTCTCAGGAGTCAGGCAGTATGAGATGGAGATACTGCTTGACGACTGGGGGCAAGGCGGATGATGCAAGAGATGAGTCCGACCTCATCGAACCTGGTGGATATGAACATAGTATTTTTAAAGTATCATAGTGCTCTACATAACTTTAGAAATAAAATAAGAAATGCATATTAATTTTAAACTAAAAGATCGCTTAAGGTTGTTCCTTCAAAAATGAAAAGCAGCGTATTTCTTTATCTGAATGTATTTCTTCTTTCTGCCGTAATCCTTTGCTTTGAAATCACTTCTACACGCATTTCTTCTGTAATATTTGTTAATGATTATGCTTTTATCATTGTTTCTCTTGCCTTGCTCGGATTGGGAAGCGGGAGTATTTTTTCTTACTACAAAATCAGAATTTCTGAATTTGCCGAGAAAGTCAAAATTATTTCTCGAACATTAACTTTCATAGGCGGATCATTATTGCTGTTTATTATTTCGGTGATCGTGCTTTCTCTTACTATTCCCCTCCTCTATTTTATCCTTCTGTTCATTCCCTTTTTCTTTGCGGGAATCGTGTACGCTCAGATATATAAAATGTATGCAGAAAACAGTTTCAAAATATATGCTGCAGATTTATCCGGTGGAGCATTGGGTTCTGTTGTATCTCTCGGTGTTATCAATGTCGTTGGAGCGCCTAATAGTATACTCTTTCTTGCTATAATCATTTTAAGTGTGGCGTTAAGTTTTGCACACGAATGGATTAGTAAAAAGAAAATAATTGCCGGCTATTCAATTCTTTTTATTTCCTTCATAGTGTTAACATATAACGGTAAAAAAGAATTTTTGGGGGAAGTCCCAATCGGTAATTTCATCGAGAAAGATTATTACCACGTCTATCCTAATATAAATTTCCAGCCGCACATTATCGACAGCCGCTGGAGCATTTACGGGCGATCGGATTTGGTTCAGTACAGCCACCAGGATATGGTGAAGCAGCTTTTTATAGACGGCGCAGCGGGAACACAGATGTATCGCTTTAATGGTACCATAACCAAAACAAATCCATTGCTGTTAGACATCTTGTTGCGGCATTCAAACGCGATTCCGTTTTTATTTTTTAAAGAAAATGAAAAAAATAATATGCTCGTTATCGGGCCCGGCGGCGGGAAAGAAGTACTGATAGGAATGTTCGGCAGCGTGAAGAATATTACAGCTGTAGAAATTAATCCGGATTTTGTTGCACTGGTAAAAGACTATAGAGAATTTAACGGCGGTATTTATACCGATTTCCCAAACGTTCACGTTCTTGTACAAGAAGGCCGGCACTATATTAAACAATCAAGTGAGAAGTTCGATTTGATTGTGATGGCACTCCCTTCGACAGAACAGATGCAAAGCATTGAGCCGTTTGCCATGAGCGAGAACTATCTGCTTACCGTCGAAGCAATTCAGGACTACTTAAATAAATTGACTCCTGAAGGCAAGTTAATTTTTACGGTGCATAATACATGGGAATTATTGCGGCTTATTGTCACTACCGTTTCTGCTTTTGAAGAACTGGGGGTTGAAAGCGACAATATGCAAAATCATTTTGCAGTGCTCGATGCAGAGTATGCTCCGACAATTGTCATTAAGAAAAATTCTTTTACAAAAGAGGAAGCTTCGCATTGGCGTGACATAATAAAGGCCATTCCCAAGGAACTCCCCGCCGTAACTTATTTACCGCATAGCGGAGATAATTTTAAACAAACTCGTGTTAACATACTTTTATCAACAATCATCCAAAACAAAGAGGCAATGCAAAGATATATTGACCATGACAAATATGATATTTCTCCATGCAGAGATGACAAACCATATTTTTACAATGTGAATAAGGGGGCACCTGATGAATATTTGTGGCTGGTGTGTGGTCTTGCAGGGTTCAATCTATTTGTTGTCTGGTTACCGTTCAAATTTATCAAGGAAAAAATAAAAAAAGAACAGCGCGGCGCATTAACGCTTCCATTAACTATTTTTATTTGCATCGGACTTGGTTTTATGATTCTCGAGATTTCGCTTTTTCAAAAATTCATTCTCTTCCTTGGTTCTCCCACAATGTCCTTATCAATTCTTTTAAGCTCGTTATTGATTGGAATGGGGACAGGAAGTTTTTGGGGGAAGAAGTTTTACAAAGAAAACATTAACAAACGTATTAGCACTGTCTGTTTGTTGATTGTGGCAGGCGGAGTTCTTCTCTTTATTCTCTGCCCATATATACTTACTCAGTTTTTAGTATATAGTTTAGTTGTTCGTTGCGCATCATGCTTTTTTATGATTCTTCCTTTTGGATTTTTATTGGGAATTCCCTTCCCTTCATGTATTCAACTCTTAAAACAGGGAACCATGGAAAAATATATTCCGTGGATGTATGGAGTGAACGGTACAATGTCTGTTTTGGGTTCTGTTCTTGCTGTTATTCTATCGATGATTTATGGTTTTACACCTACCTTTTTTATCGGTCTGTGTTTCTATTTAGTTGTTCCTATACTCTTACGTTATGCAAAAAACTCACCAATGAATATACTGCTGTAGCTTCATTTTCGCTGAAGAACGGTATATCCCGCTCATTCTGGTTTCTTGTACTTACTCTGATAAAAATGGCAACATCCTTGTTGCTTAACTCAACAAAAGTAATAAACCACATTTCCATTTGGCTTTCGATATGTTTGGCATGAGATAATATACCCATTTTGTTTTGATTGTATCTTTCTTGAATAAAGGTTAAAATGGCAATGAACATCATTGTCACCTTATGGTGTTTATCAACTTCGGAGAGTATGGTTCATGGAAACCCCTACATTACTACGTAGGATTCAGAAATCCAAGACACTCAAATTCCTGGTGCTTGGTTTTGTGGGTGCATTATGCATTTTGTTGGTTCAAGTTCTGGGACTCGTTGACGGAATTGAGCTCAAGACACTTGATTGGCGGTTCCTGCAAGCAAGTCATCCAGAGGAAGCCGATACAAATGTTGTTATGATTGCTATCGATCAAAACAGCCTTGAAGCTTTTGCCGATCGCAATGTTCAATGGCCATGGCCGCGAGAATTCTACGGTATTGTTCTTGATTATCTGCGCAGCGCCGGAGCCAGCAGCGTTTCGTTTGATATGATGTTTGACCGGAATGATTTTGACCGTCGCGAAACCGATGGTGCGGTTTCTGATTCGGCATTTGCTGAAGCAATGAGTAAAAGTGGAAATATTACTCTTGTAACATATTTATCCGTGCATGAAAAGGGAGATAAAACCGGCAGCACGATCCTAGAGAGACATTTGACCGGTGGAAATTTTCCACCGATTGCTCTTCCTCGGTACAATAGAGCAAATGCTCCAATTCCTCTATTTCAAATGGCAGCCAGAATGCTTGCGGTAACTAATTTTGAAAGCGATAAAGACGGGATCTCGCGCCGGGTTCCATTGGTGTATCAATTCAACCATGGATTTATTCCTAACTTAGGTCTAGCCGAGTATCTTCTTGACAAGAAGATTCCTTTCGACAAAATGAACGATGTAATTAAAACGATTCCAGTCTCCAACGACGGACATTTCCTCATTTATTGGTACGGTAAGGGAGGTACAGATGGTGTATTCAAATATTATCCCTTTGCTGCCATTTTCAATTCGGCATTAGATCTAAAGTTGGGGAAGTCCCCTATCTTGCCTCCATCGATTTTCAAGAGCAAGAAAGTAATTATTGGTGGCACGGCCCCCGGTTTGCTCGATTTTAAACCTACTCCATTCACATCTCTTGAAGTTTATCCGGGTATGGAAATTTTTGCTACCATAATGAGTAATCTATTCAATGACCACTTTCTTTATGAGTCGCCACAGTGGTTGACGTACTTACTGATTGTTGTCCTTTCGTTCCTCAGCGCATTTATTTTCTTCCATATACGAAAACTTTCTACCGCCATTGTAATGTTCGTTTTCGTTATTCTTCTATATATCGGATTCACTTTTCTCTTCTTTTATCAGGAAAAGTTTTGGCTTCCTATAGTTACGCCATCAATTGCGCTCATTTTGACATTCGCATTTTCAGCCTTCTTCAGCTACGCAACTGAAGACAAGCAGAGACGCGAATTACGGCGCGCCTTCAATCGCTATTTGAATCCTACAATCGTGTCGCAAATCGTTGACAATTCGGGAGTGCTGGAATTGGGGGGACACAGTGTCGAGGGAACAGTTTTCTTCTCCGACATCAAAGATTTCACAAGCACCGCGGAGTTGATGCAGCCAAAAGAGTTAGTGTTCTGTTTAAATGAGTATTTTTCCATTGTTAGCGACTTGATTCTGAAACAGGAAGCCATGCTCGACAAGTACATCGGCGATTCAGTCATGGCTATTTTTGGAGCCCCCATCCCAAAATCGGATCACGCAAAACGTGCATGTTTTGCTGCATTGGAAATTCAGCGGGCACTCTCAGCCCATTACAATAAGCAACCGGCACAAGCGCCACATTTCACAACACGGATTGGGTTGCATTCGGGAAAGATGATTGTCGGAAACATAGGAAGCACGAAGCGGCTCGACTATACTGCGATCGGTGACACGGTAAATCTTGCTTCCCGAATTGAGGGAGTGAATAAGTTTTTCGGAACAAAAATCCTCATCACTCAAAGCGTCTATCAACAGGCAAAGGACGCGATCGAAACTCGTGAATTGGATTTCATTTGTGTGATAGGTAAAAATAATCCGGTCCGTATTTACGAATTATTAGGCGAAAAGGGGTCGCTCAATGAGAAATCAATAGAATTGTTCTCTTTGTTCCATGAAGGATTACAGATGTACCGTTCGCAGCAATGGGAATCTGCGATTCGTCAATTCGACAGTTTGCTCAATCTAAGCCCAGAGGATGGTCCTTGCAAGACGTATATAGAACGCTGCAAGTTGCTTGAAAATCGGAAATTACCAGCAGATTGGAATGGTGTATTTACCTTGTCTTCAAAATAAAATTATGGAGATTTCTATGAAAAAAAATATACTTTTTCTCATTCTTATTATTGGTGTCATTTCGCTTATGAACGCTGAGGAGACCTATACCAAACGAAAGAACAATGATGTTCGGGAAGGTCCCGGCTCGTATTACAGACTCATTGTTACATTACCGGAAAATACAAAGCTGACAGTTCTTGAACGAACATCTACATGGGTGAAGATTCAACTTCCGATGAACAGGATTGGATGGCTTGCCGCCAACAATTTGGTTGGGAGACCATTGCAGAAAATTGTTATTCCACTCGAAAATGTCTGGAGTTCGCCAAAGGCATCGAAGGCAGGTATTGCTGCGGCGATTAAGGGTTTTGGGGAAAAGTACGGAAAAACAGATTCAGGCAATGTGGATCGTTTGCTCGCTTATTCTGAAAAGGGATTTGTCGGTTCGGATTTGGCATCGTTCAACCGTGAAGTTCGACGATACAAATCAAAAAACCGAGATCATCTTCAGCTGAGAGACCTCGATCTCGATGTTCCTGACTACGATGTGTCATTACAGGAAAAGCAGATCGGTGTTGGCATCGCTGCGCGTATTGTGGCGCGAGGGTTGCTTGAGAATAGTGAGCTTCATCGGTACGTGAATCTCATTTGTGCTGCCGTTACGGAAAATTCGAGCATCTATAATGCAGATTTTACAGTGTATGTGCTGGATGATATCAAGGTGAATGCGTTTGCTGTTCCCGGTGGTTACATCTTCATCACAAAAGGAATGATACAACAATGCCATGATGAATCCGAGCTTGCAGGTGTCATTGCTCATGAAATTGCCCACGTAGTGAGGTGCCATGGATTGCAGGAAATCAGTCAACGTGCCGTGAAAATTGCAGCCGATAAGGCATTCGACGAACTTGAGGAAGAAGTTGGAAAAACACAGGTCGAGATTGAACTGGAGGAAATGATCGATTCCTGCTATAACAAAGTTATACATCCACGACTGATTAAATATGAATTTGAGGCCGATAAGGTTGGCGCCGTTTTTTCCGCCAATGCTGGATATGATCCGTTTGGGTTGGTACGTATCAGCGAACGAATTGCACGCATTCCAAAAGAGCAGTCAGATATTTTCGATGCAACCTTTATGGCTCCTAACGATGCTATCGAACGATATAATGCTATTTCGAAGTTTGTGAACAAACAGTTCGAAACTTCGAATCCAGGCGCAACTATGACGGAACGGTTTATACAAAACAGGATTCAATAATCATAAAGATTGCTATAGCTGTTCAGCGTCCTCTTTTAGTTTTTTTACATATCGGACTTCTTATAAAATTTCCTCCCCTTTTTAGGGAGGACAAGGGCGGGGTCATTCTATTCCATTGACCTCACCCTAACCCTCTCCTAATAGAAGAGGAAATTATTTTTCTTTTTACTAAATAAATGCTGAGTAGCTATCCTTTTATCGGATAGTGGCTTCGTAAAGGAGCCAATAACAAATCGAAGATTGTAATAATAATACAAGCGTAAGATCAATGCAGGATTGTAGTAGTTGATGAGTTATCCGCTTTTTGGTTATTATCACAGAAAATATGCGAATGTGATGGTTACCAATTGTCATTTTTAATGTAGATCATGCAATAGTCTCGTTGTTGTCACGCTTTTGATGCGAGTGTTAAGCCGTCAAAACGAAAAACCTGCTTGCGCGACAAATAACAATCGTCCTTTATTTTTGATGGGTAAAAACGGGTCCAATTCCAGACCAATATTTATTTTTTTTGTAAAACCGATATTGACTATTCGTACCATCTCCGCCAAATCCAGAAACATCGACAAAGCAAAACCGCCTCGACGGATTCCAATATCAACTGGTGAATTTATGCCAAAAATTCCTATCCCCATGCTGACAGGAAATCGATTTCCTGATCCTGGATTAATATAATAGAACCGTACCATCGCGCTGTAATTTCCATATTGAATCGAATCGTCGGCTCGTGTATCGTACAACACCTTGGGGATGGCGAGTGAGAATCCTGCTTCGATTATTGAACCTCTCACCCGAAAGTATTGTGTCATACTGTTGGAACGATCCACTGCGCCGATTTTAATCGTGTAATCGGGTTCGATATGGATGCCAAGAATTGCCCAGTCAGGCAGTGAATCTACCGGTACCAACACTCTTTCAAGTTCTTCCGGACGGATATTGGCGAACGTACCGTAGGCGGCGCGATACTGAATGAACATTGCGCGATCTTTGTAGGGATCGCCATGACTTCGATATGTTACTACTCGTCGTTCGTACGATGGAGCCGCTATGTCGTCTCGCAACAGTATCGTTGTTGTTATTCTAATAAACTGAGGTCCCATGCCAAGCCGAATACTATCGCGTTGAAACCGCACCATGAGATTTCGAACTTGCTCGCGATCCAGTGTAACTGCCTTCCGGATATTATTGCTGCCGGATTCGGGAATAACGCTGACGTATCTACTGAGTTGTTCAACGTCTTGATGTTCTTCCACCGTTACAACACAATCCGTTACGTACCGAAATCGCCGGCCTGCGGGATCCGTTACTCTCAGCCCGATGGGAAATATTCCCGGTGTTATAGTTTTAGGAATGACAGTAACGTATCTAAGCCGTCCAATTGATTTGAACGTTGTTCCTTCGATAAGCAGTATCGGAGTAATGATTCCCGCTGTCGCCGTATTATCATTTCGTTGAATGATTAAAAGAACCGTATCACCCGGAAAGTAGATCGACTTGTCGACGGAGATATCGATCCTTTCATCCTCGTCCGTAGACTGAATGAGTACTGAAGTTTTCTGCTGTGCATGGGCGCAGAGTATTCCGATAACACACAGCAGAATACATTTAATGAATTTTGATTTCAACATGTCGTCTCGATGGCGATCATCATGATTGCTTCACATTATACAAATAACTGTAGAACCCAACAATCAGCCAAAGGGATGAAAGAGTAGTTAATCCTTTGTGGATATCGATACATTGACATCGGATGGTCGAATTATCAATCGATCATCAATTTTTCTCCTTGCTGCTTTCCTTGAAAATCTTTTGCACTCAACCTATCGAACACTATCTACTTCGCCGTGTATTTGAACTGTGTCGATTTCGGAACTCCATCAACTTTGACGATGACTGTAAACTGATATTCTCCCTTTTCGGAGAGAGTGAGACCGTCTCCAAAATGGTTCATTATTGGCATGAGTTCAACCGAAGAGTTCTTTTTTGATGGAGACAAAATCAAGACCTTGACGCTGGCGTCAGAGACTTCCTTCCCGCTTGCAGCATCTGTAACGTGAAGCATAATGTGATGCGTGCCTGCCATCATCGCTTCCTTCGTTGCCTTGTCCATTTTCATGCTGTCGTCTTTCATTCCCATACCGTCATGTTTCATTTCCTTCATCATCTTTTTGTGATGTTTCTGCGTCATGAGCCATACCTTCATATGAAGCCCTTCGACTGTCGCATCGGCTGTCGGTTTGCCCATCATGCTCATCATGTGATGATGCTTCATATCGGTCTTGGTCTTATCGTCGTGAGTGCTCTGTCCGAACGTTGGCAGTGTCAAAGCGACTGCCAGGACTATCGAGAGAAATATGTGTCTTGTCTTCATGGTAAATCCTTTCTGATTTGGTTTGTTAGTTGTGAACTTTACTTCTTATTCTACTTTCTTAAAATCAATATATCCCCGCTCTACATCCGTGTGCATTAATTGAACACGGATTCTGTGTCCAACATCCAAGCCTTCAAAATTACTCACCAGTCTTCCTTCAACAGGCGGATGCAAAAGACGGACCCACGTCCCTTTTGCAGATGCACCGGTGACGATAGCATCGAACCATTGACTTATCCTTGATTCCAATACCATAGCCGCTGCGGATTTTCCAACCTGCCGTTCAACCTTTTTTGCTGCATCCTCCATTTCGGTACAGTGTTTTGCGAGCACCTCCAATTCATCGGTTGTATATGGTATGGAACCTTCCGCCATCGCTGCTTTCAGTAACCGCTGGGTGATCAAATCGGGATACCGGCGATTCGGTGCTGTCGAGTGGGCATAATCTTTCACGGCAAGACCGAAATGTCCTTCAGAACTCCCTCCCGGAAGTTCGACAACATATTCGCCGGCACCCAAAAGCTTGATGATACTGAGAGAAAGATCAGGAAAGCGGACAGGATCAGCCGATTTTGCCGATATCAAGAATTTATCCAGCGCTTTTGAATCTGGTTCTGCAGGAAGTGAAAAACCATGTTCAAGTGCAAGCTCGACAATTCTTTCCCATCGTTTTGGTGTCCGAACAACGCGCCGCAGCGACGGTAATTTTTTTGCTGCGAGGTATCGTGCCGTCACACCGTTTGCGGTAATCATAAAGTCCTCAATGATATCTTTGGCACAGTTCCTTCGATCAGCTTCTAAGTCCTTGATCTCATCTCCGTCAAATACGGGGCGAGCTTCTATTGTTTCCAGATCAAGCGCACCATGTTCGTGCCGGAGGGATTTCAGTTTTCGAGCAGTGCGATCCTGGAGCCGGATATTTTCGTTGAGACCGTTGACTGTGCTAATTTCTTTTGGCATAGGCCCATTTCCGTCCAGCCAAGCGGCAACGCTGTTGTAGGCAAGCTTTGCATGATTTCGAACCGTTGCCCGATAAATATCTGAACTTTGAAGCGACCCATCTCCAGTAATAACCATTTCGACGACGAAAGCGAGGCGGTCTGATTCAAAGTTGAGAGATGTGAGATCGGTCGAAAGTTTCTCAGGAAGCATCGGAAATATTTCCGCAGCCGTATAGACCGAAGTAGTATTGTGCTTCGCATGATCGTCAAGTGCCGACGGCATCTTGACAATAGCTTCGACATCAGCAATGGCGACAAGGATCTTTACGGCTCCCGCAGGCATAGGTGCGGCAACAGTAAGCTGATCCAGATCGCGCGAATCATCGTTATCGATGGAGCACCATGCAAGATTCCTCAAATCACGTGTCGATTCTTCGACATCTGTGGCAGCCTCATGAATTCCGTTAAGCTCGGCAATGGCCTGGACAGAAAAATCTGGAAGGAGTCCTCTTTCCATCATCACCCTACGTGCAATTCTTTGCAGGATGGAACGGTGTTGTCTGTCATCTGTATTCATCATATCGTCATTTTCCTTGAATACTCTAATGTAATTTCTTGCTCAATAAATTCATTCTTTTCGGCACCGCCATCATTCACCAACGTGCCATTTCATCATCGCGACCCTTAAAGGTATCGTTGATGACAAAGCATGAGACTATCGCATAGCGGCATTTTACACTATTACAGTTATCGACTCATTCACTTTGCCAGGCTTACCTTTGCAACCTTTGTCTCAGTGCTTTCCACTCTTGCCAACCTTATCAGGTAACCCCGACTTTGTAGTGTGAGTGCCGAGCAATCCTTTTTCGGTATAAGAGCCGACAGAGTTACCCTCCGGGCCGAAAGGCCGCTTCACTTGCTGGACGCTACCCGACTGATTGACCGTTACGGTAACCACGTCTTGGTCCGTGTTGCCGCCCGCGCCAGTCACAGTCACACTGATTCTGTGGTCACCGTCGGAAACTTTCGTCGCGTCAAAGCGCGCGCTCCACATTTGTGTCTCGCCGATGCGATCCAGCGGCACTGCCAGTCCGCCGTCGATCTGCATGGTTGCCGAAGCAACGCCCTTATCATCCCAAACTTTGATGCGAATGTCTACCGTATCCTTGACGATTTGTGAACCACCGATCATGAGCATTTTATCCGCTGGTGAGGTTATCATCACAAACGGCCAACTCCCCATCGTCTTGAACTTCCAACTGACCACACCGTTATCAAGGTTGATGATCGAGTACCCTACAGGCCCTTCGCTCACCTCACCGGTTGAGCGCGTGGCGGCATAGATCGTATTTCCATCGTTAGCAATATCGTTATAGTGCGTGTGTCCTGCATCAACCATGATCACATTGTCACGCTGGATCACATCCTGCAATTCCGATGTCTGGGCATAGGAGTGCATAAAGATCACACTTTTGAGACCGGCCTTCGCTGCTCTATCCAGATCGTTGGTCAGCCATGAGTTCTGAGCATCACTGATTCCACTCATCACGTCCAGAAACACGAAGTGGTACTTATCCGCCGTGAAGCTCTGATAGTTCACTGGCTCCAAATATTGGTTGTAGAGAGCGGTCCCGCCCTTGTGATCGCGCTCGCCCGGAATGGCATACAACGGTACTTGCAATTCATCCGTTGCATGCTTGATGAGCTGGTACGCAATCTCGGTGTGATCATACGCGTTGTCGCCTGGCAGCAGCGCGAAATTCACACCGTTCTTGAGATACTGATTGGTGTTATGGATGAAATTCTTGAAGTCGGCGTAGTTCTGCTGATCACCCGTGGTGATATTCAAGTCACCGAAGTGGACCCAGCTAATCACGCCAGGATTAAGGATAGTCGTTGTCGCACTGAGGGCGCCAGGATTGACTGGGACCGGCCCGGATGGGTTGTTCATTTGCACGGTCTGGGATGTTGCCACCGATGTGCTGGCGACGAACATTGCGACTGCAATTACCACAAACGCCAAGGGATACATTGCATTCGATTTCATTCTACTACCTCCTGTTTTAATTTTGGGTTTTGTGTCGCCCTTGATATTGTCAAACGACACTGTCAAATGGCAGGCAGTGTCTCAGTTTAGTGTGGTCAGTACTTACGTCCCGACCGATACTGTTGAGTGTCAGGAATCCCGCTTTGCGGGACTGACATAACTAACTAGTTATGTATTTCGACCTCTTGTAAGAAAATGTATTTGTTGTTTCCGCTGTAACAATATATCCTGTGATGACTATTCTTATAAAGAGAACATCCACTCGTTGCTGCGTTGAGTTCCGTCTCGCATTAGTCGAGTTGATTTGTCTTTGCCATAGACCGACCTGCACTACGAAGTGATTCGGGACAGTCCAATCGCCCGGTGTGTATTTCGATAAAGACAAGGTCGTCCGTTGTAGCTGCCTTATTGAGCGCATCTTCGAGTTCCCCTTCTGTGCGGACATCAAGACCCAGCCCTCCTCCGAATACCTCTACGAACTTGTGATAGTGCCAAGGTTGGAGATCGTTGTAGGGACGATCAACGATCACACGCTCGATCGTATACCCGTCATTATTAATGAGAAAGACGACGGGTTTGAGATGGTTCCGGATCATCGTCGAAAGATCCTGGCAAGTCACTTGAAAAGAACCATCCCCTACAAACAGTACGACACACCGATCCTGCGCCGCCATGCCTGCACCCAGAGTTGCTCCAACTGTATAGCCGATCGAGCCATAAAAAGTTTGCCCTATGAAAGTCGCTCCTTCCGGCATAAGCATTTCCGCGGCACTGAAAAGAGATACGCCTGTTTCAGCAATAACAATTGAATTGTCTTTTATAAAATGACTCATGCGATCGAAGAAACGTTTGATGGTAAGCGGTTTCGGTGCATCAGGTTGGTACGGTACCGAATGCCGGTGCACGCAGCCATCGTGGGCACATTGGATATCCAGAGTTGCATGATCTCGTCGTGAAAGTTTTTCAGTCAGTCCAAGTATAAAATCATGGAGATGCACGTTCTCATAGTAATGATGCTTGATCTTCACGTAACCGATGTTGCCACTGATCATCTTTGAATCATCTAGATTCGTTGTGAAGCCACCCGTATTAAAATCCGTCATCAGTGCTCCAAGTTTCAGAATACAGTCAGCAGACTCGACCCGATTTCGCACATAGTCGCGACTCCGATCTCCTTCAAAGAGGCCGATGAATTGCGGGTGGTGTTCTGAAAGAAGCGTCTTCCCTAACATCATGGTGACATAAGGAAAACCCGTTTTATCGAGAAAACGCGCAAAATCTGTTTGCAGTTTGAAACGTATTAATTCCACGTCGCCGATCACAATCGGTTTCTGAGATTTCTCCAGCATTCTCATCGTCTCCTTGGTCGCCTCCCCAAGTGCATCTAGATCACTTCGGGGATGTGTCGGGAAAAGAAAAGGGATCGGTCGAGTACATTTCATCATCACCACATCCGAAGGGAGACAGATGTAAACCGGTTGCTGGTGGGAAAGACATGCCGATAATACTCGGTCGATCTCCGCTGGTGCCGTTTCGCCGGAAACAAGTTGGGTTGATGCGATGGTGATTTTCTCATACATCCTTAAAGGGATCTGATAATCGCCCAGGGTGTGATGCAAGAGCGGCCGTGTGCGGAAATGAATTGTTGCAGGTGAGCCAGTGATCGCCACCACCGGTACTCTTTCGGCGAACGATCCCGCCACACCGTTGATGGCACTAAGTTCTCCAACACCATAGGTTGAGGAAAATGCACCTATGCCCCGGATGCGTGCATAGCCGTCAGCGGCATAGGCAGCGTTGAGTTCATTGCAGGTACCAATGTACTTCACGTCGCTCTTCAATACTTGATTGAAGAAACCCAGGACAAAATCTCCTGGCACGCCAAAGAGATGATCTACCCCGATCTCTTTTAACCGAGTTAGCAGGTATTCAGCAACTGTGATTTCGGAATTTGTCATATTATTACATTCCTCATTTCGCGATTCGGTTAGGACATCTGGTGCATTTCATTGAAACGTTTAAGAAGAATGTTCCTAAATTATTTTCTTGGCTTTCTCACTCTGAGTTTCATTAACTACCAATTGAACACCTTCGGTATTCTGCAGCGAAGGAAGCATTCCGCCGCCATCGTCTTTGATTATAGATGCTGGAATGCCCGATGCTTCGAGATGTCTTTTTGCAATTTCAGCGTCTATCTCGTTTTCATATTCGCCTACGACTACTTGTTTTTCTTCCATGTACTCACCTCATTGTTATTGTTGGATCGGATCATACTCCCTACATATTCTTCTTGAGATTTGTACAACTTCGTCATTTCGGGCTTCATGGTTGTGAGCAAACTTAAAAGCTCGCTTTTTCTTTCTTCTGAAAGAGATCCATCTTTGCGAACCCTCTCTTCCATCTTGTTAATCGCATTCTGTATCATTTTGTTACACCTCTCTTTGGAAATTGCATTTCACAACAGCTTGTTGTTTTTAACATTTCGTTATGCACCATCGCAAGGCTTTCTTTTTGGATAAAATATAGTGCACTGACCTTTCTAGGGGATATGTTCCGCTTCCTCGGAAATACAGAATTTAAATTTATTAATTTTTTCTTCAGATTTTTTCTGCATTACGGTATGCCGAAATTATTCTAAATCATTCTCCACAATCACCGGAATCAACATGAACCAAGAAGATCATTAAAGAATAACAAAGTTGATAAGACTACGAAGAGAAAGAATAATAAAATCTCCGGAAACGCGTCTCGCTCTATTAACCATGAGACAAGGTTTTGTTTCTTCATAAGTGTATTATCCTTGTGTTATTACCTGATGAATATTGATCGATAAATATATTCAGCCGTTCATACAAATCATTTTCTTTATCTTCTCAATGAACCCAAGAAAAGAATACCAATGATTTATATAAATGAGAATCGCCCGAAAGAATGAAAAAAGGATTAATTCTTTGTGCCAAGTTCTTTTATACTCTCCTAAAAAGGATTAACTCCCCTTTCATCCTTTCGGGCTATTACTTCTCAGCGTAGTTGTTAATATACTTATTAATAGTTGAGGGGAGTATTTCATCCCTTCATCGACCGAGATTTAACAGATATAAAAAATGGATAGTTATAGAAAATGATTCCGTCGTGTTTCTCGGAAAATCATAAACCAGTTCTTGTTCCAACTAAATGTGATGTATATACTATTTATCAAGGAGAGGTAAAATGAAAAACGTTGAATTATTAAGCCCGTATAAACTGGGTAACATTGAGCTAAAAAATCGAATCGTTATGGCACCTATGACACGCTCTCGTGCAGTGAGTAATATTCCAAACGACTTAATGGCTGAATTCTATGGACAGCGTGCTGCTGCAGGACTCATAATTACCGAAGGGACATCTCCTTCGCCGAACGGTCTCGGGTATGCCAGAATCCCCGGTATCTTTAGCGGAGCACAAGTGGAAGGTTGGAAGAAAATCACAAATGCCGTGCATGCCAATGACGGAAAAATATTTGTTCAGCTCATGCATACCGGACGCATCAGTCATTCTGCGAATATGCTCGAACATGCAAAAATTATTGCACCATCTGCTGTTAAGCCAGCCGGACAAATATGGACAGATGCTCAAGGGTTGCAGGATTTCCCGATCCCCAAAGAAATGACCATTGAAGAAATAGAACATACTAAACAAGAATACATTTCTGCTGCAACGAACGCAATAAAAGTAGGGTTTGATGGTATAGAACTTCACGGTGCAAACGGATATTTGTTAGAACAATTTTTGTCTCCTGTGAGTAATAGAAGAAACGATAACTATGGGGGCAGCGTAGAAAACCGTTGCCGTTTCCTGTTGGAAGTAGTAGGCGGCGCAGTGAAAGCAATTGGAAAGGAGAGAGTCGGTATTCGCTTATCGCCGTATGGTGTAGCAAGCGATATGCCTCCCTATCCTGAAATCGAAAACACATATAAATATCTTGCGGAACAGATCAATCGAATGGAGATACTATATATCCATGTAGTGGACCATAGCAGTATGGGAGCGCCGGAAGTGCCCATCGATATGAAAAAAGCGATCCGCGAAAGATTTCACGGTACAATTATTCTTGGTGGTGGATATACAAAGGAGCGCGCTGAAAACGAATTACAGGGAGGCCTTGCGGACCTTATCACATTCGGTAGGCCATTTATTAATAATCCTGATCTCGTCGAACGATTCGTTCATAGTTGGCCGCTTTCAAAAGAACTTGATACGAATACATTTTATACTCCGGGTGAAAAGGGATATACAGACTATCCTAAGTATGTTACGTGATCTCATCAAACGATCGAATAACTAACAAACCAATTCAGAAAGGATTTATCATGAAAACACAATCCATCTCAGTATTTCAGAGAACAACATCGATTCTATGGGTCGTGGTGTTACTCGCTGTTGTCACTACAGCACACGCAACAACACATGTCATCCAGTTCGGTGGTACGTTTGGATTTACTTATTCACCCAATTCTTTAAATGTTTCCGTAGGCGACACGGTTATGTGGCAGGGCGATTTCGTCATGCATCCGCTGAGTTCGACGAGTGTTCCCGCCGGTGCATCAAGCTTTCATCAGGCCTCCGGCAGCGTATTCACATGTCCTGTCACTGTTGCAGGGGCATATTTGTATCAATGCGATTTCCATTTTTCTATAGGGATGACAGGATCGTTCACTGCGTCCAAAGCCACAGGTATAGAAAATGATCAGACTTCTTTACGACCCAATGCTTTCAAGCTTGGGCAGAACTTTCCGAATCCGTTCAATCCAACAACAACGATTTCGTTTGATATTCCATTTCAAACCTATATTTCGATAAAAGTGTATAACCTGACAGGACAGGAAATGGCGACTATCGTGAGTGAAAACATGGCGGCCGGCAATTACTCGAAGATATGGAATGCTGCAGTTCTGCCGAGTGGAGTGTATTTCTATAGATTGCAAACCGGGTCATTTACAGACATCAGGAAACTTGTTCTGATTAAATAAGGAAACACTTCTGGCTTGTTGAAATAAAAAGGATGCCTGTTTGTTAGTGAAAAAACAAGAGACAATAAGAGAATCCGACAACATTTTTACAATAACATTCGTTGATACTTTCAACTTGTTATGGAGATACAGTGCAACAACAAATCAATAGACAAATCCTGTTGGTCAAGAGACCAGTCGGAATACCGAATGAGAGTTGTTTTAAGATGGTTACATCCGCAATACCTCAACCGATGAACGGACAGGTATTATTACGAACACGATTTCTTTCCGTTGATCCTTACATGAGAGGCAGGATGAATGGTCGAAAATCCTATGTTGCGCCTTTTCAGCTAAACGAAGTTCTAAATGGAGGAATTGTCGGAGAGGTCGTTGAGTCAAAATCAAATAACTTTGTCAAAGGGGATTTCGTAATCGGAAATCTTGGTTGGCAGGATTACTCTGTAGCCGGCGAAAAAGAAGTGCGGAAGATAAATCCTGAATTAGCCCCGGTGAGTACAGCACTGGGAGTGCTGGGAATGCCCGGGCTTACTGCATATTTCGGATTGTTGGATATTGGACAGCCAAAGTCAGGTGAAACGGTCGTTGTCTCTGGCGCGGCGGGTGCAGTAGGAATGATCGTAGGGCAGATAGCCAAGATCCATGGTTGTCGTGTTGTCGGTATTGCAGGCTCTGATAGAAAAACCAAGTACTTGATTGATGAATTGGGATTTGATATCGCAATCAATTATAAAACTGTTCCTCATCTGAGAAAAGCGTTAAAGGAAGCTTGTCCGAATGGCGTTGACATTTACTTTGATAATGTTGGTGGTGACATCTCAGACGCAGTCATTTCTTTGATCAACAATAACGCCCGAATTCCTTTGTGTGGACAAATATCCTTATACAACGAAACACAAATTACTATGGGTCCTCGACTCCAGCCTCGCTTGCTCACGGTTAGTGCCCTCATGAAAGGGTTCATTGTACGTAATTATGCAAACCGATTCGACGAGGGAATACGTCAATTGGCTAAATGGTTGAAGGAAAAGAAACTGAAGTATGCCGAAAATGTTATCGAGGGATTGGACAATGCACCAAAAGCTTTCATCGGATTGTTTGCGGGAGATAATCTTGGTAAACAGCTTGTGAAAGTTAACTGAATTGCTCATGAAGAATATTCTGCAAATTCATCTTACACGAACAATGAAATAGTAATTGAATGATGCGAACAATGACTATAAAAAAAATAAAGACAGATAATTATAAAAATCTATTCAGGCATATGGAAAGAGGTTTTGAAAAACTTACCTCCATCGCTACTGCCATACTCGGCAATTCCATCACGTTTATTATTGCCTTAGGCACGGTAATATTCTGGCTCGCCAACAAGCGGTTTTACACTCAAGATATTCATTCCGCCATCGGAGATGTAATTCTCGGTGTCACGTTTTTATATTTGTTTATTATTCAAAAATCATTCATTCATTTCTCCGCCTCGCTTCATTTAAAATTAAATGAACTTGTCGCATCACACAAGTCTGCAAACAATGCGGTAATTAATGCAGAAGAAAAAACAGAAGCCGAGATAACCGAACTTTCAAAAGAATATACTGAACTGGTTGAGGAGATAAAAGAAAAAAAGGAAGAAGAAAAATCCTGAACCAATTCCACAAAACGGAAGTTGGCGAACAATAATAAAGGTGCTTGATGGAAATACCCGTACACGAAAACGAGAACGAACAGAACCTGCTGCCGCCTGCTGATTGGGCGATAGAAGTCCAGGAATTGCAAGAAGAGCTACTACATGAGCGTGACCGAAACCTGCGCACGTTGGCGGACTTCAAGAATTATCGTCGCCGCATTGAGCGTGACGGCAACAAGATTGCCGAGGAAAGTAAACGGGGAATGTTGCTTCCCATGTTAGACATCGTCGACGATATAGAAAAAGCGTTGAAGAGCGCACACGACGCGAAGCAGCCTTTTGTGAAAGGAGTGCACATCATCCATCAAAAATTTCTTGCATTGTTGGCAACGCACGGAGTTCTCCCTTTCGAAAGTGTCGGCACGTCATTCGACCATAATCTGCATGAAGCTGTGGCAATGGTGAAACATGAACATAGTGAACCGGGAATTGTTGTTGATGAACTGCGTCGCGGCTATCTGTGGAATAATGAACTACTGCGCCCTGCTCAAGTACGAGTTGCAGGATAACATATGAAGACAAAAGAAGTCACATGTGGAGTTGGGATATATTCGAGTTATGAGTGAAGAAAGAAAGGGTGTTTATGCCTAAACAAAGTGACGTTATCAACGGAACGCGCTTCCTCGTTATCGCAGCAGCGATCGTGATCATCATCTATGGTGTCAATCAAGCACAGTCGATTGTTGCATTGTTCCTTGTCTCTGTGTTCCTTGCTCTCCTTGGCACGCCGCCGGTACTCTGGCTAGGACAGAAACGGATTCATTCTTTCGCAGCAGTAATGATTGTCATGGCAGGTATGATTACTCTTCTGCTGATTATAGGTGTTGTGGTAGGAACGTCTCTCAACACCTTTTCTAATGCATTGCCTTTCTATCAGAAACGCCTACATGAGCAAGTCTTGGCGCTCCAGCCCCTGTTGGCAAGCAAGCATATTGTCGTCACTGACTCGGTCCTGCTTGAATATCTCAATCCGGGGCCGATCTTGGGTCTTTTTTTTGGCTTGCTCTCAGAGATGGGATCAGTGTTTTCCAACGTCGTGCTGATCCTGCTCACGGTAACATTTATTCTTCTTGAGGCATCAAGCTTTCCCATCAAGCTCCGTTCTATATACGGTGAGCCTCATCTTGCCTTTCCACAGTTCACGAAGTTTGTCAATGATATCCAGCGATACATGATCATCAAGACGATCATTAGTTTCGCCGCTGCAGCTATACTGACGGTATGGTTGATCATTCTCGGTGTAGACTTTCCCATCCTGTGGGGTTTCATAGCATTTCTGCTCCACTTTATACCCAATCTGGGCCAAATTATTGCCTCCATTCCTCCGGTGGTACTGGCGCTCATTCAACTCGGTCCCGGACCTGCTGCGCTTGTTGCTGCCGGTTATCTTGCCGTTGGCTTCACACTCGGAAACGTGGTCGAGCCGCGGCTTATGGGAAGGAAACTTGGATTGTCTACCTTGGTCGTCTTTCTCTCCCTGATTTTTTGGGGAGGCCTCCTTGGTCCGATCGGTGTGATTCTATGCATTCCGTTTACAATGACCTTGAAGTTTGCCTTTCAGAATAATGAAAGTACACGATGGATAGCAGTGTTGCTCGACTCGGAAAAGCCCGCCGAGAGTATTCCACCTGTGTCGAAAAAGAAGATCCATTCCGATACTTGAAATTTAAAAAAAATATTACGGCAGGTGATATTATTTAGTTTTAATAAATATGAGATCGGAATCATGAAAACTTATCGATGTAGATTTATTATTCTTGCGTATTTGGGTATCTGTTTAGCTCAACAGGTGTATTCTCAATCTTCTGCACGTGATTCTTCATTCCATCCTTATCATGTTAATTATTGGGTAACAGGCACCATCATTGGCGTTGGATTGTCGGCAAATTATCTGGGAGAAGGACTGGTATTTCACAAATCAGAGTTGACTCCTTTAGAAATACAGGCATTGAACAAAAGTATCTTTAACGGTATTGATAGCTGGGCTTTTGATCAAGACCCTTCTAAAATAGATGTCTTTGCAAAGTATTCAGATTATGGCGTTGCGGCTACTGTTGTTCTTCCGGTTTTTCTCATGTTTGATAAACAGATCAAACAGGATTGGGTTGACGTGTTACTCATGTATATGGAAACCATGTCGATCACCCCTAATATTTATGAATGGAGTCCTCTCGGGGTTAATTTTCAAAATAGAATCCGGCCTATCGCATACTATGATCAACTTAGTTATGACCAGAGAAAATCAGCCAATAACCGGAATTCATTCTACAGCGGCCATGAGGCAGTTGTCACGGCATCCACTTTCTTTATGGCAAAAGTGTATAGTGATTATAATCCTGGAATAGGAAACAATAAATATCTTTTATACGGCGCAGCGTTAATTCCTCCACTTATTGAGGGATATTTTAGAGTGAAATCGCTCGCGCATTTTCCTTCCGATGTGATGGTTGGTATGGGAGTAGGGGCATTGTGCGGCATACTTATTCCCGAACTTCATCGTTTCCAAGACAAAAACATCTCATTAGGATTGTATTCTTCATCCGTAGCGACAGGGATAGCCGTAAAATGGCAGCCAGATTTTTTGAAATAGGAATGTGTGAATCATGGTACACAAATTGAATTGAAAGATTGTTGTATGGAACCGATTTTTTTCCTCAAAGGACTGATTATTGGATTTGCGATGGCGGTGCCTATAGGACCGATTGGAATAATGTGCATCCGCAAGACACTGGCTGAGGGGCACACACGCGGCCTGATCATCGGCCTTGGAGCTGCAACCGCAGATTCGCTGTACGGCAGTATCGCTGCGTTCGGGCTCACGTTTATTTCGGATATGATCACCGGCCAGCACTTTTGGGTAAGTTTGGTTGGAGGAGGATTACTCTTGTATCTTGGAATAAGGACATTTCGTGCAAAGCGCAAAGTCCCTAAAATCCCCTCCGACAACAAGGGAATGTTGGGATCGTACATCTCCGCCTTTCTCCTCGCACTTACCAATCCAATGACTATCTTTGCCTTTATTGCTGTGTTCGCTGCCTTTGGGCTGGGACATAGGCTTAGTATCATTTCAGCGTGCATTCTTGTTCTCGGAGTGTTTACAGGTTCGAGTTTATGGTTTTTGACGCTCGGTTACGTTGCTACATTATTCAGAAAAAAGTTAGACGCAGGTGGACTCACATGGGTCAATAGGATTTCCGGCGTCTTGATCATTCTATCGGGGATTGCTGCCCTCGTGAGTTTGATATGACATTTACATCCGTCAATCTTTTTCTGTACACACCTTTAAGAAAAGCATGTGCATTGCGATCGTGAGAAAGAAAGCAAAGTGATAGAAAATATGCAAAATGAGCATCCACCAACTGATCGACGAAAGCTGTCGCTGTTAAAAGTAGCGTTGTATGCGGGCTTTGCCGTAGGTGCAATAGTGCTTATCTGCGCGCTGGCTCTCCTGCTCTTCTCTGATCCCCTTGTGAACAGATTCATCAAGCCCAGGATTACAAAAGCTTTTGCTGAGGTGTATCCCGCGTACTCGATACGAATCGCCGACATGAATTACAACGTCTTAAAGAACAAATTCGGATTTGACTCAGTTGCGCTGAGAGCAGTCGATGGCACATTCTCGAACCAGATGGGTCAGTTCTCAGTGGGCGGGATCCACTGGTTGCATCTTCTCTGGGGAGGAAGTCTTGCACCCAATGACTTTGCCAACTCTATTGTAGAGGCACAGGATATCATGCTGAATCTCACGAAGTCGCGCTATAAATTTCTCTGTAAACGGCTGCGTGTATCAGTCCCAGATTCAGAAATTGTGGCTGAATCATTAAAGGTTCATCCGTTGGTAGACGATGATGAATTCTTCAGAGAAAGTAATTTCAGAAGAACACGATTGAGCATTGTAACACCGCAAATCAGCGTGATGGGATTGGCATGTCTCGACTTACTGCAAGGGAAGAGCTACCGTGCCCGTTCCGTCCACATTCATGATGCACTCCTCGACATTCTGGTTAACAAGTTCAAACCTGACAGCAGAGACACTGCAGGTCCTTTCATGCCAAACGAAATTCTTGCTTCGATAAAGGAAACCCTGCAGGTCGATAGCCTGAGTTTCATGAACGGATGGCTGAAGTACGGTGAGGGGTTTGTGCTCGGTGCGAAGCCGGCTTTCGTAACGTTTGATAACATGCAGGTGTTGGCAGAAGGAATTGCCAATCATGGCGGCCGTGACGCCGTTTTAGTCATTCATGCACAAGCGAAGTTCGTGAATGCCGGGACGATGAAAGTGCTTATGAGAATTCCTGTCGCATCGCCGGAGTTCTCGTTCCATTACTCTGGTTCACTGAGCAAAATGGAACTCAGCCCGCTCAATTCAATGCTTGAGATATCCGATCAGATGCGCATCAAGTCAGGGGTCCTTCAGGAGGCAACATTCGATGTCAATGTTGTTTCGGGACGCGCCAGCGGTACCTTGCGGGGTGTCTACAATGACTTGAAACTTGCAGCCATTAATAGACAGACTGGAAGCGAAAAAGGCTTTTCTAATGGTATCAAAACGTTCATTGCCAACAAATTTAAGATCCTCAAGACCAATGTGCCGGATAAATCGGGTTCAATGAAGATCGGTCAAGTGAAATATACTCGGCAGCCGGATGATCCGTTCATCCAGTTTGCATGGTTCGCGCTTCGAATCGCAGTGCGGGATGTTGTCGGATTTTGAGTGCAATGCTTGCGCATATTGTGTATGCGCTTCCTCGTACTTTTCTGAGTACCAATCCAAACACGGTAGTTCATCGTCTATCCTCTATGTACAAAAGATCAGTTTTGTTGTCTGAAAGAATTAATTCTTTTTTCATCCTTTCGGGCTATTGTGCAATATTTTTCTTTCTGATAGTATGATTCAATAGAAATTTGTCATCAATACAGGAATGACGAAGACTGCCTTATGCAGTAGGGGATTTTCATCTAAATAAAAAGGATAAAATCATGAGTAAAAGTCAAAACAGTAAAAAGAATTCTAAGAAAGAGCCGGCAAAAACCATGAAAGAAAAAAAAGCGGCTAAACGAGAGAAGAAAAATGAAAAAATGAATCAAGGACTTCTCAGTCAAGAACACAGTTGAGGTTTATTATCTCAATCCAAACTCCGTCTGAAAACGCAATTCAGCGAAGTTAAACGAGGTTGGCCCAAAATCCGACATAGGTGTCACGGTCCCCCGTAAAATACACGGGGCAGACGTACCGTGACACCGAAAATGAATTGTTTTGAATGATCAGCGTCACGAATTTGTTCGTGATGTCCCAGTGTAAATACTTTTTACACGACATCGTTTCATAAAAATGTAATTTGAAACAGAGTTTTAATAAGAAAAACAAAATATATCCAGAGGTAAAATATCATGAAGAAAAGTGAAGCACAACCTCATCGTAATTTTCTTCCAAAATCTCCGACAAGTATTCAAGGATTGGATGAAATCACGGGCGGGGGATTACCAAAAGGCAGGCCGACGCTTGTGTGCGGAGGCGCGGGTTGTGGAAAGACCCTCTTTGCTATGGAGTTTCTCGTCCGCGGGGCAACACAGTACAATGAACCGGGGGTCTTTGTGTCGTTCGAGGAAACAGAGAAAGAACTCGCAGCAAACGTTGCTTCGTTGGGGTTCGATTTGGACAGCCTTTTAGAGCGCAAAAAGATTTGGCTTGAGCACATTCACATTGATCGGAGTGAAATCGAACAAAGCGGTGAATACGATTTGGAAGGTTTGTTTATCAGGATCCATCACGCAATTGAGAGCATCGGCGCTAAGCGTGTTGTGCTGGATACCATAGAATCACTCTTTTCAGGTTTGCCAAATATTCATATACTGCGTGCTGAACTGCAACGATTATTGCGCTGGCTGAAAAGGAAAGGCGTAACAACAATCATTACCGCAGAGCGAGGCGAAGGTTCCTTAACGCGTCAAGGGTTAGAAGAGTATGTCTCCGATTGTGTCCTCCTGCTCGATCATCGCGTGAACGATCAATCATCTATACGACGGCTGCGTATTGTCAAATATCGCGGTTCAACGCACGGTACGAACGAGTATCCTTTCCTTATCGATGAAGATGGTTTTTCTGTTCTGCCTGTCACTTCCCTGGGATTAAATTATTCTTCATCCAACGAGAGAATTTCCACCGGTATTCCGCGTCTTGACACAATGCTCTCCGATAAAGGTTACTTTCGCGGTAGTACAGTGCTTGTTTCAGGCACCGCCGGTACGGGTAAGACGAGCATTGCCGCGCAATTTGTTGAAGCGGCATGCAAAAGGGGAGAACGCGTTCTCTATTTTACGTTCGAAGAATCCCCCAGTCAGCTTGTGCGCAATATGCGTTCCATTGGAATAAATTTGGAACCATGCGTAAAAAAAGGGTTGCTTCAGTTTCATGCAACACGCCCGACACTCTATGGCTTGGAAACTCACCTGACGACGAGTATCAAATTGATCAATAAATTTAACCCTAACGTCGTTATCCTCGACCCTATTAATGCATTTGTGATGGGAGAGAACCAAACTGATGTTAAAACAATGTTACTGCGTCTTGTAGATTTTTTGAAGATGAAGCGGATCACCGCATTCTTCACAAGTCTCACTTCTTCCGGCGATGCTATGGAAATTACCGATGTGTACATCTCATCCTTGATAGATACATGGCTGCTTCTGCGTGATATTGAAATTGGAGGTGAACGTAACAGAGGATTATATGTGCTTAAATCGCGCGGTATGGCGCACTCCAATCAGATTCGCGAGTTTAGGCTGACAGATCACGGCATCGAACTGCTTGATGTCTATGTTGGCGCGGACGGTGTCTTGACAGGCTCGGCTCGATTATCACAAGAGACGAAAGATGAAGCAGAACAATTATTGCGTCAGCAAGAAATCGGACGTAAACAATTTGGATTAGAGCGTAAGCGCGAAGCAATGGAAGCACAGATTGTTGTGCTGCGCTCTGAATTTGAAGCTGAAGAATCAGAAGCGCTCAAAGTTATCGGGATTGAAAAAACAAGGAATGAACGTTTCATTGAAGACAAGGTAAAAATGGCTAAGAGTCGAAGAAGTGATGTGTATATAAAAAAACCGGCACAAACAAGAATAAAATAAAAGTTTAAAGGAACTTGCTGTGAACATCAAACATGAAAAATCGAAAACCAGCCGGCGAAAAGAACAGCCAGATAAAGCAAGAAGCGACAAATGGGTCTTACGTTTGTATGTTGCCGGGCAGACTCCGAAATCCGTCACCGCCTTCAACAATCTCAAATTAATTTGTGAAGAACAATTGAAGGGCAAATACCAAATAAAAGTGATTGATCTTTTAAAAAAACCACAGATTGCTCGTGATGACCAGATTCTTGCCATCCCGACGTTAGTGCGTAAATCTCCTTTGCCGGTGAGGAATATCATTGGTGATCTTTCTAATACAGAGCGGGTGTTGGTGGGGTTAGATCTTATAGAACGGAGCGCGTTAAAAGCGCAAGTATGAGTTGCCGGATAATAACTCTCCTCTATATATAGTGCCTAGGAATGATTACTAAAAGATAAGTCTATGACCTATAAAGATTACTACAAAGATTTGGGTGTTGCAAAGACAGCAACATCTGCGGAAATAAAGAAAGCGTATCGAAAGCTTGCCAACAAATATCACCCTGACAAAACCAAAGGGGATAAAACAGCCGAGGAGAAGTTTAAGGAAATCAACGAGGCTAACGAAGTCCTCAGTGATCCGGTGAAACGAAAAAAGTACGACCAGTTCGGTACAGATTGGAAACAGTACGAGGCAGCCGGAGCGCAGCCCGGAGGATTTGATTGGTCGAAGTATGCAAGCGATCGCGGTGGACAAACCCGCCACACAGACGGCGGGCGGGCGCATACCATGAGTCAAGAAGAGTTCAGCGCGAGGTTTAACGAGGAAGGCGTCGGTGATCTTTTTGAAATGCTCTTTGGACAACATAGTGGTGGTCAGCGACGAGGAAGACGGAACGTTGTTGTCAAAGGCGATGACCTTACAACAGAGACAACACTTTCGCTGGAAGAAGCTTATCATGGAACGACGCGGCTCATCAAGCTCAATGATCAGACGATTAAGGTGACGATCAAACGAGGCGTCGCAGACCAGCAGACGCTGAGAATTGCAGGCAAAGGGGGAGACGGATTAAACGGCGGTCCAAACGGCGATCTTTACATCACAATCAAAGTCGCAGCGCATCCGGAATTTCAGCGTAAAGGAAATGATCTTTACTGCGAGAGGCCGGTCAACTTGTATACTGCCGTGCTCGGCGGCAAGGCGCGGGTCAAAACCTTGAAGGACACGGTCAATGTAGATATTCCCAAAGAAACACCTAATGGCAAGATGCTGAGACTTCTGGGTCTCGGAATGCCGGTGTATGGCACAAAAAACGAATTCGGGAATCTGTATGTCACTATTATAATCCAGCTCCCCGATCATCTCAGCGAGCAAGAAATCGAATTGTTCGGGAAATTATCGGCACTACGGAAATAAACTCCAATCGCACTCAGAGTAGGAACGCACTGCTGTGTGTCCCTACAAAGCAACGTCAAACGGAAGCCTATCTATACTAGTACCTCTTCCCAAAAAAATCTTGAGGTTTCTATCACAACCTATACAAGAATGTCGCGCTCATATAACGAGCGGGATGCTCGTTTCCATTTGTGATTGCATTCTCGAAAACACAATACTATAGAATGGAAACGGTACAAGTTGAAGTTAAGTCAAATGTGAAACCAGCAGAGCTATTCCTGCATAAGGCTGTACTTGACCATATTATGGGTTTATTTATATCTTGCTTTTTTATGTTACAGTTGTTATTTTCAAGTGTCACTCGGTGTAATGTTGAGTAGAGAAGAAAGACCCACTATAGAAATCGGAGTGACGGAGCAATGAAGCTCGCAGTTTACACTAGGCGAATGCCGGTAAGAAACACTATCTAACTAATGAAAAAAATCCGAATAATGATCATTGAAGATAATCGCGTTTTGCGCGATGGTATTACTACTATGCTCAATGAACAGGCAGATATGCATGTGGTGGCTTCCATAGGAAGCGGTAATGAGATTTTGCTGAAAACAAACCAAAAAAAACCTCATATAATTCTTATGGACCTTGGCTTAAAAAGTTTCAAAGAGTCTTCTGTTGTAGACTCAATAAGGAAGAACATTCCTGAAGTAAAAGTGATAGGAATGGGTTTTGTACCAACACAATCGGACATTGTTGAGTTTGTGGAGGCTGGGGCATTGGGTTTCATTTTGAAAACCGCGACAGTAAAGGAATTTCTCGGAACAATACGATCGGTCTCGCAAGGGATTAAAGTGCTTCCACCGCCGCTGACAGGTTCCCTTTTTTCTTATATTATTGAGCGCGCAATCAAAGAAGGAAAAGGAAAGGCAACCAACGCAGTCCGTATGACGAAACGCGAACGAGAAATAACCGCGCTTATTGCCGATAGTCTCAGCAACAAAGAAATTGCTCAGCAACTCAACATCGCTACCCACACGGTGAAAAGCCATGTGCATAACATCATGGAAAAATTAGCGCTGCACACACGCCTGCAGATAGCAAAGTTTACCCACGACGAGAACAATTAATTATTATTGCGTAGTACAAAAACCCCAATAACTCACATTATGCAAAATATTTTGTAACGAAAGAGACAAGCAATGTTGTTTCTGTTTTTTTGTCATTCCCACTCGTTTTTAGTGGGAATCTTCATTTTTTATACTCAAGATTCCCGATTACAGCATTCGGGAATGACAGTTGTTTTTCTTTTGCGTAACATCAGTCAATAAGAAATTTTACTTCCTTCTGCCGCTTCTAATAAATTTTCTTGTGTCCTTTTATCTATAGACTATGTAAAAAGGCCCCGCTCGTGTAACAAGCGGGATGCTCGTTTCCATCTGTGATCGTATTTTCTAAGACACAATATTGTTTAATGGAAACGGCATTCGTATTCTAAAAAGAAAAGTCCCATACAACAAAGCATCCCTTCGTTTTACTCGGCATTTTTTTTCGTAACGACACATCGCATTTTTTTCCGTGGAACTCCTCTGGAGTTCTGAATGATCTTGGTTTTTCAGAACTACAAATGTGCAGGCCCTGCGTGCTCGCCGACGCACTTCGTGCTTAGGCGAGCCTGCGGCAGACATGCCTACGGGATCGATACTATGAAGAATGTCTTCGATATGACTCCATAGAAGTAGTATGTTTGTAGTTATAGACGAAACAGAAATGTAGAACTCCGTTAAGAGTTCAACGAATGAAAAATGATGTAAGTAGTTACTCTTAACTCAGAGCATTTCTTTTTATCTTTCTGATCAAAATAATTTGATCGCATTTAATCTGCCATGAATTCTTGAGATTCTTCTCAAAAGGATTAATTCCTTTTTCATCAATGCCGGGCGTTTCTTTTTGTCCTTCTTATCAAGACAATTCGACCACATTCAATGTGCCATGTCTTGTTCAGGCTCTTAAAGGGATTAGCTACTTTTTCATCCTTTCGGGCTATTACTTCTCAGCGCAGCCCTCTGTATACTTGTTCACGGTTCAGGGAAGGTTTTCATCTCTTCATCGACCGCATAGAACTTTTACCGATGAACACTTGAAAGGAAAGGAACTTGCAATATGAACTGGGATCGAGTTGAAGGTCAATGGAAACAACGGAGGGGAAAAGCCGTGAGCCATTGGGGAAAAATGATGAACGACGAGCTTGCTGCCGTCGCGGGGAAGCACGAACAGCTTGTGGGAATTCTCCAGGAGAAATATGGTGTCGCCAAAGAAGAAGCTATGCAACAAGTTGTTGAGTTCAAAAAAAAATACGAACACTTGAAAAAGTCCAATGCCAATCTCTTGAAAGCACAAAAATCGTCGAACAAGAAAAAGTCGATCCGCAAATCGGTGAAAACCAAAACATCATCGAAGAGACGATAAGTATCGTGAAGATATGTACAATCCTAATTATAAAAAAATTATTCATCCATTAACTTATTAAAGAGGAAGCCATGAACACTTCATCAACAAATCCATCAACTGCTTTGAACCGATGGACGCACTTCTCCCGAATGATTCGGAGATCCCTTGGCGTCTCGCTTTCAGCGGTACTGACCACCGCTTTACTCCTCGGCATTTTTATGGTCGGCTGTAAAGAAGAGGGCCCGGGAATTGTAAACGTCTGTATCGCACCTACGGTGATTCGCACATCTCCCGGTAATGGTGGGACGAATGTGTCTCTTAACAAGATAAGTAATGCCACCGAGTCGGCTATCGCCGCCGCTGTCAAAATAATCCCGACTATGTCCAAATCAAGTGGTGTTACCAGGCCGGCGAGCGTCTCCACTGTTAAGATAATCTCGGCAACTTTCAGTACACCGATGGATCCGAATACGATTACGGCAGTAACGTTTAACTTATGGCAAGGCAACACCCCTGTTTTAGGATCGGTGTTGTACTCTGACACGACTGCACTTTTTGTAGTGCCGAACGGTCTAGATCCGAATCTCACCTATCAATGCACAATTACAACTGGGGCTAAGGACTTGGCCGGTAATGCACTTGCAAATAACTATGTATGGATCTTTACAACAGGCGATGCATCGATCGTCACTTTACCCACAGTGAGTTCTACAGATCCTGTTAATGCCGCAACAGGTGTGCCTTTAAACCAGAAAATCGCCGCCACCTTCAGTGTGGCTATGGATGCTTCAACTTTTACCTCGGCAACATTTACCTTGAGGCAGGGTACATCGTCAATTCCCGGGTCTGTGTCCTACTCTGGTACGACTGCAATTTTTGCACCATCAAGCTATCTTGCACCAAATACCGGATACACAGCAATGATTACAACTGGAACAAAGGATCTTGCGGGCAATGTAATGGCAAAAAACTATGTATGGAGTTTTACAACAGGCGCAGCGGTGGTCGTTACTCCACCCTCAGTAAGTTCTACAGATCCTGTTAATACCGCAGCAGGTGTGGCTTTGAACCAGAAAATTGCCGCTACTTTTAGTAAGACAATGGATGCCACAACTATTCAAACATCGACATTTACCTTAAAGCAAGGCACAACATCAGTTTCCGGATTTGTATCCTACATCGGTACAACTGCCACCTTTGCACCGGCAAGCAACCTCACATCAAATACCTTATATACAGCCACGATTACAACCGGGGCTAAGGATCTTGCGGGCAATGCTCTAGCAAATAACTTTGAATGGAGCTTTACAACAGGCGCAGCAGCGGTCGTTACTCCACCAACAATAAATTCTACAGACCCTGCTGATGCCGCAACAGGTGTGGCTTTGAACCAGAAAATTGCCGCTACTTTTAGTAAGACAATGGATGCCACAACTATTCAAACATCGACATTTATTTTAAGACAGGGTATAACGCCAGTGTCCGGTTTTGTGTCTTACTCCGGCACAACCGCAATTTTTTCACCGGCAAGCAACCTCGTACCTAATTCGACATATAGCATGACGATTACAGCCGGAGCTAAGGATCTTGCAGGGAATGCTCTGGCAAATAACTTTGTATGGAGCTTTACAACAGGCGCGGCAGTAGCCGTCACTCCACCCACAGTAAGTTCTACAGACCCTGTTAATGCCGCAATAGGTGTGGCTTTAAATCAGAAAATTGCTGCAACCTTTAGCAAGACAATGGATGCTTCAACTATTCACACGTCGACGTTTACCTTAAAGCAAGGAACAACGTCGGTTTCCGGCTTTGTGTCTTACATTGGCACAACCGCCACATTTGCACCGGCAAGTAATCTCGCACCAAGTACCGTATATACAGCCACGATTACAACCGAGGCTAAAGACCTTGCAGGCAATGCTCTGGCAAATAACTTTGTTTGGAACTTTACAACGGGCGCAGCAGTGGTTAGCACTCCACCCACAGTAAGTTCTACGGACCCTGTTAATGCTGCAACAGGTGTGCCTTTGAACCAGAAAATTGCTGCAACCTTTAGTAAGACAATGGATGCTTCAACTTTTACCACGTCAACATTTACCTTGACGCAAGGTACAACGTCAGTTTCCGGATTTGTATCCTACTCCGGCACAACTGCCACCTTTGCACCGGCAAGTAATCTCGCACCAAATACAGTATATACAGCAACGATTACAACCTCTGTTAAGGACTTGGCGGGCAATGCTCTGGCAAATAATTATGTATGGAGCTTTACAACAGGCACAGCAGTGGCCGTTACTGCACCCACAGTAATTTTAACAGACCCAGTTAATGCCGCAATAGGTGTGGTTTTGAGCAAACAAATTGTTGCAACTTTTAGTAAGACAATGGATGCATCAACTATTCAAACATCAACATTTATTTTGATGCAAGGTACAACGCCAATTTCCGGTTTTGTGTCCTACTCTGGCACAATTGCTAAATTTACACCGGCAAGTAATCTCGCACCGAATACAGTATATACAGCGACGATTACAACCTCGGTTAAAGATTTGGCGGGCAATGCTCTGGCAAACAACTATGTATGGAGCTTTACAACAGGCGCAGCCGTGGCCCTCACTCCGCCTACAGTAATTTCTACAGATCCAACTAATGGTGCAACATGCGTTGCTTTGAACAAACAAATTGCCGCAACTTTTAGTATGCCAATGAATGCGTCAACTATCACTACTGCAACATTTACTTTAATGGAAACGCAAGGTACAACATTTGTCTCTGGCACCGTAAGTTATGTTGGCACGACAGCAACCTTTACGCCATTAAGTAATCTCAAGCCGAATACAACATATATAGCAACGATTACAACCGGGGTTCAAGATTCGTCATCATGTTGCTGTAATCCAATGGCAAGCAACTATGCATGGAGCTTCACAACTGTTGCCCCTTATACAATAAGGATATCATCAAATCCAACAGCAGGCGGAACTACAAGTGGAGTCGGATTTACAAATGGAGTCGGTACATTTAATTCATGCTCTTCAGTAACAGTAACCGCCGCACCGAACACTGGATATACATTTACTAATTGGACAGAGGGCGTAACTGTCGTAACTACGAATCCAAGTTATACATTTACAGTAAGTGGAGATAGAACATTAGTAGCAAACTTTGAAATCATCAAGTATACGCTATCAGCGAGTGGACTACACGGGACAGTGATTCTAAATCCTGCGGCAGGTCCATATAGCTATGGAACTTCGGTAACGTTGACGGCAGTACCTGACGTCGGATACCACTTTGTGAGTTGGAGTGGAGATACGGTCGGAAAATCGGCAGCGACCAGTCCGATGAGTGTCACAATGATTGCCAACAGGATTATCACAGCAAACTTTGCAGTCAACACATACACATTAACAACAACAGCGGTTAACGGTACGGTGACCAAGAATCCGAACCAGACGACTTACAATTATGGATCGAATGTAATTCTCACCGCAACGGCGTCTCCCGGATATACGTTCACTGGCTGGAGCGGAGACACAACAAGCTTAATAAATCCGCTAACTGTAACGATGAATGCGAATAAAAACATCACAGCAAACTTTGCAATCACCACATACACATTAACAATAACATCAGTTAATGGAACGGTAACCAAGAATCCGAACCAGACGAGTTACAATATTGGAACGAATGTAACTCTTACTGCAACGCCATCCCTCGGATATACATTCACCGGCTGGAGCGGAGACACAACAAGCTCGATAAACCCGTTGATTGTAACGATGAATGCGAATAAAAACATCACAGCAAACTTTGCAGTTGGCACATACACATTAACAATAACATCGGTGAACGGAACGGTGGCCAAGAATCCGAACCAGACGAGTTACAATTATGGAACGAATGTAACTCTCACTGCAACACCGAATACCGGATATACATTCACCGGCTGGAGCGGAGACACAACAAGCTTGACAAACCCACTGACTGTGACGATGAATAAGAATAAAAACATCACAGCAAACTTTACTGTTTTACAATATACAGTAACGTTATCTTCAAATCCGGTGGCAGGTGGAACTACATCAAGTGGAGGCGGTACATTTAATGCAGGCACTTCAGTAACAATAACCGCGACACCGAATGCTGGATATGCATTTACTAACTGGATAGAGAACGGAAATCCAGTATCGACGAATGCAAGTTATACATTTATAATAAATGGAAACAGAACATTTATAGCGAACTTTACTTCAACACTCGCACCAGGCGCAGTAGATCTTGGTTTAGCCAGTACTTACGGGATCTTGTCATCGTCTGCGATCACAGATGCTAGCGGCGCCTCCCAAGTATATGGGGATGTTGCGATGTACCCAGGCAATGCAAATGGATTACTTCCGTCGCAGGTGCATGGCGCGATTCACATTGCAGATGGAGTGGCACAGTCGGTCTATACCGACTTGACGACAGCGTATCACTTCGCCAAAAACCTGGCTCCGGGAACAACCGTGCCTGATGGTCAGGACTTGGGCACGCTCATCGTTGGCGTAAATGCTCCCGGTCATCTTCCCCCGGGTACATATACATCTAGTAGCACATTATTGATCAACACTCCTGTAGTTCTTGACGGTGGTGGCAACGCGGATGCAGTCTGGATCTTCCAGATCGGTTCCTCGCTTACTACTTTTTCGGGAGCGCCAGGTGGTAATGTTACGCTGACTGGATCGGCTCAGCAGAAGAACGTATTTTTCGTTCCTACAGCTGCTGCGTCTATAGGATCTGGTACTACCTTCTATGGAAACATACTGGCTGGAGGAGATCTTACTTCTGCGGGTAATGCCACGATATTCGGTAGATTATTGGCTGGAGCGATCGGTGCTAGCACACTCGCTTTGAACGGCGCAGCCTCTACTATTACCGTGCCTGGTCCATAATATATAAAGCCTGCCCGCCAGACATCTATCTGGTGGGTTAGGCTTTTGTGTGAATAACGGAGATGGACATGATTTTAATGAAGAACATTATAAATATGATAGAAACAAAACCACTCTATATAATAAGGAGCTACGTATGTATCAACATCGCACGGTAAATCGAAGTCAGAGGCTCATAAGCTTTTGGCTCACAAGAATTCTCTTCAGTTCTTTGATCCTTATGTGTACCTACGCAACAATTCTTGCGCAGGAGACTCAAAGGGCACAGCCAAAGTGGTGGTTCGGTGGAGCTGGAGCCGCGAACTTGGACTTTTATGGCGGAACAACACAAATGCTGAACTCCGCGTTAACGACTCCGGCTGTTTTTCATAAAGGGTTTGGAGCTGGCTGGTATCTGGCCGGCTTGGTGGAATATCATCACAATCCTACTTGGGGGGGAATACTGCAGGTGGGATATGATGATCGGCGTGGATCGTTCAATGAGACTCCATGTCCATGCGGTCAACTTTCGAATTTATCGACAACGATCAGCTATATCTCCATCGAACCGAGCTTACGGGTTGTTCCATTCTCAGATTACGATGGTTTTTACATTTTTGGTGGACCCCGAATCGGTTTCAATTGGGCTCTCAACATGCCAAAGTCATCCACGAGCGATGAGAAAACATTTGTCTATACGGAGGGAACCAAACCCGCCTACAAAGCCGAGTTTAGTAAAATGAATGAAAAAGTTTACTCGGTGCAAATCGGTATTGGTTACGATATTCCACTCGCGTTATCTCCGAACGATAAAAACCAAGTCGATCTTTCACCATTTGTTTCGTACCAGCCCTATTTTGGCCAAGAACCACGCTGGGGGGAAACCTGGGCAGTGTCGACCCTACGGGTGGGTATTGCACTCAAGTATGGAAGAGGGAAAGTCATTCATCATGTCGAGCGTTCATTCATCGAGCGTGACGTTCAGTTTTCGCTTCGAGCGCCAAAGACAGTACCTATTAAACGCAGGGTAAGGGAAACGTTCCCGCTACGCAATTATGTGTTTTTCGAGGACGGATCGTCTGAAATACCGAATCGATATGTGATGCTGACGAAAGACCAGGCGGCAAGTTTCAAGGAAGAGCAAGTGCAGCAGTTTCAACCGAAAAGCATGACAGGTATATCAATCCGACAGATGACCGTATATTATAACATCCTGAATATCTTCGGTGATCGTATGAAAAGAAGTCCCGGGACGACTATTACGCTCATTGGTGCGTCGCCGGAAAGAGGATCAGAGTACGGCAAAGAAAGGGCGGAAACGATCAAGCGGTATCTCGTGGACGTATTTGGAATTGATAGCTCAAGAATAACAACTGAAGGACGAGAAAAACCGCTCGTTCCATCAGAAACACCTGGTGGTACAAAAGATCTTGATCGTCTCGAGGCTGGAGATCGTCGGGTTGATATCGAGAGCAATTCGCCTGAGTTGATGATACAGGTTGGGGGTGATTCCCATTACGTGCTGAAGCCGGTGCAAATCGTTGAAGATGTGGAAGACCCACTTGACAGCCATGTCATTTTCTATGTGACTGGGGCAAAGGAAGTGCTCGCATCGTGGTCATTGGAAATCACGGATGACCAAGGAAAGGTTCAACGTTACGGACCATCCACTCGAGACCAGGAAGACATTTCTGGAAACACCATACTAGGTGATCGTTCTCAAGGCGACTACAAGGTCGTGATGCTGGGAGAAACGAAAGGCGGGAAATTTGTGAGGAAAGAAAGTGCGGTTCACCTGATCCGTAGAGTCGAACCGGGAAAAGACGTAGTGCGGTTCAGGATTCTCTTTGACTTCGATAAATCGAAGACCATTGCGAGTTACGATAAGTTCCTCACCGAGGTTGTAGTACCGCTCGTTCCGGATAGCGGCGTCGTTATTATCCACGGTTATACGGATAATATAGGAGAAGAAGCGTATAACGAAAACTTATCTAACGAACGAGTCAAAGATGCACAGACTATTATTGAACAAGCAATATCGAGCAGCGGCAGGAAAGGGATCACATTTGAAACGTTTGGGTTTGGCGAAAATCATCCAACGTTTTACAATTTCTTCCCGGAAGAACGATCCTATAATAGATCGGTCGTTATCGATATCGTTCCCGACTAAAGTTATCAGCGTATGAATTCAGCGTTTCTAACTGAATGGAAGCTGTTATGAAGATCTATAAAATAAAAACAAAAACTGCTTTGAGTCGATGGACTTATTTCTCTAGAATGATTCGGGGCGCAATCGGCGCCCCACTTTCAGATGGACTGACCACCGCTTTACTCCTCGTCGTTTTCATGGGCGGCTGTAAAGAGGAGGTAGTCGAGCGTGAAGTCCAGTTTTCGGTTCGAGCGCCAAAGGCCGTACCCGTTCATCGCAGGGTAAGGGAAACATTCCCGCTTCGCAATTATGTGTTTTTCGAGGCAGGATCGAGTAAGATACCAAGTCGATATGTTACGTTGACGAAAAGTCAGGCGGCAAGTTTCAAGGAGGAACAATTACAGAAAGTTCAGCCGAAAGGCATGGCTTTACGTTCACTCCGGCAGATGACTGTGTATTATAACATCTTGAATATTATCGGTGATCGCATGAAAAGAAGTCCCAGGACGATCATTTCGCTTAGTGGGGCGTCAGAGAAAGAACCAGAGTTCGGCAAAGCAAGGGCGGAAACGATCAAGCGATATCTCGTGGATGTCTTCGGAATTAATGGTTCGAGGATAACGACTGAAGGGCGGGATAAACCGCGAATTCCATCAGTAGTGGATGGAGCTACAAAAGAACTTGCCCTTCTCCGGGCAGGGGATCGTCGTGTTGATATCGAGAGCAGTTCACCGGAATTGATGATGCAGGTTGGGGGTGGACCCCACTACACGCTAAAGCCGGTGAAAATTGTCGTAGTTGTGGAAGACCCTCTGGACAGCCATGTTATTTTCAATGTGGTTGGAGCAAGGGAAGTGCTCGTATCTTGGTCGTTGGAAATAACGGATGAACTAGGAAACGTTCAGCGTTTCGGTCCATCGACACGAGACCAAGAAAGCATTTCTGGGAACACCATCCTTGGTGATCATCCCCAAGGCGATTACAAGTTCGTGATGCTGGGACAAACGAAGGGCGGGAAATCTGTGAGGGAAGAAAGCTCGGTTCACCTTGTCCGCAGAGAAGAACCGATAAAAGATGCAGTGCGGTTCAGCATTCTATTTGACTTCGACCAATCGAAGACCGTCGCAAGCTACGCAACATTCCTCACCGACATTGTCACACCGCTCATTCCGGATAGTGGTCTCGTGCTAATCCACGGTCATACGGATATCATAGGAGATGAAGTGTATAACGACAGCTTATCCAGCCAACGAGTCCAGGATGCGCGGACTATTATTGAACGCACAATATCGAGCAGCGGTAAGAAAGGAATCACATTTGAAACGTTTGCGTATGGAGAAAATCTTCAATTTGCACCGTTTGACAATTTCTTCCCGGAAGAACGATTCTATAATAGAACAGTCATAATCGATATCGTTCCCAATTGAAGAAGGCATCGGATAAATTCAACATTCACTAATTACATAGAGGTTTTTATGAAAACTAATACAAAAAATTCAACAACTGCAATAGGCAGATGGATGCACTTCATAGCAGCAATATTTATGGTTGCTTTGATGGTGCATGCCGCCATCGCTGCTGGCCCAGGGGTAGTAAACCTTGGAACAGCTGCCGATTTCAGGATTCTAGCAAAAACAGGAATCTCTTCCACGGGAACCACCTCAATTACTGGAGATATTGGAATTAGTCCAGGCCTCGCGGTTGCCATCTCGGGAAATTTTGCGTTATCAATGGATGCCTCAGGTCAATTTTCGACATCACCGTTAGTCCTTGGTGGAAAGGTATATGCCGCCGACTATGCTGTTCCAACTCCAGCTAAGTGTAGTACAGCTGTGGCTGATATGATGACCGCGTACACCGATGCTAATTCTAGAGCAGTCGATGTTACTAACGCTGGATCTACTGGAGATCTTGCTGGGTTGACACTCGTACCTGACGTTTATTTTTTTACTGGAGCATCTGGCAATGTGACTATATCAAATGATCTCCACCTCTCGGGTGGCGCAAACGATGTATGGATATTCCAGATAACTGGAACTCTTGATATCAGCGCTAACAAGAAGGTTCTCCTAAGTGGCGGTGCACAGGCTTCCAACATCTTTTGGGCAGTGGTTGGTACAACGACACTTGAAGCAGGATCTACTTTCGAGGGAAATATTCTTGCTGGTCCGGGTGCATCTACGATTGCAGGACAGGATGGCGCAATATTACACGGAAGAGCATTGGGGCAAACAGACGTCACATTAATCGGCAATACCATCACCCCGCCAGCAGCACCGGTCATCACTCCACCCACGGTAACTTCTACAGACCCGGTGAATGTTGCAACAGGTGTAGCGTTGAACAAACAAATTGCCGCAACTTTTAGCACGGCAATGGATACTTCTACCATTACTGCATCGACATTTACTTTAATGCAAGGTGCAACATCAGTCTCAGGTGTTGTATCCTCCCACACCGGCACAACCGCGACTTTTACACCAGCAAGCGACCTCTTACCGAATACTCTATACACAGCCACAATTACAACTGGGGCGAAGAATCTTGCAGGCACTGCTTTGGCAAGTAACTATGTATGGAGCTTCACAACAGCAGCAGCGGTTGTCACTCCGCCCTCAGTAATTTCTATAGACCCGTTTAATACCGCAACAGGTGTGGCGTTGAACAAACAAATCGCTGCAACTTTTAGTACGGCAATGGATGCTTCAACTATTACAGCATCGACATTTACTTTAATGCAGGGTACAACGTCAGTCTCAGGTGTTGTGTCTTACTCCGGCACAACCGCCACCTTTGCACCTGCAAGCAGCCTCTTACCAAATACTCTATACACAGCCACAATTACAACCGGGGCGAAGAATGTGGCAGGAACTGCTCTGACAAGTAACTATGTATGGAGCTTCACAACAGCAGCAGCGGTTGTCACTCCACCCACAGTGACTTCTACAGATCCGGTGAATGCCGCAACAGGTGTGGCGTTGAACAAACAAATTGCCGCAACTTTTAGTACGGCAATGGATGCTTCAACTATTACAACATCAACATTTACTTTAATGCAAGGTACAACGTCAGTCTCAGGTGTTGTGTCCTACACCGGCACAACTGCCACCTTTGCACCGGCAAGCAGCCTCTTACCGAATACTTTATATACAGCCACGATTACAACCGGGGCTAAGAATCTTGCAGGAACTGCTCTGGCAAGTAACTATGTATGGAGCTTTACAACAACCGCAGCAGTGAACGTTGTCGAAAATAGTTTAGCGCCTCAAGCATTTGCGCTCTCACAAAACTATCCGAATCCGTTCAATCCGTCCACGAGGATTCAATATAGTCTTGAGAAGACCGGAATGATTTCCCTCAAAGTCTATAACATGCTTGGTCTTGAGGTTGCAACACTCGTCAACGGTCGTCAGGAAGCCGGCAGCTACACTGTTACGTTCAATACTAACACAGGAACATTCGGACTCCCGAGCGGTGTGTACTTCTACCGTTTGGAAGTCGGATCATTCGTCTCGACGAGGAAGTTGATTCTCATGAAGTAATTATTGTTGAGAAAGCATGTATCCATATCGATGCGTAAATATTTTTGATGTGTGGAATAGCCGAGAGTCCCGATGAGAATGTATTCTTACTCGAGTAAATTACTCACATTTGTAGAAGCGAAGTGGGTTAAAGCAAAGTTTGCAGCGGTTGGGATTCTCATCGGGATCGTTATTCTCTTTGGCATCATGAAACCGAATCAATCCGTTGGTTTTGCCTTTGAATCTCGTTCGGCAAATATACTCGTGACAGAAAACAACTTTCTGCGGCAGCAGGTGAGTTTGATTTCACCACGGGTGAGCATGCTGGAAATGCATGTAAGGCAATTAGATGAACGTGCCAACAATCTCCACTTGATCCTCCCACACCGCAAGATTGTTGGAGATACGGCTTCAAGTTTTTCGAATGCGGCCAAAGAGTTCAAGTTCCAATCTTTGATTCTTATGGCGAAAAGTTTTCGCCCTTGATTTCGAATGAGGACTGCATGCGATTACCTCAAAATTTTTAAATAAGAAGAAGGACAAGATGAACATTCTTTACGTTGTCGCGGTCGTTCTCCTGATCTTGTGGCTTGTGGGGCTTCTCACTTCCACAATGGGAGGCCTCATTCACATTCTTCTGGTGATTGCCATTATAGTCGTCTTGCTGAGAGTTGTTCGTGGACGAAAAGCTTTTGGATCCAAAAGTTGAGTCAATGAAGATAGGTTGCTTTACAACGCAGTACTCACTAAAACATATTAACCAAACAAGGAGACATCATATGAAACGTTTCATCCTATGTACATTGCTGGTCGTAGCCTTCGGTGTGTATAGCCACGTCCAAGCACAATTCAAGAAATCTGAGTTCGCATGGGGTCTTTCAGCGGGCGGCGCCCACGGAGATAACAGCTCGGGTGACAAATGGATGATGCAGGGCCGTGCATTCCTACAGTATGGACTCATCTCTCCCATGCTAATTGGCCAAGTTGGCTTAGGCTATGCCGAACTCTACGATCCTAGCGTGACCGGGTATAGAGCAGAAAACTTTATAGTCGATCTTCGATTACTCTTAAGCCCTTTTTCCTTGACGAATTTGGATCCGTACGTCTTTGCTGGTTTAGGTTTATCGAAAGCCCTCAACGTTACTGGCTCTGATTTCTTACCGATGGTTCCATTTGGTGTCGGTATTCAAACTAAAATCTCCAACGGAATCTTGCTGGATATTAATGGTGGATATACTTTATATCTATCCGACGATTTATACAAACGTTCGAATACTAACCTCAATTCTCTTACCAGTGGGAAACAGGATGGATTCTATGGTTTTACTATCGGAGTTGCATTTACAATAGGTGGAAATGACGAGGAAACGGAGCAGCAAAAGAAGGAGCTTGCCGAGGCAGAGGCACGGAGTGCAAAGATGCAGGCCGATGCGGAAGCACGGCGAGTAAAGCAGCAAGCCGATGCAGACGCTGAGGCGAGACGTGTAAAGGAATCGACCGATGCAAATGCGAAGCTTGCAAAGGAAAAAGCCGACGCAGACGCGAAGCTTGCACAGGAAAAGGCCGACGCAGATGCAAAACTTGCAAAGGAAGCGTCCGATGCAGAGGCACGGCGGGTAAAGGAATTGGCTGATGCAGAAGCGCGTCGGTTGGCGGCACAGAAGGGTAACGATACCGTTATCGTTTTTGAAAAAGGCAAGACCGTCGTTCTTAGAGGCGTCAATTTTGAATTCAATAAGGCGACACTGACGAAAGATTCTGAGAGAATACTCTGGAGGGCTTACAACGCGATGGTCGCGAATCCCGATGTGCGGGTAGTCATTACCGGGCATACGGACAATGTGGGAGGCCAGAAATTTAATCAGACACTCTCGTTGAAGCGAGCACAGGCAGTAAAGAACTGGCTCGTCAAAAAAGGTATCGCATCAAATCGCATGAGAACTGTCGGGAGAGGTCTCAACGAACCCATAGCTACGAACGATACAGATGCCGGTCGTGCAGAGAATCGACGCATGGAATTCTATGTTGAGAAATAGATCGTGAATGGAAAACGGCAAGATTATGAAGTAGAATACTGATGATTAACTGATGTTATGCAAAGAACAGAAGAACCACTGTCATTCCCGTGGATTTTTAACGGGAATCTTAGATAAGATACCCGATTAAAGCAGTCGGGCATGACAACTTAATTTTATTAGGTGCTTTTCCTGACTGCGTAACAGCAGTGATTAATTTAAAGCACGCTAACGAGAGGAATGAACGTCTCTGGGCAACATCCTGTGCTTGCAGTTATTGCCTATTGCCTTGTGCCTGTTGCTTGTTGTCCAGGGATCCCTCGCGTAAAAGCGTGAATTTGGAGTTGGTGCAATTATAGCTGAACAAACAGGAAATTTGTTTTTCTAGACGTTCTACATCGAATGATATTAATCGCAGACGAGGAGACAAAAAGAACATGAACGATAAATGGGAATTTTACAAAGACCACGAAAATAAATGGCGTTGGAGGCGCACTGCTCCGAACGGCAATATTGTTGGAGCAACGACAGAAGGCTATGAGAACAAAGCAGATTGCGAGGGGAATGCACGTCGTAACGGATGGGACGGTGACTTATTATTTCAAGAAAGTGGTGACAAAATGATACAACAAGAATTGAGCGAAGAAAACAAGGAAATAAAGAACAAGGCGTATGAACTTTACAAGAAACATGGCTTTAAGGACGGTAATGATTTTATTGAATGGCTCGAGGCGGAAAGGCTGTCGGGAGAAAAGTCCAGGTCAAAGCGCAATAAACAGATGAAGAATATTCTTACTACAATTGTGGGAATATTGTGCGTTATCGTGGTGATCCTGTTGATGCTGCTGATTAAGAAAAACCCCCCGGTACAACTATCCGAACAGAAATTGCCTGAGCCGAAGGTCATGATGTTTGTGCTTGATCCTAAGGCAGATGAGAAGGTAGTCGTCTTCGGCGACACGCATTTCGATTACGATAAATTTACACTGAGCCAGGAAGCGAAGACACTGCTGGATAAGAATGTGCAGGGCCTCAAAGAAAATCCCAAAATAGATGTTCGGATGGCCGGATATACATCTGCTGAAGGCACGGAAGAAATCAATCAGAAATTAAGCGAACAAAGAGCAAATACCGTCAGGGATTATCTGATCAAGAAAGGTATTGCGCCGGAGAGAATCACTGTGATCGGATATGGCAGGACAAGACCGGCACTGTATGAAGTGGCCCCTGGTGATATTAACACAAAGGAAGCGAAGGCTAACATGCGAGTTCTTTTTGAAGTTGTCGTGAAATAGGACGATAGCGCACGGACAACAACGTGAATTCGGATTTCGTGTAATCATTAGTGAACCGATAGGCATCAGCGCGAGATTATGTAATTCACCTGTAAACACATTCGATTTAGGTCTCGGCTGATCGATAAGAGGAGATCAGATCGGAAACTATGATGAACGGAAGAAAGATGTAACGTGTTTTATTGTTGCGATATGTTTTCAGTGTCTTGAATAAAGCAATCGGGTGGAGGGTTTTCAATATGAAAAGTAACAGGAAAGTAGAGCTCGAATTGATTGCAGAGTTGGAATCTGCCTACCAAAAACTTTATGAAATGGGAGCACAGCAAAAAGAACAGGGGCAGAAAGAAGAGAATGAATCAGGACGTTCCAAAACTATGATTGACGTGCGTGATTCCGAGATCCGCTACCGGCGGCTTTTCGAAGCTGCGAAGGACGGCATTCTAATTCTCGATGCCGACTCTGGCGCAATCACCGATGCGAATCCGTTCATCAAAGAAATTCTCGGATATTCACGGCAAGAATTGATAGGAAAACGATTGTGGGAAATCGGTGCATTCTTTGATGTCGTAGCCAGCAAAGCAGCGTTTGAAGAATTGCAGCAGAAGGAATATATTCGCTACGAGAATCTACCGTTACAAACCAAAGACGGACAGATGCGTGAAGTGGAATTCATCAGCAATGTCTATCAGGTCGATTTAAAAAAAGTTATCCAGTGCAATATCCGCAACATCACAGCACGCAAATGTGCAGAGGAAGCATTGCGTGTGAGTGAGGAACGCTATCGCCGACTCTTCGAAACCGCTCAAGATGGCATCCTGCTTCTCGATGCTGAATCCGGCGCAATTACTGATGCAAACCCTTTCCTCGTAAAAATGCTAGGATACACACGGGAGGATTTGATAGGAAAACGATTGTGGGAAGTCAGTGCTTTTATCGATAGGGCAGCGAGTAAGTCTGCTTTTGAAGAACTGCAGCAGAAGGGATACATCCGTTATGAAAATCTGCCGCTTGAGACCAAAGATGGGCAAAGTCGACAGGTGGAGTTTGTAAGCAATGTCTATCTTGTCAACGGCAAAAAGGTAATCCAGTGCAATATACGCGATATCACCAAGCGAAAATGGCTGGAAGAAGACAAGCAGAAGTTAATGAACAAACTTCAGGAGGTGCTTGCTCACATCAAGGAATTAAATGGATTGCTTCCAATTTGTTCCAACTGCAAAAAAATCCGGAATGACAAAGGTTACTGGCAAGTAGTGGAAGGTTATATCACTGAACACACCGACGCAACATTTACACACGGCGTATGTCCAGATTGTATGGAAATACTCTATCCGGACTTTGCACAGCGTAATCACGATACACCCACTGATACCTAAAAAAGAAACTAACGAATGATAGGAGTATACTATCAGAAAAAATGCCGATAGAATCCGGTCATAAATTTTTCCATTCATTGTGAATGGATACATGCTGCAATAGAGTTGAAGAATCGTTACAACAATAATAAGAAAAAGTATTGGCTCCATCGCTCCAGTTCACATCCTCAACGGGCTTTATCATTGATGCGGGCATCGGGGCAAGATATTTCTTTTGATAGTTGTATCATAATTTTAATAGAGTAATAAATCATTTACAAATATAAACACAAGGAGATATGCAATGAACACTTTCACTTTGAAAGGCGACTGGAATGAAATTGCCGGTAAACTTAAACAACAATTTGCCAACCTAACAGACGATGATCTGCTCTTTAAAGAGGGCAAGGAGGAAGAGCTGTTGGGGCGACTTCAGCAGAAACTCGGGAAGACCAAGGAAGATCTTCGCAAACTGATCGCGAAGATATGAAGAGCCGTCTTTCCAAACCGCCAACTGTCATCACATATGCAAACATCAAACATGTGAGGTTGTATGTTGATGACGAGAAAGGTTTTCTCAACAGGTGAACAATGTGGCCGGTCCTTTTGGTGGGAGGCATCGGTTTTGTTGTTGAAAGAAGCAGAGAGATTCGTGCAACTGCTTTGAAGCAATTTTCCAGAGAGGAACGTCGGAACTCTCGAAAAAGGATTAACTACTCTTTCATCCCTTTGGCTGATTACAATCGCAAACAATCAGTTGTATACTTCCGGTGTCTCAATAGAAGTGTCATTTGTCTATTGACATTCGATTTAGATGAATGCTAAAATGAAGTGTGTGCCATTATGAAAGCGTTAGTATATCATAGTCCCGGTAATAGACTGCTTGAAGATAAACCGAAGCCAACAGTAAAAGAACCGACCGATGCCGTTGTCAAAATCACTCGCACGACAATCTGTGGGACGGATATCCATATCATGAAGGGCGACGTATCTACTGTCACCGATGGCCGAACGTTGGGTCACGAAGGGGTTGGAGTTGTCGAACATGTCGGCTCAAGTGTTTCGAATTTCCGAGCTGGCGATAAAGTGCTGATATCGTTCATTACCTCCTGTGGAAAATGCGAGTATTGCAAGAGAGGAATGTATTCCCATTGCGAGCACGGGGGTTGGATTCTTGGAAATACGATCGATGGGACACATGCAGAGTATGTCAGGATACCTTATGCCGACACGAGTCTGTATCATATTCCTGACGGCGCCGATGAGGAAGCCTTCGTGATGTTAAGCGACATCTTGCCGACCGGATTTGAATGCGGGGTTCTCAACGGTCAGATCAAACCTGGAGATACGGTCGCCATCGTTGGTGCAGGACCCATTGGGCTTGCCACGCTCCTCACAGCACAATTCTATTTTCCCACTGAGATTATTATAGTTGATACAAATGCCAATCGCCTTGACGTTGCGAAAACGTTAGGCGCAACAAAGCTTGTTCATGACAATGCGGTTGATGAGATAATGAAACTCACACATGGGAAAGGTGTTGACGTTGCTATCGAAGCTGTAGGTACCCCGAACACGTTTGATATCTGCCAATCGATCATAGCGGTTGGTGGACATATTGCCAACATCGGAGTGCACGGCAAGAGCGTTGAGCTGCATCTGGAAAAACTCTGGTCAAGAAATGTTACCATTACAACGCGTCTTGCTGATACGATATCAACGCCCATGCTGCTGAAGATTGTTCAATCCGGGAAGCTCCACCCCCGGCAACTCATCAGTCACCACTTCACACTCAATGAGATCATGAAGGCATACGATACATTTGAAAATGCTGCAAACGAAAAAGCTCTCAAAGTGATTGTCACGAATTGAAAAAAGAAGCGCCATTATGAAAAAATATAAATCGTTCGTCATTGGAGGAGTGCTCTGTTGCTTCTTCGCTCTATTAGCTGGTTGTGCCTCATCCGAACTTGCGGATATATGGAGTGATTCTTCATTTCAATCTCCTCCTCTGAATAAGATGCTTGTCATCTCGGTTAGCAAGAATTCAGCGCATCGTCGTATTTGGGAGGATGCCTTTAGCGCCGAGCTTGTAAAACATAATGTTGCAGCGACGCCTTCGTATAGCTTATTTCCAGATGCGGTACCGGATACAAACCAGGTCATACAGATCGTGCAAAAAAATGGCTTCGACGGAGTTCTTATCATACGCCGGCTTCCTTCGGAGGCGAATCCGCAATATGTCCAGGAATATTTGACACAAGAAAAGGATATGAGATATATTTGGCGCAGAGATAGATTTGTAACATATTATCGACGAGTAGCGCACGCTGCGTACGTCGATTCTCAAAAAGTCGATATTCGCTCTATTGACGTATGGGCGACCAAGAACGAAGGGCAATTGATTTGGTGCGCTACGAGCGAGACTCCAGAGCCAAATTCAATACAAGAAGCCCGTCCAGAAATCGTCAAGCTTGTTATGTCTGAGTTGACAAAGCAGGGTATGATTGCTTCTGGACAATAAATGATGAACACATATGAAACATTCGGAAATGCGGCAAACGAAAAAGCTCTTAAAGTCATTCTTACGAATTAACATAAGAGGTACTACTATGATAAGGTATAAGTCGATCGTTATTGGAGGAGTGCTCTGTTGCATCATCGCTATAATGGCTGGTTGCGCATCGTCCAAACTTGTTGATATATGGCATAATTCTTCATTTCAACCTCCACCTTTGAATAAGATGCTTGTCATCTCTGTTAGCAAGGATTCAGTGTATCGCTATAATTGGGAAGAGGCATTCAGCGCCGAGCTTGCAAAACATGATGTTGCAGCGACGCCTTCATATCGCTTGTTCCCGGATGCGGTACCGGATACAAATCAGATTATTCAGATCGTGCAATCAAATAACTTTGATGGAATACTGGTCTATCGCAGGCTTCTTTCGGAAACGGAAACTAAGTTCAAGCAAGGATTTGAAATGAGCGAAAATAATGTGGTCTATGATCGTTTCACTAAAAGATTTGTAGCTTCATATTTTCGAGACGAAGATTATGCTGCGCATGTTGATTCTCAAAAAGTGGACCTTCGCGCCATCGATGTATGGACAACCAGGAACGAAGGGCAAATGATATGGCATGCAACGAGCAAAACTCCCGAGCCGAATTCAATACAAAAAGTACGTTCAGAAATCGTAAAGCTTGTTATGTCTGAATTGACGCGGCATGGTATCATCGCTTCTGAGCGTAAGGAGAAATAATTATGACAATCCTCATAGACATCATTCTGTATCTGCTTGCAATTGTATTATCTATGATGCTTGGGAGTATTTTCAAAAATACTGACGATTCAATGTCAAAAGAAATTGTGAATAATGGAACCAAGAACAGAAATCGATCCCATCGTCCAGTAAATAATCTGTTTTGGGATTTGCGGCAGTAACGGTGATGCCGCCTTCCACAAGACGATAATGAAAATGTACATCAAGAAAGGATTACAATCATGAAAACAGCTGGTATCATCTTCTTCACTATGGATCTGTTAAAGACCCTTTACAACGGGTTACACCAATGTTTCCAAAGAGAAGAAGGCGGACTTGCAAGAACTCAAGAAAAAAAAGCATAGCCAACGCACAGTGAACTGGCAACCGTACGCCGGAATCGGAATGATGGTCATCGGTGGTGCTTTTCTCGTGCTTGGTAGGAAGAAATCATTGACCACCTGATACGAATATGCGACAGGAAAGGGTCGTCCAATGTTCTCTATAAAAGAAATCATAAAACATATTCAAGACATAAAAACAGTTAGTGAAAAGAAACAGTTTAGCTTCGCTGAAGGAAAGCAGATCGGAGATGCCTTGGGAATACGCTGGGGCAAATTTGAAGTTGAGCAATTCACAATGGGTTTGAACGTTGAGCTTGAACATGGGCGAAAAGACCCAGCAACGGATGTCACCCATGATGAACCGATGGTGACAGGCAAGATCGCATGGGCACATCTCAATAAAATTCCTGATTATTATACGCGATTAGCCGTGATGGAACAGGAAGCGGAGCGTGTGAAAAGCACGCTACAAAGAGGATATCTGCGAGAGATGCCCTCAACAAAGAAAAACACATTGCTTATAGTATTGTCTGCTGCCATTTATGCTGTGATGTTCACTCTAAAGGTGCGGCATGTTAGTAAGCTATTCATCTCAACAAAAGTGGGGTTGCGCCATGGTTCGCCCCCTGCATTGAAAACTAAATCATAAAAGATAGGATACTTATTATGCTATATACTATCGCTGTTGTTCTCGTCATATTATGGCTCATCGGGTTAGTTTCTTCCTATACCATAGGTGGATTCATTCACGTTCTTCTGGTAATCGCTATTGTGGTTATTTTGGTCAACGTCATTAGCGGACGAAAACCCGTGTGACTATTTCGTGGGGCAAGGTAAGGAAAATTAAAACGAGGAATTATCTATGAATAAAGCAATCTCACTTGCAGTTCTTGCCGGCGGCATTCTTCTTTTGATCTTTGGCATCAGTGCGTATGACTCATCCAGCTCTGACGTTTCTCGATTTTTCACTGGCTCAGCAACCGATAAATCGATATGGATGTTAGTAGGCGGCATTGTCGCGACCGTTCTAGGTCTAGTGGGTTTGTTGCGCAGATCAAAGACAGTTTGAGAATGGGTCTTACATCTATTCTGAAATAAGGAATTAATAATTATTGAATTCATGATAATAAAGGATCCAACAATGAGATATTTAAAAATGGTTGCCTTGATCGTAGCATTGAATTCGTATGCATGGATAATACCGCAAGAAGCATCTGCGCAGCAAGGCAGTGTGAGCTTCGGGGTCTTTTATAATGAATTAACTCCTTACGGTCAGTGGGTCGATTATCCCAATTATGGGTATGTATGGATCCCATCAGCCGGACCGGATTTCGCCCCTTATTCTACTAATGGGCATTGGATCTGGACCGAATATGGCTGGACATGGGTGTCCGGTTATAGTTGGGGATGGGCACCATTCCATTATGGTCGTTGGGATTATGATGATTATTATGGTTGGTTTTGGGTCCCTGATTATGAATGGGGCCCCTCATGGGTTAACTGGAGAAGAGCGGATGGATATTATGGCTGGGCGCCGATGAGACCCGGAATCAGCCTTAGTGTTTCTTTCGGTAGTGGATATACAGTACCCAATGACCGCTGGAGATTCGTCAGAGACAAAGATTTTTCAAGGACCGACATCAATCATTATTATGTCAATCGAACTAATAACGTTACGATTATAAAAAATTCTTCAGTGATAAATAGAACTTACATCGATCAAAACCGCCACTCGACATATGTTTCTGGACCTGACAGAGCCGATGTGCAAAAAATTACAGGGAGATCCATCCAACCTGTTGTTATTCATGATAACGCAACACCGGGACAGAATCTGAGGAATGGACAGTTGCAGATATACAGGCCACAAGTACAAAAGAACGATGAAAATGGCCGGAGACCGGTACCGTCAAAAGTAGTCAATTTGAAAGAAGTAAAACGACCAGCGGAAAGAAAGACAGTAAATCCAATCCCGAATATCAATCCTGCTAATAACAATAGACAAAAGGTACAACCGGCACGGCCAACCAATATCACTCCGGCAATTAACAACAGACAAAAGGTACAACCATCTCGTTCCGTCAATACACCTAACAAGGTTCAACCACCACAGTCGCGGGTTGTTAACTTGCCCAACAGTCAGGAGAAACAAAAGCAACCACAGAATGTTGCTTCACCCAATAAGGGTCAACCAACGCGGCCGCGGGCTATTAAGCCATCCAACAGTATGGGAAAACAAAAGCAACCACAGAATGTTGCTCAGCCTAATAAGAGTCAACCGTCGAAGCGGAATGCTAATCCTTCCAACAATAAGGGGATGGAACAGCAACCGCATATGGTAAATCCACCCAAAGAGAATCGCATGGCGCAACCTTCGCAGCCCAAGGTTAATCAGGACGAAAAGGAAAAAAGGAAGGGAGAACGATAAAAATGAAAGCTGCAACCATGGTTACACGGGCAAGTCTAGCCATCAATATTAACAAACTGTTGAGCAAATCAAAAAGGAGAACCATGAAAAACATAATCAAGGCAAATGAAAAGAGGATTGATGCATTTAAAGAAAATATGGAAGAAGCCGGGCTCAAGGTCAAAGCGAATTACAACAATGAAATGGCAGTGCTGGAAAAGAAAAATCGCAACCTGAAGAAGAAGTTGGAAGAATATGTGGATGAGGGACAACGTAAATGGAAAAAGTTCAAGACGAACTTCAAGCATAATAAGGATGGAATAGGAAAGACAATGAAGGATTTATTCTAAGATAATGATGAGCCGCAGCAACGAAGCTTGATCGTTTCTTTGAAAACGTGTCGAACAACAGACATCCAAAGAAGTGATTAGCTATTCGGGAATCTGGTGAATCTGATTGGAAAAGGAAAAATCTATGAAAAATAATGTGGGTGTATGGATAGACCACCGAAAGGCAGTTATTGTAAGCCTCGGAGAAAAAAGAGAAGAGATCCGTGAAATACCATCAGACATGGAAAAACATATCCGATTCTCTGGTGGAGCACAGGTTGCCTCGGCAGAGGACCAGCGTGACAGGCGATTTACGGGACATCTCGACAAGTATTACGATAAGGTGGCCTTGTGTATTCGTGATGCAGATTCAATTCTTATACTTGGTCCCGGTGAAGCGAAGGGCGAGTTCGAAAAACGTCTTCGTGCCGAATCATTCGGTGCGCGAATCGTTGGTATAGAGACAATGGATAAAATGCCTTACGACCAGCTTGCAGCAAAAGTCCGGGAACACTTTGTACGGAGTGGGCAAATGCGGAACGAAGGAAGAATCAATTCAACAAAATAATTAAAAATATCTGAGAGTAATAAAGTTAAAATGCATTCAAATAAAAGAAAGGATACTTCTTATGTTATTTACAATCGCTGTTATTCTTATCGTATTGTGGCTCCTGGGAATAGTCACTTCATATACCATGGGCGGTTTCATCCACGTCCTTCTTGTTATCGCCATTGTGGTTGTCTTGCTTAGAGTTATTCGCGGACGAAATATTGTGGACGGGACAAAGAATTGATTTAACAATATGGGAATACAAGAACCGTAAGTATAGGTTTTGAAGTAATATGGAATTGAACATATTTGTTTTGGTGTAACAGATATGATATACTCAAGATATTTAATGCTATAACTAAAATGAAAAAAATAATTTTGCAGCAGTCTGAAAATGAAAACCCAGAAGTAGAAATTATCCTGGAAAATTATCCAGATATTAGTCCTGATTCAGTAATTAAAAAATTCTTTTTAGAAGTATCTTCACTTACGGTTTTTACATTGCGCTTTTTCAAAGAAGCATTTAAACCGCCGTATGAGATCAATGAGTTGGTTAAACAGTTTTTCTTGGTTGGTTACAAGTCTCTTCCTTTGGTCGGTATTACTGGCTTTATCATTGGGCTTGTGCTTACGATTCAGTCAAGACCCACGTTGGCGAAGTTTGGAGCGGAATCATGGTTGCCTGCGATGGTAGCAGTTTCCATCATACGGGAAATCGGACCGGTTGTCACTGCATTGATCTTTGCCGGAAAAGTCGGATCGGGAATCGGGGCAGAGCTGGCCTCTATGAATGTAACCGAACAAATAGATGCGATGTGGGTTTCAGACACCAATCCGTTCAAATATCTTGTTGACACAAGGGTAATGGCTGCAACATTGATGCTTCCGGTATTGGTGGTATTTGCCGATACGATTGGTTTGTTAGGATCATTTGTCGGCGTTAACCTGAAGGGACACGTAAGCTTCTACCTGTTTTTTTCGCAGGTATTTCAGAGTCTCGCATTTAATGATCTGTTACCGGCATTCATCAAAACCTTTTTCTTCGGATTTGCAATTGGCATTATAGGAAGTTATAAAGGATATCATTCAAACAAGGGAACTGAAGGAGTTGGAAAAGCGGCTAACTCTGCCGTTGTATTCGCATCGTTAATGGTTTTTATATTAGATATGATCGCGGTGCAAATTACAAGTTTGTTTCAAGACTAATTCGAGTAACGAGAAGAATGACAACCACAGCAACCTCTAAAAAAACTAAACACGACAATAAACACAACGGGCTTGTTGTTGTTGAGATGGAACATCTTAAGAAATCTTATGGGAATAATCATGTGTTGCGGGATATCAATTTGGTGATTCATAAAGGAGAAACCATCGTTATACTTGGGCAATCCGGAACTGGTAAATCAGTACTCATAAAATGTATTGTGGGATTGGATGATTTTGATGACGGTAGGCTTGTTATACTTGGGCAGAATATTTCTGAACTCGATGGTAAGGAGCTCTTTGAATTACGCAAAAAGATAGGTTTCCTTTTTCAAAGCGGTGCCCTCTATGATTCCTTGACGGTGAGAGAAAATCTTGAATTCCCGCTAAGAAGACAAGTACATTCAATACCGAAAGAAACTATAAACTCGCTGGTAAAAGAAGCACTGCAACACGTTGGACTTTCTGAAACAATCAATGAGAAGCCTTCAGAACTATCCGGTGGTATGCGTAAGAGATTAGGTTTAGCCCGAACGTTGATTTTAAAACCTGAGATAATGCTTTATGATGAACCTACAACTGGGCTAGATCCGATAACATCAAAAGAAATAAGTAAACTCATTCTGGAAACGCAACGAATCTATGATACTTCCTCCGTCATTATCACACACGATATTGATTGTGCCAGGCGTACTGCAAATCGAATCATCGTGCTCAAAGATGGAATTTGCGCTGCAGAGGGTTCATATACCGATCTCCGGAATTCGACCGATGCATGGATACGTTCATTTTTTGAATAAAGAATCAGACACATTAAAAGAGTAGTTTAAATGAAAAAACATACAAGCAACAAGATCAGGCTTGGAATATTTGTTTCCATTGGAATAGCGCTATTCATTGTGGGAATATACTTTATCGGTGAGAGGCAGCAATTATTCAGAAGGACCTTTCGCGTAAGCGGAGTATTTAGAGATGTTGGCGGACTTCAAGCAGGAAATAACGTACGGTTCTCAGGAATAAACGTGGGGACTATAGATAACATTAGTGTCGTGAGTGATTCTTCCGTCAGAGTAGAATTACTCATTGATGAAAACATTCGAAAGTTTATAAAGAAAGATGCGATTGCTAGTATTGGCTCAGAGGGACTTATGGGAAATAAGACTTTGATCATAACTCCTGGAACAGGTGGAAAAAAGGAAATAGAAAACAACGATATTGTCGCAACAGTCCAACCAATTAATATGGACGATATTATGATATCATTAAAAACGACTATCGATAATACATCCAATATTACAAGTGATTTGTCTAAAATTACAGGCAATATACGATCAGGAAAAGGAGCAATCAATATTGACGATATTTTGTTATCAATAAAAACAACTGTTGATAATTCATCCAATATCGCAAGTGATTTGTCTAAGATAACGAAGAATATAAGGTCAGGACAAGGAACAATAGGCAGGCTATTAATGGATCAAACCCTGGAGCATAATATTGATTCTACTTTTGTGAATTTGAAAGAAAGTTCAGAAGGATTAAGAATTCTTATGGATAATGCAAAAGGCAGCTACGCACAAAATATTGATTCTACTTTAGTGAATTTGAAAGAAGGTTCCAAAGAATTAAAAAATCTTATAGATGCAAAGAGTAGCACCATGCAAAATTTCGATTCTACTCTTGTTACTTTGAAAAAAGGTGCAGCCGGCTTTAAAATACTTATGGATAAAGCAAAAGATAGTTGGTTGCTGTGGGGTTTTTAAATATGAGAATATTGTCTGGTTGCCAGATTCCCCGCCTCCATAACATAGTCAGGCAGGCGTAAGGGAGCCGTCACTGGAAGTTTTGAAGTCATTTGCATCTGAACTTTGCTGTGTTGAGACCACGGACATGATATTCTCACAGATAGAAAAGGAAATACTTGGTATGGATGGAGGATAACAACGGTAAAACAAGACAACACCGGTTCACCTGCCGCACAACCTTCGGCCGCTTTAATCAAGAAAGAGACAATAGAAGATTTTAACACTAAAGGAATTAAACCTATGAAAACACCACTGCTATTTCCCAAAAAAGCCGAACGTCTCGCTGCCGGCGCGGCGAAGGTCATTATTGAAGTTCAAAGCAAAGAGGCTGTGCTCAAGGCGGGGGCATTGCAGAACGCGATTCTCAACAGCGCCAACTTCTCGAGTATTGCTACCGACGAGAAGGGCGTCATTCAAATCTTCAACGTCGGTGCGGAACGCATGCTGGGCTACACAGCCGCCGACGTGATGAACAAGATCACACCGGCTGACATCTCCGATCCGCAAGAAGTAATTGTGCGTGCCAAGGCGTTGAGCGTCGAGCTCTCCACACCGATCACGCCGGGCTTCGAAGCGTTGGTGTTCAAAGCCTCACGCGGCATCGAGGACATCTACGAGTTGACCTATATCCGAAAGGATGGCAGCCGCTTTCCAGCCATCGTGTCGGTCACAGCGCTGCGCGACGAGCAGGATGGGATCATCGGCTATCTGCTGATTGGCACCGACAACACTGCTCGCAAGCAGGCGGAAGAGGCGCTGCTCAAGGCGGGAGCTCTGCAGAGCGCGATTTTCAATAGCGCCAATTTCTCGAGCATTGCCACTGACGCGAAGGGTGTTATTCAAATTTTCAATGTTGGCGCTGAGCGGATGCTGGGATACGCAGCCGCTGACGTGATGAATAAGATCACGCCGGCCGACATTTCTGATCCGCAGGAAGTAATTGTGCGTGCCAAGGCGTTGAGTGTCGAACTCTCCACGCCGATTACGCCGGGCTTCGAGGCGCTGGTATTCAAAGCATCGCGCGGCATCGAGGACATCTACGAACTGACCTATATCCGCAAGGATGGCAGCCGCTTTCCGGCCATCGTGTCGGTCACGGCACTGCGCGACGAGCGGGAAGGGATCATTGGCTATCTGCTGATCGGAACCGACAATACCGCACGCAAGCAGGCGGAAGAGGCGTTGCTCAAGGCGGGGGCGCTGCAGAGCGCGATTTTCAACAGCGCCAACTTCTCGAGCATTGCCACTGACGCGAAAGGTGTTATTCAGATCTTCAACGTTGGCGCAGAACGCATGCTAGGCTATACGGCTACCGAAGTGATGAACAAGATCACGCCCGCCGACATCTCCGATCCGCAAGAAGTGATTGCGCGTGCCAAGGCGTTGAGCGTTGAACTCTCTACACAAATCACGCCGGGCTTCGAGGCGCTGGTGTTCAAAGCCTCACGCGGCATCGAAGACATTTACGAATTGACTTACATCCGCAAGGATGGTAGCCGCTTCCCGGCTGTCGTATCGGTCACGGCACTACGCGACGATCAAAACGCAATTATCGGCTACCTGCTGATCGGCACCGACAACACTGCTCGCAAGCAGGCGGAAGAGGCGCTGCTCAAGGCGGGAGCTCTACAGAGCGCGATTTTTAACAGCGCCAATTTCTCGAGCATTGCTACTGATGCGAAGGGCGTCATTCAGATTTTCAACGTTGGCGCGGAACGCATGCTGGGCTACACGGCAGCCGAAGTGATGAACAAGATCACGCCGGCCGACATCTCCGATCCTCAAGAATTGAT